>JAZJZL010000219.1:0-14423 GCA_040389845.1 Bacteroidota bacterium
CAAGGTTGATTTTAACTATCCGGTAATCGGTCTTTACAAAAATATGCTGGGGTTGAGAGAGTGATGAAACGGATTGATTTACTTCGATGTTTTTTTGTAAGCTGTTAAAACGTTCCTGTGCTTTTTCAACAGCAATCATAAAACGTTCTATGGTAATTGGCTTTAACAGGTAGTCTACAACATGATGCTCAAAGCCATCAAGCGCATATTCGGAGTAAGCGGTCGTGATAATTACCATGCAGCGTTTTTGCAAAATCTTCATAAACTGCAGACCGTTAATTTCGGGCATCTGCATATCCAGGAAAACAAGGTCGGTTTTATCGCTCTTCGCTAACTCCAGGGCGCGCAACGGTTCTGATGTGCTTTCCACCAATGTTAATCCAGGCATTTTGGCAATGTAATCGCCCAATAAAGCTAACGCAAGCGGCTCATCGTCAACAACAACGCAATTAATTTTTGAAGCCTCACTCATGCAGGGTAATTTTTAGGATGACCGTAAACAAATCAGCGGTCTGTTGTATGTCCAACTGATGGTTATCTCCGTATATCAACGACAGGCGCTTTTTTACATTATCCAGCCCGATACCGCCGGTTTCATCTTTGTTAAAATTACTTTTTTTATTGCTTACTATAAAAGTAAGTCGGCCCTCGTCAACAAAGAGGCCAATCTTCAGGGGTTGTGCCGCATCCTTTAAATCACCATGTTTAAATGCATTTTCAACAAACGGAATAAGGGTTAGCGGCGCTATAACCAACTCATTATCGGTCGGTACATAAATATCCACCTCTTTAGCGGGGCTGAAATTATAGCGCATCAGCTGCAAATCGATATAATTGAGCAGGTATTGCACTTCTTTATCCAACGGTACTGTTTCGGCTTTTTCATAAAGCATATAGCGCAAAAGTTCGGAAAGCTTGCTGATAGATGGCAGCGCATTTGCCGAACCCTGGTAAACCAGCGTGTACACATTATTTAAACTATTGAACAAAAAGTGAGGGTTTATCTGCGACCGCAGGAATGATAGCTCGGCATTACGATTTTGCAAAAGCAACTCGCTTTGTCGTTTTTGATGGTAGCCCGAAAACTGGATAAAAAAGAAAACCACACCGAACGCACTGTAATAAATGGCGAAATAAATATTATCCATAAAATACCGCATAGGTTTCAGCATATCTACGCTGTAGTTATGAAATCCCCATATTTGATAAACAAGCAATTCTTGTATCAGGTAACGGTTCAGTATCATTATGGGTACAACTAACAGCACGTATGCCAGTATAGCAAAGGCCCTGTTACCGTACCGGTAAAATATCCTGTAAAAAACCCAATAGCCGATTATAGCGTCTAACAAAAAGGCAGAAAGGCTGGTAGCCTCGATAATCATCCCACGCTTTGACTGGAACAAAACGTATATTTTATGCTCTGTAAAATATCGCCCAACCTGCCAGGTAAAATCTGTAAACAGGTAAAAAACAATAAAACATGCAGCAAGCAGCAACAGCTTTGGCTTCATACAACCAAAAATAACTTATTGAAGCCTATTGCCTGTATGCAATCCGTCTTGATGAAAAAATTGTCTGCAAATAGGCAAGTTTTGTCTGCAACCGGTTGCAGTTAAAAAAAGGCGGTTAGCCTTGTTTTAAAGCTATCATACAGATTTCGCTCTTTCACTTTTTAACGGTCTGCTACTTTCATAGAATAATTAAAAGCACATGAAAGTATTATACCTATTTGCCGCAGTATTCATTTTCTTAATATGGCCTGTATCATTATACGCTCAAAACAATGGAACAATTATAAATGGCACCGTATTAACAGCAACAGGTTCACCCCTGTCCGGCGCCACGGTAACAGTTTATGATTCCATTACCAATAAACCTGCAAATAATACTTTAACAGATGCAAAGGGGAAATTCAGCATACAAATAAACGCTGCGAAATGGTACCTGTATGTTACCAATGTTGGTTTCATATCTTATAAAATAAGCGAGTTGGGTAAAGGCGACTTGATTATTAAACTCAATCTGCAAAACCAGGAATTGGCCGAAGTAACTATTAAAGGCCAAAAGCCATTCATCGAGCAGCAATTCGACAGAACTGTGGTTAATGTTGAGGGTAGCCCTAAGGCCGGTATTAACGCTACGGATGTTTTAAAAAAGATACCCGGCGTTGCCATCATTAATCAGGATGAAATAAGGCTCGAGGGGAAATCGGTAACCATTAATATCAACGGCAAGCCAACCCATCTTTCGGGCAACGATTTAATGAATTTACTGAACAGTACCGCAACAACAAGCATTAGCCAGGTGGAAGTTTTATATAATCCATCTGCAAAATTTGATGCGCAGGGCGATGGCGGTATCATCAATATCAAAACCTTAAAACGAACCAAACCCGGTTATGATGCCACTTTAAATGTTACCGGAGGCCATGGCTGGAAATATTTTTCATATAACGATGTATCGGCCGGGTTAAATTACCGCTATGGCAATAACTATCTTTTTGGAAATTACAGCTATGACGCAGGTCATCAGTCGCAAGAAATACAAACGAACACTTACCTGACAGGCATTAACCAGCGCCTGCTTGATTCCACCCGTTACAGTACGCCCTACCACGGGCAGAACATCCGGCTGGGCTGGGACCATTATCTTAACAAAACCGACATTTTAGGTGTACTGGTAACAGGTTACAATAGCCATACCAATATGTCGAAAAATACGGTAACTGGAATTTATGCGCTTGGTGCACCCAATAACGACTCGACCCGTTACTCCGAAGATGCGAGTCGCAGGCAAAGCAAAGGGATAAACATCAATTTTAATTATAAAATGGTATTAGATTCCATTAAAAGGGAAGAGCTTACCATGGATGGTGACGCGGGGGCATTCGACTATCATAATGTAAACGAATTGGCTTTGATTTTAAGAGACAAGCAGGGTAATGCCATTTCACCCAGTCAACAGATTATGGAGAATGCCCACACCTTATCTCATATTTATAGCTACAAGGCAGACTATACACAGAAACTTTTTAAAGGAATTCTTGAATCTGGCATAAAGGCAAGCTATGTAAACTTAAATAATACTTTTATTGCTGAAACCGGCATTTTGGGCCAGCCACTTAGCGATAACGGCAGTAATGATTTTCTATACAAAGAAACCATATTGGCAGCTTACGTCAGCACGAAACAAACTATTGGTAAATTTACTTTGCAGGCCGGCCTTCGCACCGAGCAGACTTTTACAAATGGCAATTCCATTACCTTAGACAGTGTAGTTAAGCGCAGCTATCTGGCCCTGTTTCCCAATTTTATAGCGGGTTATAAATTCACAGCCGGCCTTCTCTCTTTTTCTTATTCGCGGCGAACAGGCCGGCCGGCTTATAACTATTTAAATCCCTTTATAATTGCCCAAGGCGCTTATTCAGTTTTTGAGGGCAACCCTTATCTTAAACCATCGTTCGCCAACAATTACCGCATTGGCTACAGCCTGCATAGTAAATTAAGTATCTCGGCTACCTATAGTACAGTAAAGGATGTGATTACCGACCTTAAACTCGTTGACGATGCCACGAAAGTGACCACCGGCCTTAAAGCCAACCTGGATAAAAACTATAATACGGGTATCAATATCGGTTATTCTGATAAGCTATTCAACCTAATAAATATTAGCTACAGCGGTAGTGTGCTGTATAACAGGTATCTTTTTAATTATATGCAGGCACCGGTACAGGTAAAGCAGGTAACCGCTAGTATATCTCTAGACAACCAGGTCAACCTGCCGGGTGACTGGTGGTTTGATGTATATTTTTACAGCCAAAGCCGGGTTAGTTACGGCAACCAGGTTAACCTGCCATTTTCAAACACGGCTATTAGCGGTGGAAAAAAAGTATTAAAGGGCAAAGGCAATATATCAATAAGTACGAATGATGTATTTTTCGCCAGCATTCAGCGAAGTGAAGCACATTATGGGAACGTAGATTATGATTTAAAAAGCAAATATGATAGCCGCAACATACGTATTAATTTCAGCTACCGCTTTGGCAATTCAAAAGTTGATGTGAGAAACAGAACCTCAGGTTCTGCCGAGGAACAGCGGCGAAACCAGTAGCCGTTTCACAGAAAATGCCCCTTTGGTGTAAATATCACTTCAGGAGCACTTCGTATTATAGGGTTAACCAGGGAAAGGGAATTAAACTACCTGCATCTGCTCGGCGGCCAACCTTCTGCAGGCTGTAAAGCATTCATTGCGAATAACTGCCGGCAGGTCATCTTCATTCTTGAACTTAAAAGCTGCTATACCACCTTCAAAATGGTATTGAATATGATGCTGCAGCCTGTCGTGTTTGGCTAGTTTATTTTTAGCACCGCGCTGGTAGAACCAGGACGAATAAATTCGCTCGATTTCAAGCAGCCTGCTGTTAAATTTCTCTATCATCTTTAGGCAGGCACGGGCCTCGTCGCCAATATAAAGTATATTGCTAAAGGCTGTCCAGTTTATCAGGGTCGCACTGTTCATGTCATCAATAGTTTGTGCCAAGGTAACCCTCTATTATGAAAATGCCATGAAACGGCAGGTAACTTAGTGTTAAATGATGTTAAAATGACGAGTGATTGGAGATTAGAGGTTAGTCGATCAGAGGTTATAGATTAGGAATATGTGGCTTGCCCTGAGATAAACTGACACAAAGTAGCCAGGGAATAGCGTCCGGTTTGTTTTCTTCCGCATTCTTCAATATTTATTTCCAAATTAGCGATTATTTAAAAGATACATCATTATGCATATCGTCAAATCCCTATTACTAACAACCTTTATATTAATAACCATAAGTACTATAAGTGCCCAAACCAAACCCATCAACACAAAAGCTGACTTTGACGCGGCCCGTGCCAGGATAGATTCGCTGGATAAGCAGATGATAAAAACCATCGGCGAACGGCAACGTATTGTGCGGGAAATTGGTGTTTACAAAGCTAAAAATCATATTGCCCCCTTACAGCCCGCCAGATTTAAGCAGGTGGTTGATAAAGCCAAGGAAAACGGAAAAGCCGAAGGCCTTTCGCCAGAACTTATTGAAGAACTGATGAACGCAATACATACCGAAAGCCTTAAGCTGGAAGAACCAGCGCCAATGCATAACGAATAAATGAGCTTATAACAAGCATTAGGTCTCAAAACGAGTTATCGGGAATTCAGATTAGGAAGGAGCATAGATTAATTATCCATTTTCAATATTTTTATAATTAATTTAGCATTTAATTCGACGTTATGGACTTGCAGGCAGAAAAGTTAAATATTTTACAAACTATCATGAATATAACTGACGAGGGTTTAATCATGGATGTAAAAGCATTTTTATCGGATAGAAAGAAGGATTGGTTTGATGAGCTAAGCGAGGAACAGCAAAAAGACGTATTAGAAGGAATTGCAGAAGCGGATAAAGGAGATACATTGCCGCATTCAGAAGTGGTAAAGATGTTTGGAAAATGGGGCCTGAAATAGTCTGGACTAAAAAGGCCATTAAGACATTTGGCGAAAGAATAGCTTATTTGGAAGAACACTGGAC
Organism: Bacteroidota bacterium; assembly: GCA_040389845.1. Classification (GTDB taxonomy): domain Bacteria; phylum Bacteroidota; class Bacteroidia; order Sphingobacteriales; family Sphingobacteriaceae; genus Mucilaginibacter. The sequence goes on from JAZJZL010000219.1 coordinate 5,570, forward strand.
AGAAAAAGAAATACTCAATTTTACCGCTCGGGTAAATGAATACTTAAAAACACTGCGAACGCAACCTTTGATGTTTCGAAAATCTACTAAGTTGAAAAATACTCATATCGGAGTAATTATTAAGCAGGTGTCACTTGTTTATCGTATTAAGCCTAAAAGTCAAAAAATTGAGCTAATCGCCTTTATTGACAATAGACGAAATCCTATACGCCAAAATTACTAAGTCTTTAACCAACTCAAACCAAATGAAATTAGCTTATCTCACAGCCTTCGCCGCATTGTTTACGCTTTCTGCCTTCGCCCAAAAAAATCAACTAAAAAAAGTCGATACCGTTTTCTTCGAAGATTTTAACGAAAAGACCATTGATCGTACCAAATGGAACGTTGAAGTATCGGGCACTACTAACAATGACGAGCAGCAGGCTTACGTGGACTCTGCATCGACTTTATATCTCCTTAAAAACGCAAAGGCGCAGGGCGCTAAAAACGGCGCACTGGTGATAAAAGCGGTTTATCATAAAGGCTACACCAGCAAAGAGAAGAAAACCTACGACTTTTTATCGGGCAGGATGAACACTGAAAACAAAATGCAGTTTACTTATGGTACAGCCACTGCCCGTATGAAAATTGCAGCGGGTGCTGGTTTATGGCCTGCGTTCTGGGCATTAGGCAACGGCAAATGGCCCGACTGCGGCGAAATAGATGTAATGGAAACCGTAGGTGATAAAAGCTGGACAAGCAACGCATTACATGGTCCGGGCTATTTCGGTAATACGCCTTTAGTATACCGGGCAACTTTCCCGGCGGGTACTGATGTTACCAGGTGGCATGTATACTCCGTAGATTGGACACATGACAGCATTGTGTTTAGCGTAGACGGAAAAGTTACTTACACTGTAACTCGCGCAATGGTTGAGAAATATGGCCGCTGGGCTTTTGATAATCCAAAGTTCCTTATCCTGAATTTTGCATTGGGCGGCGGCTATCCGAATGGCGTAAACAGAATTAAAACGCCGTACTATGGTATTTCGCAGCAAACCGTGGACAAGATAAAAGCGGGAAAGGCGAAGGTTTTGGTTGACTGGGTATTGGTGACCAAACCAGCGAAATAAAGGGAAGAAAACCCATAAAAAGAAAACGCCCGGCAAATTTAACCGGGCGTTTTCTTTTATAACATCAGTAACTAAACCTTAGTAGTTATGATATTGATATATTAAGGCCTAAAATGATTGTTGTTTATTTTTTGGCGATCTTTTGGCCAATAAAAATGTAAACAGCTCCAAGTGCCCAGATAACCGCAAAAAGTATCACAGCATTCAGTAGTACGTGTGCATAGCCAAACTGAGCTGCATCGAGAAAAGGATATGGGTATTGATGTGATATTGCACCCCGGACAAGTGAATAAATAAAATACAGCAATGGATACCACAACCATGGCCAGATGTTCCGGTATTGCAGCTCAGCCTTATTTACGAACACGAACCAATAGATAATAAACAGTACCGGATTTACCACATGGAGCAATTCGTCAGCGAGCCTGGGGAGGCCCTGGGGGTTCCATATATTGCGCAATATAATATTGTAAATAATGGCTACAATGGTTATGTACAGCGCTACCGCTGTTAAAACCGCCGGCTTTTTGAAAAAAACGCCTAAGCGGGATTTTGCAGCAAGCAAAATGGCCGACAAGCAAACTACCATTAGTAAATTGCTCAAAATGGTGAAATAGCTTAATATTTGCACAAAAGCACTGCGCGGCGAACAGCCTTTTGCCATTAGTAGCGGCATAGATATACTAAATTGCAGTACCAATGCAAACCAGGCGACTATTATTACCAGGGTTGTATATGCCCATTCTATTTTTCCGGATTGCTGCCCTTTGGCGTGGTGTTGCATAGCGAAATTTTTAGCTTATTTAAAATTAAGTTAAAAACGTTATCTTTAAAATATCAATTCAAAAAACTTATTTTAGTATCCCACGTAATTGTTGATAATAAGCTTTCAGAAGCATCCGGTAAACTTATTAGTCCCTTAAAATATGTTTTATTGTGGTTGCGGTATGTGAATGTTAGTATATGAGCGGTAGCAAGTCCGTAGCTATTTTTATAGCGGCATTTGTATTTTGCGGAGTCGCCGGCTTTTGCGCACACCTAACCCGGGCGTCCATTCCCGAAAAGGTTGAAGTGCGTCCTGCAGTAAAGAAAACCGGGGCGATTTCAAAAAGCACTAATGCTGCCGGAGAAACTGCGCCAAATATCAGTTATCCAACACCTCAATCGTATACAGTAAATACCACCATAGCACCGCTAAAGCCAGTGAATACCGGCGGGCCGATAAATAATGGCGCCTTTGATAAGGTTAGTACGCTGGCGGGCAGCGGCGCCCCGGGTATTGTAAACGCTAACGGTACATCAGCAAGTTTTAACAGCCCGCATGGCGTTGCAGTTGACAATAGCGACAATGTTTATGTGGCCGATGAAACAAATTCCGTCATCAGGGAAATTACACCAGGCGGCACGGTTACCACTTTTGCCGGAAGCGGCGTACCCGGTTCTTCTAACGGTACCGGTACAGGAGCCAGTTTTCACAATCCATTTGATATTGCTATTGATGCGGTCGGGAATTTGTATGTGGCAGATTTAAAAAATCAAAAAATAAGAAAGATAACCCCCTCAGGCGTCGTCATCGATTTTGCCGGCAACGGACTTACAGGACATAACGACGGACAAAATGCAACCTTTAACAGCCCCGCCGGAATAGCAATTGATAAAGACGGAAACCTATATGTTTCGGATTCCGGAAATAATTTAATCAGAAAAATTACTATTGATGGCACGGTAAGTACGCTTGCAGGCAGCGGCGCAACCGGAAATGCCAATGGCCCGGGGGCGTTGGCGTCATTTAACGGCCCTACGGGAATAGCTGTTGATGCAGCCGGCAATGTGTATGTTGCTGATAGCTACAATAACTTAATCCGGAAAATCACTCCGGCCGGTGGTGTCGAAACCTTTGCCGGAAGCGGCACAGCTGGCAGCGCAGATGGCACAGGGACGGCAGCCAGCTTTAAGGACCCGATTGGTTTGGATATTGACGAATATGGAAATTTATACGTAACTGATACACAGAATGACAAAATCAGGAAGATAACACCGCAAGGCGCGGTTACAAGCGTAGCCGGCAATGGCACCCCGGGCGCTAACAATGGCGATCTGTCATCAGCTACGTTCAACACACCTTTCGGAATCGCAATAGACGGTGGCGGGAATTTATACATAGGCGATACCAATAACAATTTGGTCAGGAAAATAACGGCAATCAAATACACTATCGATAAATCCCTGCCGCCAGGTTTAACATTTGATACAAGTACCGGCAATATAAGCGGTACGCCAACGACAGCCTGGCCTGCAACGGATTATGAGATAACCGCTTATAACCGCGATGGCAGCGGAGTGGCACATTTAAGCATAGAAGTTAAGGACAATGTTATTACGACTCCGCCCGCCGCGCCGGACATAAGCTATGTAACACCGCAGGTATTTAAAATAAATACCTCTATAACACCATTGTCGCCTAAAAACGCCGGAGGAGATGTTCCGCCAAATATATATGGTGATTATGCCACTTTTGCGGGTACGGGTGACAAAGGAAACGCTGACGGACCGGGAAACGAGGCTACCTTCAGAGGCCCACACGCAATTGCCAGGGACGCAGGCGGCAATTTTTATGTTGCTGACGAGAGTAATTATGTGATAAGAAAAATAACGCCGACAGGAGTAGTGTCAACGTTTGCCGGAAGTAACGTTCGGGGGCATATAGATGGCACAGCATCTTCAGCGCGCTTTAATGACCCTTTAGGGCTCGTATTTGACAAACATGGTGATTTATATGTTGCGGATGGCCTTTATATCAGGAAAATTGATGCGACAGGCAAGGTTACAACCGTTGCCGGAAACGGTACTTCCGGTAACGACAACGGGCCGGCTTTAAGTGCGACCTTTGCTGCTGCGACAGATATTGCGATTGATGACTCCGATAACTTATATGTGACTGATTTACAAAACTGGGTGATTCGAAAAATAACGCCCGGCGGAGTTGTTTCCACATTTGCCGGAAGCGGCATCAGAGGATGGGTGAATGGCCCGGGACCTGAAGCTGGCTTTATTGAGCCGCAGGGCATTTGCATAGATAAATTTAATAATTTATATGTGGCCGATGGACCCGCCATAAGAAAAATAACGCCCGCAGGAGCAGTAACAACCTTCGCCGGCGGTGGCAGCCAGGGTTATGCGGATGGTCCGATAGGCTCCGCAAAATTTTCAACGGCCCAGGGAATTGAAATTGACGGTTACGGTAATATTTACGTTGCAGATGCAGGATTCGAAAGTAACAAGATCAGGAAAATTGATGTAAACGGGATTGTTTCAACAATAACCACCGTAAGTTTCCCATGGGGAATTGTTATTAACGACGATGGATATTTATATGCTACCTCGATTAATTATTGCTGGGTGCAAAAAATATCGCTGACCGGTTACACGATAGACAAAACCTTACCAGCCGGTTTAATCTTCGACCCCAAAACCGGCAATATCTCAGGAACACCGACTGCTTCATCACCCGCAACAGATTATCACATAACGGCATACAACGCGGGCGGCAGCAGCACAACAACACTTAGCATAGAAGTGCGGGAGGATGACGCGGAAATATCCCCGCCTAAAATAAGCTATGCTACTCCGCAGAACTATATTGTAGGCCGCACTATTGCTACTTTAACACCGCGCAACGATGGCGGGCCTGTTCCGCAAACGGCCTATGGTGAAGTTACCGTGCTGGCAGGCAACGGGCAGAAAGGCAATAGCAATGGCGCTGGCACAGCGGCAAGTTTTAATACACCTGCTGCTGTTGCAACTGACCTCGGCGGTAATATTTATGTTGCCGATAAGGCCAATAATATTATAAGGAAGGTGACTCCGGATGGAGTTACCACAACATTCGCCGGCAACAGCACACCCGCAGTTATTAACGGGCAAGGAACAGCGGCCAGCTTTAACGGGCCGGGCGGCATAGCAACCGATGCCGGCGGCAATATCTACGTGGCCGATACCGAGGGCAACGTAATAAGAAAAATTACGCCGGATGGCACAGTTATCACGCTTGCCGGTACGGGTACGGCCGGCGGCAGCAATGGCCCCGCTGCTGAAGCGACTTTTAATAAGCCTTCGGGTATAACGGTTGACGCTGCAGGAAATATTTACATAACCGAGGAGGGCTCATGTGTTATCAGGAAAATAAGCGCTTCAGGCAATGTGACAAGATTTGCCGGCGGTGCCTGTGGAGTAACAGATGGCACAAATGGTACCGCCTTATTTAGCCACCCGCGTGGATTGGCTACAGACAGGACCGGCAATCTATATGTGGCCGATTTTGATAATAACCGTGTACGTAAAATTGATTCCCGCGGTAATGTGACTACTTTTTTGCGGAGCAACAGATTTTTTAATTTCCAGGGTCTGACCGGCGTGACCCTCGATAACCAGGGTAATTTATATGTGTCTGACCCGGGTAATAATCAGGTAATAAAGGTTGAGGCAGGCACTAATACAATATCAGCCCTGACGGGTGGAAACAGTGTTTTAAATTCGCCTCTCGGTATTGTAACTGACGGGAATGGCAATTTATATGTTGCCAATGCTAATGGCAATGACATCGTTAAAATCAGCCTTTCAGGCTATCAGCTTGATAAGCCGCTGCCTGCCGGCTTATTGTTTGATAAAACAACCGGTGTAATAAGCGGAACACCCACACAAGCATACCAAATAACCCCTTTTACCGTAACCGCCTATAATGCAGGCGGAAAAAGCTCATTTGCCATTGAAATTACTGTGCAGCTTCAGAATACGCCGGGTAACCCTCCCAATATATCCTATGACACGCCGCAAACCTACTACATTAACCAGGACATTACGCCGCTGCCGCCAAAATCAACCGGCAGTGAGATACCCGCATTGGAGTTTGGCCTGATAGTGACCTATAGCGGTTCCGGCAACCCGGGATATAAGGAAGGCGGCCCAACATCAGTAACTTACAGGCAACCGGCGGGTGTAGCTTTGGATGCATCCGGAAATTTGTACATCGCTGATTATCTGAATAATGTTATCAGGAAGGTTGACGGCAATGGCACTTCTTCTACTTTTGCCGGCAGCGGTCAGGGCACTTTCTCTGATGGCAAAGGTACTAACGCCAATTTTCATGCGCCCAGCAGCGTTGCCTTTAGTATATCCGGCGATTTATATGTTGCCGACTCTTTCAATAACCGCATACGTAAAATAACACCGGATGGCACGGTAACCACACTTGCCGGAAGCGGCACTACGGGCCAGGCAAATGGCACAGGTACCGCTGCTAGCTTTAACGTTCCAACAGGCATTGCCTTTGATGCAGCCGGCTATTTATATGTGGCAGACTCCGGAAATAACCTTATCCGGAAAATTTCGCCCCTGGGTGAGGTTAGCACATTAGCAGGCAGCGGTTCTCCTGGTAACAGTAATGGCAACACTACCAGCGCCACATTTAACGCTCCTCAAAATTTAACAGTAGATATTGATGGTAATGTTTACGTTACCGATATGGGTAATAACCTTATCCGTAAAGTTACATCCGCGGGCGATGTTACCACTTATGCGGGTAACGGTTCGGCGGGCGGGCAAAATGGCGCGGCATTGTCTGCCAGCTTTAATAAACCCAGCGGTCGAGGTTCTCGGGCCTCGCCCACAGAGCGTCGGCGAGTTCGGTCAGGATGATATCGGCGACCTGTTTATATCGGATTTTGGCGGAAATCTTATCCGGATGATAGACCCCGCGGGTGAGGTTATAACGCTGGCCGGTGACGGAAGCTCGAACGGGCTTAACAATACAGGAACAGCCGCCAGCTTTAATGCCCCCAAAGGCTTGGTGCTTGATGGCAACCGGAAGCTATATATAGCCGACTCATTTGACAATAATATTCGTACCGCGGTAACTGTTGGCTACCGTATCGATAAGCCGCTCCCGTCCGGGATGATATTTAGCAACTCTACTGGCATTATTAGTGGTAAGCCAAATGTATTATCACCATTGACAAACTATCCTGTTACCGGGTACAATATTTATGGCAGCAGTAAAACCAGCGTGGATATAGAGGTTGTAAATACACAAACCATTGCCTTTAACCCCATACCGCCGAAAATATTTTGTGATAAAGACTTCGACCCGGGCGCTACCAGTGCATCGCAGATTACTTATACCAGCAGCGATGAAAACGTAGCGAAAATAATTAATAATAAAATACATATTGTTGGCGCCGGTACAACAACTATCACCGCTGCCGACGGAACATCCACCTTTGCGCGCACGCTAACGGTAACAGCAGCGGTAGTTCCATCGCTAACAATATCGCCCTCATCAACCGACGACTGTGCCGGGAATATAGTAACCTATAAAGCTACACCTGTAAACGGCGGCGATAGCCCGCATTACCAATGGCTGGTAGACGGGCAGCCTGCGGGGGGCGATAGCCCTGTCTTCGCTGCAAATAGCTTAGCCAATAACGATAAGATAACCTGCGTGCTTACCAGCAGCGCTTGTACCATAAGCGCTTTAGCTACATCTAACGAAGCGGTATTTACGTTGGATCCTCCGGTAATCACTTCCGTTACCATTACTTCGTCATTAACGGGGCCTGTTTGTGCCGGTACCGAAATAACCTTTACCGCGACGCCTGCCCTGCCCAATTTGGCAACGGTTTACCAGTGGCAGGTTAATGGTAATAATGCAGGTGGTAACAGCGCCACATTTAGCACTAAAACGCTGGCCGATGGAGATTTGGTGACCTGCATAGTTACAAGCCAGGGCAAATGCCTGGTTACGCCTGCTGTTACATCAAATACCATAACTGTACACTTTAACCCGGTAAGCCAATGCGTTATCAGCATCCCCAATACTTTTACGCCCAATGGCGATGGCATTAACGATCTATGGAACATAACCGCCCTGGCGTATTACCCTGATTGTACACTTAATGTTTACAGCCGTTATGGCTCGGTAGTGTATAAATCTATCGGGTACGGGATACCCTGGGATGGTACTTTTGGAGGGCGTGCTGTACCTGTTGGAACGTACTATTATATACTCGACTTAAAGGATGGCAAAAAGCCCATGTCCGGCTCTATTACCATTCTAAAATAAGCTGGTTGTAAATGCTCAACGTCAATATGTTAGGCGATACCTGTGTTTTATACACATAAAAGTATATTTTTAAAAAATACCGCACGGAAAAACGTAAATTATAGCAACTTCTTTTCATGCGTTTCGTAATAAGGGATTATGAGGGGATATGTAAATATACCGGGAACAATTTTCTGTAAATTGTGCAAAGAGTGCGGAGCCCGGCCGGTAATAGCCAAGGTGGGAGATATTGGCTATGTTGTTAAGTGTTCGAAAAACGATTATCATTATCAAACCATGCCCGGTTTAATAGATATTGAAGACTGGAACCGCCATAATACCATTACTTCTGCTTCTATTGATTTTAACCGCAGCCCGTTGATGGCCTGGTAATTTCAGCAGCTTTATTGCCGTCTTGTTTATTAACATATTTGATAAATTGCATTCGTGTAGCGTTTAAACGATATTTATTCTCTATGTTTAGTACCTTAAATAGCCTGAATATGAATCCATCGTTTACAACTCCCCTCAAAAAAATCATTAAAGCCGGTGCGCTGGTAATACTTTTCGCGATAGCAAAACCTGAATTAAGTAAGGCTCAAAACAATGCTAACCAGCCGGTTTTTAATCATGCCGCGTTGTGCGC
>JAZJZL010000220.1:0-3719 GCA_040389845.1 Bacteroidota bacterium
CCGGTAGGAGTTTATGTTTTGAGGTGGAGTGCCGCTATAGTTGTTTGCCGCAGCAATATCCCGCATATTGGTATCAAGCAGGTGTGCCACAACATCTTTAACCAGCCATTTTGGAGCAGTAGTTTGCTTATACCAGTCCTCTGGCTGTAATGACCGGAGCAGGTAGATAAGCAAATCATTCAGCACCGGAAAAAGGTGAAGTGTCGGTATAGGCACTATTCTGTCCATAGCCTCAATTATTTAGCCAATCAACTCTTATGAACAAAAACCCGCCATTTAATGTCGGCTCCGGCCTTGTCGAGCGTAGCGGCTACTGAGCAATATTTATTGATAGACAACTCGGCTGCCTTTATGGCTTTATCTTCGTCGATAGTCCCATAAAGGTGAAACTCTATTGAAACATCTTTCCATAATGAGGGTTCTTTGCCGGCCTCCCGTTCGCCGTTTACTACCATTTTATATTCCTTTACATCCTGTCGTTGCTTTTTAAGGATGGTGATAACATCAATAGCCGAACAGCCGGCAAGACCCATCAGCAGCATTTGCATCGGCCGTACGCCAAAGTCCCAGCCACCGCTTTCGGGGCTGCTATCCATACGCACTACATGGCCCTGTTCATCTTTAGCCTCGAAACCAAAATCACCTTTAACGCGTGTGAGCTCTATTTTAGCCATAATATATTACTTGTAATGATGGGGCTAATATAGTACTTTGCAGCAACGAAAGTTTAACCGCTGCGTAATATTCCGCTAATTATGAAGTATCTTTTTTCCGTTATTTTTATCCTGACGACATTTACCGGCTTCGCCCAGAAGAGCCTGATGTCGTACGAAGATATTACCTACCTGCTGGAAAACAACATCCATAAAGCTGATACATTTTTAATGGCCAAAGGCTATATCATCAACAAAAAAGATAACGACACCAAAAATCACAAATTCACAGTAACACTACCCGGCGGAACCTACAACAATATTTCATTACGCGCTGATGGCAAACGATTATTTATCGAGATAGAGACGAACGAGCTTAACCAGTATAACCTCATCCGGGAATCGATATCACAATACCAGGTTAAAGACGCTATGGTAGCCGATATACAAACCTATTCCGTAAAAGGCTTGGGCAGTATTTATATTAGCGTAAACGATTCCGTGCCTTATGACCCGTTAAAGCGGGATTACGATATCCATATTGTGGGCGATAAACAAATTACGGCTTATAATTGAGTTGATTAAGTTTGGATTGGGTTGATTAGGTTAACATATTTAACTCAGTCAACTCCCCTCTCCCCAACCGGAATCACCAATTTTAAACCCGACCATACTTCATTCACGGCACAAACTTTAATATCTACCAGGCCATTTTGCAGGGCGAAATTTCGGATAATGTCTTCGGTGATGTCAGTTATAACTTTAGATGATTTTTTGGGCCAGGATACCCATATCATGCCGTTTGGTTTAATCTGGCTTCTTAAGTCCGGAAGCGTATTGGTGTATTCGTCCTTTTCTTTGGTGAAGAAATGAATAATATCTTTTAGGCCTGGTGAGTCATCGTTTATTTGCAGGTCGGCCGGCAAATCGGTGAACAGGGTAAAATAATGCCCCGGTGCGTTAATTAGCTTAATATTAAAACCTGGCTTAATGCCCAGCTTTTTTGCCAGCGGTGTGCCGGAATAACCGGCTGGCTGTGCGGTTATCTTGTCCCCCATTCCCATATACCAAATTGTATTTTTTTATCAACCGGGTGGCCTGATTGTTTCAGCGTAAGCATTATTTGCCCGCGGTGATGCGATTCATGCGAAATCAAATAGCCAAGGAAACCCGCGGCATGTGGTTTAAAACCTTTTATTTTGCCATCGACTGCTGTTTTCTCAAATAATTGCCCGATAGCAATTCCACTGGAAATTAAAGCTGCTTTGAGGATTTCTTTGCTTATCTGTTCTTTTTCAACCTTTGCGAGTCCATCAAGTAGTGGCGGTTCTGACGCTTTCAGCCACATTAGCCGGACGTTGTGGATATGAGCAAACTGTTCGCCAACGGTACGGCCTTTCGATGATGATACGTCAGCCAGGTACGATTCATCAATACTATCCAGCAAATACAAATTAATGCGATTGTGAATTTCCCAGGTTTCGGTTAGCGGGCTCATATCAATCAAGTTGTTTTAAATGATGTTGCATGTGTGCTACATAATCCGCCGCCAACCATTCAACAGTATGCAGGTTTGGCTCTATTTTGCTGTTATCGCACTGGGCTTGCAACCGGTCGACAGGGTAATTAATTAATACGCGGGCAATTTGCAGGTTCAGCAATTTCCACAGGCCGAGCAGTTCATTAATATCGGCTTCCTGGTAATGCGCGGCTTCAACCCATTCATCCTGCGCGTAGGTAAGCTTAAAGTTTTCCTCGTAAGTACAACGAACAAAACGCTGCAGGTTAGCCTGTGCGCTGTCAATCAAATGCCCGATGATTTGCTTTTTGCTCCATTTATTGGGTGCAGGTTTTGTAACCCAGTCAATGGAATCGATATCCCGGTTTAAAATATCGTTAATGGTGTCATTCAGGTTTTGTACGGTGGAGGTAATCATAAAAAGATAATTCGTAGCGTAAGTATAAAGATGATTAAAATCAATTTAAAGATGGTTATTCATAATTAATTATCAAAAAACTTTATCTTCAAAGCGTAAAATCATCATCACTTTAACTACTTTGGTTATTTTACTTCGGACTTAAGATTCAAGACTTAAAAATGGCATTAAACTATATCTGGATTGCATTCTTCCTCATCGCTTTTGTAATTGCGCTTATCCGGCTGATATTTTTTGGCGATACAGAGATATTTATGCACCTGGTAAGCGGCATGTTCGATTCTTCGAAGGCTTCGGTAATGGATATAGCCTTACCGCTGGCCGGCAACATGGCACTATGGCTGGGCATCATGAACATCGGCGAAAAAGCGGGTGCTATTAATTTTCTTTCGCGCGTAGTAGGGCCTTTTTTTAACCGCTTATTTCCCGAAGTTCCTAAAAATCACCCTGCGACCGGGCAGGTGCTGATGAGTTTTTCAGCCAACTTGCTTGGTCTTGATAACGCCGCTACGCCTCTTGGCCTTAAAGCAATCGACAGCTTACAAGATTTAAATAAAGATAAAGACACGGCATCCAACGCGCAGATTATGTACCTGGTGTTGCTTACCTCGGGCCTGCAATTGTTACCGGTAACTATTATCGCTCAACGGGCCATCCTGCATGCAAAAGACCCGACTGATATTTTCATCCCCAGTATCATAGCAACTTTTGTAGCAGCAGTATCGGGAATGATTTTAGTAGCTATAAAACAAAAAATTAATTTATTCGACCGGGTGATTATCGGCTGGATTGGTGGTATAGCCTGTTTTATTATATTGTTGGTTTGGTATTTTACCAATCACCTCACAAAGGAGCAAATCGGCCTGGTATCGAAAATAGCCAGTAATTTAATGCTGTTCCTTATCCCGGTAATATTTATTACCGGGGCCCTTTATAAAAAGATAAATGTATTTGAGGCGTTTGTGGATGGCGCGAAGCGGGGATTCGAGACTTCTGTTAAGATTATCCCTTACCTCGTAGCGATGCTGGTAGGTATCGCTGTCTTCCGCTCTTGCGGTGCATTAGGCTATATGAATGATGGATTGCGCTGGGTGGTGACGCAGCTTGGCTTAGATACGCGCTTTGTTGA
>JAZJZL010000221.1:0-23317 GCA_040389845.1 Bacteroidota bacterium
AGGAATAAGCGGTGATTTTCAAGGGGCTTAGTGTGTCGAAATTGAAGCGCGTAGAATAGCGTGATGGTTAGGGCGCATTGCAAAATAGGCCCAAGGCACGGCCGAAGCGGCGGAACGATTTAAAGGTGGCACACATAAATGCCCATAGGTAACCACTATCCCGTACTGCCTGAGCCGGCGAAATGGAAAGTTTGTTCTGTCTCAGATGATAAGTGTTTCATTCTTTTATGAGGAACGCCCGGTGGAATTTTTAATGTATTGATTCGTAGGTATTTGAATTTTTAAGAGTATTGCATTTTTCTGCACAGAATACCTCAAACATCGTGTAATTCACTAATTATCAGCCGATTTCTTTGTAATTAATATGCAAATTTTAATAGTTAGCAGTTTAAGTATTTATAGTTTCTCTATAAGAAAATAGGCGTCCAAAAACTGTCTAAGGTGCGCTCTTCAACTCAATGCATCATGAAAAATCACTCCCAGCGTAAACCGCTCACCGCTGTGTAATTGGCTTACGCCATGTTTCATATTTACCCGGTAGTAACCTTTTGTTCCCTTAACCGGCCTGAAGTTGGTTGTAAATAGCAGCACGTCGCCTTTGCGTGGCCGCAAAACTATTGCCTTTGACTGTGCGCGGGGCACTTGCTCCGTAAGCACAAATTCGCCGCCCGTATAGTCCTCATCCGGCTCTGTTAAAAACAGCACCAGTTGCATGGGGAAATACACGTCGCCATATAAATCCTGGTGCAGCGTGTTAAAGCCCCCTGCGCCATATTTTAAAATTAACGCGGTTGGTTTAACCTGGTTATTGGCATGGCAAAGTCCCTGTAATTCGGCAAATGTGCCCGGAAATGTAGTTTGAATATTCAGCGCCCGCATCCAGTTATTGGCAATGGGCGTAAGGTTCGGATAAACCGATTCCCTTATTTCCTGCACCAGCGGCGGTAAGGGATAGTTAAAATACCGGTATTCGCCCAGGCCGTAACGATAGCGCTCCATTACCACGGTTTTGCGGTATAGGGAACTGTCACTGTAATTATCGATAAGATTACCGCAATCCGCATCGCCTATAAGGCCGGGGATAATGGCATAGCCGTTATCGTTCATGCTGTCGGTAACGGCCTGCCAGTTTATATTTTGGATGGATGTTGTTATGTTTTTCATTTTTTTAATGTAGAGACACAACACTTGTGTCTCTGATAAATGTTTGTTTTTCAGGGTTAGTTGGTTTTGCAAGCGGGAGACACAAAGTATTGTGTCTCTACGTTAAAAATTAATTTATTTCCGTTTGTGCCGCTTCCCAGCCAATCATGGCTGTTTTTCGGTTGCTGCCCCAGTGATATTGGCCAAATGCGCCGCTGGATTGTATTACCCTGTGGCAGGGTATTAAAAACGCCACCGGGTTATCGCCTACCGCGCTACCCACCGCTCTTGACGCTGTTGGTTGCCCCAGGCTGCTGGCAATATTGCCATAGGTAGATAATTTGCCCACCGGAATTTTCAGCAATGTTTCCCAAACCTTTATCTGGAAGTCGGTGCCTTTAAGGTGCAGCTTTATTTCGTTCAGCTTGCTCCAGTCGTGCTTGAAAATGTAAAGGGCATTTTGCTGAATCATATCCACCATAGGCTTGTAAGCCGCGTTAGGGAAAATGTTCTGCAGCGTTGCCAATCCTTCGGCTTCACTATCTGCAAAGGCTATGTGGCAAATACCTTTCGGGGTCGATGCCACCATTACGTTTCCAAACGGGCTCTCGGCATAGCTGTAGTTGATAGATAAGTTTTCGCCGCCGTTCTTGTATTCGCCGGGCGTCATGCCCTCAATGTTTACAAATAAGTCGTGCAGGCGGCTGGTGCCCGATAGGCCGGTTTCAAAAGCGGTGTCAAACAATGTCGCCTGTTCGGTCAGTAGCTTCTTGGCATGGTCTATACTGATGTATTGTAGAAATTTCTTGGGGCTTACACCGGCCCATTCGGTAAATATGCGCTGAAAGTGGAAGGGGCTTAAATGCACTTTTTCGGCTATTTCATCCAGCGATGGCTGGCTTTTAAAGTTGGCGCTGATATAGGCTATTGCATCCTCAATACGGCTATAATTTGTTATTTCCTGGTCTTTCATTTTTGTTTTTCTTAATTGTATATAACAAAAGTACAGCGCCTTTAAACCCAAACCGACCCGAAAATTGCGGACTTTTAAATATGGTTTTAACACCCTATCTCATGTAAATATACGGCTGAAAAAAACATTCGGCCGAAAACTCCGTTTTATTTAAAAACACATTAACATGGGCTTATTAAAATTTATTATAGTTGGCGCTGCTGTAGGATACGGCATTAACTACATCACCAAAAAAAATGAAGACGGCCGCTCGATAATCGACGACCTGGCCGACCAGGCGCCTGGTTGGTTCGATAAAGCAAAAGAATTAGCGAACGATGCGCTTGGAAAAGTTGGCAAAGGCGTTGATGAAGCACGCGCTAACTTTTAACTATCCGTCAAAAACACTGTATAGCTTCGGCGGCAAGCGTTTGCTGCCGAAGCCTTATTAACGGCATTGCGGTATCCCAAGCTGCTGTTACCATAGCTTTTAATCTAAGATAATGAATGCTCATCCTTCCAGTGCCGATAAAGCAGGCTCCCCGGCAATTAATAGTGCTGTAAGTAAACATAAACACCTCTTAATTGCATCCGGCCTGCTGTTTTTATTGTCCGCAATTTCTCCGGGGTTTGCCCTTGCGGGCGGTTTTAAGTTTAAAATAAAAAATACTGCAAAAACCAATGTTGCCGTATTTTATAAAATCACTACACCAGAAGGGAAATTCAAATTAAAAACGCTGATCAGGCTGCATCCGGGCGAGGAAAAAATAAAAGATATATCGGTAGCAAAAAATGACACTATCGCATTTTATGGCCAGGATGCCGAGGACGAAACTTCGATAACTGTAAAAAGAACTTATGACCTCTTGTCGCGCGATAAGGATAAAATAACGTATGTCCCTATCATCATACCGGAGAAACAAAGTTCTAATTTTGAGTCGCTGGAAGGGCTAAGCGTTAAGCTGGAGCATAATAAGGTGCTGAACTTTCTGCTAAAGATGGACTCCACATCTATGAGCAGCCTTTCAATGCTTGAAAAGAACTTCCAGAATGTTTACCCTTTAGGCACCTTTATTTTTGTTGATGTTAAAACAAACCGGCTACTGTTGCCGCCACTCGAGCCATCGTTCTGGAACAGCAGCGAAGACTACCTTACCATCCAGGATAGCCTGTATGCGATGGTTAATAAAGGCCGCAGTGGTATGGCCAATGCGCAGGTAGCCTATTTTGTGGCTAAAATGTTCGATTCGCTGCGTGTAAATAATACCGCCGAGCTGGAGTTTAAGGCCAGGCTTTCGCTTATCCGGTGGAAACCCACCCCCACCGCAAATATTTACCAGGTTTTTAATGACAAGTCGGTTGAAGCGTTTTTGCAAAACTGCTATGCCCAGATTGACAATCCCGACCAGGAATATCAACGGTACAGGCTGTACTTCCTATCGTCATACGAACGTATTGACGACCTTGAGATTTACGGCAAGCAATATTATAATTTCGGCAACGAAGCTGATCTGTCGTTAAGCGCACCGGCGCAGGTTTTTAGCACTAACCTGGGGGTAATGTATACCAAAAACAAAACGCTGAGTAATTATTATTCCGTTCAAAATGCGGTATTGCGCACCAGGGCTTATGACTTTACTTCGCTGTTATTTAACAGCTTTAAAAAGAATGTCCAAAACAAAATTATAGCCGAAACCCGCAGTAACCAGCACGATATCCTGGCTGCAATTGTTGATGAGTATAAAAGCCTGGTAGCCTATAACCCCGACCCGGTAAAGCTATCTCTTCAAACGCTCGACCCAAAAGATCTGTCTCCTTCTATCGTGCCTATTCAAACAACCGTCAAAAACCTGTCGCCATACACCGTAATCCCGCCGGATACGGCAAAAACCGATTCGGCCCGTGTTGTTAATGATAAAATGATGGCATACAATAACAAGGTGAAGTTTTTTAATTCGCATCTTACAGAAATACATACCTTGTTTAAGGAGCTTGACCAAACGGATAACGACCTCGAAAAGCTATCGCATAATAATCCCGACAAGGCATTCAGCAGCACCGTTACTTCACCCGGGTTATTGAAAGAAATTGAGGTAAACAGCCAGGTGGTGAGGAAAGAATAAGTGTAGCCGAACGGCAATTAAAGAAATACGAGATCAATTTTTAAATAGCTTCTAACCCAAAACAAAATACTATGCAATGGTTCGGCGGACGCGAAAGCGACAATGTTGAAGAGGGCAGCGGCGGCGGCGGAGGTGGCCGCGGTTTATTTTTTGGCGGTGGTATAATCGGGGTGATTGGCCTGGTCATTTACCTGTTTACCGGCATTAACCCCGCACAGCTGTTAAATGGCGGCAGCGGAGGCGGCAATCAGCAGCAAAACACCCGCGTAACCAGCGGACCCGAAGGCATGCAGAAAAAGTTCGCCCGCGTTATACTGGCTGGCACCGAAGATGTTTGGGGCGAAATTTTTAATGGCATGAACCGCACCTATACCAAGCCAACCCTCCACCTGTTTAGTGAATCTGTTAATGCTGAGGGCTGCGGTTTCGCAAGTTCGGCAACCGGCCCCTTCTATTGTCCGGCCGACCAAAAAGTTTATCTCGATACCTCCTTCTTTGCCGAAATGCAGCAGCGTTTTCACGCGCCGGGAGAGTTTGCTGCGGCTTATGTAATTGGTCATGAAGTTGGCCATCATGTGCAAAACCTGTTAGGCATATCAAAAAAAATGGATGAAGCACGTCAGCAGCTCAGTCAAAAACAATACAATAAACTATCGGTAAAGCTGGAATTACAGGCTGATTTCTATGCAGGTGTTTGGGCGCATTATGCAGCTAAAAATCGCACCGGTATTGTTATTAACAGCGCCGATATCGACTCTGCACTGGTAGCCGCCCATTCAATTGGCGACGACCGCCTGCAGCAACAATACCAGGGCCATGTAGAACCCGATAGCTTCACCCACGGAACGTCCAAACAACGGGCTTACTGGTTCAGGAAAGGCTTCGATACCGGCGACATTAACCAGGGAAATACCTTCGCCGCTAACGACCTTGACGGCGAATAACACCATAAATGAAAAATCCGAAAAAAAGAATCTGTTAAACTCTTTCTTTCGGACTTTTTTATGCCTCGTCTTTCCGACTTTCGGTCTTCCTGACTTTCGGACTTGCCTTATATCTTCCCGAACAGTTCTTCCAATTTATTATTCAGGTCATCGCCGCGAAGGTTTTTCGCTATGATTTTACCATCCGGATCGAGGAGGAAGTTTTGAGGGATGCCACGAACCGCATACAAACCGGCGGCTTTGCTATCCCAGAATTTCAGATCCGAAACATGTGTCCAGGCTAAGCCATCTTTATGAATCGCCCCTAACCATTTGTCTTTCGCGTCTGGTTTATCCAGCGATACGCCCAGAATGGTAAATTTTTGATTTTTATATTTGTTATATGCTTTTACCACGTTAGGGTTTTCAGCACGGCAAGGGCCGCACCACGATGCCCAGAAATCTATCAGCACATATTTACCTCTGAATGATGATAAGTTAATTACTTTACCGGCGGTATCAGCTTCAGCAAATTCAGGAGCGGTAGCACCAAGGGCTACATTCTTTAATTTAGGCAGCAGCTCAGCAAATTTCTTACCACTCTCTGTCGCTTTTACTTTTGCACCAAGGCTATTATACAGTTCCATTATCTCCGGATAGTCGGAACTGTAGGCTACACCCTGCAACAGGTTAAAGCTGATATACGAATCAGGATTTTCCTGTATAAACTTCTTTTCTATCTGTTTTGACTGCTGGCCAATAGCTTTTTCAGTTTTATTGATTTCTTTTTGAAAGGCATCCGACTTCTTTTCGTCGTCGCTCGCGGCTTTCATTTTTGCATCCAAAGCCTCATAAGCGCTATTGATTGGCTTGCTGGCAGCTTCGTATTTGGTGTTCTCTTCGTTGGTTTTGGTACCCGCTATAGTTGCCGAACCCAGCGTATCCACGCTGTTTACAGTAATAGTTCCGGCTTCAAGATAAACTACTTTGTAGTCGTCATAGCCCGGGCCCGATCCTTTTTTATTCAGCATCAGGTAAGCCATCATTGGCGCATCGCCTTTGGTGGTTCCGCTAAACTTAAATTTTCCGTCTGTCAGCACTACAGAATCGGTAACCGTCTTTTTCTCGGGGAAATAACGCAGGTACACTTTAGCCGGAGCATTCAGCTTCCCGATGCTGCCCTGTACTGAATATTGGCCTCCCTGGGCAAAAACCATTGCCGGCAGGCTCGCAAGAGCAAGTAAAACAATCTTTTTCATATCAGTTACTATTTGTTAAAACGTAAACTTAAAAAATATTATCCGGGAATAGTGTGCTATAATTGTCACAAAAAAGATACAGGTTAGGAAGCTTTTTTAATTTCGCGCCTGGGGCAATCTATTTTATTTCATCAACAGTATAGTGCACACCATCCTGCAAAGCAGGTAATGTTTTTATGGGCAAAGTATCGCCTTCAATAATCCATTTACCTTTGTTAACAAACATCAGCTTTAAGATGCCCTTTGTTTTGGTGTAGTTATAATTAACTTTAACAGTATGCTTGCTGTAATCGCGCAGTGTTAACTGCCTGTTTACTGGGTCAATGTCAAAAAAATAATCAACCATCGCGCCATCCCGTGTCTGCAAAATAAGGTAATTCTTCCTGTGTATAAAAAATCGCGTGTAGGGGAAATCACCCTTCTTTAAGGTATCCCCATCGATAACAAAATTCCTGATATTGTAAGCACCATGTAAAAGCGGGCGCGCGGCACGGTCGTCGTTAAAATTACCATCTTCCAGGTACGGTATCAATACATAAAGTACAATCAAAACACACGGCAGCCGGCTTATCCATTTTACGAGAGTGGTTTTATGTTGAGCTACGGCAGGCAATCGCACCTGCTGCCGCCGGATAAAAAATGCGTACAGTATTTTAGTATATGGCAGCAGGTTAAATAATGCCAGCGCCAACAGAAATAGGCTGAAAGTCTTTACCGAAATATCAAAGCTGAAATTGATTAATACGATGTTTGCCAAAACGGCAATTGCCAGGCAAAAGCCTGCTACCCTGGTGCGTTTGATCATTAGCAGCAAAGCCGTTAAAACTTCTGCGCTGCCGGTTATAACAGAGTAAGTGCGCGACAGCCCCATGGTGCTCCAATATAATATATCCTTGTTTAAGCTGCCAAAGTTTGAATAAAGGATGTTGGGTTCAGGCAGGTAAAACTGGTGCTTAAAAACCTTGTCGAAACCATACCTTAGCAGCACCAGCGCAAGGTACCACGCCGAAATAGAAGGAAACCATCTTTCGATAATATTCGTTCCGCTCTTAAACCTGTAAAGCAATATTGCAACTATAAGTGCAAGCGCCATTAACAGGCATATAAGAATATTGAAGGCAACCGTATCCGAAGAAAAATCAACGGTTGAAATCGCGCCTTTGAAAAGATGATTTTGAATAAAGGTTACCAGCCTTAAAAATATAAACCGGGTTAAACGGTATTGAAAATCCCACCCGAAAAACGTAAGTGGAATGAATAAAAAGCCAAGGATAAAAAAAACTGAAAATGCTTTATGAAGATAGCTTTTTAGCATCCAACTTTTTTATTGAGGCCTGTTTACTTATTGGATTTGGCAGTCTTTTGTTTAAAGATTTTATCAAAACCGATGAAGACGGTGCTATCTAATCTTGTCAATGTAGTAGGATATTGTGGGTATTGATACTCCATTTTAAGTTTTGCCTTCAAACTATCAACATTAAGCGCTTTAAAAAAATCGGTCCGTTTGGCTCGGGTAAATATTTGCCGGGAGTATTTTACTTTCGTTGAGGCAATTGGAACATCACCGCTGTAACTGGAATAATCTTTACGCATTACAATAATCGTATTGGCATCCTTCAGCAAAACAGTGTCAATTTTTGTCACCGGATGCGCAATTATCCCAAAGTTTGAACTGCCGCTATCGAAAAGATCAGCCTCAACCGCCGTACGGAAATTTGCATTATTACCGGAATGGCTCCGGAACGAAATAAGTTTTGTTTGCCCCAAACAGGTGATGCTATACAGGCAGGCGGCTACAAATAATAAGGCTTTCATTGCTAAAGATATTATGTCAATCCATTCCAGTGCAAGCCTCCTTTAAAAAAGGCTTTATTACTTACCCAAAACCTCTTTCAGCTTATCCTCTAAATCATTGCCCCGCAAATTTTTGGCTATAATTTTTCCGTTAGGGTCAATTAAAAAGTTTGCCGGGATTGAAGATACGTAATAAAGAGCGGCAGCTTCGTTATTCCAAAACTTAAGGTCGGATACCTGCGTCCAGGCGAGTCCATCATTTTTTATGGCGGCCAGCCAGTCGTTACGGCCGCTCTGCTTATCGAGCGATACGCCTAACACTGTAAAATTTTTATCCTTGTATTTATTAAATACACGCACCACGTTAGGATTCTCCTGGCGGCACGGGCCGCACCACGATGCCCAGAAATCAACCAAAACATATTTTCCCCTGAATGATGACAGCTTTACCGGTACGCCGTTTACATCATTCTGCGTAAAATCAGGCGCCATGGTTCCGGGCGCGGTATGTTTCAGCGGCTCCAGGGCCTTTTTAAAATTCAAAGCAGTTTCGGTGCTTTTTATAGCCGGCGATAAAGTGTTGTATAGCGAGTCCAATTCAAACGGGTCGGGCGCCGGGCCATCTACAGAATAAAGCGCAAGCAAGCTTAAGTAGCTGTCAGGGTTGGCCAGGATAAACTTTTTGATGATCGTTTTTTGTTCTGCCTGCAAAGTTTTGTAACGCCCATGCAGCGCGCTTTCAAACTCGGGCGTTTTTTGCGCAACAGTTGCGTTTTTGCTGATATCCGTAAGCTTGCGTGCCTTCACGTTAATCGGTTCAAGCTGTGCTTTCAGACTTTTATCGTCGTCGTTCAGCTTCGAGCCGGTAATTTTAGCTTTCGATGCAGAGTCGGCAGCAATTATTCCCAGCTCGCCCTTTTCAAGGTAAAAGTTCAAAATGTCGGCTGCACTGTCCAGCTTTTCAAAACCGATTCCCTTATGGTCAACAACCAATATGGCATTGGTAGGATTAAGAAGCTTCCCGCCGATGTTAAATTTTCCGCCAATTATTCCGGCAGAGTCTATCACCTGGTTAGCGCCAAGCTTGTATATTAAATAGGCTTTGGCCGGCACGTTTAATTGGCCAATGTTTCCATTTATCATGAAAGCCTCTTCGGTTTGGGCCATCGCCATCACCGGAAGCAGGGTAATTAAAAAAAGAAAAAATTTCCTCATCACTATATTCAGCATAAGCTGTGTTAACGTTAAAAATACGTTTCGAATTGCAACCCCGTTTAAATTTCACATTTTTTAACAAATCGTCAACCAAAAAAATCGACACCGGGGGATTGTTGTACTTAATTTAATTTTTGATAAGTACGCCACCAAAGGTCGGGCATTTCGCCGGAGACAGCGGTCTTGTAATCATCATATTGACAGGGTACGAGGTGAAAGCGCTCGTTTTTTGAGCCGCCTGTAGGATAGGGTACCTGCATCCACCAGCGGTCCGACTTTTTGCTTTTTACAAACACCAGCTCGTGTTCATCATGCTTCAGGCTGGTTTTATAAATCAGGTACTGCGATTTTGGCTGTAGCGGGAAATCGCGCTTGCGGTTATATACGCCATCAATAAAATACCATATCATCTGTGCCAGTAAGGTGGCTGTTTGGCCGTTACTGTCGTAAGCCGGGTTAAATTCGTAAAAACCTATTGAGGTTAGCTTATCATTAAAACCGGCGTATCGTGTTATCTGGCACGCTTCCTCGCCGTAAAAACCATTAGGGGATGCATTAGCGTTTGCAACCGCGTCGGCCGAACGGATGGCGCCCATATCAAAGCTTATCATGCTGGCATTTCGGATAATAGGCTCCGCAACTGCCACATTGCCGCTTAAGTTACCCAGGCGATGAACGTCGAAATATAATTTGTCCATCATCCGCAGGCTGTCCTGGCTCGCAAAATAGGTCTGGTAGCCCAGGTTGCTATAGTTAAACAGGTAATTCGGTTCGTGCAGGAATATTTTGTTAAGATATGATTCTGATGTTGTTTCAATTGTATCAGGCGCGGTGTCGTCATCGTCCAAATCGAAATGCGAATCTACAATCACTAAATCCACTTTTTGCTCCAAATCCTCATACGCCAAATACTGCGCGTAGGTAAGGTCCTGCCCGCCGCCGATGATTACCGGGATAATATCTTTTTTTACCAGCTCGTTCACCACCGTTTTCAGCGCGAAATAGGTATCGGTAACTTTCTCTCCCTGCCTGATGTTGCCAAGGTCGACTACCTTGCTGTTATAATTCCCTTCGTGAAGGCGGTATAGCTTTTCGCGCACGTAGTCAGGACCCAGCGCACAGCCCTGGTTATTTACAGCATTACGGTCTTCCAGCACACCGATAATAGCGATATCCACCTTATCCTCCATCGACGGAAAATCAACCGCATAATATTCTATCTTACTGCCAAGCTGACTGGTGTAATACCCCTTTGCGGGAACAATTTTTTTTGAATCGACAGGCGTGAAAAAATCTGCTAATGACATTTGTTTGATGTGCGGATTTGCGAATATGCAAATGTGCGGTTTTTTTGGGTGAAGTGCGAATATGAGGCTTTACTCTTTGTGCACGTCTTTAAACTTAAGCATATCGCCCAGCCTTAACTCTTTATCGGTATCAAAACCACACGATGTTTTAAATTCCTGCGGATTGCTGTAGGTGCCAAACAACATATCCCACCAAACAATATCACCATAATTATTTGAATGTTTTTCATATTCATGATGTATACGGTGCATTTCGGGCCGCTGAAAAATATAACCTATCCATTGCGGGGTTTTGATATTGGTATGATAAAAAAATTCGCCAAGAGCAGTACATAAAGTATAGATAGCGCCGGCTTCAGGGTTTAATCCAAGCAGGGTATAAATCAGTAAACTGCCTATTATTGAGTTTACGGTCATTTCCAGCGGATGTTTATAAAAGGAAGTGATAACTTCTATCCGTTGTGCACTATGGTGTATCTGGTGAAAGTGCCGCCAAAGGTAATCGCTTTCATGGCGCCACCTGTGCCACCAATAAAATATAAATGTTGCGATGAAATAGGCAAGCATACCGCCAAGCCAGTTGGGTACGTAGTGCGACATTTTAAACAACGACCAACTTGATACCCATTTTTCCCAGCTATAGCCGGCTGCAACGACCACTGCCAGTTGTACAAAATTTATGGCAAGAACTCTGATGGTCCAGGTAGGAACGGCCGGGAGTTTCCAGCCCGGAACAAGCTTTTCAATTAAAAAGCAGAGTGCGAAAGTGCATAAGATAATGATCAACATAATTTTATTTTTTGTTGACCAAATATCATTGGCAATTAAGGCTTAAAGTTTTGACTAAAGTCAAAAATAGAACCTACTTATGGGCGCGTATTCTGCTTAAAGTTTCCTGTTTAATGCCCAGGTAGGATGCGATTTGCCCCAGCGAAACCTTTTGCAATATGCCCGGATAGTCTCTTAATAGTTTCTCGTAACGTTTTTTACTGCTCAGCGTTTGCAGCTGAATAGCGCGTTCCTCGCTACGGATATAGTATTGTTCTGTAATTATCCGGCCGGTGAGGTTAAATTCTGGATATTGCTTATAG
This sequence comes from Bacteroidota bacterium, assembly GCA_040389845.1. Taxonomy (GTDB): domain Bacteria; phylum Bacteroidota; class Bacteroidia; order Sphingobacteriales; family Sphingobacteriaceae; genus Mucilaginibacter. The sequence goes on from JAZJZL010000221.1 coordinate 11,808, forward strand.
ATCGCCTGCAATTGGTCCCAGTTTATAGATTGTACAATGCAGTCTTCTAAAACCTCAATGCTTTCGAAGGATGGCCGCCGCGAGAAAAAGCTATAAACAGAAATAATAAACTCATCTTCGCCCATAAACCATGTCGAAAATTCATTTTCACCTTTGGTATAATAGGCCCGGGTAAATCCTTTTTTTATAAAATAGATTCGCTGCGATACCTGCCCGGCTTTCAGTAAAAGAGTTTTACGCGGAAAGGCCTCCTCAATAAGGTATGACTTTATCGCCCCCTGCAAGCCCTCTTGCAAAATGGCAATACTGTTAAGCTTATTAAGCAAGCCAAGGGTTTCCATAGGTCGTTATAAGCTTAACATTTATTTTAATTATTTAGCCGGCGCTGCGCCTTTCCATCCATCCTTCAGCGTCACCGTCCGGTTAAACACCAATTTATCCGAAGCGGAATTTTTATCCAGCGTGAAATAGCCTTTACGCATAAACTGGTAACCGGTACCGGCAACAGCGTTCGCCAGATCCGGTTCGATGTAAACTGTGTCTAAAATCTGCAGGCTGTCGGGGTTGATGTAGTCTTTAAAGTCGCCATCTTCGTTTGATGGGTCTTCTACTTTGAAAAGGCGGTCGTACAAGCGTACCTCGGCGGATAATGCATGCGGAACGCTCACCCAATGGATAGTGCCCTTTACATGAATGCCGCTGGTGTCGTTCTGCGAACGTGACTCGGTGATATAGGTACAATTTATTTGCGTAACGTTACCGTCAGCATCTTTTTCAAAGCTGTCGCATTTAACAATATATGCGCTTTTCAAACGCACCATCAGGCCTACGCCAAGGCGGAAAAACTTCTTCGGCGGTTCTTCCATAAAGTCTTCGCGCTCTATCCACAGCTCATTGCTGAAAGGTATCTCCCTGCCGCCATCGCCGCCTTCTGCTTCAGGGTTATTTTCGCTGAACATGTTTTCGGTCTGACCCTCTGGATAATTGGTAATAACCATCTTTATCGGGTCGAGCACAGCCATGCGGCGCCAGGCGGTTTTGTTCAAATCCTCGCGGATGCAAAATTCCAGCAGGCTTACGTCAATCATGTTCTCGCGTTTGGCAATGCCAATACGCTCACAAAACTCCCGGATAGAAGCAGGTGTATAGCCGCGGCGGCGTAAACCGCTGATAGTAGGCATGCGCGGATCGTCCCAGCCGTCAACATATTTCTCCTCAACTAATTGCAGTAATTTGCGCTTGCTCATTACCGTATAGTTCAGGTTCAGCCGCGCAAATTCATATTGCCTGGATGGGAATATTTCCAGCTTTTCTATAAACCATTCGTACAACGGGCGGTGTGGCACAAATTCCAGCGTACACACCGAGTGCGTTATTTCCTCAATCGCATCCGACTCGCCATGCGCAAAGTCATACATCGGGTAAATACACCAATCGTTACCGGTACGGTGATGATGTGTATGCTTAATGCGATACATCAGCGGGTCGCGCAGGTGCATATTTGGCGAAGCCAGGTCGACTTTAGCACGCAATACTTTTGCACCGTCAGGATATTTGCCGGCCTTCATGTCAGCAAACAGTTCCAGGTTTTCTTCAACACTGCGGCTGCGGTATTGGTTGGACGTACCGGGGTCAGTAGGCGTACCTTTTTGTTCTGCTATTTCCTCGGCAGTGCTGTCGTCAACATACGCCAGGCCTTTTTCAATAAGCGTAACAGCAAACTGGTATAGCTTATCAAAATAGTCAGATGCATACAGCTCATTAGCCCAGCTAAAGCCAAGCCACTTTACGTCTTCTTTAATGCTGTCTACATATTCAACCTCTTCCTTGGCAGGGTTGGTATCATCAAAACGGAGATTGGTTTGGCCCCCGTAGCGCTGTGCAAGCCCGAAGTTCAGGCAAATCGACTTAGCATGGCCGATATGCAGGTAACCATTTGGCTCGGGAGGGAAACGGGTTAGTACCCGGCCGTTGTTCTTACCGGCGGCAATATCCTCTTCAACAATCTCTTCTAAAAAATTTAATGACCTTTCTTCGCTCATAATATGTATTACAGAGGCGCAAAGTTAAGAATTTTTTTGAGGGGCGATGCCGGGTTAGTTGGCCTTTAGCCTGTTGTCGAAGGTAAATTTGTTTACCGCAACAAACTTTATCTTGTTAAAATCCGGATGAGCAGGATTAACCAGGTAATTGTATTCCATTTCTATAATGGCCGAGGGTACTTTCAATACTGCCGTTTCAAGGCTTTGCAACCAGGTATCACCAATGGCTTGCGTGATGGGATAATTTATTACCTTATTCCAGTCCGGGTCGAGTTTCACCAATTCTTTTAAGGTAACTTCTTTTACGGGTAACCTGTCCGGCACTTCAGCTATGGTTACCGAAAAGTCGCCGGTATATAATGACGTGCCCGGCGTATGTACCAATTTTTCCAGGCAGGATAAGGCCAGCGAGCCTCCAAAATATATCACATACCGGCCTAACGAATTCCATCGCCCATCGATCCCTGAACCCCTGGTATCCCGTGCATATTTCGTCTGACCGATGCGGTAAATCTTCATCGCGTAATTGCTTTTAGCTTTCTGCTTTAACCTTTCAGCTTATCAGGCTGTAACTCCATAGTCAATGCGGATGAGCTCACTAAGAATGATGTTGATGCCGGTAATGGTATCCAGCAAATCAAAAGGGATAGCATCAATAGCCGGGTTATAATGTTTAAGCCAGCTTTTAAACTCATCGATAGAGCCGAAAGTATCCATCCCTTTGTTAAATAGCTCAAATAGCTGGATAACATGCTCACTGATGCCGGCATTTAAGCCTTTGGTGCTTTGAATGTGCTTACGCAAGGTAGGTTCAGTAATATCGAGCCATTTGGCCACATCAATTTGTGTGGCGCCGGTAACGGTAATTAAATCAGAAAGCGCTGCAGGCTTAAGGCCTTGTTTAATAGCCCCGAGCTTAGCCAGCGGCGACCGTAGATAAGGAGTATACGGCTCCATAACGAGAAAATCCGAACGGGTATCCTCATCAATAGCATACGGCTTTGACGGTGCGCCTGTGTGTTTATCTTTTTCTGTTTTCATAACCTGCTTTCCTACACCAAAGGTAATTATTTTCTATTTAAAAAGAAAGTTTTATCTATTTTGTTTTGGCTTGATTTTCGAAATCGAAACTAAACGTTTTCTCCGGTGTTAATTATATCCCTACCAATATCTAATGAAAATGAAGAAGCTGAGTATTTTAACCGCGATTGTAACTGTTCTTCAGATTTTGCAGGCCTGCAACGGCGATTCAAAGCACGATGCCGTGGCAAAGGCCGATAGCCTGAACGCCGTAAAAGACACCACTAAGCAGCTAAGTATCGCTGTTGAAAAAGGAGATGCAGCGTTTATAGTAGATGCGGCAAATGGCGGTATGACCGAGATAGATCTTGGCAAACTGGCCTTACAGAAAGGCGTCAGCAAGCAGGTAAAAAACTTCGGCTTGATGATGGTAAAAGACCATTCAAAAATCAACGACATGGTAAAAGCCATTGCTGTCACCAAGAACATCTCCATACCAAAAGCGCCGGGCGCCAAAGAGCAAAAAATTATCAGCAAGCTAACCGGTAAATCCGGGAAAGATTTTGATAAGGCCTATATCGACGATATGATCGAGGACCACCAGGATGATATCAAAGCCTTCCAAACTGCGGCCAAAAAATGCCTCGACCCGGATGTAAAATCATTTGCAGCCAAAACAATCCCGATACTACAGGAACACCTAGACGCTATCAACGCTATTAAAGATAGTATGAAATAATTATGTAGAGACACAACACTTGCGTCTCTGTACAGTATTTATTTTATCGTTCTGAAAATCCTGTTCCAGCGTATTTTACCAAGGAATGTACCGGTAGAATCAATGCTCATCCAGGTAATCATAGCTTTGCCCACCACGTGGTCTTCCGGAACATAGCCCCAAAAGCGTGAATCGAGCGAGTTATGACGGTTATCGCCCATCATCCAGTAATAATTCATTTTAAAGGTATAGCTATCGGCCTTTTTACCATTGATAATAATATCCTTGCCCTGCACATCTACTTTATTATTCTCATACAGCTCAATAGCCCGGCGGTACAATATCATAGTTGAATCATTCAGCGGAATAGTCATACCGCGTTTAGGCATAACCAGCGGACCGAAATTATCCTGGTTCCATTTAAATTTTTCATTGTGTGGAAACACGGCCGCATCATACTTACCTGCAACAGCCACTGCAGGCGTAACACTTTTGATATTTGAATACCCCTTAAACGTACCGAGACTAGCCTTAGGAATAATCATCTCATAAGTATTATTATCCTTTTGATACAATGGCTCGATGCTTAAATCCTGGAATATTTGCGGGTTAAGCGCATTGCCGTCGGTAACAACCGTATACGATGTTTGCTGTTTTTCGGCGTTTACGGCGGGTTGTCCGTTAATGTAAACCTGCGCATCTTTTATTTCCAGCTTGTCGCCAGGAGTGGCCTGGCAGCGCTTAATCAGGTTGGTGCGTGCATCAACCGGCCTGTCGTATGATGGGTCGGCTTCTTCGGGTTTGTTAAATACTACGATGTCGCCCTTCTTTATTTCAGTAAGCCCCGGCAAGCGATAATAAGGCAGCTTGATGCCATCCCAGTAAGTTTTGATATTGTACCTGGTAACGGTCGATTCTAAAAAAGGCACAGAAACCGGTGTAAACGGCATACGGGGGCCATAGCTTATTTTACTTACAAACAAATAGTCGCCGGTTAATAAACTGCCTTCCATCGAACCGGAGGGTATCGCGTAAGCAGAAAATAGCAAGCCGCGGATGATAGTTGAGGCTATCAGCGCAAATAAAATCGCATCTACCCACTCGCGGGTTTTAGATTTTTTCTTCTTCGGTTCGGCACTTTTTTTGGTAAAAGGAAGCTTCCAGTTCATGGCATAAGGATTTGTGAAATGTTTGACTGATGAAAGCTGGTAATGTTACAAATTATCTGATATATGCCGGGCTTCTAAAACTTTACTAACAATGCCTACCTTTGCGCCTTAAATATGAGTGCGCTAAAAATTGTATCGTTACTTCCCGCCGCAACAGAAATAGTTTGCGCTTTGGGGCTTGAAGGGAATTTGGTTGGTCGTTCGCATGAGTGCGATTTCCCGGAGTCGGTTAAGCAACTGCCGGTATGCTCGGAAGCTAACTTTCCCGATGGCCTAAGCAGCGCAGACATCGACGTTAAGGTGAAAGAGATTTTGGCAGATGCCTTGTCGGTTTACACGGTTAAGCGGGATGTGGTTAAACAACTGGCGCCCGATATAGTTATCACCCAGGCGCAATGCAAAGTTTGTGCCGTATCATTAACAGAAGTTGAAGCAGCCCTGCAAGACTACCTTGATAAAGACGCGCACATCGTTTCCTTACAGCCAAATAGCTTACCCGATATATTTAACGATATTAAAACAGTAGCTGCTGCGCTTAATGTTCCCGGCGAAGGAGAGCGGCTGATTGAAGATTTACAGGAACGTGTAGAGATTATCCGGCACAAGTTAAAATTTGCTGACACTAGGCCTACCGTCGCTTGTATTGAATGGCTGGAACCAATGATGGTCTCGGGCAATTGGATTCCAGAATTGGTAAATATTGCCGGCGGCGTTAGCATACTGGCCGAACCCGGCAAACACTCGCCTTACGTAAAATGGGACAACATCCGGCTGCAAGACCCTGATGTGATTGTGGTTATGCCCTGTGGGTTTTCTATCGAGCGTACTTTAAAAGAGGTAGATATTCTTTTGCAATTGCCCGGCTTTAACGAATTAAAAGCGGTTAAAAACAACCGGGTCTACATTGCCGACGGCAATCAATATTTTAACCGCCCCGGCCCGAGAATTGTTGACTCTATCGAAATTTTAGCAGAGATAATTAATCCTAAGCAGTTTATTTTCGGCTATGAGGGTGAGGGTTGGATTACGTTTGGGATGTAATATCAGTCGTGTTCAACGAGCTTAAACTCTGTTCTCCTGTTCATTTGCTGCTCCGCTTCGGTACAATTTATGCCGTCAGTACATTTATTTACCAGGTTGTTTTTACCATAATATCCCGGAATAAGCCGGCTTTCTGCTACACCATGAGCGATAAGATAATTGATAGCCGCTTTAACACGCCTTTGCGAGAGCGCCATATTGTACTCGACAGATGCACGGGAATCTGTATACGATGACAGCTGTAATTTAAAACTTGTATATTCCTTTAAAAGTAGCACCAACTTATCCATCACCGGCACCGCGTCAGGCCGGATATCTGACTTATCTAAATCGTAATAAATTGTTTGAATATCAAATTGAAGTTGCTCCGTCACTTGCGCAGGTTTTGCCGGAACCGGTTCGTCATTACGTTTTGCAATTTTAGCAGGCACATTATCCACCGGCTGATTAGTAAAGCTATAAATGTCGTCACTGCCGCTACCGCCTTCCCGGTTTGAAGAAAGGTAACCTTTCAAACCGTTGCGTGTTGTTAAATAAAAATCATCGCTGGTAGAGTTTGCCGGGTATTTTAAATTCTCCGGAGCGGCGAACTTATCGTTACCAAGGCTTGTTCTAAAAATATCAAAGCCACCCATACCGGGTAACCCTTTGGATGAAAAATATAATACATCATTATTCCCTGTAGTAGGGAAATCTTCTTCTTCCTGCGTATTTATATCTTTCCCGCAGTTAACAGGCTTGCCCCAGGTTCCGTCAGCCTGTTTTGTGCAATACCAAATGTCCGTTTTCCCCTGCCCTCCTTCCATGTCGGAAGTAAAATACAAAACTTTGCCATCCGCCGATAAAGCTGCGTTACCTATTGAATACCGTTGAACATCGTTATAAGTGAAATTTTCGAAAATGACCCATTCGCTCCCGTTTTTTGCGGCTATAACCAACTGTAAACGCCGCGTATAGAGGCGCTGCGATGTGATTTCTGATTTATCGGCGGCTAGCTTTTTCGGGCTGATATCCGTAGCGATGGTGATATACGCGGTATCGGCAGTGGCATTCAGTGCTGCCGGACCAACGTGATACCTGCCTTTAATCAACCCATCTCTAATTGTCAGGGGTAAACCGGTTACAGCGGTTCCGTTTGTTTGATAAAGCTTAAACCAGTTGTTTCCCGTGCGGTTGTCGGCAACTTTACCATCTGCTTTTCTGTCGGATGTAAATATAAACGCGTCGCCCGCGTAAGCCATCCCCCAATCGGATGACGAACTATTTAATGCCGGTTCAATCTTTACCGCATAGCCTGATTTAGCCTTCATCCAGGCCGCGGCAGAATCGCAAACAGCAAGCTTCAATTTTAAGGCCGATGCATTCCCCGTAAAATAAGCCCGGTACTGTTTTTTTGCTTCTGCGAATTTTTGATTGCGCAGCAATACTTCTGCATAGTTATAATGGGCGGCATCACTTGCGCCGGGGTAGCTTACGGCCTGGGCATACCATTTTTCTGCATCGCTATAGTTATTTATATTCCGGTAGCAATCGGCAATGCGTTCCAATAATTCACCATCGCTATATTTTTTGTCGGCCAGCTTAAGGTACAAACCGAGGCTTTTAAAATATTCAAACCGCTCAAAAAGTTTATCGGCCTGCTGCCTTATGGTTGGCTGTTCCTGAGCCCTAACTATTCCGGATAGCAGCATAATAGAAAGTAATATGGCAGATAGTCTTTTCATTTTTAAAAATATCGCGGACTTTCAACCCTCCCTTTTTTACCAGGGAAACTGAGGGTTAGTGATAACTCGTGCGAGCCGCTTTGATAGCTGGCCAGCCGGCTCAGGGTAAAATCAAAAGAATAGCCAATCCGGAAATGGTCGTTCAAATAAATTTGGGCGATGGCTGCAACAGCGTCTAACTGGTCGGCAGTACTTTGCAGGTTCCGGTTAAAGCTCCCGATGCCTGTACGGTAAGAACTGCCTACCCATAACTTTTTATTAAGTACCAGGTAAGCGGTTAGATCGAGGTTAGTTGGTCCTTTAAAATCCTCTTTAACCATTACCGATGGCTTAACATCAAATTGTTCAGACAACGGAATAGTAGTACCGGCGGTAAAATAAAATGTCCGCTGCTGCTGAATGATGACCGTATTGTCGCTGTTATTTTTAACTGTTGTGGCTAGCAGGTTAAATACCGATGCACCAAAATAAACGTTGGGCGAGTAATAATACATACCGAATCTAATATCGGGGGTAATATTACTCTGTACGCCGGCCGGTACACTAACGTCACCATCGTCGGCCGGGTTAAACTTAGAACCATCTATGCTATATTGTATCACGCCCAAACCAATACCGAAGCACAATCTTTTGGTATCTAACTCATCCAGCCGAAGCCGGTAAGCATAGTTGGCGTAAACGGATGATATGCGCTCCGGGCCCAAATGGTCCAGCGTTGCAAGCAAACCTAAGCCTATATTGTTAGTATTGCTATTTGTCGTTCCATCTACCGAAACCACCCCTGTTTGCGGCGCGCCGTTAATACCCGTCCATTGCAGGCGGCTGCTTAAATTAAGCGTTACATCTTCCTTGTATCCTGCATAAGCAGGGTTTAGGGCGAGGCCGTTAAATACATACTGGCTAAATTGCACAGTTTGCTGCGCCATACCTTTTATTGCGGATAATGCAATCAGCAATAACATGAGAAATATTTTGCCGCCCTGCCTCATCTGCTCCGTTTAATATAAACCCAGCCTTTATAGGGCGTTACGCCGCCATTATGCTCTTTTTTGTTAACCACATAGTAATAAGTACCTTCAGCCAGGTTGCCGCCATCCCAGTTGTTCAGGTAATTATCTGCGCGGTACACCTCGTTCCCCCAGCGGTTAAATATAATAAGCTGGCTACCAGGAAAACTTTCGATGCCGCCTATCTTAAATACATCATTTTTGCCGTCGTTATTTGGCGTAAAAATGTTTGGGATGGCCAGGCTGCTTGCTTCTACCGTAATAATTATCGTATCGGCACAGGCATTCACGTTTGAATAGATAAAATGATATTTCCCTAAAATGGTAAGCCCGGTTATAGTCGTCGATGGGCTTGCAGGATTTGTTATAATGGCCACTGCCGGGTCGCCGGTGGCCTGTTTCCAGGTTCCTGAACCTGTACCATTTAAAGTAGCCGTTTCATTTTTTGCTACAGTTTGGTCGGGGCCGGCCGTTGGCGACAGGATGAACGCACTAACATTCATCTTGATGTTATTACATCCATCGCCTGACGATGCCGAATTGCATTCCGTCACCACATCTGCCGGCGGCGCGCTATCCGGGTTTGTGGCATCCGGGTCGGTCACGTCTGCGGGGCGCAATATACCAGCCGTAACCGCAAGCGAGCCCACAGCCTGGGCCGTAATAGTACCTGTAACAGTGAAAGTACGAATTGCCCCGCTTGCCAAATTAATATCTGCGCTGTAAATATTGCCTGAAACTGTGCCTGCACCGGCCGATGAAGCTCCCGTTGTAGCACCGCTGCTGACTGATATCCCGGTAAGCTCAGCCGGGAAATTAAAAATAAACTTTGCGCCGGTAACATCGCTGGGGCCATTGTTTTTTACGTCGATGGTATAAACTGCAGGCTTGTTGCTGCAATCCACCACGGCTTGTATGCCCACAACTTCTAAATCAGCTTCCTGTACTGCAAAGCTAATGGTGTTTACTATCGGCGCGCTTGAAATATACGACCATGTGTCGATACTTTGGTTATTGCCGAAATCATTCGGGTCCAGCGGGTCAAGTGCGGGCGAGCCCCATTTGTGCCCGTTAACAATACTACTTAAGCCCGATGTATTTTTAATGGGGTTTGGGGGGGTACCTATTTTATCTATCGGTGTATCATCCCAATACAAAGAATCGTCCGGGGCGTAGCTGCCGTTTATGCGTGTCAGAATAATGCCGTTTATATTTCGCTCCACATCAAAAAACGGGAAATGTACCTCGCCGGCCCTTACTGATAAACTAATTTTTGAATTATAAGCCGCTGCCGATGCAGGTGTTTTGTTACCAAGCCCGTCCAGCCCATCCCAATGAATAACATTGGCGCCCGCTACGGCATCACCTGTAATTTTCCTATCAATAGCATCTGTAAATATGCTATTGTTGTTTACATCAATGGCTATGGCATATATGCCCGCCACCGTAGCGTCAAAAGTAAAATCTGCGCCCAAAGGCTTAGTCCCGGTTCTGCCTGCGGTGCCTTCAACGCCGGTAAATTTCAAATTATTTACCTGCGGGTTTAACGGCTGCTTTAAGAGCCAGGTAGTGCTGCCGCCGGGCGTATTTGCTGATGAAGGCAGATCGGCGGCAGGCGGGTTAAAGAATATTTTTTGGGTGATATCCGCAGGTGTATCATCTGCCCGCGGGTCCTGTACGTTGGGAGCAAAGCCATTAACGCTTTGATAGGAAGCTGTGCCATCCAAATTCCGGAAACCCTTGTTATTCACGAAAAAAGTGAAGCCGTTGCCTGCCTGGCCGTTATTGTTAAACGTATATTGATAACCATCGCTGGTTACGATATGAAATATGGCGTTGAACCCAACATTAAATGTTCCCAGGATACCCGAAAACACATTGGTAAACACCCGGCCCGGTAAAAAGGCTGTGTTAGCGGCATTCCGTACCGATACATCAAAGGCGGTAACATATCGCCCCGCAGGTTGGGTCCATTCCGCATTGGCGGCAACGGCTGGTGGATTAAAGCCAAAATCGACGCCATTGCTCTCAGAAATAAATTTAACCAACCAAACGCCTTCCTGTGCGGCCGTGGCGGTCACGGTGTAAGGCGTATATCCGCCGGCATTAGGCATCGGCCCGGCAACTTCCCGGGCGCGATTAGCAATCAGGCCAATAGTTTTTGAAGTTCCGCTGGTGAACGTTTCCCCGTTAGGAGCGGTAAGGATTATCGTACCGGCATCAAAGCCCTGCGCACTTGAACCCGCATATAGCGACTCGCCCGCTTTTACATAAACTTTTATCGTGCCCTCGGTTGGGAAGGGGAATGACGAATTGCCTTGCGTACTTGAAAAAAGATAGGCACGGTTGCCGCCATTGGCAGTAAGCTCTTTGCTGCCTTCGGCAAACCCTGTTGCTGCAAAAAAGGAAAAGATAAAATATCCAACTATCATCCTGGCAAACACATGTGTATGCAGTAGGTTAATTGTGGTTCGATGCGCTGTTGGGAAAAGGCGATTTAGCAAGTTATGTGCTTTATTGGTTTGAAGTTAAAAAAATTAGCCGGCTATATGCGTATGCCCGTAATAAGATTTTCGCACAACCCTGATTCATTTCAATAAAATCGTCCGCCTTTGTATCACTGACCGTTCGGAAACGAACAGTTTCGTAGTTCTCTTAAAAATTATTTCATTGATTTTCAATTAATTAAAATATGGGTATCAATATTGGCATAGGTGTATCAAATTACAACACGATGATGACCGCCGATAATAGATTGAACGAAATGTGGGAAGGCTGCCTTAAAAACG
>JAZJZL010000222.1:0-9676 GCA_040389845.1 Bacteroidota bacterium
CGTCACGAGTAGCCATTGCGCACAGGCAGCCCGTCATACTCGCGCCTGATTGGGAAAAGAAGACGGGAGAGATCCTGAAGCTGCCGCGCCCCCCCCTTCAGGCGCGAGAATGTCGGGCCAGCCTACAGCGTAAAGGCTTCGTGACGCGCCATACAGGTAGAGAACTTGCACAACAACCAAACCGCTAGCCCGCTTGCAAACAGGCGGGCTATTTTATTTTTGCTAAGTGATGTACAATGTGGTAGCTTTAAACTAAATGAGATGTGAGGTGTATGATGAGTAAGCCGAAGGTGATTCTGTAGTAACTTACCAAAAGATGACTATTATCCGTTTGGTATGGAAATAAATACGGGTACAACAGCAATACCTGGGTGACACTCGACGTAGATTTTACGACGACACAATCATTTACGGCCTCTATACAGGCTTATGACTGTTTGAGCCTGACAACCCGCCCTACGCTTAACCCCAACTACATCATCACCAATACGCCCCGCATAGCTGGCCTTACCGATGAAAACTAGCTGGCTGGCCTCAGCACCTGCCAAATGATGCAGGGCATACAATATATGGACGGCCTTGGCCGCCTCATACAAACCATACAGATAATGGGCAGCCTGACGTGGTGCAGCCACATGCCTATGATGTGTACGGCAGAGAGGTCTGTGAATACCTGCCTTATGTACCTCGACAAAATTATTGACTAAATCATTAAATTGTGTAAATGGGTTTGGTTAATATCGCATTTCTAAACTAAAAAATTAATTTCAATTATTTCTCATTTATTTAAACAAAACGATCTTAATTCAACAATCAGTTACACGCTTAACAACCTCCGGTGGCGCTTGAGAAACATTTTACCTCTTCTCAAAAATAAAACCGTTTTGAGATTATTCTCGCAATGCTTTATAAATGCGAGGTTAAATCTCTGTCATCTACTGGGCGTTCCCCCATTCTCTATCGGTGACATTTCGGGGCTTGCTAATATTTCTGCTTCGCAAAAGACATCAGCATCGTGTTTTAATACACCCTGACTTCAATACGCGCCTGCCTGCCAGCCACTTATCAAGCCTTAAGATATTTTAAAAAAATTTGGAGCAAGCTTATGCTCATATGCAAATATTCCGTTAATTTAGGCCTAATGAGTCATACACTTAAACTTTATTCATTTGCTTTTCTGGCAGCCGGGGTCTGGTTGCTCCAGTCATGTGATGCGATTATTGAGCCTTCCATAAAAAACAAACTGATTCAACTCGAGGCGCCAGCGGATCTTTCTCAAAGCAGCAATTATGCCATAAACTTTTGGTGGGACGAAGTAGAACACGCGCTATCGTACCGGCTGCAGGTTGTAACACAAACCTTTGCTGCTCCCGGCGGCCTGGTATTAGATACAGTTGTAACACGCAACAGGTTTTTATTTACTTTTAATCCCGGAAAATATCAATGGCGTGTAATGGCCGCAAACGGCAGTTCTGGCACGGAATATACTTCACCCAGGTCATTTGAGGTTGAGCCATCATCCATCAAACAGCAAACCGTTCAGCTTTCGTTGCCCGGTAATAACTTTATTACCAATCAAACCACCGTAGTTTTTCAATGGTCGAGCCTGTATGGGGCTACCAAATACCGTTTCGAAATTGATAGTAACAATTTTGTTGATGAAAGTAAGGTACTAGCCAATATGCCTATCTCTGGGCTTCAGGTAAGCTATACTTTCCCAGCCGACCGGCATTATCAATGGCGCGTGCGAGCAGAGAATGATACGGCTCAATCATTATGGTCGGCTATAAACCTGGTTACTTATGACCATATGCCGCCAAAGGCGGTAGCTGTTACGGCTCCGGCTGACAACCTAACTGTCAGTTTACCGGTTGCCCTGCAATGGAGCGCTACGGAAGCCGGTGCAAAATATAAGCTTTATGTTTATAAAAGCGATTCGACTACGCTGTACAATAACAGCTTCCCCGTAACGCTCAACGCTTTATCTTACAGCTTTAATTCAGGGGTCTCGGGCGATAAGGTTTATTGGAAAGTTTCGGCGGTTGATGCTGCCGGAAATGAAGGACCGGCAAGCGATTTAAGGCATTTTGTGATACAGTAAGGATGAAGAATAAAGCCGTTACTTATTTGCTGGGAGCTGTTGTTATCGTGGTTTGGGGCCTCATACTTTACCGGGTGTTTGCCGCCGTCGGTGGAGACGATGATGAAATTCCGGTAGTGAACCCCATCAAATCAAAGGAAGCTTATAATGACTTTGCCATACCTAAAGACACTTCAAAACTCTTATTAAACTATCGCGACCCGTTTGGCCTTGTAAAGCAAAAGGATACGGCGACGATATCGGTAAGGAGGAATATTTCCAGCCAGGCGACAGGCAGGCCAAGATCTGTAGCACCTGCATTTAACTGGGGCTTCATCCAGTATTCCGGGTATATACGTAACCCGGCTTCGAAAAAAATGATAACTATGGTTGTTATTAACGGGCAGAATTTTACTATGACGGAAGGTGACACGAGAGCCGGCGTAAAACTGTTTAAAAATATGCGCGATTCTATTAAGATAGGTTTTCAGGGTAAAACCAAATTCATTACCATAAAGCCGGCTACTTTATGAAAAATATTATCATACTGCTTTTGTTGGTTGTGCCCTGCCTGGCAAGCGCTCAAAAAGTTCCGGATTTTGGGGCCAATAAAGTGCGGATTCTGCAACCTGATAAAATTATCGAAGCCGAGGTTATCCCGGTCGCCTCCGCACCGAAACCCAATACAGGTTTTTTTTACTATTGGTATAGCAGCAATAAAATTCACATCACGCAGGGCGGCTTTAGCGGCAGGCTGCTGAATGGCGCATATAACGAGTTTTATCTAACCCGGAATTTAAAGGAGCAGGGCATTTTTGACAAGGGCCTGAAAAATGGCACGTGGAAAAGCTGGAATGAAGGTGGCAATCTTATTAAAATCACTCATTGGAAACAGGGTGTATTGCTTCCCGACAGTACCATTAGTTTTTGGAAGAGAATTAACATCTTTAAAAAGAAAAAGGATAGCAAACCTGCTGTCGACACCCCGCGCAAGGCAAATTAAAAGACGTGCTGTAATATGATGATAAAGGCATCCGCGCTTTACATGGTAATTATAATTGCACTGGTGATAGGCATAATATGTTCATCGCTGGTGGCGGTTGCATATTTTTATAAGCAGCAGTCTCAAAAAAAGTCCCGGTTTAATGCGCTTGAAAACAACCTGGGCTCGGGGGTAAATATTTTACTGGCAAGCGCTGATACGGCCTACAGCGGCGGAAAAACGCTAAGCCTTTTTGGCGGCGATGCCGATTCTGTTATCCTAAAAAAAACATCCTGGGGGCTTTATACTATAGGGGTTGTAAAATCCTTTATACAAAAAGATACTGTTTTTAAAGTTTTTTCGATAGCCAGTAGCATCGACTCAACAAAATGGGCGGCGCTTTACCTGGCCGACAATGACCGGCCGGTATCGGTAAGCGGTAAAACGGTAATCCGCGGCGAGGCGTTTATCCCCAAAGCCGGCATTCAAACGGCTTATGTTGATGGCAAAGCTTACGATGGTGATAAACGTTTAGTAATCGGCGGAAAACACTCCAGCGAAAAAAAACTGCCTGCCTTAGCCGAAACCTGGTTGAATCAACTGCAACAGTTTACATCGCAGGAAACCAAAGGCGACAGTACGTTGGTCGGAAAAGATACCATCCGGCAAAGCTTCCTTACCCAAACAAGGTATTACAACTTTAAGAAAAAGCCGCTATTATTAGAAAATACCAGTATAAGCGGTAATGTTGTAATCTATTCGGATACCACGGTAACTATCGATAGTACCGCCGCACTTAAAAACATTCTTATCTATGCCAGGGCTATTGTAGTTAAAAGCGGCTTTCACGGCAACTGCCAGCTTTTTGCTGCGGATTCCATCAGCGTAGGGAGCAACTGCAAATTTATCTACCCGTCATGTCTTGGTGTACTGCGTTTTAAACCCGCAGTAAAAAACATCCAGGAGAAAATTATTATCGGTGAGAAAACGGTTATAAATGGCGTAATATTTACCTATGAAAAAGAAGAAAAACCTATACCACCCATTATTTCCATCGGGAAAAACGCCACGGTTAAGGGGCAGATTTACGCGCAGGGGCAATTGGAACTAAACGACAAAAGCGAAATAGATGGAAGCGCTTTTACCAGCACATTTTTGTATAAAAACGCATTTACCCGCTTTGAAAACTACCTGATTAATACAACTATTAACTCCAAAGCGCTCTCGCCTTACTACCTTACCAGCACATTAACGCCGGTTAGCGGAAAATCAAAAAAAGTATTGCAATGGCTGGAAGCAAACTAACGGTAAAAGCCTCGACTATCCTCGAGGTGGTGGTCTCGATGGTAATCATCGTAGTGGTGTTCGGCATTGCTATGATGATATATAGTAACGTGGTTCGCTCTTCCCCGTCGGCAAAAAAATTAAAGGCGGAGTTGATATTGCAGGAAACGATGATAAAGCTTCAACAACAGCCTGACTCAACTGCGCAATCAACCATCGTAGATGATTTTAAGATTGAACAAAAAATTGAGCCATATAATGGTAATCCTGCCTTGCTGAAAATAGGGCTGACAGCCTTTGACCAAAATCAACAAAAGGTTGCCGAATTACAAAAAGTTATCATTGCGCATGAATAAGGTTAAGGCATTCACCATAATGGAGGTAACCATCACCATGTTAATTTCGGCGGTGCTGATTGGGATTGCCTATACATCGTATTCCATTATCATAAAATCGTACAACTCTTTTAACGACAAAAACAACAAGCTTGCTGTATTGTACAATCTCGACCACTTGTTAAAACGTGATTTTGACCAGGCGGCTATCATCTCGAAAGACCAATCGGATATTGCTATAAAAAAAGATAACGTTTTAATTACCTATAAATTTTACGCCGACTTTGTAACCAGGAAAGGCGCCAGTATCGATACCTTTAAGGTACAAACGGACGGGCTTATCACAAATTTCGAAAATGCACCCGTAATAGGTTTGGCAGGCAGTGGGAATTTAAAGCGGGTTGATGAGCTTTTATTTAACGTGCAGTTCGATAAAGAAAAAATACCGTATCATTATACCAAAGTATACAGTTCAGAAAACCTTGTAGAAAATACGCCGGATGCCATCAATTGACCTGAGCAGATATGAAACGAAGAAGCCCGCAAAGCCATCTGCAAAAGATGACAACGGCGGGCTGGTGGCGCTGCTTAACCGCGATATAAGCTTCGGCAGCAAAGAACTGAACGATAAAAAGAAGGAGTATCTTTATCTTGAGTTAAGCTCACTGCTACAGGCCGGCATCAACCTTAAAAGCGCTTTCGAGCTTATAACCGCAGACCAACAGAAAGAGCAGGACAAGAAACTTTTTTTGAGCATACAGGACGCCGTTTTAGGCGGCGCTACCTTTTCGGATGCGTTAAAACAAACGGCAAAATTCTCGCTGTATGAAGTTTATAGCCTGCAAATAGGCGAAGAGACCGGCAAGCTGATAGAGGTTTTGCAGGACCTCGCGGCCTTCTACAACAACAAAATAAAGCAACGCCGCAAAATCACCTCGGCCTTAACCTATCCCTGCGTGGTATTATGTACCTCATTGGGCGCGGTATTTTTTATGCTGAAGTTTGTAGTGCCTATGTTCGGCGACGTATTTAAACGCTTTGGCGGCAAATTGCCCTGGATAACAGAAAAAATAATAGGCATCTCAAATGCATTAAGCGATAATTTCTGGAGAGGAATGATTCTGATCGGGCTGATAGTGACGTTTATTATGTTTACACGGAAAACCGAGAAATTCCGGCAAATATCGACCCGCTTATTAATGCGCGCGCCTGTGGTAGGTAACTTGGTGCAAAAGATATATCTCGCCCGCTTTTGCAATTCTATGCGCTTACTCATCAATGCACACCTACCGCTGCTGCGCGCCATTGCACTGATTAAGCAGATGATAAACTTTTACCCCATAGAATCATCTCTGCAAAAGGTAGAAGAAGATATCATGAAGGGCAAATCCCTGCACGAGAGTATGCAGCAGTTTAAAATCTACCCCTCAAAAATGATCCAGCTGATAAAAGTGGGCGAAGAAACCAACCAGCTCGACCTGTTTTTTGGCAAGATATCCGAACAATACATCGAAGAGGTTGAATACAAAACCAGCACCCTTAGCAGCGTGATGGAGCCTTTGATCATCATCTTTTTGGGATTGATAGTTGGGATTATTTTAATCTCGATGTATTTGCCGCTGTTCCAGATGAGTAATAGTTTTCAGTAAAAAGGTGCTTCCGAAACAATTAGCTCGTGCAATTCCTTCTTAGCAACCGTACTGTTCCACGAAACAGTGTGTACAGGTGGAACAGTTGTGTACAGTTAAATTCGGAGAATATAGGGTTAAAAGCCTGTTAATATTCGATTATATTGCAACGCCCTCTGTACTGTTCCGCGGAACAGTGTGGATCAGGAAATTCTGGTAAAATGTTTGGATTTAAGTAAATTTCTTTTTTTAGTTCCTTATCAAATATGTTACTGCAATAACTTTTATGTCGCGATTTTATTGATTCACAACAAGAGAAAAGAATAAGTAAAATTAAAATTTGAAAGCTTTTCATATTGGCTTCAGAACGGTTTTTTATTCTCCGTTCCCGGGTTACGATTAGCGAAACATACCTAACACTAAAATCACCTAAGCATTGCTTATAGGATGGAACCCTGTTCCCGTTAAGCCGAACGCTTAAAATATGAGGTTGAAGTTCCGCGATGCTAAACTTCAACCATAGAGGGTATTTATCCTAATCGCAAGCGATTTTTGACGCAAAGACCACCTTTCCAGTAGAGTCAGTCTGAATAACAACTTGCGAAGCTGCTGCATCTCCGTTAGAAACGTTTTTTATTATAAATTTACTATTGGGAGTAATTACAAACATTTTCCCAGACGATCCAGGGTCAAAAGTGTATCCGCCGCCCCGAAGGTTAATCTTAAAACTTGAGGTGCCTGACTGTCCATCTTTTACAGAAAAAGTTCCATATTCTGAATAATCACTCTTCTCAATATATAATGAGGAAATATATCTGCCACTGCATGTATTTACGGTTTGGTTAGACAGGTCGAAGTAGATTGTGTTATTACTACATGAACTACCGAAAATGCATATTCCTGCCAAGCTTATTAAATTAAAAAGTTTTTTCATTGTTATTTTATTATTGCTGCACCCAGTCTGTGCCATTCCAATTATAGGTACCCGGAGCTAAGGAACCCGCATTTTTCAAAAGTTTTTTTGTTTTTCTGCGATGATCCTCCTGATATTCAGACCACCATTTATCAATGGTTGACCTTATATCGGCATGCCTTGAAACCGCCTCAAACAAGCCAGATAAAGCGTTACCGCCATAATTTTTACTTACGAAGGCTTTAAAATCTCTGAAGATTTTTGAACCGAGGTCAGCCTCGATTTCATTCGGAGCTTTATCGTGGCTCCCATAAGCGGCATATTGTCCCAGGGCTGTAGACGCATAAGCAAGATACCCTCCTGCTTTTCCAATTTGAGGTATATGCCTCACTTCATGAGATAATTGGTCAAGCCAGTCAAGAGTATTTAGACCGTACCCATGATCGTCATAATGATTGGCATTGTCATCGAACCAGTTTTGCGTGAATGTAATAGTAGCACCAATAGGATGAGAACCAAGTGTTATTGCACCACCACCCTTATTATTCGCGTAAAATGGTATATCCGAACGCATATTATCGCTCGACTGAATTATTGCTGTTCGTAGATAATATTGATCCACTCCTGTAATTACATGCAGAAAATAAATTGCATTCTCTGTTCAATGATATGTATTTGTTGACGCATCATATTGAAGAATTGATTCTGGGTACATGCCATCCGGGTCGACAAATCGCAACGGGTTATTTACAACATAATTATAGGGAGACCACCTTCTGCTTTTTTCTGCCAATGGATCGATAGCGTTCCATCTCTCAATCATCGGGTCATAAAACCTTGCCCCATAATCATATTGCCCTAGCTCCTCCTGTAATTCCTTTTTATTATAAAGGTACTCATTTTTAGGGCTGGTTACACTCCGGTTAATTCATCCCAAAAGGTAAGTAATCATCCTTTTGTACAGTTGTTGCCGTTCCGTTGCTGCTGTCAAAAGTTATACGCGTGTTGCTCAAATGGTCGCCCAAGTAATAGTAGTATTTATAGGCTGTTGTTCCGCTTGGCACGGCTTTCCCCTCCTCCGTTTGTATAAAGTCCGGTAAGCCGGTAATTGTCGCGCCATATTGCAGACCACTGATGTATTCCGTGTTTCCCAGCGTCGTACTTTGTTTTCGCAGTTTGTTCCCACCTGCATCGTAGGTATAGGTTACAGTTCCGCCGGTGATGGTTACCGTTTGCGGCAGGTTCAGCAAATTGTAAGTATGGCTTTTGTTCTGCCCCGTATTTACGGTGTTGCTGTTGGCAAGCACATTACCATTACCATCGTAAGTATAATTGGTTGTACCCGCTACCAAACCTGTGGCGCTTGTTGTTTTGTCTATAATGCTTACCGGCCTGTTGCCTGTGTAGCTATATACCAAGCCATCGGTAGTTGCCATGGCTCGCAAGCAGAATGCTTGGCTTATTTTAGGTCTAAGTTACGCTGCGCTAAACTTAGACCAGAAGCTGGGTATGTACGCCAATTTTCTTCAGGATCGGCAACGGTAAACTTATGCGCGTCCACAGTTTCAAAATGTTTTTTAAAACTTTTAGGTATAGCTTTTTTACTATACGATAATTCGAATGCCGTTGTATCGAATACTTTAATCAAACTCAAATCACGCTTCTGGGCAAAGGCGTAGTTCGAGAGAACTATAAGAATTCTCTGGAAAAGAATTAGTTTATCACCTAACCTCGTCCAAAGGAATACCGCCTGCTTATTTCATTATTTCACTAACCTAAGAACTCTATTTCAACAGTATCACTTTTGAAGAAGCATCTATGTTACCACAGTAAGATTTACATTTATCCATTGATTTATAAGGTGAAAAATCAATTACAAGTTTCATACTATCCTGTTTTGACAAGCGACAGATCACATATGTATCTAAGTAGGCGAAGTTTTTCTTTTTGCCTTGACTTAAATATTCAATCTTAAAACTCTTTTGACTTTTAAAATTTAAATCCGTTTTAATTAGGCTCAATCCGTCTATAAAATAAACGGAATTATTTATAATCACGGGATTACAAGTATTCTCTAATTGCTTTGGGAAAAATTTAATTGAATTGTCATTTAAATTTAGCAAATATCCATTACCTTGATTATTACCATCCTCATCAGTGTATGTGAAAATTGAAAATAGCAAATAATCTTTATCAAGAAAAACTTTACTTATTCCTTTAATATGTTTTTTTGACAATATTAATTTACCTTTTATCCTAACTGACAAGGTATATGAGCCTTCAGATTCTTCTTTTGCGATTAGTTTTATTTGTTTAGAACTTATATTTAATGTATTGTTATCATCGAAATCAAATACCTTAACTCCGCTGTTATTTGTAATATCAAAGGTTGAAGTATCTTTTTTATTCATAAAGTTAAATTCACCCAAAGAATACAGTGGGTACTAGATCGGA
>JAZJZL010000222.1:9731-15908 GCA_040389845.1 Bacteroidota bacterium
GTGGGTACTCGTTACCCAAGGAATTGCTTTTTAATGATTTGCCTTGTACTATTACGCTATAAAGTACAAATAACCCCATTACGATACCTAAATTTTTACTGTTTATCATCTTCTTTGTTTTTTTCCGGTAATGTTTTAGCATAATCCTTTATTGCTTGAATTTCCTTGTCTGACAATTTGGTGCCATGAACTGTAACATCTTTTCCGTTAACTTTGTATGTCAGCGTCACATCAGTTTCTTCGTTGGGGTCATATATAGGCAATCCATCAACTCCACCTTTTTCTTTATAATATTTTTTATTAGTTTCATAAGCATCGGCAAATGATTTATAACCATTATCTCGCGCATCCAATTCAAAGTGGGGATAATCTTTTAAGCCATATCGCCAATCAAAATCACTCACACTTTCACCATACTGACCAACTTCTGTCTTGTATTCTTTAAGCGATTCACTCTTCTGTGAATCTTTGTCTCCATAATAGGCTCCTTTAACTCCAAAATCTAAAGCAAATCCCTGTTGATGCCTGCTTTTGCCTACTTGCGCTTTGAGGCCGCCAGACCCAGGTACATCTCTTTGTTGTTCATCTGTTCTGTAACTTTCGGTTACAACTACTCCATATTGATCGTACATTTTCCAGGCGAACTCATAAGCCTGTTTAGCAATAGTTTTATCTACAACGGCAAATTTTGTACCACCATTTCCATCGGGCACCTTAATTTTAATAAGATCCATTCCCGTTGGATCTATAAAAGTTATTGGGTTGTCTCCGACGTACGTATAAGGGGATATACCGAAATATTTTTCAGAATGAGGGTCAATCATTATCAATCTTGCTATCCCCGGGTCATAAAACCTCGCCCCATAATCATACTGCCCTAACTCCTCCTGTAATTCCTTCTTATTATAAAGGTACTCATTTTTAGGAGATGCAACGCTCCGGTTAATTTCCATGCCGAACGGTAAATAGTCATCTTTCTGCAAGGTTGTTGCCGTTCCTGAACTACTGTCGAAAGTTATACGCGTGTTGCCCAGGTTGTCGCCAAGGTAGTAATAGTACTTATATGCTGTGGTGCCACTCGGCACTGCCCTTCCTTCATCGGTTTGTATAAAATCTGGTAACCCGGTAATCGTTGCATTGTATTGAATACCGCTGATATATTCCGTACTCCCCAGTGTTGTACTTTGCTTTCGTAATTTATTTCCACCTGCATCGTAGGTATAGGTAACTGTGCCTCCGCTAATGGTTACTGTTTGCGGCAGATCCAGCAAATTATAAGTATAGCTTTTATTCTGCCCGATATTAACCGTGTTGCTGTTGGTAAGCAGGTTGCCATTACCATCGTAGGTATAATTGGTTGTGCCCGCTACCAAACCCGTCGCGCTTGTTGTTTTGTCGATGATGTTTACCAGCCTGTTACCCGTGTAGCTATACAACAGGCTATCGGCCAGGGTATTGTTCCATACCCTGCTTAAGTTAGTGATATTACCCTGCATATCATAAGCTATGCCGCGCTCGATAAAGTGATCGCTGGAGGCACCGCTATTGAGCCGGTTTAACCTGTCGTACAGGTAAGTATAATTTGTAGTCAGGCTGCCCGGCGTACCCCAGTATTGATACATTATGTTGCCGTTGTAGGCTTTGTTGGTACCGGTATTGTAATACAGCTGCATGGCAAACAGCGGTGCGCTGCTGGTGAGCATCCAGCCTCGTTCGTTATAGGTGTAAGCTACGTTTTGCTGAAAGTTCGTACTGTCGGTACTGTGCAGGTGTTTGGTCAATACCTGTGATATTTCGTTATAGTCTATCTTCGAGAGCAGCGTTTTGGTGGTTGCCGTGGTGCCGTTGGTAATCTGCTGCCAGGTTTTTAGCTTGCGGCCCTCATGATCGTACAGATACCTGTTGTCGATGGTCACCAGCGGCGTGGTGGTATGGGTGGTATTGTAATGCTGCCTTTTGGTGGTAGTTACCTCGTTCACAAAGTCGTAAGTGCTGGCAACCGCATCGTAATTGCTGCTGCTCAGCAACATATTGTGGCTGTGTTATAGATTGACTTCATTGCGATGTTGACCATCAAATGGCGATCACAATCTGACAGGTATCGTCATTCTTACGGCTATTTTTCTCCCGCTGCATTCTCCGGGTTTCCATTTTGGGCTGAGCTTTATCACTCTTATCGCTTCTTTATCAAAGGGAGTGTACCCCTCCTCTTTTTTCCCGTATATTTTCGCGTCTATTAATTGACCATCGTTGTCGATAACAACCGAATACTTTATATGCCCCTGGAATGTATCCTGATCGGGATATTTAAAGTTTTTCATTAAAAATTTATTAAATCCAACTAACCCCTCTTGAAATTGTGGTAAAATATCCGGATCTGAATAAATTTCCTTATTTAGTTCTCTATCGATGACATGATTACAGTCTCCTTTATGCTGAGCTTTTATTGATTTACAGCCAGAAAAAATGATAATTAGAATTAAAATTTGGAACTTTTTCATATTTCTTTTATTAAGATGTTTCTTTATTCCTCGGGATAATTGTCCCAATAATTTCTACGATTGCGATCCGTTGTTGAACCTTGACCGTTCTGTTGTTTTTTTATTTCATCAAGAATTAGCTTAATTTGGTCTTTCGTTAAATTTAATGGTTTTTTATCTTTCCATAGATCACCCAATTTCGTTCCATTTACCTTAATCATCGGGTACATCATAATATTATAAGAGATTTTTGGATCAGTAGTAGGCGTTGTAGAGTAATCATTGCCGGAATTATGAGTAAGCTTAGTATCCGGTCCTTGACTTTGCTCAATCGGATGTGCAACCCTAACCGTATGGAACAATTCATGTGAGGCATCTAATGCAACTTGTTCGGGTGTCCTTAGATTACCATTTCTATCCATTATATTTACGCCTGATGCGTTATCTGTCGTTATTCCGCCAATTACATATTTGGCCCCTGGGGGTGTTTCCGCCGTATAAAGGCTTAACAATGGAATTACCTGTTTTGAATTATCTACGTCCCCGCCGTTAAAAGTGACCTCTCCCGAAAATTTGCCCTCAGTCGAATTTTGGAAAACCTGGTTAAAAGTATTATTAATAGCGGATTTATAATTTTCAACGGTTGTACCCTGTGGTAACAACTTCGGATCAACATCAAAAGTAAATTTAACGTTTACAGAGACTTTCGTATTTCCATTTCCTTCGGCTTTTGCGGACCATTCCAAACCGTCAAGATCAACCCCGTTAATTGGACGGTTTTCGGCATAATCATAAGGACTTTTGTAAACGTAAGAGTCTGAAAGTCTATCCACGCTTGTAAATCTTCCCACAACGGCATCGTAATATCGTACCTTATAATCATATAAACCTAATTCTTCCTGTAATTCCTTCTTGTTATAAAGATATTCATTCTTAGGTGAAGCAACGCTCCAATTGATTTCCATACCGAAGGGCATGTAATCGTCTTTTTGCAAAATTGTCGAGATACCTGTACTGCTATCGAAGGTTATTCTGGTATTGTCTAAATTGTCAGTTAGGTAATAATAATATTTATAGGCTGTGGTTCCGCTGGGCACCGCTCTACCTTCTTCTGTTTGTATAAAATCAGGGAGGCCGGTAATCGTTGAACTATATTGAATACCATTTATATAATCAGTATTCCCGAGAGTTGGACTCTGTTTTCTTAGCTTGTTCCCGGAGCCATCGTAGGTATAGGTGATTGTTCCGGCAGCAATCGTAGCTGTTTGCGGAAGGTTCAACAAATTATAGGAATAATTCTTATTCTGTCCGCTATTTGTAGAATTGCTATTGCTTGAAAGATTACCATTTCCATCGTAATTATAATTGGTAGTCGCAGCAACAAGACCGGTATTGTTCGAGCTCTTATCAATGATGCTTACTAACTTGTTACCCGTATAGCTATAAGTCAGACTGTCTATCACGATATTATTATATACTCTGTTTAGGGTAGTGATATTGCCTTGCATATCGTAAGTAATGCCACGTTCAACATTATGATCAGTTGATGCGCCGCTCACTAACCTGTTGAGTCTATCATACAGATAGACGTAATTCTTAGTCAAACTTCCCGGTGTTCCCCAATATTGATACATTATATTACCGTTGTATGCTTTGTTTGTGCCCGTATTATAATATAGCTGCATGGCAAAAAGCGATGAGCTATTGGTAAGCATCCATCCACGTTCATTATAAGTAAAGTCAATGTTCTGCTGAAAATTAACGCTGTCGGTACTATGTAAGTGTTTCGTTTTTATTTGGCCAACTTCATTAAAATCCGCTTTGCTTATTAACGTTTTTGCAGTGGCCGTCGTCCCGTTTATTATTTTTTCCCAAGTTTTTAATTTACGACCCATATGGTCGTACATGTAAATCTCATTTATCGTCACCAATGGTGTTGTTGCATGAGTGGTGTTAAAATGCTGTCTATTTATAGACGTGAGGATATTTATAAAATTGTATGTACTGGCAACCGCATCGTAATTGCTGCTGCTCAGCGTCCCGCCCAGGTAATGTTGGGTGTAGGTTTTTATATTCCGGCCCAGCTGATCGAAATAGTGCACGCTCAGCAACATATTGGCAGGCGTATTCAATACCGCTACTTTCGAGCCAACAAGTAACCCCTGCGTATTGGTTGTGGCACCCGTTGGTGCGCTGTATGCCGCAGGCAGCGAGGGGATATTGGTGTATTTATCGTAATAATTGATTGTGAGCGGTGTAGTTGCACTCGTTGGCCATGCTACGGTCGTATAACCAGTGCCCGTGCCGGTTGTAGTTTCCCAATAGGTGGTGGTAGCGTTCAACGTGGTTTGCAGGCTTGCGCGGCTTAAGCCAACTGTGCCGGCCCAAATTCCGGTCATCACTACGCGGCCAAAATTGTCGTATTTGGTAAATATCCACTGGCCTGCTACGCGCTGCAAACTGTCCTGCGTGGCTACCACCTTATCCAGCGGGTTATAAACGGTGTACTCCCAGCCTTTGCCCGGCAGCTTTTTCTGCGTTGGCCGGTTGCGCTCATCAAACCTGTATTGGTAACAGTAATTGTCCAGCTGCGTTTGTGTTATAGCCACATTATTATCGGGTGTAACATCGGGTGGAAGCACAAAGCAAAGATTGCCTGCATTATCATATACATAATAAGTGCTCAGAATTTCTATGGCGCTGTTTTTCAGATTATAGGTGCGCTTCAGCACTACCCGGCCTGCCAGGTCCTTATATTCCTCGGTGGTACCCAGGCAGCTGTCTGCACCGCTTTTCCAGTTCTCATCTTTGGTTATGGTGAGCGACAGGGTAGAGTTATTGTACGTTGCCGTGTTACCTGTGCGGGTAAGCGTACGCGTAAAGTTGCTGTTGATTGTAGCGGTATATAGTGCCACCTTCCTGCTGCCGGGGTTATTGATAATTGGTGTAGTGGCAAAAGCATTTTGATTATTCACGCCATATTCCATGCGTATGGTATGCCCACCGCCCAGCTGCCAGTCTGTACCAGGGGCAGCCTGCTCTACAGGCCGGTTCAATGGCGATGGTTCAAAGCCTATGCCTGCTAAAGGCTTGGTGGTGTTTACATAGCCCTGCCCGGTAACCTGGTAAAAGGCATATTGGCCGCCACTGGTATAGCCTGTGCCTCCGTCGAGCGCAGCGCTTTGATAGCTGCCCGGCGTGCTTGCTGTTAGGGTATAAGGCATGTACTTTAGTATCTCGCGCCCGTAGGCGTCATAGGCAAAAGGTTGTATCACATCCTTAGTAGCATCGGGGTTGCCCTTTACCTGCACGGTTTGCAGTGGCCGACCCAGTCCGTCAAAATACTGCACGGTTTGCATCAGGTCGCAGGTGCTGCGGCCGGCCAGCTGAGCTGTAGTTGTTATTCCGCTAATGCGCGGTGTTGATGTTGCTATGTAATTCTGTGCTGCTGTAGGTGTTGTGCCTAATGGATTGCACCCCGCGGGCAATACATATAAATAGAGGTGTTGCGATCCGGTGGGTGTAAAACTAAACGATGGGCTTACGGTAATACTTGTATAATTATAATAATCGCCCGGCGCCGGTGTCCCTGTCATAGGAGAGGTAACGAGAGTCTGAGCTTTCGTTGCTGCAGATGAAATTAACACCAGGAAAATGGCAGCTGTTTTCAGCATTATATTTATAGCGTTTTGCTTGT
>JAZJZL010000222.1:15918-29364 GCA_040389845.1 Bacteroidota bacterium
CGTGAGAAATTGTTCCGCCGCCAATCAATACAATGTTTTTCATGATTATTCCTCCACATTAAAGCATTGTGATGAAGACGTTTCTGTATAATCGACGGAATTGGTGCCGTCGCTCCAATGATAGTGGTAGGTACATGTCCACAAACTACCATGGTCCTGCACCGAGCTGGTATAAACTTTCTGGCCCGTTTCGCACACGCCGTTCACGCACTTTTTGTCGTTTCCGGTACAGTTCCCGGTGGTACAGTTAGGATTGCAGCTTCCATGTGCGTTGGCGTATGCCTGGCCGCCCTGATTCAGGTTATACAATGCCAGCTGGTCGGCATCATACTGGGTTACCCCGCTATAGCTGTGTGCTTTTACGGTATCAGAAACCATGGTCCCTGTATAATTAGGCCCGCAATCGGATTTTTGAAACGAGAGTATTTGCTCCACGTTCCAATATACCTGAGCATTGTGCGTACAGGTTGAGAACTGGTTGGCATAGCTTTGCCCCTGAACCGCTAATGCGGCTGCGGCGGCCGAATTTGCATCCGTCTTTGTTGCCCCGAAAAAGGTGTTGGCGGCTATGCCATAATTAATTGCCAGCGCGGTAAAGCCCGGCTCGCAGGATGCTGCGGTGAAGCTGTTCTGCATGTAGTCGTTACCCACCCAGCCGGTTGTATTATCCGGCGTAGGTATGCCGAAATTATAGCTGTAATTTTTTACTATGTTGCCGTTTACATCAAAAATGCTGTTCAGCCTGTCCTTGTAATCATAAGCATAGCTGCTCATGTTATCGCGCGGATCGGTAATGCTGGTTACGCCCACTTTTTGCTTGTAGGTATAAGTAGTAACCTGTGCATTGGGCAGCGCGGCGCGCACCAGGTCTATTTGTGTGCGGGTGCTGGCTTCACTCATGGTATATAAAGCTGTGTCCGCCACGCCCAGGTTGCTGACTGCGCTGGCGTAAGTGGCTCCCGCAATTTTGGCAACCGGGTATTGCCCGCGCTTACCACCCCATAAAATGGCCGTTGTAAGCTTGTCTTTACCGGTATATTGGGTGATGCTACCGTATTTGTTATAGCTGTCTATCGTACCGTCGGTCACCAGCGGTGCGCTGTAAAATGAGCTTTGGGCAGAGGCCATCGCATAGTTGCCGTTGCCCCAGTCGGCATAGTTAATCTTTTGCTCCGCCATCTTTGCCGTATCCTTATAGGTCGTCATATCGAGTATGGGCGAGATGATGTTGGCGGCAATCATTGATGCATATACCGGGGTTGAACTGTAATCTGCCGGATATTTCAGTCTGGTCACATCTAAGTGCCCGTCGCTGGTATTGGTTTGCCGGTAGGTAAGCTGGCGGTGCGCTGTATTCTCGTATTTACTTACCGTTGTGGAAATAATAGGGTTTAGGCCATTCACATCGAAGGTTTTTACGGTAACCGTATCGTTATAAACCCACGGAGCCATAATATCATAGCGAACCGCGCTGAATGGGTCGAACAAGGTAGCCAGTATCGGGCTATTAGGCGGTGAGCAGCCTATCACCTGCTCGGTTTTGTTATAGTCCTTTTGTACGGCATAACCGCTGATGATTCGTGTCCCGGCTGTATCCGACTTGAAAGTATATAACGTGGTTTTTACCGGAACCAGCGCACCCGACGGGGCCTTTTTTAATATGGTTTCTTCCCTGGTTTTGCCATTGTAATTGATACTGAAGTTGCTATAGGTGGCGTTGGGTATGTCGCGCCCAAAAATCATCTGGCCTGCCGCGTCATGTTCAACGTAAAAGCGCGTTTGAATACCCCCGCTCTGAAAATTCGGGCCGATGCTTTCAATAACCGAATAATAGCTGATAGGCGAGCCTGAAAAGTCATAAAGGTTACGCTGGGAGTTGGAGTGCATGGCAATACCTGTACAGTAGCCGCCATAATCCTGCTGCGTTCCGGTGCCGCCGCCAATAAATAGCTGGCAGGTAAGCGGTGTTTTGGTATTAACGTTATAAACCGGAACCGGAACGTTTACTAAACTCGACGTATTCATGGTGGACAATTCGCCGTAATAAAAATTCCTGACCTGAGCAGGTTGTCCCTGGGTTGACGTAATAATTGTTTTTACCCGCACCCCGGCCGTTGGTACGTCCACCACGGCGCCGCTTAAAGTACTGGCATGGTAGGTAACAATGGCCCGCGATGTAACGGTTGCACCATTTGCCTGTACCGCAAGGTTGTAAGTTCCCCCCAGGGTAAAATTCATATCCAGCGATTGGCCGGGTGCCAGTGTTTGATGAGTGATGGTAGTGCCCCCGCCTGTAATGGTAAGGTCGCCTACGTTGTGCAGGTGGTCAATAAAGCCCGTTGAATCGCAAGTAAAGTGAACGGTCACATTTTGGGCGGTCGGTATATTTAAGGTATAATTAGTGATAATATTAGTGTGATCACCCGAGCCTGTTGTCTGACCGTAAAATACGTGGGTTGGCTGCGCTACAGCCGTTGTTTGCTTATTCGATTCGTAAATAATAGTATCAGAGCCGCCTGTTGGGTACTGCACTTTACATAGCATACCCATCTTTGCATATTGCTCCTGCGGCTCTCTATTCGCCGTCGCCCTGGGAAAATCGGTTATCAACGTAGTTGTAGACGGCGTAGGGATGAATGAATGGTTGCTTGCAACACCGTTAAAGTATCCCCAATGGTCCTGGGCCAGCGATAATCTCGGGGCGCGCAATGTGGGTGTTATATATGTAAACAAGTGCTCGTTTACCGCAGCACCACCTGCCGCGTATTCGGAAAGGGCCTTTAAATATGGTGTCTTATCGTAGCCGGTATTGGTGCCGTTAGCATTGGCATACTGAAGATTGCTTTGTACCATATCGTAAAAAAGACCGTAGCTGCCAATAGTAGTACCATCGGGACCGTAATAAAAAAGCCCGTCTATTAGCTGATCATTACAATCTGTCCTGGATGTATAGGAGATAGCCATTGAGTATCCTGCGCTCGAAGATACTGTGGACAGCTTAACGCCGTTAGTAGTTACTTTCGAAACGCAATAGCTGTCGGAAACCGGGTTGCAGTCAGGGCAATCAACGTTAACCGCATGCGTTGGATCATCAAGGTCATACCCGGCTATCTGGGTTTCCGAATAGCCTGTATCATAAGAATAGGTGATTGCCTGGTAACCGAAACTCATCGTTTCGCCGTTAGGGTGTTGTATCTTTATCAGGTACCAGCTCACAGGCAAGGGGTCGGTAAAATTGCGTGGTCCGCAGGTAGATTGCCTTTTCGTTTTTTCCACAGCATTCGTGCCGCCAAAATAATAAGCTATTCCCTGGTCATCCGTTATTTTAAAATTCCATGCAGCGCTTGTTAAAAAGTTGGTTTCTACCTTATATTTCTGACCGCTAAGTATCACCGGGTTCATACTGTCGTCCAATACAAAGCTGCCTGAAAGGCCGTTCATGCTAAAGGTAAAATAGTCCGGCTCTGTATCATTTGGGGCTACATCAGCAGTGGCATTCATAAAGTAATTATAAGTGCCGCAATCCTGGGTAAATGATGGCGGGGTTAGACGTGTAGTTTTTTCATCCGGCGCACCTCTAACAGTACGTGTCACCACTCCGCCAAGCTGTATCGTCCACCCCATGCCCACACGCGAGGCAATCTCGTCTACTTTGAGCCCGGTAGAGGCATAGCTGATGGATGCACCGAGGTTTAGCTTCACGCCTTTTAGCGGCATGAGCGGGATATGTATATTGGGTGAACCTGTGTTTTTACTGATTGTTAATGCGTCATGCTTCATGATGGCCGTGGCATTGGGAGGGGGGGGCAGAAAATCAATAGCGTGGGTATACGATTCTATAGACTGCGCAGATGCTCTCAATACGCCTAACACTATGATAAAAAAGAAAAAATAATATTTCATAACAAATCTAAGCTTGTATAAAGTGATAGTTCGATTCCATTATCTCTTTGAAAGTTGCTTTTCAAGGCGTTTAAGCCGCGCTTCCTGCTGATTGATTAGGTCTTGCTGCCTTTTTATCTCCTTATCTTTTTCTATCATATACAGCGTCAGTTCTTCGACTTTTCTAAGCAGCAGCATATTCATTTCACCCAGGTTTTGGCCGTCTTTTTTAAAATCGGCTGCGGCGGGTACGTCTGGAAGGTGATGGTTTTTATCGACGTAGGTTTTTACATCTGCCAGCGAGCGCAGGTAATATTTTTCGCCAAAAACGTAATCGGCAGGTACGGTGCTCGTTACTACAACTGATGTCGCATGTACTTGCCCGTTAACGGTTAGTTTTTGGTCGGGGTTTAAGGTTCCGATGCCGACATTTCCCATAAAACGCGATGTACTGTTTACCTGGAATTCAAAACCAACATTATATCCACCTGGATCGCTTGCTACCAGGGTATTGCTGCTTGCCCAGCTACAGCCGGAAGAAACCTCGGCAGAGTAAAATGAATTGCCCGAGTAATTCCCGCAATAGGCGTAAATCGTATAAGCCGATGCACTCACTCCACTGGCATTTGGTACTATATGTATATACTGCATGAAGTTACTGCGGCCAAATGCAGCCGCGGTAGCTGCAAAGCCAAAGCCGTTTCCATCTATGCTGATATAATTACTGGTTTTGATATGTAGCTCTACATACCCTATCTGAATAATACTGGCATTGTATCCTGATTCCGATATAAACCGAATGTAAGCATCATTTCCACCCTGCGGCATCGTCGCTGTCCCAACTTTTACCCAGTTTGGTGTACCGTTATTATTTGACGATAGGCTGCCATATGATATCGTTTGAGCCTGGGAATAAGCAGAAAATAATAAAAGAAGGATAATTGCAATAAGTAGCTTTTTCATGATTTATTTTTGTTTTTATCGTTCATTTTTTTGTCAATAGTTTCATTTGCGATTTTAGTTCCTCTACCTGAGCTTGCAGTGTTTCGTTCACTTTATGTTCATTAATCAGGTAAAGCGTCAGCTCTTCCACTTTTTTAAGCAGCAGCATATTCATTTCGCCAAGGTTCTGACCGTCCTTTTTAAAGTCGGCAGCGGCGGGCACATCAGGAAGGTGATGGTTTTTATCAACATAAGTTTTTATAACGGCCAGGGGACGCAGGTAGTAATCTGCATTGAAAACATAATCGGCAGGCACGGTGCTGGTTACCACCACTGAGGTTGAATGCACCTGTCCGTTAACGGTAAGCTTCTGGTCAGGATTGGCAGTGCCTATGCCAACATTTCCCCCAAAATAATTTGGCGATGTTCCTGTTGCGTAGATAGCCCCGCTATGGCTCGCCCCGTTTGTATTTACATAAGGATCGACGGTGGTTTTATAGGTTCGGGACGGACCATTGGGCTCGTTATAGGGCAGCGCATTGGCAACACCGTCATATACCACTGGAGTTATATTGACCGGTGAATTAAAATAGTAGGTATTGCCTCCGCCCTTAAGCCATATAACAATAATATAGTTACCGTTTGAACCTGTCGCGTCAGCCCAACCTGCAATAAAAGAATTGTTCAATTCCCTGATATCGGCATCGATAAAATTAGATCCATGCCCCCAATCTGTGGTATGGATACGGAATTTAGAAATTAGGGAACCGCGAAAACTCGCATCGGTATGGATGTTTGATCGCCCTAATTCAAATTCCGTAGCTTTGTTGCTTGACCACGCAAGGTCCTGTACTATTACAGGGTAATAATTGGCATTACTGCCCTGGACGATAAAGCTGCCCGAATATTGCGCCAGCAACTTCCCGGCAGCCATTAGACTTATAAGTACGGTAAATAATAATGGTTTCCTCATGATGGGGTATTTAATAGTTATGTAGGTTCTCGGCTTTTTATTTCGCTATTTATACAAGGGCTTATTTCTTACGCTTTTGCAGCTCTTTAACCTGGATTTGTAACTGTTTAATTTGTTTATCTTTTTCCAGCATATACAGCGTCAGCTCCTCTACCTTTTTAAGCAAAATGGCATTCATCGCGCCCACATCAAGGCCGTCCTTTTTAATTTCGGCTTCAGAGGGTACGTCCGGCAAGTGATTGTTTTTATCAATGTAGTTTTTTACATAAGCAAGGGTGGGCAATTTGTAGGCGGCTTTAAAAACGTAATCGGGCACTATCGTCAAATCAACAAGTACCGACTTTGAATGAATAGTACCGTTTACAGTAAATAACTGATCCGGGTTAACCGTACCGACGCCTATATTGCCAGTTGGGGTGTAATACATTCTTGCCGCTCCGCCGGTAGCGACATACAGACCGCCACCATTTTCGGCAGTTAAATACAAATCCGTATTCCCTCCGGATGCGTCTCCGAAATACCCGCGCCTTGTTGTTCCGTTCGAGTCATAAATAGTAAAGGTGCCCGAAGAACCGGCCCCGCTGGCACCGACGCCGGTAAGCCTTATTTCAGCCCCGGTAACATTTAGTTTTGCACCGGGAGAGGATGTACCAATGCCCACATTGCCGTTTTGGTCAATACGCAGTCTTTCTAAAGTATTGGTCCACAGTGTCATTACACCGTTACTTCGTTGAATTATCCTAAAATCTGTGTTATTATATGCGTTAAACTGTGCAGCGGTGTTTGTCGTACAGTATAAAGACAATATGTCATTGGGGCCGTTTATCTGCAGTGTGCCTGCGGTAGGGGCAGTTGTGCCTATGCCTACGTTGCCGGTATTTGTGTTATACATTACAGTTCCCGCTGTTGTCCATTGAGCCCGGCAGGTTAACGTAAATAAGCAGATTGCAAGAATTGCTGTTAATGGGGCTTTCATGATACAATTGTTATGTTGTTTTTTATTTAAATGATACGCAATACAATTTCACCCCGACAAAATTTACTTCCGCAGGTTAAGCGCTATTTTGGATTTTATTAATTAAATAAGTGATGCTTGAGGGGGCTGCATCCTTATTATAAGAAGAATTTTGTTGTGGCTAAATCATTAAATGTGCAATGGCTTTGGTTAAATATTATATTTCTAAACTAAAAATATAATTGTAATTATTTCTCTTTTTTTAAAAAAAATAATGCCAAGGAAAACAGATAGTTACATTATTTAACTATCTCGAAGTATAGCTCCAGGGATAATATTTTGTCGGGGCCGCCTGCTTGTTGGGGGGGCAGGATTCTGTAAGTTGCAGACCGTATACGACCAATTCCCGAAGTCTTTTCGATCTGTGCAAAAGCTTTGGTCAGGTCAAAATATCTGCCCGAAAAACTGAGTTTCTGAACGGTAAACTTCTCATTATAAAACAAAGGGTCCTGCAGAGGTACCCCGCTTAATTTTACGTTTTCCTTTTCGGCTATGGCTGATATTGTATTTATTGTATTATTGCGAAAAGCCACCGTATCAGCTTTGTATAAACCTAGTACCTTACTAAGGTTATTATTCTTTCGTTCTATGTATGCAGGCTGAACGCCAAGGTCTGCAGATTGTATCAGCTCTGATTTCAGCTTCTTATTTATCTGCCACGCCGCTATCGTTTTTTTAAAAGCGAACTCATAGCTCAACACCAGCAGCAATAAGGCCGATATGCCCAATATATAATCTTTCTTTAAGGGTATCTTATCCAGCATATCAGTAATCTATCAATATAGTAAACTGCCCTGTGCTTAATTCATTATTAAAGGTATAGCTGTCCAATTGCACATTTTTTACCCATTTAATAGTTTTTATACGCGCTATCCATTCATTCACCGGGATTATCTTTTCCGAGTTACCGGTAATTCTTATTTTGCGGGTATAAAATGCTATTGTTTTTTGGTTGCGGTTGGCGGTAAGGTCTAGTGGGTCTACTGCGGCTTCGCGCCAGGTAATTTCAGCTGGCAGTAATGATGCCAGTTGGTCAATCAATCCGCTCTTATCAATATTATCTTCCCAGCCCAGTGTTTTAAGCAGCGCCTCTTTTTGTTTAATGCCATCGCTCAATTGCTGAACATCGCTTGTACTTTGTGCAGTACGGCTCATTTCTGCGCTTAGCCTGCCGTTTGAGGTGTTAAGCCATGAGAATAGCAGAAAGTTTACCAGCAGCAGTACAAAAAACACAGCCAGTATTAAAAAGCCGTATGTTTTAAACTTTCCTTCTTCTATTGTTTGGCGCAGTGCATCACCGAGGTGCGATGCAGGGGCGTTTACCTGTGTAATCTTATCAGACAATAACAACTGGAAAGCCGCCGCATACGGAATAAGTAACTTTTCGTTAATGCCTTCCGATTCAACTTTCAGCATAAACGGCGATTTGGCACTCGCAGCATATTTATAGCCTGTCCATTCTTGCTGCTCGTTGCGGGTAATTGCATGTCCGTCAAAAATCAACTCTTCTCCATATACGTTCAGTTGCGGCACAATATGCTGAACAGCAAAAGGCCCGAGGCTGAGCTGAAGCGGGCAAAGCGCTAAATCCTCCAGGCTCTTTATCCACCTGTCGGCCTCCGTTTTACGAATTACTGAAACAAATGATGAAGAACCCGAATTTAACTGTTGTACATAAAAGTCGTCGATATTGGCATTCGGCAATACACGGTCAAAATTTTGATGGTTTATTTCTTCTATCCTGTCTATTTGCTTTTGCAGGACACCCCTACCGGAAATGTTTAAAGCCAGCGGAATTTTTCCCGGTATCTGTTTAGCCAGGTCTTCAAGCCTAGTTAGGTCGACAATCTTTTTATCGAAGCTTAGCTGGTTCTTTTTTATCCCTACCGTGCAGGCACTAATATCTGTTTCACCGTTTTCGTTAATGGCGATATTCACTCCGGCCGCCTCGCTGATATGGTAGTATTTCTCCAGCATAATTAATCAACGTATAATGGTCGACTTGATAAACAGCACAGTGACAACTTTTGACGATGTTTTGGTGCGGCTGCTGAATATCCATTTCAATATCGGTATCCGTGATAAAATAGGAATACCTGATGAACTGGAATCATTCTCAGTTCGTTCGATACCGCCTAGCAAAATGGTGTCTTCGCTATGTACCCTGAGGCTGGTTTCAAACTTGCTGATCGCCTGCGGAGGCGGTGAGCCGTCAGTTGGGATAGAAGTGAAGTCGGAAATGTTTACTTTGATGCCTAATGTAACCTGCTCATCGCCTGATACGATAGGTTTAATATCTACCGATAAATCTGCCTCTACCGGCGTATATATATTAGTAAATACAGATGTATTGGTACTTGCAGAAGGGTAAAGGCTTTGGGTTGTGTTTTTGTAAAATACTTTACTGCCAATGCTTAATGATGCGGAATGACCGTTCAATGCCGTTAGTTTGGGTACAGAACGCACATCTACATTATCGTTAGATTCCAATGCCTGTATCCGGGCATAGAAGCCGGGTACTACATGCCCCAGGTTGATAGAAGTAATTTTTGAAAGCCCGTTTAAAAAGCTGTTGATAGAATTCGCGCTGAACGTAAAGTCAACGCCCGGCAAAACTGAGCCGCCGGTTTTTACGCTGTCAGACACTCCCGCCGAAAGCCCCGTCGCTATTTTCCGGTTTTTATGGAAATCTATCATCGTAACCTCTATCAGCACAACAGGCACCAGTTCATCCAGTTGTTTTACAAAATTTTCGACCTCCCGTATCTGTGCAATCGACCCTGATAATATAAGTGTGTTTTGTTCCCGGAACTCTTTTATTTCTACGCCTTTTTTCCATTCTGCCGGAATCATAGCAACAACAGTATCAATCGACCTGTTTTGCAGGTGTATTGAGTGGAAGGTCCTTAGCCCTTCCAGTTTTTTATCGCCTATTAAATAAATCCCGTTATCAGCCTGGAAAGTATAATCCGTGCCCCTGAAAAGTAAATTCAGCAGTTGCTCGAATGTTACATCCGTTACATGAATATCGATATTCCCTTTTATTTCAGAATAGATAGAATAGCTGATACCAAGTTCCTGACAGCCTTGTTTAACCAAATTAATTATAGGCGTATTATAAGCGTCAGCCGAAATGTATTTCTGGCCGTTAATAACCCGGCTAAAAACACCCGTTGCACCGATAGGGGCCTGCTGTCCTGCCGGCTTAAATGTTTTTCGTACGGCAGTGCTTTTATCACCATTTATGTAAAGTTCTTCGTTTTCGCCCAAGGGCTGAAATAGGTAAAAGTTGTCGCTGGTCTTCACCATTTTAATTTCATTTGTGAAGGCCATTTTATCCAGCGCTGTTTCAAATGGCGCTGCAGCGATAAAAGCGTTCACCATTTTGCTTTGCAGCGAGGCCGGTATTGCCACGTTTTTACCCGATACCTGTGTTATTTTTTTTGCAACAGCGGTAAGGCTGTCATTATTTAAGGTTAATGAAAGGGTGTTGTCGGCTCTATTATATACCACTCCTATTTGCTTTACCGGCGGCGGCACATACTGCACGGGGGCCTGGTAAGGTGTTATGTAGATGATAACGCCAACAACCGAGATGTCGAGACTGTACTTTTGGGCCAGGAATACCAGGATATTGGTGGCTGACACATCGGTAAAATTATCGTTAACATTAAAGGTAAGCTTGGGGTCTACACTGATGCTGATATTGTTTGAGGTAGATATCCCCGTTAGGTATTGCTGCAGCGAGCCATTCAAAAATAACTGCACCTTTTGATTAAGGCCCGGAACGGTTTTCGACAGGCTGTCGAGCCTATGCTGGATAGCAGCAATACGCGGCGTTTGCTGTCCGAACCCGGTAAAGGGAAGCAGGTAAAGCAGAAAAAAAAATAAAAGCCTGTAGTATATTTTATTCATCCAGGTTCAGGGTATATCTTAATAATTTAATAATAAGGGGTAAATTTCTTCAATCGATGTATCACCCCCGCTAAATATGTTGAAGGCGTTTTCGGCCAGCGTACATATCCCTCTTTCTTTTAAGAGGGTCTGAATATACATGTTTCCATTCTTTATTTCAAAGGCCAGGTCCTGGTCAATCGGGATTATTTCATAAACGGCTTTGCGGCCTTTGTAGCCAGTGTAATAGCACTGTTCGCATCCGTTTGCCTTAAAATGATGCGTAACTTGTTTAAAAGGAACAAATTGTTTGGGGTAGGCGCTCTTATCAAATGGTTCCTGTTTTTTGCAGTGCGGGCATAGCAATCTTACCAGGCGCTGTGCAGCGGTCGTATTGAGCGTATTAGCCACCAGGAACGGCGGAATGCCCATATCGATAAGGCGCGACACCGTACCCCATGCGGAGTTTGTATGTATAGTTGATAACACCAGGTGGCCGGTAAGCGCCGCCCTGATAGCCATATTGGCTGTATCCGGGTCCCTTATCTCGCCAACCATAATTACGTCAGGGTCCTGCCTTAAAAACGTGCGCAGGGCAGCCGCAAAATTTAAGCCTATCGCTTCCTTCAGCTGAACCTGGTTTATGCCTTCCAGCGTATATTCAACAGGGTCTTCGATGGTCAGGATATTGCGTGTTTCCTTGTTCAGAAGTTTCAGGGTAGCATATAATGTGGTGGTTTTACCGCTACCGGTAGGACCGCTTATAAGCAGTATGCCGTTCGGCTTTTTAATGCCCTGCATATAGTTGGCCAAATCAAAGTCCGAAAAGCCGAGTGTATTCAGGTCTATAGCTGTAGCGTCACTGTTCAGCAAACGCAATACAACTTTTTCGCCGAAAAGCGTGGGCAGCACCGAAACGCGAATATCGAATTGAAGATCCTGGTCCTTATAATTGATACGGCCATCCTGCGGCAGGCGCTTTTCGGCAATATCAAGATTAGCGTAAATCTTAATTTTGTTGATAAGCGCCGGGTATTCCTCACGCTTAAGCAGGTAACGCTCCACCATCATTCCGTCAATCCTTATCCTTACCCTGCATTTATTTTCATAGCTTTCTATGTGGATATCGCTGCTTTTTAAGCCCCTCGCTTCCCGTATCATGTTGGTTAAAAAATTATCAGCATTGGTATTTTGCTGTACAACGGCCACTCCCCCCGGCACCGAATATTCTTTTATATAATAGGTTGAAAGCAGCCGCGCAACCTGGCCATCGGGAATAGGTTCAAGCATTATAGAAGTATTGAATAATATTTCAAGTTCTGCCGTTAAGTTATTAACCTCCGAGGTTTCGCAGCAATATAGGTGAAAGCTGCCCGCGTCTTTGTGTTTTGGCAATATATGATAATGCCATGCCTGTTCTTTAGTTAACAGGTGCAAGCTACCAGTGCTTATTATTATATCTTGCGTTAAGTTCATTAGTATATAATCCTCACAATCCAGTCATCATTTGTCAAATTCAGCGGGCAAATCCACCAGGCCGCCATCAAAAAAAAAGCCAGTAATAGGGCCTGGAGCCCCGCCAGTGGTATCTTTCTATCCTTTTCACCTTGCAAAGCCTGCCACAGCAGCCATATCAGCATTACAACACACAGACTCACCACATAAAACACAATATAGCTCAATAGCGGAAAACAGAAAGTAACTGATACCAGGAATAAAACGTCTCCAGGTCCAAGTAGTCCGTTTGTGATGTTCGTCCATCGCCGGTTTTTCAACGAAAAATAGCACGACAGCAGAATTCCCTGCAATGCCAGGAAAATGTTATTTTCTAAAACCTCTCCAAAATATGTTATGGAAAATTCATCGCTCACAATCCTCATCCACATAAAAACAATCACTAAAAGCGGGAATAGCAGCCAGTGAACCTCCCTGCTTTTTGCATCCTGTATAAACAGCAGCAGTAATATTATTAAACTTAAAATCTTCGGTATTAACACTTAATCTGCCGTAACTTCTTTCAGCTTCTTGTCCTGGTCTATCTCCCACACGTTAAAAGTGCCGTTTCCGTTAAAATCTACAACTGCTGTAGCCCGCGCAGTAAAACCCGTGTTGGTAGCCGTAGTAATCTCGATACGGTAATTGGCCCGGCCATCGTTATCCGTCACCAGCTTATCCTGTAAAAAGCCTATTTCGTTTAAATCCTTAGAGTATTTGGAATGCTCATAGAAATAACTTTGCTCCAGTGTTTGGATGTGGTTTAGCTGCGTCTTTGCCTCCAGGCTCTTGGCTTTGGTGATAAGGGGCAACAAGTTCGGCAAGGCCATCAAAATCAATATACCTATAATTACCAAAACAACAAGTATTTCTGTTAGCGTATAAGCTTTTACACGTTGGCGCAATAAGGTGGATTTAGTCTTCATGAATTATAGCATCGAAGCTAATGTTTTATTCTGAAAATGCAAATTCAGGCATATCAACCGTTGATTAAATTTTCAACCTGTGCACGCGCTCACCCAATTTATCTGCCTGCCTCATTGCACTTTATGGCTATAAACCAGTAATGACATCACGATTCATTTAAAACAAAATCCATATGAAAAATCAGATTATTAAATAAAAAACTGTGCAAAAGCGTGCGCCAATTATACGCAAGATAGGTCATTCACAATTTATTTTTCAATCTTTGAAATTGAATTTTTAAATACCCAGATTAATTAATTAATTAATTTTTTTAACCTCC
>JAZJZL010000223.1:0-33165 GCA_040389845.1 Bacteroidota bacterium
CAATAATACGGGCATATATAACCGAACTTAAGGTACGGATATTAAAAAAATAAAAAATCACCCCGGCAGGGTGATTTAGATGTATCATTAGGAAAATGACTTTAACGACAATTATTGAAACAATGTTTTCGGGTGAAAATGCTTCCAGGAGTGCATATATTCCTGGTAGGCTTGTATCTTATCCAATTGGGTACCTTTATTCGGACCGGCAACACACAGGCCGCCCCAGTTCCATGTCGATACGGTTTCTTTATCGGTAAGCATGCCGGCGGTATCCAGGTTAAAATGTAGCTCCTTTCCTTTTACCATCCTGTTATATGCGTGAAAAGTAAGGCTATCATTTTCCATACCAACCATCAATGGCGTATTAGCCAGGTTATCATTGATGACCTTTGTTTTCGCCAGCATGCGCCAGTTATATGCTTTAGCCTGTCCGCCTGTAATTACACCCAGTACCCAACTCTTTCTAACAAGTGTGTCTTTATTTTTTATGGTGCTATCTTTGTCGATAGATTGAATGCGATCGTAGTTTTTCAAATCGGCGTAGTCGGAGGTGAAGTGTTTATCAGGCTGTAATATTAATGAGCCGGGGTACTTAGCCAGCCATGATGCCAGGGTAGATTGCTCATAGTACAATTCCTTCAAATGATTGCCCTTTAGCGGGCCTACGGCGGCAACGCCTGTCGCCTGGTACCACCAGGTTTTGGTGTCAACATCTTCAATAACTGCGTTATAATGTCTTGCGCCAACCAAACGGAATTCCTGCTTTTTGCCGTTAACCATGGGACTATAGACACGACCGGTACGGCACATGGTACAATAGGTAACTAACACAGGCTCACCGCCAACATTGTCCTGCACTTTATGATGATAGCCCAGGTATACCAATGGGTAAGCCTTTGCAACCCCATTATTTACCACACCTAATATCACCATGCTTTCAGGAACATGGTTATCCATTGAATTGGCGAATTTTACAGTCTTGGGTTCTTCGAACATTGCTTCGGCTTTATACATTACATCGCTCACGTAAAAGCTACCCAGGAACAAAAGCATTACCGCAATTTTCAGCACTTTAGATTTTGTAGAATCGTCCCGGAAATACTTAATGATGTAATACATTATCATTACCGACCCAATGAGCCGCAATGGCGTAACAATCTTCTCGAGGTAGTACGATATGGTTATGGCATTTAAGTCCTGGCTACCGGGAAAAGGCATCAGCAAGTAAGCATGTACCAGGCCGGGAATGAGTAACAGGCAAAAGCCGGTCCAGAAAATCCAGGGTTTGCCTTGAGTATTTTTCATGCGCATCAACAGTTTATAATTGGTGGCCTCAATATAGAAAAATATTTATTAACTATTACTT
Organism: Bacteroidota bacterium; assembly: GCA_040389845.1. Taxonomy (GTDB): domain Bacteria; phylum Bacteroidota; class Bacteroidia; order Sphingobacteriales; family Sphingobacteriaceae; genus Mucilaginibacter. Next base: position 1,370 of record JAZJZL010000223.1, read on the forward strand.
ATTCGAATTTATCGTATTGTTTATCACATTCAGCAGCGACTTATCGCCATCGGCATCTCCCAATAATTGCCATATCATTACGCCACCGGCTTTTTGCAGCGCAAGCGTGGTTTTATTTTTTATGGTAGCAGTGCCATTATAATATATTATGCCTCCTCCGGGTACCGTAAAAGTATCTGCGTTTTCAGACCCGGGATATTGAGTTACCAGACCCTTAAAGCCTATTTCGGCCGGTGCGCCCTGCCCGAAGCCGTAACCGTAAAAAGGCAGGCCAAGGCTAAGTTTCTGAGGTGCTATACCGCGGGTGTTTATCCAGTAATCCAAATCAGACACCGCCATATCGTAAGGAGCATGCGGACCTGCATCCTGGGGCCGCCATGGGCCTGTTTTATCGTATGACATGATATTAATGAAATCATAAACTGCCAGCGCCTTATCTGTATACCGCGATTTATAAGCTGTAGCCACTGCCGAGGTAAGCAATTTGCCTTTGGGCTTCAAGGCTGCAGAAAGCCCGGTTACAAACGCTTCGTAATTGGTGTCGATGCGTTCGCCTTCCAAATCAACATCTATCCCGTCGAGGTTATAGTCGACAGATAGCTTAGCAAGGCTGTTGATTAATCGGCTTCGCAAACTATCTGCCAAAAGTTTGGAATAATATACCGGGGCCGAACCCCCGCCTATCGATATTAAAACTTTCGTACTTTTTGCATGGGCAGCGGTAACAATCTGGGCTAAAGATGGTGAAATGGTAAAATTCGCGGCAGAATCAGGGTTGACAAAAGCTATGTTAAGATAATTTATCCTGCCGAAATCGTAATTAAGTCCACCTGTGTTACGCATACCAAAGGCTGGTAAATACCCTATAACGCGGAAACTCTTTCCGGCCTTTGCATCTTGTGACGTTTGCGCTGAGGCGCTGCCTGTCGCCAAAATCAACATAATTAACAGTGCGCTTACAAAGGTCTTACTGGCGTTTTTCATGATAAAAACAGTGATGATTTAAGGGCGTAATATACAAGCTATCTTTTAATGTTAATAATACCTAACATTTCACAACCCTTTTATATCGTTTTCCGTTTAAGCATGTAATTTACCTGGAGAAAGTTTTTTATAAACAGATTTTAATGTTAAAACAGTCTGCACATCTGTATGGCGGCTTTTTACCTGGATCATAATATTAACAATCTATACTTGATGATAACCCAAACACTTAAAAACACAAAAGGAAGCCTTAGCGTGCTTACACAGCATAATAAGGAACTGCAAAATTCCCTTGAAGAGCTTGAACGCGTTAATAAAAATTACCTGCGTATTATGCGTGTAATGGCGCACGATTTACGCAACCCGCTTTCGGGCATGACCGGCCTTGCGAGCATGCTGATGGTTGAGGATGAATTTTCGGAAGATAGTAAGCACATGTTAAAGCTTATTGAAACAACCGGTTTGCATTCTATGGAGATGATAAACGAGTTGCTTAAATCTGGACTGGAGAGTGACGATGAACCACTGGTTACACAAAAGCTTGATTTACGCGCCATGTTGTACGATTCGATAGAATTGCTTCAGTTCCGCGCTAAGGAGAAACACCAGGAAATAGTTTTCGAAAGTGATAATGTGCCGGTATTGGCCGAAATAAACCATGAGAAAATCTGGCGTGTAATCAATAACTTAATAGTTAATGCCATTAAGTTTAGCTATACAGGCAGCAAAATAAAGGTTGGCATAAAAGCCGATGGCAAAAATATCCTGATTTGGGTAGCCGACAATGGCGTTGGTATCCCTACAGAAAACAAAGAACTTGTTTTTGAAATGTTTACCCCCGCAAAAAGGAACGGCACACAAGGCGAACAGCCTTTCGGCCTGGGGCTTTCAATTTCAAAAAAGATAATCGAACTGCATAGTGGCAAAATATGGTTTGAAGACAACGCCGGTAACGGTACGGTATTTTTTATACAGCTCCCTACGGAGCACCAGGCAAAATAATCTCTCACCAAGTTTGTTTGGAGGGCCTTCTACTGAAAAGTTGGGAGGCTTTTTTATTTCAATAACAATTCATACCTGTGTTCTTTAAGCGGTTTGCCAAAAGCGGTCGATTCCACTTCATCTGTTAAAATAAAGCCCAGTTTCTTATAAATGGCGGCGGCGGCATCCTGTTCGTCGGTTGTCCATAAATAGCAGGATCTATAGCCTTTGGCTTTCAAAAAGTCCATAAACAAACCAACCAGTTTTTTACCAAGGCCTATGCCCCGGTAGTCGGGGTCAAATAAAAAATAACGTAGTTGAGCCGCGTTGTTCTCCCGATGCATTAAAAGCAAAAAGCCAACGATCCGACTGCCATGCTCCGCTACCCATACCCTATCTAATTCGATGTCGTAGTCCTTATAGAACTCGTAAAGGCCTTTTGCTACGTAGGCCTCAAAACTAATCCCGAAGCCGTTTTCCCGGCTATATATGTCGCCATGCATCCAGGTTATATAGCCAATGTCGCCGGGCCGCAATTCTGTACGGATAGTTATATCATCAATATTAACATTCATTTTTTGTTGATGGTTAAATTTTCAAAAATATTACGGATGGCATCCATGTGCCCGATAAGCTCGGCAGCTTTGGCATCGCCAAGCGAGGATAATAAGTCTGATGCCTGTTGTTGCGAAGCATCGTTCAGTCCTGCAAAAAGTTTGTTTCCCTCAGTTGATAGAGAAAGAAAAAAGGCCCGTTTATCGGCGGAAGATTGTCTTTTTGCAATCAGTTTCTTCTTTTCAAATGCTTGCAGCATACGGCTTAGGTAGCCTTTGTCAAGACCGAGCATTTCAACAAGTTCCGTGGCTGTCATTCCTTCCGGGTGATGCGCCAATTCATACAGGATACGAACCTCGGTGAGTGAGAATTCGCTGTTGAGGTATTGTTTGTCCAGCAGGCCTATTACCGAAGTGTAAAACCGGTTAAATAAGCGCAGTTTAGCTATATGCTCATTGTTCATGACACAAATATAGTTATATAGTTGACAAAAGCAACCAATAATTTATAGATTTACCAAAGGAAGCATTAGAGAATACAGGAGAAGCGAAGGAGAATATTGCCCAGAAATTCTTACTAAACTCTGCGCTTTCTGTGCCTCATCTGTGCTCTCCGTGGTTAGATTCACACGCTATTCAAAATCCACCGTATACCGCAAAGAGCCCCTGAAATACGGATATTTACTATTGATGTTGGGGTGCTGGTTATAATGCGAATTGAGTTCCAGGTAGCCTGGTTCGGCGGCAAGCTCCAGGCTTTTATTGATGTGATACCCTATTTCGGAAGATACGGTATGCACGAAATAATGCGATGCGTTGCCGTTTAATGTAACTAACCAGGCGCCGCGGTAATTAAGATTATAAAAGAATTTATTCGCAAAATTAATACCGCCCGACAAGTTATAGACAGCCCCCGAACCGTAATCATAATCCCGGCCACGGGTGAGGTAACGGTCGGGAACGGCCCCTAATATCAATGCGCCGCCGCCTATTTGGGTGTTAATGGTGATTTTTTTTGAAATATCGAATTCCGACAGCACGTTTATCCGCAGGCTTTGCCCCCCATAAAAGAAAGCGACGTTGCGGACATAATCATAGTTGGCCGAGAGCACTGCCAAATGCTCCGCCTTTTCGTTTGAGGAGATTTCCCAGCCGGCAAGCGAGCCGTAAACGCTTACGATATTAATTTTGGTACTGTCATCCTTACCAAATTCAGCGTTAACGGAGATGTTGCTAAACGGCACCCGGTAATTTTCATAAGGTGTACCATACAGCAATTTAATGTGGCCAAACCAGCCGGATTGCGCGTTATGCAGGCCATTGTTAAACGTACGTATACCCAATCCGAATTCAGCATAAATTTTCGAGGAATCGCGCTCGGTAGAATTTCCGCTATATTTCCCCCATTTGCCGGTTGTAATGCGGTGCAGGCCGTTCATAGGGTTAACCAGGAAAGCAAACACTTCGTCAACCTGTCGTTTAAAGCCGCGCGTACGGTTGTTTACTATTTTGTTTGATAAGCGATAAGTCATCTCCCCTAATATGATACCGCCGTAGCTGGTATTGATAAAATCGTTAGGGGCCGGGGCCTGGTTTTCGGCAAAGGTTTCCCACAGGTAGCTACCGGCAAAAGCAGCCGGAGCCGCCTGCCAGAAGGAATAGCCATTTACCCTGAACGCGCTGTAAAAGTTACTGCCATGGTACGGATGTCCGAACTGGTTGGTTTGAAACTCATCGTTATCAAACTCCCAACTACCCGGATTAAGGTTATGGCCAACGGATTTCCACGAAATGCGGGCATAGTCCTTTTGGCTCACATAGCGGTCGACGGTCCAGGGAGTAAGCTCTGCGATACCAAAAAATAATGCCGCGCGACCGAAATGACGGGTACGCTCCTTTGGTGTGAAAAAACTTTTTGCTCTAGCAAGGCTATCGGCTTCAAGCCGTTGCTTTCGGTCCACTTCTATCTGGCCAAGCGATATAGCCGGTAGTATGCACAGCGTAGCAAGCAAAAGGAATAAATATTTTTTAAGGGGCTGATGAGTAAGGGTTGAGCGCATTTGAGAGAGTTAAATAAACGGTAACTGTTAACAAATCATTAACTCTTTAGGTGCTATATAGTTTTAGTAAAACGTTCCGGTGGCGTAATTGCTGACGATAATTTGATAGGTGAATGTTTTTTAACAAAGCGCTCACAGATAACCGGGATAGAAATTTTCCTCGACGCCCGTTGAGCAACCTTCGTGATTACAAGGCCTGCACTATTTAAAGAAATAACTTACATGAAGTACCCCTGCGAACTTTGTTCCGGGAGTAAAAGCAATGCCGTCTACCGGCTCGGCTTCATGTTGCAGACGGGTTACAGTATCAAACTGGGTTTCTTTCCACCGTACGTTAAACAGGTTATTGATGGTTAAGCCAATTTCGTATTTAGGTTGCGTATAATTAAGCACTAAATCGTTTACAAAATATCCCTGCGCTGTTAGGCTGTAATCTTCGTTAGCTGGTCTGTCAGCAAGCCAGCGGTAACGCAGACTGCCATTGAAGCCGCTTTTGCCTATATAGGTAAGCCCTGCAGTACTGCTAAAAACCGGCGCCAGCGGGATATAATTCTGCCCTGCTGGATCGTCAATGGAACGACCATGCGCATAATTAACGTCGACATCAAAAAACCAGGTTTTAACGGGTTGATAACGCGCAGATAAATCAAAGCCTAAGCGACGGGTTCTCCCGCTAAAATCAACCGAGCCGCCGTCACCGCCATACACGTACTCCTGCTGCAAGTAAATATACCAGAGCGCGGCATTTATCAGCAGATTATCGGCGGGTTTAAATACGATGCCTAAATCAGTACCATATGCCGCGGGCAATGTCGGTAAGCCTTTTGTGGCAACTACAACCCGTGCATCGTTGGAGTGAAAACCTTTCCCAATTGACAGGTAAAGTTCCGTTTTATCATTTGCCTGGTAATAAAAATTCAGCTTAGGGCTTACAATTTTATTATTGGCTTTGTAGATGCCTATACCTTGTAAGGTAGTATCGCCAGCAAATTTATTGTTGTACCGATAAAGGAACTGGTCAAACCGAAGTCCTGCGTTAATGGTAAATTTTTCATTAAACCTGAATGTTTCGCTGATATATACGCCTGCACCGAGCTCGTTAATATCGCCAAGCTTGATACGATTAAGCAGGGTGTACCGGTCTTTTGTGTGCGATAACTCCGAACTGTCTGTTACGTCATAGCGAACATTTAGGCCAATATCTGTAGTAACCTTTGTATTTCCCCAATAGCTTTCCTTAATGTAGCTGCCATTATAGCCATACAGGTTACGCGCTTCCTTTTGCCGTATTCCATCACCGTTAACAGTATCTACCAGAAAGAAAGTAAAGTTTGTATGCAAGTCAAATTTGTAGCGGGTGTAGTAAAATTGATTTTTGATGATAGCATTATCTGGCAGCGTTGTCAGCAATTGCGCATTCACATTGGTACGCGATGTTACACCGCCTTCCTTCGGATCAAGCGCGCCGTAAAAGCCTACAATACCTTTATCAATTGCCTGATCCGGTATCTGGCCGGATGCAAACCAGGTGCTGTATAATGTAGATGCAGACAGCGTGAGCGTATTATGTTCCGATAGTTTGTCTTTATATTTTGTAAAAAAGTTGAACCGCTTAAAATGCTGCGGGTTATCAAAATAGCTGTCGCTGTACCTGAATTCGGAAGCGGCGTACCAGTATTGGCCATTTGCTTTAGCCTTATCATTCAGCAAATTCACCATAGCCAATGCCCTGAAGGTATTGAATTGCCCGCCTTCCAGTTTTACAGTGTTATTGCTGATGGCATCGGCCGTATGAAAATCTACAAAACCTGTGGTTACCAAATCACCTTTTTCAGCATCGTAAAGACCTTTTTTAAATTCTGTGCTTTCAATGGTTTCGGGGATGATGAAGTGGCTATCGGCATAACCCTGTCCGTGCGCATGCGACACCATACTAACCGGCATACCGTCTACATGCAGGGCGATATCGGTACCGTGGTCGGCATCAAAGCCGCGTAAAAATATCTGCTCGGCCTTGCCCCCGCCCTGGTGCTGACCAATAAACAACCCCGGCACAATGCGTAAAACCTCCTGCGAGTTTGAGATACCCCGCATACGGATATCCGTTTCGCTGATGGCCTTGTAAGGATTCCCGGCATCGGCCCTGATAACAACATCAGCAAGCTGGGTTTGATGTTCGGAAAGCCTGATGGTTTGTGCTCCGTTATAACCGAATGCGTCAAAAGTTTTTGATTCATAGCCTATCGCTGTAACCGTAACCGTTTTAAAGCCAGCAGAGCTCTTAAATGCAAAGCGCCCGATTTCATCAGTTATGGCCGTTTTATTTGTGGGTGATAACAGTATAGTTGCGCCCGCAACAGGAATGTTGGTTGCGCTGTCGACTACCTTACCGCTGATGTTATTTTGCTGCGCGAACAACGCGATATGAATAAGCAGGAAACAGCTTGCTAAAGTAAGTTTTCGATGGATACTGTATAATGTGAAGTAAGGCATGTAGTCTTTTAGCAAGTATAGATATTTGGTTATCGAGAATTACGGAGTTTGGCTAATGAGGGATTTATTTGCGATATAATATTATTTAATATTTATAAAATGGCTTTCAAACTGCAAAGGGCCTATTTACGTAATTGCTTTAAAACCCATTATCATGAAATACCTTTTTGGTGTCCTTATCATTGCATCCGCTTTCATTTCCTGCAAAAGTAAAAATTCAAAAATTGTAGATAAGGTATATGTTGACAGCCTTATCAATCATTATACGTTGCCTAAAATAGTTCAAGACAATGACGCCGATATGCAGTTCTGGAAAAACCGCATCGACCCAAAACAAACAAGGCAGGTAAACGAATCAAAATATGCTGCTACCTTAATTTCCCGGTTTCATTTCTTTGGCGATATACAGGATATTAAAAAAGCCGACTCCATCTATCATAACATTAATAAAGCCTACAACAACTCGCTTTCATCGCCCTTTGTTGCTTTAACATCCACCGCCATGCTGCAACATCATTTTCGCCAGGCCGATACTTTGTTTGAGCAGGCAAAAAAGCTTGGGGTTGATAAATTTACGCTGACGACGTTATTATTCGATGTAAACTTTGAATTGGGCCGGTATCCAATTGCAGGCGCGTACCTGAAACAGCTAAAATCAGCAAAAGATTACAGCTACTTTTTCCGCCGTTCAAAATACGACCATTTTACCGGTACGCTCGACAGTGCCATAAGCGCAATGAATAAGGCTTCTAATCTTGCCAGAAACTCAGATTACCTTAAAGGAATCGCGCTGTCAAACGAGGCAGATCTGAATATTCACGCAGGCGATTTGCAAAAAGCAGCTGACATTTACAAAGAATGCATCAAAATAAACAGCGCTGATTTTCACAGCATACTCGGCCTTGGGTGGGTAGCACTTGCGCATGATAAAAACGACACGCTTGCCGAAAAGATTTACAAGTTTGTACTCACCAAAAATAAACTGCCCGACCCGCTGTTCAAGCTGTATCAAATGGCGCAGCAGCGCGGCGATAAAAACCTTGAAAAAAGGTATGCTGAAGATTTCATCGCCAAAGCGACCGACACCGTTTACGGCAGGATGTATAACAAATACGTAATCGAGATTTTAACTGGCATATTGAATAATCCGGCCAAAGCAGAAGCCCTGGCAAAGGATGAGCTGAATAATCGCGCTACTCCTCAAACTTATGCGTGGTATGTTTATACGCTGTATATGAACGGCAAAAAGAATGAAGCCTACAAAGTATTTCAGCAGCATGTTTCGGGCCAGCCGCTTGAAGGGCTTGAGCTTTACTACATGGGTAAGATGATGAAAGGCCTTGATAAAGGCTACAACGCTGAGGAATTCTTTAAAGCTGCCGACAAAAACAAGTATGACCTTAGCTCGGCCATGGCCGTCGATTTGGAAAAGAGTTTAGAAGAATAGCCGCTCAACTGTCCAGTACGCGGCAACAATAACAATCATGGCCGACAGCGGTATAACACTGTACTTACGGTAATACGGCTTATCGCCGAAATTGCGGGCCAGTAAAAAGTAAGCAGTTAAGATAACTGTAAGCTGCCCCAACTCTACTCCCACGTTAAACATCACCAGCGATAGCAGGTAGGCATTTTTTGGCAACCCTAACTGTCCCAGCGCTCCGGCAAAACCCATTCCGTGCACCAGTCCGAATAAAAACACTACGCCTATGCGTGAAGTTTTGAGCTTTGGCGATATAATGTTTTCCAGCGCGACGTACATTATGGAAAGTGCGATTACCGGCTCTACAATTTTAGCGGGCGGCGTTATTACGTGGTACATGGCCAACCCGAGCGTAACTGAATGCGCCACCGTAAATGCAGTTGCCTGCCACAGTACAGACTTGAGTTTAGGACTAAGCAAAAACAAACTGAGAATGAACAGGATATGATCGAAACCTAAAGGAAGTATGTGCTTATAACCTAGGCCAAGGTACACCAGCGCAGCATCGGCTGCTGAGAGTTTTTCTAATTCTCCAACAATAACATGTGCCCAAAGCGGCTGACTGAAAAGCATAAACAATATCGAAATACCTGCTACGCGCTTGTACTGATTTGATTTACCTTCGTGATTTTCCATTTAAAATAAGAACTGATTAGGTATGCTGATAAAATGCTATGGCTAAAACGAAAGCCGGGACTTAGCCCGGCCTTCGAAACCAAATCCAATTTATAATTAAAATTACCAGGGTGCTGCCTCGTAAGGGAATGAAGTTGAGAACGGTTTGTCGTTAGCATTTACGTGGTCGGATGTTAATGCAGGGTTTTTAGAAGCGTCGGGGCCGCCAAAAACTAATATTAAGCTTACATCGATAACATCATCGGTTAACGCACGGCCTGTAAGCACGTTTGTTCCGTCGTAATAAGTTGTTTTACCGGTTGTTGAAACATTCAGCACGTCTGTAGATAAAACGCCGGTAAATGCAGCGGCAGACAAACCTAAAAGGTTGGTGGTGTAAGCGCCGCCATTATAGGCCTGCAATTGTGTTTGAAATTTTGTTTGATAGGCCGCGCCCATGGTTGAAGGCGTGGTGGTATTAAAGTTATCCTTATCGGCTGCGCCTACAAAAACCGTTGCAATGCCGGGGCGGCCAACCTGGTCGCCCGGAGTTGAAAATACCTGGCCCGTATTGGGATCGCCCGGGGTAACTTTTTTGTCTTTATGGCATGCGCTGAACATAAGTGTCAGTGCGCAAAGTGCAATTATGCTGTATGATAAATTCTTTTTCATGATTTCGTTTTCCTTTCTTAATTGTGAATTATTTAGAGAATGTTTGCAGCCAAACGTTCAGCTTACCAGTGCTGTTCAGCATGCTTTTTGGCACTTCAACCACAACGCTCATTACGTTTGTACCTGCAAAAGTATCGGTTCCGGGGTTGTTAAAGCCAGATGCGGTTCCGCCTGTAATTTTGTGGAACTGGTCGAGGTCAAAAAAGAAAGGGTCGTCACGCGGGCCTGCAAAAGCTTTAATTCCGGTTGATGATGTATTGGTAACAGCAGTGGTGCCATAAGCAGTAACCGGTACAACAACCGAAGCAGAACCTACTACAGTTGCAGTATTACCTGTTGCATTTGGCTTAACAGGGCCGTAAATGTACATCTTACCACCTTTGTAAACCGCCTGGATTACCAAATCTTCAACATTGTCGCCGCTGTTGTCAATTTTAAATTCAATCATGGTGTTTTCATCGAATTTTGCAGTACCGGTGGCAGTCGGGGTTAGCAAGCCCTGTACATTACCAACAAAAACAAGGTTGGCAGTATTCTCACCCTGGAACACATACAAATCTGTAATGTCGGTGCTTTTGCCTTTCACATTTGGCGCATCATTATGGTCTGATGCCCAAAGAATCCCACCGCCAAGCACCAACGCTGTGGCAGCGGATGCGATAATTAGTCTAGTCTTTTTCATTATGATTTTTGTTAAGTATTGTGATGTTTAGGGGAGATACGGAGGGTTCGGGTATGCGGATTTAAATAAATATTATTTAAATCACTCCATATAGGAATAACAGAAATAATATTTATGGAAAATAAGGAGGGCAATCAGCTTCCGTCATTTAAAGTAAAAAGAGGCAGTGCGTCGGGAACGGGCAAGTACATGCCGAGCCTAAAAACTGAGCCGATGCATACTTAGGGTAAAAGTATCAGTTATTCGGAAGCGGCCAGTGAAAGCATAAGCCATACCCATCAGGGTCTTTTACGTATATTGCTTTCCAGTTATAGCGGGTAATTTCGGGCTTGTTCAGTTCCAGCCCGTTGTTTTTTAAATGTGTATAAAGCGCATCGGTATCCGGGCAGCCAAAATACAGGCAAGTATCGTAGTGCGCGGTAATACGGTTTGCATCGGGCATTTTCGGACGGTATTCTCTTTCGTACGCAGTATTCAGCGTCAGCTCCATATCGTTAAGCCTCAACAAAACCCAGTTAGTCTCATCACTATCTTCCGACGACATCATCACCCTAAAACCCAAAATATCGCGATAGAATTTAAGGGATGCCGGCATATCAAACACCTGCAAAAGCGGAGCTAAACCTTCTATTTTGATATCGTGAGCCATATCGGTACTTATTTTGCAAACTGTACTTTAATTGCGGTAACCTGCCTGATACAACGTGCAGGTTTCTTCTCGTCCTGCACAATTACCCGGAAGGGGCCATCACTCGGGGCCAGGGGCTTACCATCGATTTTTGTGGCGAGTATAATCAGTCGGTCGGTAAAGCCTTTATCCAGTTCCGCCAGGCCGAAAACAATCTGGTACCCATCACTGGCTTCAACCAGTACATATTTGGCCAGATTTTCCTTTGTCAGGTCTTTTCCGATGGTTGCACCGGCTTTTTGCAATATATCCGCCAGTATCACGCCAGTATAAGTATGGTCGTTTCCGTCCCGGTCTTTACGCTTTACATCCGTTTGGCTAAATTGCTGTAAATCTGCTGCTTTAAGTTCTATGGGTGTAGTAACTTCACCGCTCACTCTAACTGTCGCTTCTTTGCCCTGCGCATATAATTGCGCTGTGTAAGGGTTGATGAGCAAAGCTATAAATGCAAGCAGGGCAAAAGCTTGTTTTTTCATTTTAAATTAGTTTTTAACGTGCGGATAATTTATCAGGGGCGGCAAATTGCGGATTAGTCACAAATGCCGAATCTGTCAGCATATTCAAAAATGCAATGATATCCCGTTTCTCTTCCGGCCTTAAATTTAGTGTCTTTCCGTCAACATCGTTCGATTCATTCCTTAAAAATGTACTTAATGATGGCGATTCCTTTACATGTTCGCTATAATGGTCGAGCACCCCGGCCAAGGTTTTAAACCTGCCGTCGTGCATATATGGAGCGGTGAGGGCTATATTTCGCAGGGTGGGTACTTTAAACCGGCCACAGTCGCCTGTTAAACCTGTGATAGCTTCGATACCGGCATCTTTGGGTATGCTATCCAAACCGTTATTATGAAACAGCTCAAGGTAAGTTTTGGCCCCGCCATGGCATTGAGAGCAGTTGGCGCCTCTTCGCTCCAGTTGAGGATACGGGCTGTTCATAAAAAGGTTCATGCCATTTAATTCTTCTTTGGTGGGCGTGTATTCATGGGCCAGGTACCTGTCATAACGGGAATTACACGAGATAAGCGTTCGCTCAAATTGCGAAATCGCCATGCAAATGCGTTGGCCCGTTATATTGTCATCGCCAAAAGTCATTTTAAATAAACCGCGGTAAGTATTTGATGAAGAAAGTTTTGAGGCGGATTCCCGGAGAGATTGCCCCATCTCATGCGGGCTGGTTAACGGCACTGCGGCTTGTTCTTCTAAACTGGCTGCTCTTCCGTCCCAAAAGAGCTTCCTCGCCCATAGCAGGTTAGCCAGCGACATGGAATTGCGCGAAGTAGGTACATTATCAACGCCGGTGCTAAAAGCTTTTCCATCGGTAAAAGCTTTTTCCTGCTGGTGGCAACCGGCGCAGGATAGCTTATTATTGGCGGAAAGCTTTGTTTCATAAAATAACAACCTGCCCAGGTAAACGCCTTGTTTTGTTGTTGGATTATTGTCAGGTGTATTGATACGGTTGCCGAAGTTTTTAGGATAATTAAACTGGTACGGCCCCGTTTCCGGCTCTCCAGGCATGGATGTCCAGGCGGATATAGAAATAGCAGCAAAAAGCAAAAGCACTTTAAAACTTTTGCTGACTAATATTTCCCTTACACCCATTTGCCTGGTTTTAATTTCATTATATGTTGATGAATATAACCTTCACGAAGATAAGCTTATATCGAAAAAATTCCAACAAATGAACTTAAAGGTTAATAAGACCACTGTTTTCGGCAAGAAATTCCCGGAACTTTTGCTGAAATAATCTAAATTCATTAGCAACTGCTCGCCCATATTCAGTTACAACGGCATTACCACCGCCTTTGCCACCGCGATGCGATATTACGACAGGCCCACTTAGGTGCTCATTAAGGTAATTGACGATATCCCAGGCTTGTTTATACGACATTTTCATCTGTAATGCGGCCTGCCGAATAGAGCCGGAAGCTGCTATACGCTCCAATAACTCCGCGCGGCCGGGGCCCAGCAGCTTGCCTTTTGCATCTTCAATCCACAATCGTCCACCGAGTTTATATTTTGCGTCATCCATACGGCAAGATAGCGCCAAATATCGCTATAGCCAAGTTTATCTAAAGGTCGCCAAACCAATCCATCCATTTTTTGATAAGCGCGGTACGGTCCTTCAAAAACTTGGGGCCGAAAAATATGCTCGACCAATCCTCAAAGTTTTCATACTGAAAGCCAAGATAGAATACCCAAAAACCAAAACCCAAATAAGGAATGGCTTTTAGTTCGTCGGCATGCACCGGTCTTATTTGCCGGTAGCTTTCCAGGAATACACCAAATGCTCTTTCACCTTCTTCGCGGGTAAGCCTGCCATAAGTGACATCTAAAAAATAATGAATATAAAAAATCGTGATGTCGTTAGCCAGCAAACCCCTTCCCGCAAAATCAAAATCAAAGAAAGTTATATTATCCTGTTCGTCAAAGTGGAAATTTTTCGGCAGGACATCATAATGGCAATAACCGTAGCTAAAGTTTTTGTAATCAAACTCATTAAGCTTAGCTACAACCTTTTTGCCGGTTGTAATCAAATAATCATATTCTTCCGGTAACTCCGCAAAAGCAGGCCTAACCGTTTTAAGCGGACTTGAAATAGTAGCTTCAGTGTTAAACAATATCCTACTGTATGTCAGCTTTATACCGGCAGTTATATTATGTATCACTGCCATTTCCCGGCCTATAACTTTAAGCTGTTCATCGTTCGGATTGCTGACCACCTTTCCATCTGCATAACTAAACAAAACGCCGTGACGTGTTCCCTCGGCAGCATTGAAGGATTGTATTTTATTACCGGATAAATCGGTTAAAGGATAGGATACCCTGGCGCCTTTGTCAGCAAGGATAGTGAGCAGTTCAACCTCTCCCTCTATTTCATCAAGCTTACGATGTGCATCGCGATAAATTTTAAAGATGTAATTGTCAGCCGGGCTTTCGATAATATAGGTATCGCTTACGTTTCTTATCAGTAGGCGGCAGATGGTTTCACTTAAACCATAACGATCTGAAATAAAAGCATTTAAAGCTTTTGATGAAAGTGTTGAATATTGGGTTGGGAAGATATTGGTCATGGCCCGTCAAACTTACGAAGTTTAACTCGGTTTTATTGTTTTTAAAGGCCTCGTTGAGGGCTACGCCGTTTTGAAACTTCGTAAGTTTTAACGTTCAGCTAAATATTTCCTTTTTTCAGTTCATCAGCCGCAAAATTGGCAGCCCTTGCGGTAAGCGCCATATAAGTTAACGATGGGTTCTGGCAGGCCGAAGAAACCATCGCTGCACCATCGGTTACGAACACATTTTTTGCGTCCCAAACCTGGTTGTGCTCGTTAAGCACTGATGTTTTTGGGTCGCGGCCCATGCGGGCGGTGCCCATTTCATGGATGCCATCGCCTACATTGTGGCCCCTGTCCCAACTTTGTACATTTTTAATTCCTGCGCTTTCCAGCATTTCCCTGGCTTCTTTTACAATGTCGACACGCATTTTTTTCTCGTTATCCTTAATTTCTGCATCCATGGCCAGGATAGGTAATCCCCATTTATCTTTTCGATTTGGGTCGAGGGTAATTTTATTTTCGTGATAAGGCAGCAATTCGCCAAAACCGCTGATGCCGATAGTCCACTGGCCGGGCTCAGTAATGGCCTCTTTAAAGGCTGCTCCGACATTTAGCTCCGCAACATTACGGCTCCAGCCTTCGCGGCTTGCAGCGCCCTGGTAGCCGAAACCACGAATAAAATCCCGTTTGTGGTCGCCGGGTAAATTGGCAAAACGCACCACGTAAACACCGTTTGGCCGTCTGCCGAAGTAGTATTTGTCCTCAAAGCCTTCTACGGTGCCGGATGCACCGAGGTTGTAGTGATGGTCCATAATATTATGGCCCAACTCGCCGCTGCTGCTACCAAGACCGCCTGGCCAAATATCCGTAGCAGAATTCATCAGTACCCAGGCACTGTTTAACGCCGATGCATTAACGAAAACAATTTTAGCGTGATATTGATAAGTTTGATGTGTTTCTGCATCCACAATCTCAACACCTGTGGCTTTTTTAGTGTCCTTATCGTAAAGTACCCTGGTAACTATCGAGAACGGCCTTACCTTTAAGTTGCCAGTTGCCATTGCAGCCGGCAGCGTTGAGGATTGCGTGCTGAAATACCCGCCAAACGGGCATCCCTCCCAGCACCTATTTCTGAACTGGCATTTGGTACGTCCCGGAATCGCCTCGGTAAGATTGGCGCTGCGGCCGATTATCATATGGCGGGTGTTGTTATAATGCTTCTTTATCCGCTCGGCTACGTCTTTTTCCACCACGTTTAAATCCATCGGCTTTAAAAAATGCCCATCCGGCAATTGCGGCAGATCTTCTTTTGAACCGTTTACTCCGGCGAATTTTTCCACGTGGTCATACCACGGCGCCAGGTCTTTATAGCGTATTGGCCAGTCAATAGCCCAGCCATCCTTTAAATTCGCTTCAAAATCAAAATCACTCCAGCGATAGCTTTGGCGTCCCCATAAAATTGAACGCCCGCCAAGCTGATATGAACGCCACCAGTTAAAAGGTTTTATTTCTGTATAGGGGGCATCCTGCTCGTTTGTCCAATAGTCCATAATCGGCTCGTATGCGCCCCAGTTGCGGGAAATAACAGGGCGGTTTTTCCTTTCCATTTGCGTTGGATTACCGCGATGCTCAAAATCCCATGGGTCTTTTGATGCCGATTTATAATCCTTCAAATGTTCAAAATTACGACCGCGTTCCAGCATTATGGTTTTCAGGCCGCGTTCGGTCAACTCCTTTGCCGCCCAGCCGCCGCTGATGCCTGAGCCGATAACAATCGCATCATAGGTGTAATCGGCTTTTGCCTTGCCGTTTATGTTTACGGTATCTGTAGTCATAGTATTGGTTTATTTACGGTTTGAAGGACATTGGTTTTACAATGATATTGATTTGAGCGAACTATAGCAAGAAACGTTTGTTTATGAAAGATATAACAAATGTTAACTATAAGGTCGTTACCACCAGTTTATTTGCGGCATCACAACCTCTATAACTAATACAACGTCTACAACTAATACAACCAATTCGTAAATTGCAACCTTAATAATGAGCATCACCACCTACGGATTACAGGATATAAAAAAAGAAGTTCAACATCTTTCCGCTGAGCAATTGTCCGATTTATGCCTGCGACTGGCCCGCTATAAAAAAGAAAACAAAGAACTCCTTGCCTATTTACTGTTCGAAGCACATAGTGAAGAGGCTTTTATTGAGCAGGTAAAAGCCGAAGTTGGCTTTGCAATGAGCCAGTTGTCGTCGCATAGCTACCAGGCGGCAAAAAGTGTCCGCAAGGTTTTAAGACTGATAAGCAAGTATGTGAAATTCATGGCGTCTAAGCCGGCAGAGATTGAACTGTTGCTGAGTTTTTGCCATAACTACCTGCAGTACATCAATCGCAACACTTCGTACAAGCCAATGCGCATGATATTAATAAGGCAGGTACAAAAAATCGGCGCCAATATTGATAAACTGCACGAGGACCTGCAATTTGATTACATTACGGGGTATAACAACTTAATTGACGAAGCTGAAAAAAAATTCACGTGGTTTTACAAGAATGACTATTTGTTGTAACATCTTTGAGGTTTCAAAATCTAAACAATAAATTAACTGATAGTGGCGGAAAAAGAAGCAGCTTTTAAGAAGATTTATGAAGCCAATTCAAAAAAAATCTACCATTTATGTTACGGTTACACCGGTGACGATGACGCTGCGAGCGACCTTTTGCAGGAAACCTTTTTAAAAGTCTGGCAAAATCTTGATAAATTCCGTAACCAGGCGATGATCTCGACCTGGATTTACCGCATCGCTGTTAATACCTGCCTAACCTATTTGCGGTCGGAAAAGCGACAGGCAAAGGATGAACTTACACCCTTAATATCTGAAACAAAAAAAGAAGAATTATCTGAAAAAAATGAGCAGGTAGCCCTGCTGTATAAGTGCATATCAAAGTTGGAAGAGTCGGAAAGAATTATAATTACGATGGTGCTGGACGAGGTGCCATATCCCGAAATCGCGGAGGTTTCGGGCATATCAGAGGGGAATTTGCGGGTGAAAATCTATCGTATTAAACAGAAGTTAACGGAATTATACAACCACTATGAAAGAATTTGAGCACTTAATGTCGGTTTGGCAGGGACAGCCAAAACGCGACACGCTTTCGGTGGACGAGGCGCTTAAGCAGGTTAAAAAAGGGATTCGCGGTATAACAAGCAGGTTGTACTGGGGCATTGTGGGCATGATTGGTTTAATTGTTTGCGCTTTTATCATAACGTTCTTCTTTTCGTTCCGGTCACCCGCCACTATAGTTGGCATTCTTATCATACTGGTTACTATGCTGATGTATTTGTCCCTTATTATACGTCACTATCACATCTTACATAAACACGACCTCACCCAAAACCCCACCGAATATTTAGATACACTTAAGGAATATCAAAAAAACCGCACCAAAACCATCGGCTGGTTCTATTACTTTTTTATGGTGATGATAAGCACCGGCCTCGCGCTTTACTTTGTGGAGGTACTGGAAGATGCGCCTACTTATTTTAAGCTGATTACCTACGGTTCTATCATTATCTGGTTTTTGTTTATCACTTTTTACCTAAAGCCCCGCATGTTTAAAAATGAGGAAGAGAAACTGAATTTAATGATTGACAGACTGATAAGATTGCAGGAGCAGTTTGATTAATTTTCGATTTGAAAATTTGGAGATGTGATGATTTGAAAATTGTTAATCTTGTATTTCAAATTTAAAGCTTTCTAAATTGCAAACCACACAGATTGTTCCGGTACAGATTAGCGATGCTGATGCGTTGTTAGAATTAAGTTTAAGCACTTTTTTAGATTTTTTCGGGCCGCCGGTTAATGAGCAGAAAAATATAGATGCTTACACTTCGGTGGCTTTTATACCGCAGAAAGTACTTTCAGAATTAAATAATCCTGATTCTCAATTCTATTTCGCAAAGGATGGTGGTGAGATAGCAGGATATATAAAGCTAAACTTCAACACCGCGCAAAACGAATTTAAAGACCCGCAGGCCGTTGAGGTAGAACGTATTTACGTAGCCCGCGCACATCATAAAAAGCAAATCGGCTCACAGCTACTCAACTTTGCGATTGATATCGCCTTAAATAAAAACCTCGATTACATCTGGCTGGGCGTGTGGGACCATAACCACCGGGCTATCGCATTTTATGAACGCAACGGCTTCCAAATATTCAGCAGTCATGATTTTGTTTTGGGCGATGACGTGCAAACGGATTTGCTGATGAAGAAAGAACTATGATTCGCAGGATTAAAAGATTTTGGGATTTGCCCTGACGGCGTCACACAAAAGTTGTTGGTGTTAATTTATGATTATGTGACAAAGGCGGCGATTAGCAGTGCAGCAAGACTTAGTTTTCAACATTTCTAAGTCTGCCAATGTTCTAATCTCCCCAATCACCACTTAATATTCTCATCCATAAACGCAATCAGATCATCTGCCATCGCTTGTTGCTCTTTAGCACTAGGGTGCCCGTTGGTGTTTTTATAGGGGATAAAGTGCGTGTAAATATTTTCATCGTGCAAGCCATCCACTGCCTTGTTGATGTAAATAGGCCATGGTGAGCCGGTTTTAGTGGCGTCCATACTGCCTAAAATACAGAGAATTTTTGCCTTCGGATATTTGCCCCGTATGTTTTTAACAAAACTCTGATAAGCATTCGTGATAAACTCCGCCGTTGGTGGCATCGTTCCAAATCGCGCTTTGAATTGTTCGTTATCCGGCATTTTGGTTATCCAGGCATCATTCTGAAAAAGGTTGATAACCACCACATCCGGTGTATATTTCGAAAAATTCCATTTTGTGCCGGCATCTGTAGCATCCAGCCTGTCGTACATTTCCGGCATGATCAGCGGAAACCAGCTTACTGTAACGCCAATCCCACTTTTTGATATGCTATAAAATTCAGCATTGTAATGCCGTGCGGTGATCGCCGCGTAGCTTATGTAACCATTCTCATACGGACTGGTGCCCCTGTCCTGCCCTGTCGTATCTATATCTGCGTAGCCACAGGTAATAGAGTTGCCGTAAAATTCAATTTTACGCTTTAACATCCGTGGTGCGGGTAATATTTTGCCGCTCTTATCAAGCGTCAGTGAATACAGCCAGGTTTTGCCCATAGCCCATTCCGTACGTTTAAAAAGCTCCAATGAATGTTTGCCGCTTTTCAAACCCGATGCCAGCACATAAGTTTTCTTTTCTTTTTCAGGATGCAGCACGCTCAATACACTGTCGTCAACAATTACATTATAGTTATTGTCTGAGCGTTCATCACTCAAAGTCGCACTTACGCCGGTTCCGCTAAAATTTATCTTCACCGCATTAGCAGACCAGGAAAGTTCCGCAGCAGTGTCACGCATAGCCACACGCCCCACATAATGAATATGCGCGTCATTAAACTTAATGGTAGTTTGGGCAAAAGAACTAACCGCTACAAAGAGTGCAATAACAGAACTATAAAATTTGCTATTCATATTAACAATCCGTTAAAATCTGTAAAATCCGCTTAGTCCCGGTTCCGTTCTATCTCAAATATACATAAGTAATCCCATCTCCCCCCCTGTCAGCGTGCTCATCTTCCATCCTGTCCACCTGTTCATACTTTTTAAGGTACTGGCGTATCATTTTTCTCAATATACCGTCCCCTTTTCCGTGGATAACCTTCAGGTTACCGTAGCCCATCATAATAGCACGGTCAAGCAAACGTTCGATATTGCCTAACGCGTCTTCTGTCCGCTGCCCCCTTACATCAATCTCCGGACTAAAATGAGCCACATCGTTGGTTGCTCCAACAGTGGCGCGCCTAACCTCTTTAGGTACTGCAGATTTAGCCACTTTTTCCACCCGTTTCCGTTTCGCAACCGTACGTAAATCGCCGATGGCAATTACCACGTTATCCTTTATTAGCTCTATTACCTGGCCTGTGGTATCGCTATCTGTGAGCTTAACCCAATCACCGGGTTTCAATTCTTCCTCAGCAACAGGCTGTTTAATCACTACCGGTTTTGCCGTATTTCTTTGCAGCTCAACGTTCAGCTTTTCGCGCAGGTTTTTGGTGGTTTCTTTATCGGCCTGGCTGCTTTTTATTTCTGATATGGTATTCTCAACCAGCTTATTGGCATTCAGAATGATGTTTTTCGCCTGGTCTTTAGCTTCGCGAATCAGCTGCTTTTTATTTTCTTCCAGGTAGCTTTTCAGCTTTTCATTTTCGGCTAACAGGTTGTTTACTTTTCGCTGCTGTTTTTCAAGCTGTACCTTAGTATCGTAAATCTCCTTTTTCTCGCGCTCCAGGTCAACCAAAAGGGTGTCGACCTTTTTCTGCCCCGCGCTTACTTTATTTTTCGCAAGATTAAGCACATTTTGCGGTAAGCCTATCTTTTGTGCTATCTCAAACGCGTACGAGCTGCCGGGTTTACCCACCTCAAGGATATACAGCGGCTTCATCTCCACGTTATTGAATAGCATCGATGCATTCTCGATCCCTTCGGCGTGACTGGCAAATATCTTAAGGTTCGAGTAATGCGTAGTCACCATACCCCTCACCTTTTTGTGGTTTAATGATTCCAGCACAGCCTCAGCTATCGGCCCGCCAAACTGGGGGTCGGTGCCGGTACCAAACTCATCAATCAGGATAAGCGTTTTGCCATTAGCCTGTTCCACGAAATTCTTCATTTTGGACAGATGCGCGCTATAGGTACTCAGATCGCTTTCGATAGACTGATCGTCTCCGATATCAACAAAAAGCTGCTTAAATACGCCTGCAACGCTACCTTCGGCAGCAGATATCAGGAGCCCGGCCTGAACCATCATTTGCAACAAGCCGACTGTTTTCATGCAAACAGACTTACCACCGGCATTCGGCCCGGACACTACAATTATCCTGGTGCCTTCATCAATCTGGACATTGAGTGGCACAACCGTTTTTGCTTCTTTTTTAAAATTGAGCAGTAACAGCGGGTGCCTTGCATTAGTTAGCTTAAGCCTTGCATCATTAACCAATTCAGGCATAGTACCCTCAATATCGATTGCGAAGAGCGCTTTTGCCCTTACAAAATCAAGCTTGGTCAATAAGCCATGATAAGATAACAGCAGCGGAACATAAGGGCGCAACTCACCGGTTAATGTTGTAAGGATCCTCACTATCTCGCGGCGACGCTCAAATTCAAGGTCACGTATCTTATTATTCAGGCTGAATACCTCCTCGGGTTCCATGTAAACCGTTTGGCCAGATGCAGATTCATCATGAATAAAACCTTTCAGTTTACGCTTATTCTCCGCCAGTAAGGGAATACATAACCGGCCGTCACGAACGGTTAATGAGCCGTCTGCCGTCCAGTTATTGGCGGTAGCATTCTTAAATACCTGGTCTATTTTCCGGCGGGCTTCCTGCTCAGCTTTTGATATGCCGGCTGTAATATCCTGCAAGTCGCGTGAGGCGTTGGGGCGTATCTTTCCTTTCTGGTCGATAACCGCGTCAATTTTTTTAAGGATCGTCTTTTCTATCGGCAAATGTTCGAATAATGCCTCCAGGTTCGGGTATTGACCTTCACGTTCATTAAAATAGCCAATTACGGCAAACACAGTCTGCAATGAGGCCTGCACCTGGTAAAACTCTTCTTCGCTCAGGAACGCGCCTTCAATCTTGGCCTTATTAGCTAATGATTTTATATCAAAAAAATGATGAATGGGCAACGGGGCATCATTCACCAGGATATTCTTAAACTCGTTTGCCTGGCTAAGGAACTTTTTAACCTGGTCGAAGTTGTTCATTACCTGTATTTTGTCTACCATCTGGCGACCCATATCACTCAGGCAATGTGCTTTTATCAGTTCTTTTACCTCGGTAAATCCAAGCTTATCTGTACTATTCTCCGGGTAAAGCATTAGCTAACTTTAAGTTTTTTGTAATCAAGTTTTTTAAGAGAATCAGTTTTTCGCTGCACTTTGTTGAGTGAATCAGATTTTATTTTCAGCTTGTTTAATATTGTATCATACATTTTTTGCATTTGAACAGGCGTCATAGCGTAATAATGCAGGCTTTTCTTAAACGTGACTGAGTCTGTATGATATCTTTTAAAAAGCGCATCATACCTCCTCGTACCGTAGCGGTTTATACTATCCTGGTTTTGTAAAAGGCTAAACATGCGCCCGTCAACGAGGTGAACCTCTACAAGCAGGCTGGTCATTTTCTTTTGATCGATAATTCCATCCGGTGTGTCACCGCCTTTACATGATATTAAAAAAAGCGATACTGAAAAAAACAAGGTTATATATTTGTACATTATTTAATTTAGCGGCCAATAATCAGGCAAATTTACAGATAAATGAGCATAGCAGATAACATCAACAGTTTAAAAAAAGAAACCGGCGCTTTAAAGGTAACCCTGGTAGCCGTATCTAAAACTAAACCTGTTGAAGAAATACTTGAAGCATACAATACAGGACAACGCATATTTGGCGAAAATATGGTGCAGGAGCTAATGGAAAAATATGAACAGCTGCCGAAAGACATCCAGTGGCACCTGATTGGCCACCTGCAAAGCAATAAGGTAAAGTATATTGCACCCTTTATCAGCATGATACAATCCGTCGACAGCCTGAAGCTGCTGCAGGAAATTGAAAAGCACGCTGAGAAAAACAACCGCATTATAGATTGCCTTTTACAAGTCTATATTGCCGACGAAGAAACCAAATATGGCCTGGGGTTTGATGAAGCGATAGAATTATTGCGCTCCGAAGAATTCGCTGCGCTGAAGCATATCAGGATTCGCGGGCTGATGGGAATCGCCACCAATACCGATAACGAGAAACAAATAAAAGATGAATATTACGAGCTTAAAACGTTTTTTAACGGCATGAAGCAGAGTTTTTTCCGCAAAGATGCCGCCTTTGATACTGTATCGATGGGGATGTCGTCCGACTATAAAATCGCAATCGAGCAGGGTAGTAATATGGTAAGGCTGGGCAGTACTATCTTTGGGCAACGGGTGATAAAGCACTGGAAAAACAATTGATTTTTTTTGTGATTTCACCGATTAGAGAATGATTTCACCGATTTCATCTGTGAGATTAGACAATTATCGAACTATCCACCAATGAACTAATGACCAATGAACTAATGAACATCCGAATAGCAAAAAAAGAAGATTGTCCGCGTTTGATGGAGCTGGTGCATGAGCTTGCGCTTTTTGAGCGTGCGCCGGAAGAGGTGACCGTTACGCTGCAGGAATTTGAGGACGCCGGGTTTGGGGAAAAGCCTGTCTGGAAAGCATTTGTGGCCGAAGAGGATAGCGTTATTTGGGGTTTTGCCGTATATTATATCCGTTACTCCACATGGAAAGGGCAGCGTATGTATTTGGAGGATTTGATCGTGACCGAAGAAGCGCGCGGAAAAGGAATTGGCAAATTGCTGTTCGACAGGCTGATTGTCGAAGCTAAAGAACTTGGATTTAACGGTATGACATGGCAGGTGCTGGATTGGAATGAGCCTGCAATTACTTTCTATAAAAAGAAATATGGCGCTGCTGTGGAAGCGGGTTGGCTGAATGCATCGTTATCTAAAGAGCAGCTATTAAATTATTGACACAAGAAAAAGAGCACTTTATATCAAGTAATGTTAGTATTCAAATTCGGAGGAGCATCTGTAAAGGATGCAGATAATATTGTTAACCTGGCCAATGTGGTCAAACAGTTCGAGGGTAACCAATTGTTGATCGTGGTATCGGCCATGGGCAAAACTACAAACGCGCTCGAGAGATTAACCAAAGCCTACGTAGACGGCGACGAGCAAATGCACGCCATTTTTGACGAGATAAAAAAATATCACTACGATATTATAACGCAGCTATTTGATAAACAGGATAATATCTTCAACGAAGTAGCCAACACCTTTGTAGAAATCGACTGGGTTATTGAAGATGAACCACACGACGAATATGATTTTATTTATGACCAGGTAGTGTCTATCGGCGAGTTGGTATCAACACGCATCGTTAGCGCTTACCTGAATAAAGCCGGTATAAAAAGCCAATGGGTTGATGTTCGCGGGTATGTGCATACCGATAATAACTACCGCGAAGGTGGCGTGCAATGGGGCAAAACAAAACAAAGCATCAGTACAGGCATACCACCCCAGCTCAATAAAGGACTGGTGGTTACGCAAGGCTTTTTAGGGGGTACTTCCGAAAATTTCACCACCACCCTTGGCCGCGAGGGTTCTGACTATACTGCATCTATATTTGCTTCCTGCCTTGGCGCAGAATCGGTTACTACCTGGAAAGATGTACCCGGCGTGTTAAATGCAGACCCCAAACTCTTTAACGACACCATTAAGTTTGATGAGCTTTCCTATTCAGAAGCGATTGAGATGACTTATTATGGTGCGACGGTTATCCACCCAAAGACCATTAAACCGCTGCAAAATGCAAACATCCCGCTGCTGGTTAAGCCTTTCGGCGATCCGGGAGCACCAGGTACTGTAATAAAGGAAAATGGACGGAACGTATTTGCTAAACCGGTTGTCATTGTTAAGCAAGACCAGGTGCTGGTGTCGCTATCAGCCAAAGATTATTCCTTTATTTCTGAAAACCACTTGAGCGATATCTTCGGCATGTTCGCGCAAAGCCATGCTAAAGTGAATATGATGCAGACTTCCGCACTTAGCTTCAGCGTGTGTATCGATTATTCGGAGAACAGATTTCAAAAACTTTTAGCAGCGCTACGGCAGGATTTTAGCGTAAAATACAACGAAGGTTTAACGCTTATCACCGTAAGGCATTATTCCGCCGAATGGCTTAACGACTTAAAAGCAGGTAAAACTATCCTGATGGAACAGCTTAGCCGCAATACCATACAGATGCTGGTTAAGTAACATTCCTGTTTAAATTTGTAAAAAAATGTTAAACCGGGTGCTATTGTGTAGCATTTAAGCGTTAATGGCCTATATTAGCCCTGACATCCGGATTACGTTAAACTGATGAAATTTATTAAGAATCTACTCTTACTTGTTTTATTCCTGCCTCTTTTTTATTCAACTGCATCTGCACAGGATGGCTCGGTGTTGAATAAAATAATGAACAAAACCGCCAAGATTTACCAGGACAACCCTAATGAGCGGGTGTACCTGCATTTTGATAAGCCATATTATGCATTAGGCGACACTATCTGGTTTAAAGCCTATCTCACCATGGATATGCACCTGCCGTCCGGCATCAGCAAAATAATTTACGTCGATCTGCTGACTGCGAAGGACTCGTTGATACAATCGCTAAAAATCCCTGTAAAAAATAGCGTTGCATGGGCCGACATCCCTATTTCGCAGTACACTTTTAAGAAAGGTAATTACCGGGTTGTAGCTTATACCAACTGGATGAACAACGCCGGGCCGCAATACTTTTTCAATAAAAACATCACCATTGGCGATGCTATCAATAACAACCTATCCACGCAGGTTGCTTTTAAACGTATCGCCGGAACAAAGTATACAAAAATATCTGCCGGTATTTATTATAAGGATAACGAAGGTAAACCTTACGCTGGTAAACGCGTAAGCTGGACAATTGAGAAAGACTATGATGAGATAGCCAAGGGTAAAGGCGAAACCGACAAAGAGGGTTTTATCAATATAGATTATGCCAATATAAAAAATATCGGGCTGGATTCGGCGCAGCTCATTACGGTTATCGACCGGGGCGACAGGAAACAGGGCACCAGTAAATTTGCCCTAAAATCGGTTGCCCAACCCAATGATATGCAGTTCTTTCCCGAAGGAGGTCAGTTGATTGCAGGAATCCCATCAAAAATTGCTTATAAAGCGCTTAAACCTGATGGACTTGGCATAGATGTTAAGGGTAATATTACGGATAATACAGGTAAAGTGGTGGCAGAATTTACATCGTCTCACCTGGGAATGGGCTTTTTCCAGCTGACACCGGAAGACGGTAAAACCTATACAGCCAGCGTTACCTTTGCCGATGGTACCACCGGCAAACCGGACATGCCGAAGGTATTGGCGGACGCAACTACCATCAGTATTGATAATAGCGACAAAGAGAATCTAAAAATACGCCTTTTATCAGACGCAGCATTTGTAAAGGAAAACGAAGGAAAGACATTTTTTATTTTAGCAAAATCTGCAGGGGTTATTTGCTTTGCAGCCCAAACCAAGCTTCAAAACCAGGTTTATACAGCAACTGTGCCGAAAAACAAATTTCCGACAGGGATTGTGCAGGTTACCCTTTTTGCTGATGACGGCGAGCCGCTTAGCGAACGGATTGCTTTTATATTACACCCCGACCAGCTTAATCTGACCATAGCCAGCGACCATCCGACTTACGATACGCGACAAAAAGTTAAGTTAAACATAACCGCTAAAAATGACGGTAAACCTGCGGAAGGTAATTTTTCATTAACTGTAATTGACGATGCTAAGGTACCTTTTGATGAAAACGCTGAAACTACAATCCTCAGCTACCTGCTGCTGACATCGGATATAACCGGCTACATTGAAAAACCTAACTATTATTTCAATCATACCGACGTGAAAAAACTGGCTGACCTGGACGTATTACTGCAGACCCAGGGCTATCGCAGGTTTTCATACGATGGGATAATGACGGATAAATATCCGCCGATAAGCTTCTTGCCGGAACAGGCAATTACACTTACCGGTACATTGCGTGCACCCAATGGCATGGCTATTCCGGGCGGTAATGTACGCCTACAAATTAAAGACAGGAACTACTCGGCAAATACAATTACCGATGGTGATGGCCGTTTTAGATTCCCTGGCCTTTTATTCCAGGACTCTACACAGGTATTTGTAACCTCGCGCAATAACCCCCACGGAGCCGACATGGTTCTAACCGTAGACGGCGACCCGTATCAAAAGTTAACTGTAAACCCGAGTGTGCCAGACGCGATTGTTAATATCGATAGCACCCTTAGTGCGTACCTTAAAAACAGCAAGGTTCAATTTGAAAATTCGAATGTGCTAAAGGAGGTTACTATTAAAGACACCAGGATAGTTCCCAAAGTGACCCATAAGGATTACAGCAGCCTGTCCAGTTTGAGCTCAGAGCCTGACCATTTGATTAATCAGAACCAATTGCAGGGCTGCCCAAATCTTTTGGAGTGTTTAAAAGTGGCCGCCACCGGAATGATGTATCGCGATGATAACTTCTATATAACACGCGACTATAATGCAGGCAATAAAACACCTGTACAGATATTTGTAAAAGGCATGCCCGTAGACCCTATCTACCTTGCCAACATGAGTTCGGATGGTGTAGAGTCGGTTGAAATATTTTTAAAAGATGAGTTGGGCCTGGTAAATAATAGCTATAACAGTAATGGTGCTATTGTTGTAAACATGAAAAAAGCGCCGGAAGGCCAGAAAATCAGCCTCGCTGAGTTAAGGGCATTGATACCGTCAAAAAGCGAAGTTACTTTTTCACCGAAAGGCTATGCAGCAAAACGGTCATTCTATTTGCCGCGTTATAGCGGTCCGCGTGGACTGCAGCCAGGACGCATAGACACACGCACCACTATTTACTGGAATCCTAATGTGATAACAGATGCCACCGGCAGTGCCTCGATGGAATATTTTAATGCCGACGGTGTTGGCTCCTACCGTGTAATAATTGAAGGCATTGATAAGGATGGCAATATAGGCAGGCAGCTGTATAGGTATAATGTGAAGTAGTGAGCGGTGGGTGGTTGAATAAGTGAGTGGTTATATGTTATTTACCTTTATTCACTAAACAAACACTCACTTAGTCAACTTAATCAACCATTCACCATGAAAATAACTCCATTCCACGTAGCAGTACCCGTTTACGACCTTGAAGAAGCCCGCAAGTTTTACCGTGAAGTGCTTGGCTGCGGTGAAGGCCGCAGTTCTGACCACTGGACGGATTTCGATCTTTACGGGCACCAGTTTGTGATCCATCTGAAGCCTCGCCCGGCAGAGATACCGGCCCACCATTTTAACCCGGTCGACGGCTATGATGTGCCGGTGCCGCATTTCGGTGTTGTATTGGAGTGGGATACCTGGCACGAGCTTGAGCAGCGTTTACGCAGTCATAATATAAAGTTTGTTATTGAGCCATATATCCGCTTTAAAGGACAGGTTGGTGAACAAGCTACCCTCTTCTTCCTCGATCCATCAGGCAATGCCCTCGAGTTTAAGTCGTTTAAAGATATCGGGCAGCTTTTTGCTGTTTAGGCAACTTAATGCCGGGAAAAATAGTATTCCTTATAGACGAAAGCCATGAATCAAGAACTTTTGGGCAGGCAGTTTGTTGCCAAGTGGGAATTAGATTTGTCAACTTTTAAAAAGTTGACAAATCTCTCGCTTTCTATAATAGCAGGTTGGCTAATTTGGGAACTCTTGGTTCTTGACTCTTGATTCTAAAAAAGCATGGATGTAAAAGAAGTAGAGCGCCTGATAAAAATCAGCAAAGAACACCCGCTGATGCCGGAGACATATATCCCCTGGCAACTGGAGCCTGCTGCAGAAGATATTTTCCTGCCGGAAATGCTGACTTCACTGCATGGCCTTCCAATTTATAACACCCTCACCGCCACTCAAAAACTGGAACTTGGCCGGCATGAGCTGGTGCAAGTTATTGCATCCTATGCCTGGGGCGAATGCTTATTTTGCTTGTTCATGACCCGCCATATTCTAACCTTGCCGCTGGATAATGTGGAGCACCGCTTTTTGCTGCGTGAGTTAATCGAGGAATTCAGGCACCAGGAAATGTTCGGGCAAGCCATTACTAAGCTGGGTGGTAGCCCGATAAAACAAAGTGGCCTGCATAAATTTTTCGGCGAATTCAGCAATAAATATCTGCCAGCCGATTATCTTTTTATGGGCAGCGTATCCATCGAGCTGGTTACCGATGTTTACGGAACCTTTGCCCGCCGGTCACCGAATATTTATCCAGTGTTGAAGAAGATGTTCGATTTGCATAACATAGAAGAAGGACGGCATATTCTGTTCACTAAAAACCTGCTGAAAGATTATGCGGCAAAAGCCAGCTATATCAAGCGTACGCTTTACAGTTATGTAATACTATTCAACATACTTTTTGTGCGTACCATGTATGTTAAAAAAGAGATATACGAACGCATCGGCCTGGAAAACCCCGGCGAAGCTTACAAGCTTGCATCAGCAAATTTCAAGACGAAGTTCGCTGAAACCTGCCTGAACGATATTATTAAATTTGTTGATGGCTGGGGTGGATTTAATCGCTTAACCCGCTGGGCGTGGCGAAGCGTGCTGGGTGCGAAAGTGTAAGTTAATTATTTAACGGGGTTTATTTAAGAAATACGCATGGTTCCATTAGGAGCCCAATATCGGTAGAAAACGAACAAAAAGCTTTTGCGTGCCGTAGGTACGCTACCTAATCCGGTTACCTTTACACACTGTTACGCACCTACGGAGCGGAAATCTTTTGTTGTGGTTTTTCAATTAATATTTGCTCCCAATAGGGGCTTTGACAAGACGCTTAATAATTTAT
This sequence comes from Bacteroidota bacterium, assembly GCA_040389845.1. Taxonomy (GTDB): domain Bacteria; phylum Bacteroidota; class Bacteroidia; order Sphingobacteriales; family Sphingobacteriaceae; genus Mucilaginibacter. The sequence continues at coordinate 31,203 of JAZJZL010000223.1, forward strand.
CAAACCTTCATTGTCCTTTAGCGCCACACCAGATAGCTTCCGCTTAAAGGCCTCATTAACCAGATAAAAAATCTTATCTGCCGCTTGTTTATAGCTCATTCCATGTTTGCGGATATTCGACACACAATTCCGGGATTCATCGGTAAGACCGGGTTTGGGTTTATAGGTCAAATATGCCCCCATACTGTCGGCAGCGCTTAAACCGGGACGCTCTCCTATCAGCACTATCGAAAAGCGGGCATTCAAACCGTGTGCTATATCATCCCCAATGGCAACACGTGCCTGCTCACCAAGGCATATACAACCGATACTTAAATCTGCTGCAATTAATTTCGGAACCAGGATTTTCAGTAAACCAACTGTATTTTCATTTACCGCTTCTGCGGAGAGGCCATCAGCAATAATTATTACAATATCAGCGCCGGTATGCGCAGTTAGTTTATCTTTACAATCATCATCCAATCGCCTGCCCAAATCCGGGCGCTTGAGATATTTTTGCCGATTAGCCGCCTGGCTGTGCAAATGAAGCAATGGTAAATTAAACACTTGCAACTTATCCGACAGCTTATCAATATCTAATGCCGAATAAACCGCATCGCGCGCATGTGCATGTGCCAGCTTAAATGCCATCGATTGTTTTAGAGGGATGGCATTGCCTGCACGCCCGATTGCTATCCTGGCTGTTGTAAACTTACGTAATTGAGCCAGCAGGTTGGTTTCGTGGGGTAACTCGCTGCTCATATTATCCCGGTTAACAATCTATGCGATGGGTTGATGGCAAGCACATCTCCGTCGCTGTTCATTATACCTTGCCTTATTAGCCACTGCTCAAATTCCGGGGCAGGTTTTAAACCTAAGGTCTTTCTTAGATAAAGCGCATCATGAAACGATGTGGATTGATAGTTTAGCATGATATCATCAGAGCCGGGTATCCCCATAATAAAATTACAGCCCGCCACGCCAAGTAAAGTCAGCAGGTTGTCCATGTCATCCTGGTCGGCTTCGGCATGGTTGGTATAGCATACGTCAACACCCATTGGTAAGCCCAATAATTTTCCACAAAAATGGTCTTCAAGCGCTGCACGGATAATCTGCTTGCCATCGTACAAATACTCGGGTCCGATGAAACCGACTACTGTATTTACTAATAGCGGTTTATACCTGCGCGCTATTGCGTATGCACGTGCCTCACAGGTTTGCTGGTCCGCGCCATGGTGAGCGTTAGCCGATAGCGAGCTACCCTGCCCCGTTTCGAAATACATCACATTTTGCCCTGCCGTTCCGCGGTTAAGCGAAAGTGTGGCGGCATAAGCTTCATCTATCAATGCCAGGTTTACGCCAAAACTGCTATTGGTTTGCTCTGTTCCGCCGATGGATTGAAAGCAAAGGTCCACCGGCGCCCCCTGGTTAACCAAATTTAACGTGGTGGTAATATGGCTTAACACGCATGATTGAGTGGGAATGTCAAACTGTTGCCGCAACGTATCAATCAGCGTCAATAGCTTTAAAACCGCCGCAGGACTGTCAGTTGCCGGGTTAATTCCTATACAGGCATCGCCGCTGCCATAAAGCAAGCCATCGATAATACTTGCTGCAACACCCTTTGGGTCGTCTGTTGGATGATTGGGTTGCAGGCGCGTTGAGAAATGCCCCTTTAAACCAATGGTATTCCTGAATTTGGTTATTACCTCACATTTTTTTGCTACCGCGATAAGGTCCTGGTTGCGCATTAACTTTGATACCGCCGCAGCCATTTCCGGAGTTATGCCCCCTTCAATCGACTTTAACATAGCAGTATCAGCCTCATCAACTAACAGCCAATCCCGGAATTCTCCAATGGTAAAGCCGCTGATAGCTGCAAAAGCGCTTGCATCGTGGCAATCTATAATCAGCCTCGTAACTTCGTCTGTTTCATAAGGAATAATTGCCTCGTTTAAAAAGGTCTTCAATGGAACATCAGCCA
>JAZJZL010000224.1:0-18843 GCA_040389845.1 Bacteroidota bacterium
CTAAAATCTTTTAATCCTACGAATCTTAGTTTATCTTTGTATCCTCAAAATCAGTTGATACATAATGTTTGAAAATCTTTCGGATAAGCTCGACAGGGCCTTTAAGGTACTAAAAGGCCAGGGAACCATTACTGAAATAAACGTGGCCGAAACCATGAAGGAGATCCGCAAGGCCCTTCTTGACGCCGACGTTAACTATAAAACAGCCAAAACTTTTACCGACGAGGTTAGGCAGAAAGCTATCGGCCAAAACGTGCTTACCTCTATCTCGCCGGGCCAGCTGCTCACCAAGATAATGAACGATGAGCTGGCTGAACTGATGGGCGGCAGCACCTCTGAACTTAATCTTTCGGCAAATCCAACCATTATATTAATTGCAGGTTTGAACGGTGCGGGTAAAACTACCTTTACCGGTAAGCTGGCCAATTACTTAAAAACGCAGAAAAACAAAAAGGTATTACTGGTTGCTGATGACGTTTACCGTCCGGCGGCTATCGAGCAGTTGCAGGTTCTGGGTAGCCAGATTGACGTGCCTGTGTATGCCAACCTTGAATCAAAAGACCCGATTGCCATCGCACGCGAAGGTATTGCCCAGGCAAAGCAGAATGGCAACAACGTAATAATTATAGATACCGCCGGCCGTTTGTCGATAGACGAGGCAATGATGGTGGAAATTGAAAATGTAAAGGCCGCCACCAAACCACACGAAATTTTATTCGTGGTTGACTCCATGACCGGCCAGGATGCTGTGAACACCGCTAAAGTGTTTAACGACCGCCTGGACTTTACCGGTGTTGTATTGACTAAGCTGGATGGCGATACCCGTGGTGGTGCGGCACTGTCAATCAAGTCGGTAGTTAATAAGCCGATAAAATTTATTGGTACGGGCGAGAAGATGGAAGCACTTGATGTTTTCCACCCCGACCGTATGGCATCGCGTATCCTGGGCATGGGCGACGTAATCTCACTGGTAGAACGCGCGCAGCAGCAATTTGACGAGAAAGAAGCGGCCGAACTGCAAAAGAAAATCCGCAAAAACAAGTTCGACTTTAACGACTTCTACAGCCAGATACAGCAGATAAAGAAAATGGGTAACATGAAGGACCTGATGGGCATGATACCTGGTGTTGGCAAAATGATGAAGGATATTGATGTAGACGATAATGCTTTTAAAGCTATCGAGGCCATCATCCAGTCGATGACACCTTATGAAAAAGGCAATCCGGACAGCATTAATCAAAGCCGCCGCACGCGTATAGCAAATGGCTCGGGCACCAACCTTACCGAGGTAAACCGCCTGATAAAGCAGTTTGAAGATATGCGTAAGGTAATGAAGCAAATGAGCAACCCGGCAGCCATGGCCAGCCTGATGCGCAGAATGCCGAAGTAGTTTGGATTTCAGAAGTCGGATTTTCGATTTCCGGGTTTATTATAATGATATTCTGATAAAGGAAGTCAGCGGCATGCCGGAGGAGTATGCGGCGTATTTTAAATAGCCAGGGAATAGATTTGACAACTTTTAAAAAGTTGTCAAATCTGCTACAGCATATTACTTATCGCTCAACATTATCGGGTTATTCTTACCCCCAATAATAATCACCTTTGCATTTGGCGACAGCGCGATTTCCTTTTGCGCCTTGATGCTTTCGTAAATCAACTGTTTATCCGACAGGCCTGTTGAAAGTATCTTCTGGTAATCGGCAATACCTTGTGCCTCCACGCGTTTACGGTCGGCTTCCTGGCGCTCCTTCTGCAGCACGAACTGCATTTTCTGCGCATCCTGCTCTGCTTGTATTTTCGATTCGATGCTGGCGCGAACGGTAGCCGGCAGGCTTATATTTCGCACCAAAACCTGTTGCACCAACAAGCCGTTACGGGCAAAATTATCGATAATAGTTTTGTTGATTTTGGCCTGGAACTCGCCGCGCTTGGTTGAATATAAATCAACCGCCACATAGTTTACCGCATTATCGCGGATGGCGGTACGTGTAATGGGGCGTACAATTTTATCCTCATAATTAACGCCTATGTTTTGCAGGATGTATGGTGCTTTTTTTGAATTGATGGTATAAAGCACCGAAAGGTCGATAGTAACCTCCAAACCGTCGGACGACAGAACGCGTATGGCGTCATCCCCTGTTACCTGTCCTTCACCGGTTTTGGCGCTCATGGTGTAGTTCTGTGTCCGGGTGTCAAAATTTGTTATCTCAACAAAAGGATTAATGAAGTGCAAGCCACTTTCTAAAGATTGGTCCTGTACTTTTCCAAATAATACCTGGACGCCAACATTCCCGGCATCTATTATTTTGACGGTGGATATCAGTACCCCTAAAATAATAACCAGGACCGCTACTTTATTAATGGTACCCGCAAAACGACTGGCCGGTTCGGGCGAGCGCTTGAGCACAATGCCCACAACGAGGGCAATAACTCCTAAAATTGCAATAAGCATAGCTTGGGTGCTAAGGTTTTTTCTGGGCGTTTTTTACTTCTTTTAAAAGCCTCACTTTTAGCACTACTAATATAACAATAATAGCTGCGGCGGGTAATAAATAAATATAATGCGCATCGGCTATGCCGTAGTTATATCCGCCTATAACACAAAGAAATATGCCGAGCGTATACAGCACATTTAAAAACATTTTTGCTGCCATACCTTAATATACGTTGATGGTTGGATCGATCTGGTCGGCCCAGGCTAAAATACCACCCTGCAGGTTGTACAAATTGGTAAAGCCTTTCTGCTCCAATTGCATAATGGCTGCTGCGCTGCGTTTGCCGCTGCGGCACATTACTACTACCGGCTTATCTTTTTCAATTTTTTCAGCCTCAATTAAAATACCGCCCAAAGGAATTGACAGACCGCCAAGGTTGCTCATTTCATATTCAAAGTCCTCGCGAACGTCAACCAGCTGAAAATCTTCGCCGTTGTCTTTTTTATCTTTTAATTCCTGTACTGTAATTTCTCTCATGATTTTGCGATGTAATAAATGCCAAAGGTAGCGGTTATCATTCAAATATTTAAGTCTGCTGTTTGTAACATTCAATGCCTTATGGCGTTTCATATTTAATTGTATTTTAAATACTGCAGATGAAGAGAGTTACACGTTTTTTCTGGTTCTGTTCCGGAGCACATATAGGCACTTTAAAAAAATACCCCCTCGAGCATAACAAATACGTCGGCATAGGCGCTACCATATTTTTTACCGCGCTGTTTGCATCCCTTTCTGGCGGTTACGCCATGTATTTTGTTTTTGCTGGTAACCCGGCAGCCTGGGTTTTCGCCATTTTATTCGGGTTGATATGGGGAACAGCCATTTTTAACCTCGACAGGTACATCGTATCCAGCATCGATAAAACCGGCAGCACCAACCAACAGATATTACAGGCATCGCCCCGTATTTTATTGGCGATAATGATAGGTATTGTAATATCGCGCCCGCTGGAATTAAAAATATTCGATAAGGAAATTCGCCAGAAATTAAAGACCGCCTACCTGAAAGGGCAACACCGCAAAATTGACACCCTTACCAAAACATACAATGACAAGTATGCCATGGAGCTGCGGAAAAACAACGAGCTGAAAAGGGCAAAAGACTCATTGGAAACCGATATCACCAACTCCCGCGAACAATTGAACCAGGAAGTTTTTGGCGAGAAAAACGACCAGACATCGGGTATAGTCGGCTATGGCACTTATGCCAAACAAAAGCAACAGGTATTGCAGGAAAAGGAAGACCGCCTGAAAACCGTAATGGAAAACCAGGATAAAATGGACGATTACCTGAGCCGCCGCAAAGATTTTGAAGGCGTAAACGATACCCGCTTGTTTAACGAACATCAGCTCGACAGCCTCTCGAACGTAGCTGGTTTCAGCGACCGCAACTGGGCCCTTGGGCAACTGTCTTACAATGAAAACGGCAGCCGGGATTTGGATACTTATCTGGCTGAATCATTCATCAGCTGGCTATTTATTTTGTTTGAGTGTTTACCGGTATTTGTTAAGCTGATGTCGCCGCGGGGAGCTTACGATGTGGCGGTGGCCAAAATCGGCGAGGCCGATATCCATTACGCCGAACGTGATAAAGAGCGGCATATCCGGGTGATAGACGAAGTGTACGACCACCGCCTGGAACGCGATATTGATAAGGAACGAAAGATAATTTCAGCCCAATCTGATTATGATTTTGAAAGGCATAGGTATGATTGATGTTTAGTTGTAGTGGTTGGAGAGTTTGTAAAAATTGTAGTAGTTAAAGCAGCTATCAAAAAGGTCCAACGGACCGGCACACCCCAGCGCAGGTCGCAGGCCTGCGGTAAATGGCGCGGAGCCGTTTTTATCAATGAACAGATTAAGTTAACTTGCCGGATAATTTTTTAAGATGAAGCATTTTAAAAATATCCGGTTTTTTCTTTTTATGCTGATAGGCCCATGCCTTACCCAATACGGTGTCGCACAAAAAAAGGAAGTTGTTCTAACCAAAGGGATGGTCATCACCCATTCCGTCACTGTAAAAAAACAGGTTTATCATTTTGAGGGAAGCGATTCGCTTTCCACAGCCCCAATCACCATACAGGGCAAAAACATCGTTATTGATTTTAACGGCGCGACCATTGAAGGCAGCAGCGACATTGAAAATCCGGACAAGTTTAAGGGTGCCGGCGTTATCATTAAAAGTGGCGGTGTTATTACTATAAAAAACCTCACTGTTAAAGGCTTCAAGGTAGGTCTGATGGCAAAGGGCGTAAATTCACTCACCATTGAAAAATGCGATTTCAGCTATAACTATCGCCAGCACCTGAACAGCACCCGCGACCGCGAAGACCTGGCCGACTGGCAAAGCTATCACCACAACGAAAACGACGAATGGCTGCGTTACGGCGCCGGTATTTACCTGCGCAATTGTAATTATTTTCAGGTCAATACCACAACAATAATCAACGGCCAATGTGGGCTTATGCTTACCAACTGCAACGATGGCATTGTCGCCGGCAATAACTTTTCATTTAACTCGGGCTTGGGGATCGGAATGTACAGAAGCAGCAGAAATAATATCGGTCGAAATAATATAGACTGGAATGTGCGCGGCTTTAGCGATGGGGTATATTACAGGGGACAGGATTCGGCAGGCATTCTTGTTTTTGAGCAGTGCAATAACAACATATTTAATGGCAATTCGGTCACCCACTCAGGAGATGGATTTTTTCTATGGGCCGGGCAGTCGACTATGGATAACGGCTTAGGGGGGTGCAATGATAATGTGCTTTATCGTAACGACTTTTCATATGCGCCAACCAATGGCGTTGAACTTACATTTAGCCGCAATTGGGTGGTTGACAATATAATCCACGGCTGCTGGCATGGTGTATGGGGAGGCTTCAGTTACAATTCCGTATTTTCCGGCAATCGCTTCGCAGGCAATATGTCGGGTATCGCCATTGAGCACGGTATGAATAATACAATCGACTCAAATTCATTTGATAACAATAAGGTTGACATCGAATTATGGTCGAACCCCAAAATGGCAAAAACATATGGGTATTTGCAAAAGCGGGATACACGCAGTGTAAATTATCAAATTAACAAGAATACTTTTACGAATACTAAAAAGGCATTCAATATAAATCATACAGATAGCCTGGAGATAGCGGACAATATTTTAGCAGGAGACAATATGCCGGCGCAAAAGTTCGATTCGACAGTTACACATGTTACTTACGTCGCCGGCAATAAGCAGCTGTTTATTCCTTTAAAGAGCGATATTTTCGGAGACCATGGTAAACCTGCACAGCCCAAGACCTTACCCTACGAGCATCCGAAGGGCCGCAAATACATTATGATGAACGAATGGGGACCATATAACTTTAGCTACCCCATAGCCTGGTGGCAAAAAACAGATAGCGCAGGCAAAATGCATTTCGACATGGTGGGCCCTGCCGGAGAATGGAAAATTGTAACAACAAAAGGTGTATCGCAGCCCTCCGCAACTTCCGGCAAATTCCCGGGAGAGCTTACTGTGCAAAAAGATGCAACCGGGTTAACGGATATCGACATAGAATTTGAATATGCCGGTGGGGCTGTAACCTCGCCTTTCGGCGTAAAATATGAGGCGGGTAAATCCTACACTTTCCATTACCGCGAATTTGCCATCCCTTATAACTGGCAGATGAAATGGTTCGCCTTTGATGATACCAACGACCCGCTAAAGCACGTAGCTGAATTTAAAAAGCTGATTGCCGCCACCCCCGTTAAAACAACTGAAGGCAAAGAACTGCATAATGTTTTCGGGAAGAACTTTGGCAAAAACATTGCCCGGCAAAAAATAGCGACAGTTTCTACAACAGAAATAGACGTTCCCGAAGCCACGTATAAAATCGGCATCAGCGCCTCTGAGCTGGTAAAGCTGTATGTAGATGACAAGCTCCTGATTGAAAACTGGGACCCCGCCAAACTAAAAAACGACGAGGATAACCACAAAGACGGCACTATCCACCTGAAAGGCAAACACACCATCCGCATCGAACAAGCGCAATACGGTGATTATGGAATGCTGAATTTGGTGGTGGGGAAGATGTGAGTTAGTTGTAGAGGTTGTAGTTGTTGTAGAAGTTTAAGGTTTGCGAAGCAGCTTATAAAAACTTTAAGCCTCGAAGATGTTCGTTAGCCCAGGCCTCCATTGTGTCATTAGTCCAGTTATTTTCTTCCCATAATCTATCCATTTCGTCCATTGCTGTCTTGGCGAAATATTTAGCCAGCATATTCCTAATTTCAACCAGCTGTTTATCAGGCAAATTGTACTGAAAGAGTTTTAACAGCTCTAATTGTACGTTCGTTAACTTTCCAACGGTTTCCATTTATTCAGACTTTAACGTGGTTAAACAAATTTACCTAAAATTACATGAAAAATCATATCATCCGCCATATAGGTTGTCGAAATGAAACCTAATCAACCCAATCTAACTTAATCAACCAATCAACTTAATTTCACAACTTTTCCCATATAAATAGTAATTTCAACTTTTTAACTGACTTCATGAAAAAACTATTACTATCAGCGGCCGCCGCGCTCATGGCAACCGCAGCAATTGCACAGCCGCCTGCAAGGCCTATATTTTATTCCGTTTCGTTTCCTAATGCCGCACACCATGAGGCGGAAATTGTAATGTTTGTGCCCCAGGCGCCGGACGGCAATTTTAAGGTGCGCATGAGCCGCTCATCAGCCGGGCGTTATGCCACGCACGAGTTCGGCAAAAACGTGTACAATGTAAAAGTAACCGACGCCAAAGGCAAGGAACTTCCTTTAAAACAAATTGAGGGTGATGTTTACGAGGTTGGCCAGCATCCGGAGACGGTAAAGATCAGCTATACGCTTTTTGCCAATCATACCGATGGCACCTATGCCAGTGTAGACCCAAGCCACGCGCATTTAAATATGCCCGCTACATTTATGTGGATACCCGGCCTGGAAAACCGGCCTATCCAGTTTGAGTTTAACGACCTTGACAAATATGGCTGGCAGGTTGCCGGTCAGCTAAAGCACGAGAGCGGCAAGATTTACAGCGCGCCAAACATGCAATACATGATGGACAGCCCCACCGAGCTATCCAACTACAAGATAAAAAGCTGGGATGTTGTAAATACCGATGGCAAAACCGAAAAGATAAACCTTACCGTACACTCAGACGATAGCCAGGGCGTGATAGATAATTTCGGCACGATGGTGCAAAAGATGGTGCTGGAAGAAAAGGCAGTATTCGGCGAGTTGCCAACCTATGATTATGGCGAATATACCTTCCTTGATGATGTTTATCCAACCGTATCGGGCGATGGTATGGAGCACCGCAATTCTACCTGCATCGTACAGCCCGCGCCAAAGGTGGAAGGTAACGAACTTGATTTGCTGGGCACATTCTCTCACGAATATTTCCATAGCTGGAACGTAAAACGCATTCGCCCAAAATCGCTGGAGCCCTTTAACTTTGAGCATGCCGACATGAGCAGCGAGCTTTGGTTTGCCGAAGGGTTCACGCAATATTATGGCGAATTGCTGCTGGTGCGTTCCGGATTTATTAAAGCTGATGATTATACCGGTACTGTTGCCGGCCTGGTAAATTCAGTATTGAACAAACCGGCATCTAAAAACTATACTGCCCCGGCAATGAGCCGTTATTCGGTATTTGCAGATGCCGGTGTTTCTATCGACCCAAACAATAATAATAACGTTTTCACCAGCTATTATTTTTATGGCGGTGCTATAGCCCTGGCGCTTGATTTGCGTTTGCGCAGCGATTTTAACCTTACCCTGGATGATTACATGCGCACCGTTTGGCTTAACCGCGGCAAAGTGATGAAACCATACACTATCCCCGATTTACAGGCCGACCTGGCACAGGTAACCAAAAATCCAAAGTTTGCTGCTGAGTTTTTTGGCAAGTACATTAACGGCCTGGAAAAGAATGATTACGAAGGATTACTTGCAAAAGCAGGATTTATACTGCGCAAGGCTGCACCGGGTAAAGCCTGGGCTGGTCCGCTTTCGGTAGCGCAAAATCGTGGACGTTCTGGTGTGGCACAGACAACCGGTAGCGCCGGTTTGCCAATACTGGCAAGTACAGTACAGGGAACACCAATTTACAAAGCAGGTTTGGATGCGGGCGATGTTATCCTGAAAGCCGATGGCAAAGAAGTTACCGATGGAAAGTCTTTTCTTAATATTGTCGCAACAAAAAATATAGGCGATAAACTCGTAATAAATTACCACAACCGCACCGGCGATCATGATACGACCATAATACTGGAAGAAAGCCCGGCGCTGGAAGTTGTAACCGCCGAAAAAGCAGGAAAGACATTAACAAAAGAAGAAGAAACATTCCGTAACAATTGGCTGTCAACCAAAGTCAAATAAACCAATTATGAAAAAAATTATAATAGCAGCAGCCTTATTGGCCATCACATCGCATGGCTTTGGTCAGAATGTAAATAAATTAATAAAGCAAACCGAAGTAGAAAAGGTGATTAAAACCTTATCAGCCGATGACATGCAAGGCAGGGCAACTTTTACGCCGGGCATAGAAAAGGCCGCTCAATACATCGAAAGTCAATATAAGCAGGCCGGTTTGGTTCCGCTGAAAGGCAATAAAGATTTCCGCCAGAATTTTACCATGATGCGTAATTCGCCGCTCAAAGCGCTGGCGAGCATTAATGGCACTGTAGTATCTCCGGATAGCATTTTGGCGATGTCGAGCGTGGCATCTTTTAACTGGAGCAATAACAGTGATGTACAGGTTGTGAAGCTTGATGCCGCCAAAAATTTCAGGACAGAATTCCAGGGATACATGAAGACCGGCAAGAAAATGTTGATACTGGTCGACCCCAAATTTGCGGCCACTTTCAGTGCTATTAAAGGCCGCTTCAAAAGGGGCATGACCCAGTTTAAAAAAGCGGAAGAGCAGGATTTAGTTTTTGTATTAGGTCGTTTTGATGATGTAAAGTCATTCGAGGTAAACTATACTGGTAAATCGGAAGAGTTGCCGTTGTTTAATATCGCAGGGATGATTCGCGGTAAAACCAAACCTAATGAATTTGTGGTATTCTCCGGCCATTACGACCACTTGGGCATTATCACCCCGGTTAAAGGCGATAGCATTGCCAACGGCGCTGACGATGACGCCTCAGGCACCACTGCGGTAATAACCCTTGCCAGGTACTATAAAAAGCTGCACAATAATGCCCGTACGCTGATATTCGTGGCCTTCACTGCCGAAGAAATTGGCGAATATGGCTCGCAGTATTTCGCAAAAACGGTAGACCCGGATAAAGTGATGGCGATGTTTAATATCGAGATGATCGGTAAGGCTTCAAAATTCGGCGAGAACTCGGCATTTATCACCGGCTTTGAGCGGTCTGATTTTGGCACCATCCTGCAAAAAAACTTGCAGGGCACGGCATTTAAATTTTACCCAGACCCATACCCGCAACAAAACCTGTTTTATCGTAGCGATAACGCCTCGCTGGCAGAAGTTGGCGTTCCGGCGCATACCATATCGACAGATCAGATTGACATAGATAAACTATACCATACCGTGGGCGACGAATTCAGTACGCTAGATGTATCGAATATTACAGCTACCATCAGGGCAATTGCATTAAGCTCCAGGACCATTGTATCTGGAAAAGATACGCCAAAACGGGTACCGAAACTTGAAAAATAATAGATAGACACGAATTATACGAATAGGAAAAATCAACTATAAATTTGTCATCTTGAGCGCGAGCGAAAGATCTTAACCGGGCGACATTCCCACAGGACAGGTATCCGTGCAACCCGAAAGCGGGCTACCTATTACTTTGTAAAGATCCTTCACTCGCGCTCAAGATGACAAAAAAGCGCTAATCACTTCGTGTAATTCGAAAAAATTAGCGGCGATTCGTGCTTATTTGTAACCTATTCTTTGTCCACACGATAACACCATAAATTCAGGTAATATTAAATCATAATGGAAAACCAGGAAACCTTAATACCCGCCGTAGCGGTAAAGGGCATAGCCAGCGGCCTTTTAATGATGGCGTTGTTTACGCTTGCATGGGCCGGCATGGCCTTTAGCGGTCTTCATGGCACAACAGCTGCATGGGTATTGATAGTTTTCCCGGTTCTTGCAGGTACTTTTATATCAAAAGCAATTACGCTGTTCGCGGTGGCAAAACACCATCCGCAGCTTGAAACGGACGAAGACAAAGCTGAAGGCAAAAAGATGGGCAAATGGTTCGGCATTATTTTCGGCGCTGAAGGTTTGCTCATTTTTATCGGCGTTAACGTCGTTATTAACCTGGGCCATCCCGAGCTGACCATCCCTACCATCGCATTGGTTGTCGGGCTGCATTTTTTTCCGCTGGCCAAAGTGTTTAAACGCACCCTGGATTATTACCTCGCAACGTGGAGTACATTGGTTGCTGTATCCGCCATTATACTAAGCCTTAATCACACGCTTACCCAAGCTGCCGCTGCGGCGTTTACCGGCATTGGCTTGGCTATAGCTACTTCAGGCTATGGGCTGTTTATGATGTATAAGGGCAATCATCTGAACCGGTATTGAGCGGATTTTGAGGGATTATATTAGCCGCAATATTTTGCGTCTCTTACGCTTCAACCCGATGGAATAAATGAAGTCGGTGTAAATAGTGTAACTGCTTTTTTCGGCTTACACAAACTCCAAACCTTTAAATCCTTTTCCCAGCACAGTTCCATTATTCACATCTAACCATTTATCTAACAAGGTCGCGTAAACATCCCTGAAGTCGACTGTATATTTCAAATCACCGTTATCAAGTTGCACCAAATCGGGCGCATCGTTATAAATACCTGCTTTCTTCAACTTTCCACCAAACAAAAGGATATTATTTGCGGTGCCATGGTCGGTGCCGTTGCTGGCATTTTGCTCAACACGGCGGCCAAATTCGCTGAAGGTCATTACCAGCGTATCATCCAGCTTGCCGGTTTGCTTTAAATCTTTGATGAATGCTGCCACAGCGTCAGCATAAATTTTTAGCTGCCTGCCCTGTTGTGGTTGCTGGGCTACGTGGGTATCGAAGCCGCTTAACGACACATAGTAAACCCTTGTCTCCAGGCCGGAATTGATAAATTTCGAGACAGTTTTAAGCTGGTTACCCAGCGGCGTTGCAGGATATTCCCCTTTCACGGCGTAGGTTTTCGAGGTTTGCTGAATATACCCTGCCGATGAATAGGTTTCGGCCATGGTTTTATACAGGTAGCCGAGGTTATCTTCATTTAAATTGACATCGCTATGGTCGTGCACCAATTCCTTAAAAAAGGGTTCCCGTGTAGTTTGGAACAGCTTGTTAGGATCCTCTACAGCAATACCCTTCATCTTCGCGCCTTTCATCGCCAGCGAAAGCGTGTCGTCCACTTCAATGGCCGTATAGGCATTTTTACACGTAGCGCAGTTTGAATCGAGGTAACGCCCAATCCACCCGGTGGTTAAAAACTGGTTCGCCTCGCTGCCGGTTTGCCATATATCCATCGAGCGAAAATGAGAGCGGTCGGGGTTAGGGTAGCCTACTGAGTTGATAATGCTCATCCAACCCCGGTCGTAAATTTCTTTTAAAGCCGACAAGTTTGGGTTAAGGCCCTGCATGTCGTTCAGTTTCACAATATCGTTCTTAGCTATGGCGATGGTATTCCGTTTTTGATAATAAATATCATTACCATAAGGTACAATGGTATTCAGCCCATCGTTACCTCCGGAAAGCTGGATGATCACCAGGTTTTTATAGCCGCTTAACCCGCCCAAAGCCATGGCCTCAAAAGGCTTTAAAAAAGCCGGTATCATCAACGCGCCCGATGCAAGCGCCGTGTTTTTTAAAAAATGCCGTCTGTTCATAAGACCCCCAACCCCCTAAAGGGGGAGTTAATCGCTCTGGCCGTTATACCGGAGCTTGTTGGTTAATTATTTTATTTCTTAAAGCCCTCTTTCGTTCCCCCTTCAGGGGGCCAGGGGGCTAACAAAGTTGATATTCCGGCGTCGAAACCGTTTGTATTATAGCTGTTTTAATATCCGGTGCATTGCTCAGTTCTGCCGCCAGTGCTTTGCTTACCTGTGGCTGCAGTATAAATGCTGCAATATTGCTTTTTGATGATCCCGCAGGTATCAATTTTAATAGCTTATCCCAATCGGCCTGCGCCTGTACACGGGCGTTTACTATCTGTTGCTGGTTGTGCGAAGCGGCTATGTAAGCCTCCTCTTCGGGGTCGGCTTTACCGGTAAAATCAATCACGCCGCCGTTTAATAGGGTGGATGGTATTTTTAAGCGATACATCAGGGATGAGCTATCTATCCAGTTTCGCCCGCCGGGCCAGCCGGCTACATTAGGCGGATAAAACAATACCTGCCCCAATACCTTTTGAAACTGCAGCATTACCTCCGGTCGCTGATAGCTTATAAAAAACTGCCGGTTCAACCCCACCAGAAACTCAACAGGCGATTTTACCATGTTGCCCATATTCCGCTCCGCATAAAACCATGGTGCGGTAAAAACAAATTGCAGCAGCGGCTTTATTTCGTAATTGCTTTTATAAAACACATCGGCCATGGCTGCAATATGGTCTGTATTCGGCGTTTCGTTAACCAGGTATTTGTAAAGCTTGGTGCTGATGAACGTTGCCGTTTGTTTTTGTTGAAGCAGGCGGTCAATGATGTCTTCGCCGGTAAGGTTGCCGGTTTTGCTGAGAAACGTTTTTACACCATCGTCGTGCAGGAAGGGGCGCATAGTAAACTCGCCGTCTTTATTAAAGCTCCAGCCGGTAAACGCCCGTGCGGACTCCTTTACATCCTGCTCGGTATAATTCCCCCGGCCAATGGTGAAAAGCTCCATCAGCTCGCGTGCAAAGTTTTCGTTGGGATGGCCTTTGCGGTTTTGCTGATTATTTAAAAACTGCAGCATAGCCGGCGATTTGGAAACTTCCAGCACCAGTGTGTGAAAGTTGCCAAGGGCATGTTCGCGCTGTATATTATTAAGCTGTTGTGCAAACTGCGATTGATTGCTGCGGCAGGCAAAATGGTTGTGCCAAAACAGGGTCATCTTTTCGCGCAGCACAGCATCGGTATTGCTCATTCGCTCCATCCAGGCTGCGTTCAAATCTTTTTCCTGCTGGCGTTGCAGCTGCATAAACTGCTTCTTTTCGGTTTTATCACCCTTCACCATCATAGTGTAGCTGGCATCGTCCTTAATAATATCGAGCGGCTGGTAATTTTCTGATGCTTTGAACAACATAGAAAGTGCCCGGTTTATGCTGAGGTTTCCGGTCGTACGCATTTCCCCGAACATTAGGCCGAAACCTGCGCGGGCATACAAATGCTTTATTTGCCTGAGATTATCCATAATAAGGGTATTGTACAGTGTAGGACTATCGCATCGTTTAAAGGTTTAACCAGGGTAGTGGTTCTGTCAAAAATTTATTTTAATAACTAAAATATTTTTTATATTCGGTGTGTTAAACCCTATTAATTGAAACGACTGTTCTTGCCCCTTTCGCTGTGCTGCGCGGTGATTTTTGCGAATGGGCAAACCCGTAACTACGGGCAGATAGACACTGATGACCTGAAACTCACAACTTGCGATTTTGAAAAAAGCGCAAGCGCAATGATTTTGTACGACCGTACCGAGGTGACCGCTAACGAAAGCAACTCCATAATAAAGCATCACACCCAGATAAAAATACTGACTGAAAAAGGGCTGCCGGCAGCGCATATTACCATCCTTTACTATACTAAAGGCCACTTCTCGAAAATTAAAGATCTGCGAGGGCAAACGTTGAACCTAGAGAATGGTATTGTTAAAGCCACGCCCATCGATAAAAAGCTTTTTTATGAGCAAAAGTCGAAAGATATCACATCCATTGCATTCAACTTTCCTGAAGTAAAAGTGGGTTCAGTTGTAGAATACGATTACCAGGAAAATGTAGATAAAGGCGGGCTATTTCCAAGCTGGATGTTTCAAAAAGATATGCCGGTAAAATATGCCGTTGTCGACGCGCAAACCAGCCCGGTTTTTACCTACCAGATATTCCCGACAGTTTACGGCGAATTTAACCAGGAAAAGAATGGTCCGATGGTAAACGACCATAACCAGTATACTGGCAACCGTTTTCTTTGGTCGGTGAAAAATGTGCCCTCGTTTAGCGAAGAGCCTTTTGCAACCTGCAGGGAAGATTATATACAGAAGGTTGAAGTTTACGGTCGTACCGGGGTGTTTACGCCCAACTGGCAATTTTTGGCGCAAATGGCATTATACGATCCGCACCTTAAGAAATGGCTGAAAACAGACCTTAAAGACGAGTCCGGCTGGATAGAAAAGGTTAAGACATTTAATACCGACGAGCAAAAAATAGCCTTTATTTTTGATAAGATAAAAACCACCATGAAGTGGAATGGGATTAATTGGGTGGGGCCGGGTGAAAGCGAGCTCGCCGATATCTGGGAAAAAAAGGCGGGTAACAGTGCCGCTATAAACCTTATTTTATATAATTATTTGCGTGCAGCCGGTATAAAATGCTCGCTGATATACGCAAGCACGCGCGACCACGGTAAGATGAAGGAAGAATTGCCAATGCTCGAAAACTTTAATACTATGGTATTGCAAACCATTACAGCTTCCGGCAAAACATACATACTTGACGCGAGCAATAAATATAATAGCTACGTAGCGGCGCCCTGGAATCTGTTGAATTGCAGGGGGATGAAACTTAACCCCGACAGCAGTTCCTCGGCTATGATAGATATCGTGAACAACGAGACTGCGCGGGAAGCCCTGATTGTGAGCGCCGAAATAAAACCCGATGGAAAGCTTACGGGAACAGTGCACATAAATAGTTTCGGCTACCATCGCATGGTGTTGCTTGAGCAATACGAAAAGCTTGGCGAAAAAAAATATATAGACGGGCTTAAAAATAACGATAATAACCTCACCATATCATCGCTTAAGCGTGAAAACCTGGAAACAGATTCGCTGCCTCTTGCGCAAACATTTGAATTTAAGGCCGATCTTACCTCGACCGACGAGAATTATATTTTCGTGAGTCCCAATATATTTTCGCCAGCAAAGATAAACCCCTTCATCAGCGAAAAGCGTTATGCACCAATTGATTTCGGCAACCTGAATACCTATATTATTAAGGGCAGATACCTGCTGCCGAAAAGCTATAAAATTGAATCGCTTCCGGCAAGCATGATACTTTCTACAAAAGATGGCGGCATAAGCTTCAGGCGGTCTGTTGAGCAAGCCGATGGCGCGATATTTTTAAATTATACTATTACCTACGCAAGATCAATATATACAACGGATGAATACCCCGCCATCCATGATTTTTATAAAAAGATGTTCGAGATGCTGAATGAGCAGATAGTGCTGAAGAAAATATGAACAGATATTACTAATTAACTATTATATTTAAATACCAAATTATATCACATGAATAAATTTTTACTCCTGTTGGCCGCGGGGACCTTATGCCTTTCTGCAAACGCCCAAAAAACGGCCTACACAGGCCCGTCGGCACAAGCTTTTGGGACCATTGACAATGCCGACCTGGAAATGAAAGCCTGCGACTTTGAAAAAGATGCCAACGCCGAAGTGCTTTTTGATAAGGCCAACGTTTATTTTGGGGCCGATCTTTTATCAATTACAACCGAATTGCACCGCCGGATAAAGATTTTTAACGACAACGGCAAAAAAGAAGCCGACATACATATCAAATTTTTTAGCGGCGATAGGCTGGAATACATTACCGGCCTGCAGGCACAAACCATTAACCTGGTTAATGGCAAGCCGGAAATTACAAAGCTGGATAAGAAGCTGGTTTACACCAAAAATATTGACAAATACTGGAGTGAGATGACCTTCAGCCTGCCCAATGTAAAACCGGGCAGCGTAATTGAATACAAGTACAATCTTGGCGCTAATTCGCCTGCTGATTTTCCGGATTGGTTTTTTCAGGATAAAATACCTGTTCGCTACAGCGAAATTAAAACCTCCATTCCCGAAATTTTTTATTACAGGGCGAACAGAAACGTTTGGTTACCCCTGGTACGGGATGAGCATACCACCGATAGCCGCAGCTTGATGGAAGACGGACACGCTTACCCCTATAACCTTAGCGAAGACCTGCGCGCCATGACAAATGTTCCCTCACTGCCCGATGAACCTTACATGTCGTCCTTCAAAGACAATGTTCAATCTGTTACTTTTCAGCTGGTATCGTTCCAGCCTCTCGGCGGTTTCGTCACCAACCTTTCGGATACCTGGGGAAAAGTAGGTGGTCGTCTTATCGATAATGGTGACTTTGGTGGACAGCTGAAAAGAAAAGTTAACGGCGAGGAAGCAATCATCGCAAAGGCCAAAGGAATTAAGTCTATCGACCAGCGAATAGCCTACCTTTTTAACGAAGTTAGGAACACCATGAAATGGAATGGCCACGACGACTGGCATACTGAAGACGGTACTTACAAAGCCTGGGAAAACAAAACCGGTAACTCGACCGAAATAAACCTGATATTATATCATTTATTAAGGCAGTCGGGGGTTGATGCGGCGCTGCCCATGGTGGTAAGCACACGAGATCACGGTCGCGTAAAACCGTTTTATACCTCAACCGCTCAATTCAACAGGGGCGTGGTTTACATACCTATCGATTCGGCACGGCGGTATGTGCTGGATGCAACCGGCAAATACAATCAGTATAACGAAACACCGGTAGAGCTGCTGAATTCGTCAGGGCTTTGGGTAGACAAATCGAAGGATAAATACGACATCGTTTTGTTAAGGAAAGACGAGCCGGTGCGCGAGTCGGTATTCATTAATGCCGACATAAAAGCCGGGGGAAAAGTTGAAGGCAACGCACAGATAAGCAATGCCAGCTACAGCAAAATTTCTGCCGTGGACCGTTATAAAACCGACGGCGAAAAAAAATACACCGACTACCTGCGTCATGACGATAACAGCATAAAAATTACCGGGCTTAAGCTGGAAAACATGGAGGTAGATACCCTGCCGCTAATGCAGAAGTTTGACTTTTCGCAGGATCTTGCCGGCTCTGGCGATAATTATATATACCTGAACCCTAATATGTTTTCTTCATTAAAAAAGAATGAGTTTTTGAGCGAAAA
This sequence comes from Bacteroidota bacterium, assembly GCA_040389845.1. Lineage (GTDB taxonomy): Bacteria > Bacteroidota > Bacteroidia > Sphingobacteriales > Sphingobacteriaceae > Mucilaginibacter. The sequence goes on from JAZJZL010000224.1 coordinate 17,680, forward strand.
CCGCATGACCAACATCGACTTTGGTTACAGCCGCAGCTACTCTATAAATGGCCTTTTTAAGATTCCGGCCGGCTATAAGGCGGATGCATTGCCAAAAAGCGTCAGCATGGCCATGCCCGATAAAAGCTTCACATTTAAGCGGGTAATAGCCGAACAGGATGGTTCGATAGTGGTACGTTACAACGTTAGCTATAACACGCCGGAATATTCTAGAGAAAGTTATCCGGACTTTTTTGCCTTTTTTAAGAAAATGCATGAGCTGCTTAACGAGCAGATAGTGTTGAAAAAAGGATAGGTATAATAAATATAACGAAAATCAACGCTCCGGTAAGCGGGGAAATAAAAGTAAAATGAAGTATTATGAATAGAAGTGTAAGCAAATATTATTTACTGCTGCTAGGCCTGGCTGCGGTGATAAATGCTAAGGCGCAGACCGCTAAATTGCCGGCAGTTATGCCCTTCGGAAAGGTGAGCATGGAGGACATGGAGCTGAAATCGTGCGAGTTTGAACCTGATGCTAACGCCGAAATATTGTTCGATAAGGGCGAAGTTAGCTTTAGCGACGGCTTGATTTTTGAACGGCATGTGCGCATAAAAATATTCAACGACAAAGGCAAGAGCCATGGCAGCTTCAAAATTGAATACCTGGGCGTAAGCGAGATTCAGAAGATATCAAGCATTGATGCCGAAACCATCAATTTGAACAATGGCAAGCAGGAAGTTTTTAAGGTTGATAAAAAAGACTACTACAAGCAGCATGCCGACAGGGACTATTATACCCTTGCGTTCTCGCTGCCCAATGTTCAGGCCGGTTCTGTGCTTGATATAAAATATACTATGTTTTCTCAATCGCTTTATGCATTTCCTAACTGGTATTTCCAGGCCGACATACCTACACGCTACAGCGAATTTAAGGCATCGGTGCCCAATACGTATTATTTTAAACACCTGGAGCGCGTTACCCAGCCTTATGTAGTAAATAACGATGAGGTTAAAGCTTTAGCCAACATACCTTCGTTGCATGACGAGCCTTATATGGGCGCACGCAAAGATAACCTGCAGCACATACAATACCTGCCGGCCAGCCGCCTTGACAATACAGGCGGAACGGTAGAGTTTGGCAATACCTGGAATCAGCTGGCAATTAAGGCCCGGAACAGTACA
>JAZJZL010000224.1:18853-28333 GCA_040389845.1 Bacteroidota bacterium
ACAGATTTTGGCTCACAGGTAAACAGGCATGTATCAGGAGAGGGCGACATAATCGACAAGGCGAAAAAGATGAAATCGGCCGATGAAAAAATGGCCTTCATATTCAGCGCTGTAAAAAGCAAGATGAAGTGGAACGAGATTGACAGAAATTACACAATTGACGGCACATCAGAAGCATGGGACAAAAAAACAGGCAACTCGACAGAGATAAACCTGGCTTTGTGCCACCTGTTGAGCAAGGCCGGTATCAGGGCTATACCCATGATGGTTAGTACCCGCGACAATGGCAAGGTAAACCCCGCTTATCCGAATATTTTCATATTTAACCGCACCGTTGTGTATGTACCTCTTGAAGACGACAAGTACTATATACTTGACGCAACTAATAAATATAACGTATATAACCAGACACCTGCCGACCTATTGAACGGTATGGGTTTTTATATGGATGAAGACAATAATAAATACGATGTATTGTTTTTGGAAAATACCAACCCGGTGAGGCAAATGGTGTCGATAAATGCAGAGATTAAACCCGATGCTAAAATGACGGGATCGGCGCATATTAACAGCTATGGCTACAACCGCAAAGATGCCGTTGAAAAGTATAAGCTCGACGGTGAAAAGAAGTATACCGAATACCTGCAGAACAAGGACAATAACCTGCACATAGCTAAGCTGGCGTTCGAGAACATGGAGGTAGATACCCTGCCGTTGCTGCAGGTGGTGGACTTCAACCTTGACCTGGCCGGTTCGGACGATAACTACATTTACTTTAACGCCAACCGTTTTACAGGTTTAAGCAAGAATGAATTTTTAGCCGAAAACCGGCAGACTGATATTGATTTTGGGTATGATAATGCCTACGTGCTGAACGGCATGTTTAAATTGCCGGCCGGCTATAAAACCGATGTGCTGCCAAAAAGTGTAACCATGAGCATGCCCGATGGCAGTATTACCTTTAAAAGGATATCGGCCGAGGAAGACGGTGTAATAAACCTGCGTTATTCTATCGTATTTAAAAAATCGCTGTATTTTAAGGAGAATTATCCCGAATTTCACGACTTTTTTAAAAAAATGTTTGAAATGCTGAATGAACAAGTTGTATTGAAAAAATCCTGAGCCATGATTTGTAAACATATAAAAATTCTGTTTGCCGCCGCAGCCCTGGCGTTGCCTGCGTTCAATGCCTTTAGCCAAAGCAAAAATATCGACCCGGTGCTGTACAGCGCTGCCGGTATCCCCGATTCGCTGAAGACTGATGCCAACTCTGTAGTACGCTATTCATCAACAGATGTTGTGGTGAAAGGGCCTGGAAAAATGGTAATTACTACACATAAGATAATTACAGTTTTAAACGAGAAAGGCGACCGCGAAGGCACCATGGTATTGGGGTACAATAAAAAATACGACACTTTTAGCGATATCATTATGCGCGTTTACAATGATAAAGGCGTTGTTATAAAAAAATACCGTAAGGGCGATATGTACGATGGCGCCGTACCCGGCGGCGACCTGGTTACCGATGAGCGGTTTTTAGGCGTGCGGCATGCCATTGCATCATATCCAACTACTATAGAGATGGAATATGAAGAAGACATATCCAGCTTTATGGATATTGGAAGGTGGCATATGCAGAACGAAGAACAGTCGGTTCAAAACGAATTTTACCACGTTCAGATAGATAACGCTGCCGGGTTTCGCTATATCAGTAAAAACACAAACGTAAAGGCTGAAAAGAAAATAACTGCCAATACCGCCGACTATTACTGGACGGTTAACAACCTTAAGGCATTTAAACTGGAAGAAGGAGCAGAATCATGGCGCGTGCTGCCCCATATATACTTTGCAGCCAGCAACTTTGAGTTTTTTGGTGTGAAGGGAAATTTGGCCACCTGGAGCGATTTCGGTAAATTTTTACAAGGCCTGAATGCGGACGTGGGGTCATTAACTCCGCAGCGTGAGGCAGAGGTTAGGGCAATGACCGACACCATAAAAAGTGATAAAAAGAAGGCTGAGTTTTTATACAACTACATGCAGAAGAATATGCGCTATGTAAGCGTGCAGCTGGGTATCGGCGGGTTTAAGCCCTTCCCGGCTACCTTTGTGGATCAGCAAAAATACGGCGATTGCAAAGCGCTTTCCAATTATATGAGCGCACTACTGAAAGCTGTAAATATACCTTCGTGCTACGCCGTTGTAAATGCGGAATCAAATAAAGAGCCTGCCGATTTCTCGTTTCCGTTTAACAGCTTTAACCACGTTATACTTTGCGTTCCGTTTAAAGGAGACACCACCTGGCTGGAGTGCACCAGCAGCATAAATAAATTCGGGCAGCTGGGGCCGTTTACCGAGAACCGCACCGCGTTATTAATTACCCCGGAAGGCGGCAAATTGGTTAGCACGCCACGCAGTAGAATTATAGACAACCAGTTTAATAGCGAAGCCCATATTACGCTTGCTGAAGATGGAAGCGCTAAAACCAAAGTAAAGATTTTAGCCACCGGCGAATACCGCTTTGACTATATAAACTATGCCGCATTGAAGCAGGATGAGCAAAAAGAACAGTACCTGCGCATACTTAATATTAAGCAGCCAAGCTTGTTTAACATCAATTCGGGAACGGATGCCGACGGTGTTAAAGAAGTGGATTTGGATATTGAATACGATAAGTTTTGCGATGTTATGGCGGGCGATAAGCAATTTTACAAGCCACGGGCTTTTGACCTTTGCGCCTTTAGCGTACCGATTGAAGAAAAACGGAAATCAGACTTTTATTTCGAGCATCCGCTGCAAAAATCATGTGTAACTACTATCGATTTGCCGGCAGGTTACGAGGTGGAAACGCTTCCGGTAAACCAATCGCTTAAATTTTCGTATGGCGATTACGACGTAAAGTATGTTTATGATGCTGCAAAAAACCAGGTAGTTAGCACGGCTAAATTTATTATTACCAACCATGTTATACCCGCAGCCAAATACACCGAATTACAGCAATACCTGGACGCGGTTGCAAAGGCACAAAATAAAAAGCTGGTGATAAAGCGCAAGGCGTAAATTTGTCCTGATGATATTCAGGCTCGACGAACGTTTGCTTTTTCCTGACCCGACCCTGGCCGAAGAAGACGGCCTGCTGGCCGTAGGGGGTGATTTAAGCACGCCGCGCCTGTTGCTTGCTTATCAAAATGGCATTTTCCCCTGGTATAGTGATGACGAACCGATTCTGTGGTTTTCGCCGCATGAGCGGTTCGTTCTTTATCCGGATGAGCTGCTGGTATCAAAATCGATGCGAAAGGTTTTAAGTTCCGCGCAATTTAAAGTTACGCATAATCAAAACTTTGCCGGTGTAATTGCTGCCTGTGCCAAAGCGCCGCGCCCGGGGCAGGATGGCACCTGGATAACTGCAGACATGCAGCAAGCTTATATCTTGCTGCATAAAAATGGCCGTGCACATTCCATAGAAGTTTGGCAGCAGGCTGAGCTGGTTGGGGGACTATATGGCGTTGAAGTTGGCAAAGTATTTTGTGGCGAAAGCATGTTCAGCCGGGTAAGCAATGCATCAAAAATAGCCCTTATTAATTTATGCCATTCAGGTCGCTATAGTTTGATCGATTGCCAGGTGTATACGCCGCATTTAGAATCGATGGGGGCAGGGATGATAAGCCGGAAAGAATACATAAAGACACTGAAGCAATAGCCGGAGCCAAAAGCACATAATTACCAATACAAATTTTTGAATTATAACCCCGGTGTATTTGCTTTATTTCCCGGGCTGCTTTCAAATATTTAATCAACCCAAATATAAGCTGCAATATATAACAGCCTTCTTATAGCCATTTAAGCCCGCCCTGCATTCTCTATTTTTACTGGCAATTCAAATTGCTCGTTTTAACTTGATTGCCAATAGTTTAACTCATTTAAAAATCCAAGCCAAATCTTTTTCCCGTCAGTTAACTAACGTTGTCTCGTACTTATTATTTCATAAATACTTGGTATTATCAAATCTTTCAGCCTATATTTAATAAATATTTTTAGTTTAGACAAGGCCTTAGCAATCATCAAACCTTCAATCGCAGTTTTACGATTGGTACTGTCTTCGTTTATTCCCGCCGCTGTATAATTACTCCCTGATTTCAATACAGTGCGTTAAATATTTCATCCTAACAGATTTTAGCCGGCGAGTACGATTACTTGCGCGGGCTGTATTGCTTTTAAACATAAAAATTTAAACATATTCAATTTACCTAAAATCCAGTCATATGAGAAGTCTGATACCCCATTTTCATTCTAATGTACCAACCAAACTATTAAAGCAGGCCGCCTTAGCGTTCTCCATTGCTTTTTCATTAATAACAGCGCCGGCTAAATTATTTGCGCAAGGGCCTTATGTAAGTTACGCCGGGCCAAAAACCTATACTGCGGGTACGGCAATTTCGCCACTTTCGCCGGTTGGCGGCCTGGTTGCAGCGCCGGCATACAGCAGCAGCACAACCACGCTTGGTTCTGGGTTCAATATACCGGCCGGTATTGCGGTTGATGCGGCAGGCAATATCTACATTGGCGACCAAAACAACAACGTAGTAAAAAAAATCCCGGTAGGTTCAAATACGCCGGTAGTAATCGGCACCGGATTTAACACTCCGGATGGCGTTGCAGTGGATGCCATGGGCAATGTTTTTGTAGCTGACGACGGCAACAACCTGGTAAAAGAAATTCCTGTTGGCGGCGGCCCGGTTATTACCCTGCCCTCCGGTTCAGGCTTTTTGCAGCCATTTGATGTAGCGGTTGATAACCGGGGCAACGTGTACGTTGCCGACAGGGGCAACAACGCGGTAAAAAAGATTCCTGTTGGCGGCGGCGCACCGGTAGCTATTGGCTCCGGCTTTACCACGCCAACCGGGGTAGCTGTCGATGCTTATGGCAACGTTTATGTAGCCGATTTTGGCAACAGCGCAATTAAAAAGATTCCTGTTGGCGGCGGCGCGCCGGTTACTATCGGCTCGGGGTTCTCTACTCCTTTTACAGTTGCGGTAGATGGTTCGGGAAATGTTTTCGTAACTGATTATGGCAACAAACAGGTAAAAGAAATTCCTGTTGGCGGCGGTGCGCCTGTGGTTATAGGCTCAGGGTTCAGCTTCCTTTTTGGGGCAGCAGTTGATCAGTACAATAATGTTTTTGTAACCGATTATGGCAATAATGCGGTTAAAAAAATAGCACCTATTGGGGGCTATTATATTAGCCCTGCTTTACCCGCCGGCTTAAGCTTTAATAATACTACCGGAACCATCAGCGGAACGCCTACCGCTTCCAGCCCGGCAACAAACTATACCATTACGGCTTATAACAACACCGGCAGCGCTTCGGCAGTGGTGAATATTACAGTGAATGCTGTAACCATGAGCTATGCCGGCCCGAAAATATACAAAGCAGGAACTGCCATTGCGCCGTTAACGCCAACCGGCAGCGGAGCCGCAGCACCGGCATACAGCAGCGGTACAACTACACTGGGTTCGGGCTTCAATATCCCGGCAGGTATAGCGGTTGATGCCAAGGGCAATATCTACATCGGCGACCAGAACAACAATGTAGTAAAAAAGATTCCGGGCGGCACGGGTACACCGGTAGTTATCGGTACAGGGTTTAATACGCCGGATGGTGTTGCTATTGATGCGGCCGGGAACGTTTATGTAGCCGATGACGGCAACAACCTGGTTAAAGAGATACCTGTTGGCGGTGGTGCAATCATTACCCTTGGGTCAGGTTTCCTGCAGCCATTTAACGTGGCGGTGGATGCTGCTGGAAATGTGTATGTGGCCGACAGGGGCAACAATGCAATAAAAAAGATACCAGTTGGAGGCGGTGCGCCGGTAACCATCGGTTCGGGCTTTACCACACCCACAGGTGTGGCTGTAGATGCTTATGGCAACGTTTATGTAGCCGATTTTGGCAACAGCGCAATTAAAAAGATTCCTGTTGGCGGCGGTGCGCCAATTACCATCGGCTCCGGGTTCAGCACACCGTTTGGTGTAGCAGTAGATGGTTCGGGCAATGTGTTTGTAACCGATTACGGCAATAAGCAGGTAAAAGAAATTCCTGTTGGCGGCGGCGCCCCGGTGGTTATCGGCTCAGGGTTTAGCTTCCTTTTTGGGGTAGCCGTTGACCAATACAATAATGTTTTTGTAACCGATTATGGCAATAATGCGGTTAAAAAGATAGTACCTACCGGCGGCTATTATATCAGCCCTGCTTTACCTGCAGGTCTAAGTTTTAATAATACTACCGGCACTATCAGCGGAACGCCAACGGCTTCCAGCCCGGCAACTAATTATATGGTTACTGCTTATAATGGCTTCGGCAGCAATTCAACTGTAGTTAATATTACGGTTAATGCTGCTACTTTTAGTTATGCCGGTCCAAAAGTTTATACTGCCGGAGCAGCTATCGCAACTTTAACGCCAACCAGTACCGGCAACCCGGTTGCTGCGCCGGCATACAGCAGCAGCACAACCACGCTGGGCTCGGGTTTCAACATTCCGGCAGGTATTGCGGTTGATGCAGCGGGTAACATATATATAGGCGACCAGAACAACAACGTGGTAAAAAAGATTCCGGGTGGAACAGGTACGCCGGTGGTTGTAGGCTCAGGCTTTAATACACCGGATGGCGTGGCTATTGACGCTGCCGGAAACATATTTGTAGCCGACGATGGCAATAACCTGGTTAAAGAGATACCTGTTGGCGGTGGTGCAATCATCACCCTTGGGTCAGGTTTCCTGCAGCCATTCAACGTGGCCGTAGATGCTGCCGGAAATGTGTACGTGGCCGACAGGGGCAACAATGCGATAAAAAAGATACCCGTTGGCGGGGGCGCCCCGGTAACCATAGGCTCGGGCTTTACCACGCCAACCGGTGTGGCTGTAGATGCTTATGGCAACGTTTATGTTGCTGATTTTGGCAACAGCGCTATTAAAAAGATACCGGTTGGCGGCGGCGCGCCAGTCACTCTCGGCTCCGGGTTCAGCACACCGTTTGGTGTAGCAGTAGATGGTTCGGGCAATGTGTTTGTAACCGATTACGGCAATAAACAGGTAAAGGAGATTCCTGTTAGCGGCGGCGCACCGATAATTATCGGCTCCGGGTTTAGTTTTCTTTTTGGCGTTACCGTTGATGCAGCCAATAACGTTTTTGTTACCGATTATGGTAATAATGCAGTTAAAAAGATAGTACCTACCGGGGGTTATTACATTAACCCTGCCCTGCCTGCGGGCCTGGTTTTCAATACCACAACCGGGGCCATTAGTGGTACGCCTACTGCGGCTAGTCCGGCAACCGATTATACCATTACTGCTTATAATGGTTTCGGCAGCACTTCGGCAATAGTGAATATTACGGTTAATGCCGTGGCCATGAGTTATGCCAGCCCCAAAGTTTATACAGCCGGAACAGCAATTAGCCCGCTAACACCAACCGGCAGCGGAGCTGCGGCGCCGGCATACAGCAGCAGTACAACTACACTCGGTTCGGGCTTCAATATCCCGGCAGGTATAGCTGTCGATGCAGCGGGTAATATATATATCGGCGATCAGAACAACAATGCGGTAAAAAAGATTCCGGGTGGCACAGGCACGCCGGTTATAATAGCCTCCGGCTTTTCAACCCCCGATGGCGTGGCTATTGACGCCGCAGGCAATGTGTTTGTTGCCGATGATGGTAACAACCTGGTTAAAGAAATTCCAGTTGGCGGCGGTCCGGTTATTACCCTGCCCTCCGGCACGGGCTTTTTGCAGCCTTTTGATGTGGCGGTGGATAAATGGGGCAATGTATATGTGGCCGACAGGGGCAACAATGCCGTGAAAGAGATACCGGTTGGTGGCGGTGCCCCGTTTGCTATCGGTTCGGGATTTAGTACGCCAACCGGTGTAGCTGTTGATACTTACGGCAATGTTTATGTAGCTGATAATGGCCACAGCGCCATAAAAATGATACCCGTTGGCGGCGGCGCCCCGGTTACCATCGGCTCCGGGTTCTCCAATCCCTTCACGGTTGCTGTGGACGGCAGCGGCAATGTGTTTGTTACCGATTACGGCAATAAACAAGTAAAAATGATACCTGTTGGCGGCGGTGCCCCGGTGGTTATCGGCTCAGGTTTCAGCTTTCTCTTTGGGGTAGCAGTTGACCAATACAATAACGTTTTTGTAACAGATTATGGCAATAATGCGGTTAAAAAGATAGTACCTACCGGAGGCTATTATATCAGCCCCGCTTTGCCAGCCGGCTTGGTTTTTAACAATACTACCGGCACTATCAGCGGAACGCCAACGGCTTCCAGCCCGGCAACCAATTATATGGTTACTGCTTATAATGGTTTCGGCAGCAATTCCACTATTGTTAATATTACTGTCAATGCGGTAAGCATGAGCTATGGCGCCCCAAAAACATTTACAGCCGGTATTGCTATTACGCCGGTAACGCCAACAGGAAGCGGAGCTGCACCGGCTGCATACAGCAGCAGTACCACCACGCTGGGGTCTGGTTTCAATATCCCGGCAGGTATAGCGGTTGATGCGGCGGGTAATATATATATAGGCGACCAGAATAACAATGTAGTAAAGAAGATTCCGGGTGGAACAGGTACGCCCGTCGTTGTAGGCTCAGGCTTTAATACACCAGATGGAGTGGCTATTGACGCCGCAGGGAACATATTTGTAGCCGACGACGGCAACAACCTGGTAAAAGAAATTCCTGTTGGCGGTGGCCCGGTTATTACGCTGCCATCCGGCTCGGGCTTTTTGCAGCCCTTTGATGTGGCCGTGGATAAATGGGGCAATGTGTACGTGGCCGACAGGGGCAATAATGCAGTAAAAGAGATACCCGTTGGCGGCGGCGCTCCGTTTGCTATCGGCTCTGGCTTTACTACACCAACCGGCGTGGCCGCTGATGCTTTTGGCAATGTTTATGTTGCCGATTTTGGCAACAGCGCAATTAAAAAGATACCCGTTGGCGGCGGAGCTCCGGTTACCATAGGCTCCGGGTTCAGTACCCCGTTTGGCGTCGCAGTGGATGGTTCAGGCAATGTGTTTGTAACCGACTACGGCAATAAACAAGTAAAAATGATACCGGTTGGCGACGGCGCCCCGGTGGTTATCGGCTCCGGATTCAGCTTTATTTTCGGCGTTGCTGTTGACCAATACAACAATGTTTTTGTAACCGATTATGGGAATAATGCAGTTAAAAAGATAGTACCTACCGGCGGCTATTATATCAGCCCAGCTTTACCTGCCGGTTTAAGCTTTAATAATACAACAGGTGCTATCAGCGGTACGCCAATAACTACATCGCCTGCAACAGACTACACCATTACTGCCTATAATGGCTCAGGTAATAATTCAGTTTTGCTAAATATTAAAGTGTCCGCCAATGCTGTGCTGTCTTCAATAGTGCTGAACCCTAAAACAACACTTGTTACAACCGGTACGGTAA
>JAZJZL010000225.1:0-3649 GCA_040389845.1 Bacteroidota bacterium
AAGCTCAAAAAAAATCAAATTTTGCCCGGAAGCAATTCTGCACTACCGGTCGGGTAACCCGGGAAGCCTGTCCGCACAGTTAAGCATGCGGCACGCCTGGTCTGCATACCGGTCGGTCACACTTTCAACAGGCTATCTTCTGCATGCTGAGAATAGTGATCAAACCCGCCTTTTGTGTGCAAATTCATTACAGCAGCTCATTTATAGCCTATATCCTGACTTTCCCGCGATATGCCGGCATTTAGAACGGCAGATCAGCGCACTCGGGGGAAGTCATAACCCGTGGCAGGCGTCTTATAAAAGCAAGCTGATTGCTAAGGTAATCGGTTGGAAAGCCACAAAAAGAATTTTAAGATGGCTACGGTAAAAGTATTTATTCCTACTTATCGCAGGCACGCCTTATTGAAAAGAAGTATCAGAAGTCTTCAAGCCCAGATATTTAAGGATTGGGTTGCAGAAATTCATAACGACGACCCGGAAGATGAGTTTCCTTCCGCCTTCATAAATTCCATAGGGGATTCGCGTTTTACAGTCAATAATCACCGGTACAATCTAGGAGCAGTAGCGTCATTTAATTTAATGTATAAACCAACCGACGCCACCTATGTATGCCTCCTGGAGGACGATAACTGGTGGGAGGAGTCGTGGTAAGGGCAATGGAGCGTTACCCGGAGTGCCAGGTTGGATTTTGCAACAGCAGGCTTTGGCAGGAAAAAAGTGAACATGAATGGCAGCTCCGGAGCGAGCCATTATGGCCGGCCGACGGGCCGGCAACAGCGCTAATATACTTCCCGCGTGCGCGTCATATTTATGGATATCATCATTCTAATTGTAGTACAATCATCCGGGCGGGTATCTTATTACCAACATACCAGGCTCCTCAAATTACGCAAATGGACTTTATTGAATCTGTTCAGGAACGCAGTTTTCCGCACCCGCTTTTATTTGTAAATCAGACGCTGTCGAATTTCGCACTGACAAAAGTTACCCATCGGCGGACAGACCTCGGTACCATGTATGTTCACTATGTGCTGTTGATTGACAGCTTTTTTTCTTCGGTGGGTTACGATGAGCAGTTTACGTGGTATTTATGGAATGAATCAAGACAAGATAAATTACACAGTTTTCTTAAGCTGCTTTACGCTGGCGTGTGTTGCAAAGCCTCCAGGAAGCTGCTCAGGGAGGCCAGCTTCAGAGAGTGGATGATTTTCATTTTGTATAACATAAAACATCCGGGGATTTTTTTCGCTTGTATGCGTGCCAAAAAAAAATACGCCAGTCTTTGGGCCTATCTTGTGAAAGGAACAAATAGGAGGTCGGAAGAACAGCGGCCCGGCTCAAATACTTACACGGATTAGTTTTTCGTTTTAGTATGCCAGCTAAGGGTATGAAGTATATGAACTGGAAATATTTCATCGGTAAAGTATTACACATGGTTGAAACGCGCGTAAGCCGAATCAATTCAGACTTTGTCAGAAAGCATTATCCATATGGGCGTTCCTGGATGTTTGATGTAAAAAGGGCGCTTAAAAATAGCCCCTCCCTGATAATTGATGCCGGCGCAAATATCGGATCTGTAAGCCTGGAGCTGAATTGTTGGTTTCCGGACGCAAAGATTTATGCATTTGAACCTGTGATGGCGACGTATGAGTGTCTATGCAGGCAGACGGCAGGTAAAAAATCGATTCACCCGCTCCGGCTTGCGCTTGGCTGTAAAAATGAACATGTCGAAATTTTACTTAACGACGAAAATACCATTAACTCATTGAAGGTTACAAGAATTGACGGAGACATGGCCCGCAAAGAAGTAATCCCGGTCGTTCGCCTGGATGATTTCTTAAGAAAGCATAGTGAACCCAGCATAGGCATCCTGAAAATCGATGTAGAAGGATTTGAATTCGAAGTACTTAACGGATGCGGTACTTTCCTGGGTGCAGGAATTAACTGCATCTACCTGGAGGTCGGCTACGAACGGGAAGCGACCAAAGTTCACTTTTCTGATGTGGAACAATACCTCGAACGGCATGGCTATCTTCTATGCGGCGTTTACGAAACCAGGCGGAATTTGTTTGATAAACGAAGGCTATGGTATTCAAACAACTTATATATTCATAAAGATCTTTTAATGTGAAGATAGCGATTACTGCTGATCCATTCATTCCCGTACCTCCAGTTTTCTATGGAGGAATAGAGCGTATCATTGATTTACTTTGCAAGGAGCTTTCACTCCGCGGGCATGAAGTTACCCTGTTCGCCCACAGGGACTCGAAGACTGCGGGGAACCTGATAGCGTATCGGTATGAAAGCGGCAGCCTGTGGGACACCCTGATTAACGGCTGGACTGTCAGCAGGGCGGCTGGCTGGGGTAAATTTGACCTGATTCATAATTTCGGAAGGCTCGGTTATCTTTTGCCGTTACTACCTGCCAATATACCGAAACTGATGAGCTACCAGCGTGAGCCTACCATTGCACAAATCAAAAAGGCAGTGAGCCTTTCGCGCAGGAACACGCTTTTCTTTACCGGCTGCAGTGATTACATAACCAATCAAATCCAGCCATATGCCAAAGCATTTACCGTTTATAACGGAGTCGATACGGAAAAATATACTGCCTGTACAAATATTTCCGAGGACGCGCCCCTCATTTTTCTTGGGAGGATCGAGCCGGTTAAAGGGACCGATGCCGCTATTAATTTCGCGGTAAGAACGAATAAAAGATTAATTATTGCCGGGAATGTTCCGCCGGACCACCAGACCTATTTTGAAAAAAAAATCCTACCGCTTCTTGATAGTCGTATTCAATATATAGGACCAGTCAACGATGAACAAAAACAGGACCTGCTGGCCAACGGGTTGGCTTTACTGATGCTAATTAAATGGAATGAACCTTTTGGCATCGTTATGGCGGAATCTATGGCCTGTGGAACACCTGTCCTTGGTTTAAGTTGCGGCGCCGTTCCTGAAGTTATCGATTTTGGGGTTACCGGCTACTACAGCGAGGAGGCCGGCACACTAGCGGATTATGTCAGCCGGGTCGCCCAGCTTGATCGCTCGGTTGTCCGGAAAGTTGCTGAAACCCGCTTTTCTGCTAAGGCAATTGTAAATGAATACCTAAAAGTTTATCAGTACATTATCAACCGCAAATGAAAATTGCTGTATCCAATCCTTCTGTAGCGCCCCATGTGCGTCAAACGGTAACGGCTTATTACGAAGCAGGACACCTGCAGCAATTTTATACAACGCTGTTTGAACACCCGGAAAATTATTTCTCTTCACAGTTGAAGCAAATAAAGGCTATAAGGGAAAATATCGGAAGGCGGTCGTTTCACGAAATTCCAATTGAGAAATTCTGTTCCCGGCCGCTGCCTGAGCTTGTCAGAACCATATCATCCAAAAAGCTTGGACCAAGGATAACCGACAGGATATGGGAGTGGGCAGAGTTAAGTTTTGACACATGGGTTTCCCGGAAAGTTTCGCATGAACTGGATGCAGTTCACACCTACGAACACGCTGCACTTGCGACGTTGTCGGAAGCGAAAGCCAAAAATGTATTTTGTATTTACGAGCAACCGAGTGTGCACCATACGTTTTTCAGCAGTTTAGTAAGCCAACAATTAAGTTTATACCCTGAATTGCTGAATTCAGAAAT
>JAZJZL010000226.1:0-39517 GCA_040389845.1 Bacteroidota bacterium
AGCCACCTCTATGCCCCAACCCACCAATCACCCCACATCAATCATCGAAATAATCATCCCTCCCGAAAAGCAGCGAAACCCTAAAACCAATTCCGCACCCAAAATCCCGGACTACGAGCCCGAAGGAGGATTCCTAACCATCGACGATGAAATAGATGGGCTAACCTATCTCCAAAAATACGCGCCGTTGCTCTTTACCGCGGAATATGAATCCCGCTTACAGCTGCTGAAAAAGATAAAGGAAGGGTTATTTGATGGTTAATAATAGGTTATGGAGGCAAATAATCCCTAATGGCCGGAATATTTGACGGCTGATGTACCGACAGCTCCGGTATTTATGTATAGATTTTGTGATTTTCTATATATGTTTTCCCGGTTGCTGTTGTTGGCTAAAGCTGGAATCTTAACAGATTACAGGTCTATTTTAGGCTCCGCTAAACTCAGACCAAAAGAGGTGAGATAATTATAAAACTCATTCACACCGCCGGATGTTTTTAAATATATTTATAAATCTAAACTTTATTTCGAAATGCGTCAAAGAGTTATCGTTCCAGTTAGATGTTATGAAGAAGATATAAACAATGAGATTTGCTATATCGAATTCGACAGATTGGTTTTAGACCTTCCTTTGTTCAATAATAATACTCTTTTAATTACCTTGTTAGATGATAATGAGGAACATAGATTGGCATTAAAGGGAATTAAATTTAAGTTTTATGAAGGGGAGAATAATTCCTTTATTAAAAAAAAGAAAAAAGATTATCCTTCCTTTATAACCGATTACATAGATTATTTTCTTGTCATAGAAATTGAATTTAATCATAAGAAACACGCAGGAGATACATTTTATGCAGATGCATACCTAGCAAGGTTAGGCTTATTGATTACCATAACTTATGGTACTTCAATAGTTTTTCTGAGAGGTATAGTGATAGAGAAGGATTTATTAATAGGCAGAACTTCCTTTGTTCAAAATTCAATCGATTTCGCATATAGACATGCCTTTACTATCAAATGGCCTGTCCTGCCAGGATTAAAGTTAATCGAGGTTTTAAATTGGTTAAACGATTATAAAATTAAGTTTTATTCGTCAAGCAAGAGTCCCGCCTCAAGGGCCTTAAACGCATTATCTCATATATTTAACAAAGACCTCTCAGAAACAGACACTGCTCACCTTTTTTGGTGTATGTTAGGCATAGAAGCTCTTTTCAGTAAAGGGAGCAATGGAATTTCTGACCAAATAAGGGAGAAAATTAAACTTGTACTTGGCGAACCGGCAGAATTTAAAAAGAAGTTAACAAAATTATATGGTTACCGGTCGAGGCTAATTCATGGAGATATAGATTTTCCCGCTAAATTCTCTATCGACCATAAAAATTTTGAAATGGAATATTGGGATTACACTGCATTTGCCACATCTTTACTATTGGCAAGCATTAAGGGGTTGATCGAAAACAATATAGATCATTTTACTTTTGACTACCAATGGAAAAAACCATAGTGTCAATATTTACTTGCACGGGTCCAAGCTTCGCCTAAATTATACTTACAATGTGACCGGCATTCTGTTTGTAAAATGGGATTGACATTCCCGACAGCTTATAGTTTGCTTGAGTGTAAACTCAATACTTTAAGGCTAAGTTATGCTATATTGAATTTAGGCCGAGGTCAGCATTGTTTTGATGGCCTTTCGAAAAATACACGAAAATTATTTTAATTAATTTACACAATACCTGTATCTATGTTAAACTATCAACTCTTTCCTCGCTCTTTCGGCATTACACCCGAAGTAGAAGCCGTGATAAAATGTTTTATGATAAATTACGATAAAATAAAGTCGCCGGATAACGATTTAAACAGTAACGGAGTATTGAAGGTTGTTGCCGATGATTTAAAAATTTTAAACTTCACGGTTGAGACAAGTAAGGCAAGAGATGAGAAAATAAAAGTTCCTGTTTTATTTAGCTTAAATAATAGGATTGATAAATCCTTTGATGCTGACGCAATAAGTGCAGACGGCAAGATTATTTTAGAGGTAGAGGCAGGAAGAGCTTATGCTAACAATCAATTTTTAAAAGACGTTTTCCAGGCTTGCATGATGCCGACGGTTGAATATCTGATTTTAGCTGTAAGGAATAACTATCGTGGCGTACAAGACTTTAATCGAATTTTTAATTTCTTGGAAACACTTTATATTAACGGCAGACTAAAGCTTCCACTAAAGGGAATTGTGTTGATAGGATATTAAACGGAAATCAGCAATATTGGCATGCCAGTATGATATTTGTGCGCTTATGAACGAAAAGTGGAAGAAATAGTTAATGAGTATGAATTAGTTATTCGTCGCTTGGCAGGAACTTTTTGATATGTTCTGCGATTGCTTTGGATAATAACGGCGGGACAGCATTGCCGATTTGGTTATATTGCGACAAATGATTTTCATCTTCCTTACCAAGCTGCTTTAGTAACTTAGATGATATCTGAGTTCTTTTACCTTTGAAAATATAACTATCAGGGAATGATTGCAGCCGTGCAGCCTCCCTCGACGTGATATTACGAGGTTGTGTTGGATGCACAAAATTTGAATAAAACGAAGCTGGTATTGTGAATGAAATCATGTTGGGTTTTAAATGTCTATAATTTGAGCTGTATTCTGTTTCGGACAAAGCTCCTTTACCGTTACGTTTTCTAACTTTTAAATCATCCTCAAGGTCGTTTATTTTTACTCCCTTTAATATTTCTTCATATCTTTTTACCATCCTTTTGCTATGAGCCATTGTAACATGGTTATAAATAGCACCTTGTTCGCCTCTTAACTCGATTTGATACTCGTTAATTGCCTTTTTCGAATAAGAAGATACTTCCTCTCCCTCGCCCGCCCTTAATTCAGGTAGGTCGCCAATAGCATCTATAACAGGAATAGCTTGCATCAAGACCTTGGCAGAACCATTTAATTTTTCCTTTTCTTCAGGCAGATAATGCGTTCTTTTAGGTGGCGGAATTAAGACCCCATTGCAATGTCCAACTATAAATATACGTTCCCTACTTTGAGGCACACCAAAATGTGCAGCATTTAACTCCCAAATATTTACCGTATATCCAACATCTTGAAATGCTCGTTTAATTATATCAATAACTTTTTCACCTGTCTCATTTTCACGTGTTAATAAACCACGCACATTCTCCATTATAAATATTTTCGGCTTGAAAACATCAACCCATTGCACATAATTTTTGAATAATGAATTACGAGGATCGTTAGGATCTTTTGGAGGACCAGCTAAGCTGAATCCTTGGCAGGGGGGGCCGCCAATAATAATATCAGGCCCTTTAGGACAAATAGCTTTAATTTTTTCTGGGGTGTCGAATTCCCTTATATCGCTACGTATTATTAAATGATTGTCTTTATTATTTGCTTCCAATGTTTCGACAGCCCACTTGTCTACTTCAAGAGAACATAGTAGTTTATAATTGCACTCTGACAATGTAAACCCTAATCCAAAACCTCCTGCACCTGCAAATAAGTCTAAAACATAAAATTCCTTATTAGCCATACTAAATTAACGCCTCCGCAAAGTTAGGATAGTATCTGTATATTTTAGCATAACTTTGAATGTCAGTTTGTATCACTGGGATTTCCTGTAGTTTTTTGTTTTTAAACTTGCCTTTTTCCATTGTTATATTATCTTTATCTGGCAATGCTTTATCTAAAGCCTTTATTTCACGAAGCGTAAGATTTGGAGCACTTATCCGATAGGAGTCTTCTTTTTCACATATAAAATCTAAACTTGAAAAGGCCATTTCATTTACCTTATCCTTTTGAGATTCATCATAGATTATACCTCCAACAGTTAATATAGTAGCGTTGTCACTATATATAAAATTGAATAATTGTTTATAAGTAACTTTATCTTTTGTAGATATATTACGAGTAATTAGTGTTGTGTCGATTTGCCTCCTTATCATTTCAAAAGAGGCAAAGGTTCTGTTTTTAGTAGTGAAATTCCAGTCGATAAATTCATTGGGCAGTCTTTCATACCCGACCCTTCTTAACATTTCATCCCTTCGATATTCCTTTTGTGATGGATTTTGCTCTACGCCCGCCTTTTGAGGAAGATAATCCTCTTCAACATTTACTGATAACAAAAACAAGCTTCCGGCAGCGGAATTAATAAAAAAGGTATCTATGTCTGCAAACATAAAATCCGAGATTTTATCGTCATAATCTAACCAAACTATATTCTTCTTTTGTTCTAAGCCTAAATTTGGAAGGATCGTCGATGAATTACCATATTTAATATCAATACAAGAAAAGGGCTTGTTAAATTCAAACCGAGCTTTTTTTGCCGCTTCTTTTTCAATGCTCACTAAGTCATGTATTCCAAGGGTTTTATGAAATAGTATGAAGTCTGCAAAATAGGCTGATCCCATGCCTATATACCGATAATTGCTTAGTTGATCTAAAAGGGTTAGCCGATTAAATGCTTCGCACATCATCTTTCTTTCTATGCTTTTATTGGGTCGGAGGCTATAGTTTATTTTTTCAAAGCTGCTTGACATAGATTAAATTTCATTATCGTAATAATAATCGAATGTTTTTAATCCAATGTCATTCGGATTAGATTCTCCAAGGCTTTGTTTAACAGCTTCAAGTCGTTCAGGCGATACCTGATATGTAATTCTTACAGCTTTACTTTTTTTGATGGGATTAAATAAAGCTTTAGGGTAATGAAAACTACTATTAAGGTTAACTGTCTCCTTTAGCACTTCTAACACTGGCTTGGGAGAATTCAGGCTTCTTTCGACTTCTTTATTTAATGTTTGACTATCTTCTGGATTTCCCTTCTCTTTTTCTTCTTTTAATTTATCAAGTAAATCCATCACCTGTCTGGTCATATTAATCATTTTACTCCTAACTTCTTTGTAGTAAGGAGAATCCATATCCATACCTGTTTTTGTAGTATTCCATGGAAGCATCGATGAATCATTTGCCTCGAAAAATGTATAGCCTCTAAATCTATGATATTGAGCATGGTATCTTGGAACACCATCGCCTTTACTTCCAGTCCAAACAGTTTTGTCTGTTTGATCCTTCGCAACAATTAATCTATCATTACAGAAAATATACCATCCTCCATCGTCTGCATCTTTAGCAGAAATTCCGGCTATAATCTTTACAGATTCGGTCGGTGTATTCTTTTCCCAATAGGTTGGTTTTATGGTAGCATCGTTAACCAACGTAATTTGATTAGCAGTCAATTTCACACCATTAATCTCTATAGTTAAGCCTTTATTGATATTAAGCATATGTTCTAAGGCTATTTCTTTCTGCAGACGATCAATAAAAGTCTTATCACCGAAGCTAACCGTTGAATCAGCACTTAATTTTGTGATCACAACATTAAGGCCTGTATGATTCTTGCCATTTGTAAGGTTTTCTTCTAAAGTGCCTTTGTCGAATTCAAACTGCCAGTTTGTTCCTTTATCCTTTTGCCATTCATTGACATCTATAGTAAGCTCAAATTTAGAAGTAGGGGCGATTGACTTAATATGGATATTACTTCCCAATTTAAAAAACGCTCGTTTCATGCCAATACCGAATTGACCTATCGATTTTTTAGTTAATTGGCGGTCAGTTGATTTTCCGAAATTGAACGCATATCTTCTCGCCACCTCCGCTTCCATCCCAGACCCGTTGTCTTTTATTTGGAAACTATTTGTATCAAGTAAAATTTGTATTTTATAATTAGCTAGCGATTCGGGGTTGGACGCTTGTGATTTTATCGCGTCTACCGCATTGTCTACCAAGTCACCTATTGCATCACGTAGGGTAATATCCTTAACCAACATCGTAATAAAGAAGTCTTTAGATGGATCTGCCTTTATTTTTGTTAGGTCAATATTTTGCTCTGTTTCTGACATTATACTAGATAAGTTAGGTTTAACATCTAAAGTAACGTAATAACATTCAATAATTCAAATATGGGTTTACTTAAATATTTTATCTATAGCAGCGATTCCCCTTTTCTGGTCGAAGTTTAGCGCAGCGTAACTTCGACCTATAACCTAACAAGCATTCTGCTTGCGAAACCAGGTAACTTATTTATTTTAGATAGTTGAGCATAAAATATAAATTGCCTTCACTACAACCCGGTCGAATCCGGCGCTATAGCTCATCCGCCGGATATTTATACAGCAGTGCAATAAATTATTTATATTGACCAGAAAGGGTTACCCCGGTAGCAGGCTTTAGCTGAAAGCTTAACACATTTTAGGGCTAAGTTACGCTGCGCTAAACTTAAACCAGACGGGGAAAAAGTTGATTTAACAAAGGAAGAGATAAGAAATCTATTTAAACCTGAAAAAGATAAATGAAAAAGTTTGGGGTAGTGTTATCAATAAATTTAATTGCAGTTTTTCTTTCTTCATTCGCCGTTAATTTTTTATGTTACTGGCTGACAGGAAAATCAATATCTTCATGGATGTTGCGCCATACCTTTGATATGGGTTTGGGAATCTATCTGGTACTTTTTATAGCTGGGGTAATAAACATAAAATTTGGTGAAATACTTATTTTTAAATCATTCGGCTGGTTTTATATCCTTTTAGCATTTTCCGGCATAGCGAGGGTGGTATACGAATTATTTTTCTTGTAATACTTCAGTGCTTTATTCAGGCGCGGTATAGCGGTATGGCTAAAAGCGTACACATTCAGGCGCTAGTAGGACGGGCAAAGGCCAAAAGCGCAAAGGCTACTCGTGCCACGCAGGTACACGTACACAGAATTTTTATAAACCATTACCTCGCATGCGCCTTTATAAATGCCAACGCATCATCCGCATGTTTTTTACCTTGCATCATTGCCGTATAGGCGAAAACAACCTTGCCTTTGGTGTCAATAACAAACGTTTCGCGGCCGGTCATAAACATTTTATTTTTAACGCCGAATTTGTGGTACACTGCGTTGTCGGGGTCGCTCAGTAAAATAAACGGCAGCCGGTAGTGGTCGGCAAATGCTTTATGACTGGCCACGGTGCCCGCATTTATACCGATAACTTTTGCACCAGCTTTTGTAAAATCATCAAAGCTATCGCGAAACTGGCAGGCTTCTTTAGTGCAAACCATGCTTTCGTCTTTCGGATAAAAATAAATCACCAGGTAGCTTTTTCCAACGTAGTCGGCAGTGTTAAATGTTTTGCCATTTTGGTCGGTAAGTGAAAAAGCAGGCACGGCATCGCCCACAACAATTTCTTTTCCGGTCGCCTGGGCGTTTGCATTATTCAGACTGGCAACGGATATTAAAAAAGTTAACAGTAAAAATTGAAGTGATTTTGTTTTCATACGGTTACTTACGTTTAATTTGATATAAAGCGATTTAATGATTGAAAATATTTGCAGGGAAGCGGGTTAGCGGGCTAAACCCCACCCCGCCACTTAACAGGCCAGCCGCACCCCGCCCCAAGGCGGGAGTTATCCCTCCTGGTCGAAGCGCAGCGTAATTTCCACTTATAACCTAACAAGCATTCTGCTTCCGAAACCGAACAACTCGCTGTCCGTAGTTTCAAAACTACGGACGCCTATGCCTGGAGACTGCGTCTCCAAGTGCAAAGGTTACTCGCGCCCCGCTGTACATATCTGCAACTATATGAAACAGCCTCCCTTTGCGCGTCCCCATATTTTCCTACCTTTAAATAATCATCACGGCATTTTCGCCAAGTGTTGATAATACCAAATGAAAACTACATTTCTAAGTCTTATTCTTCTACTGCCAGTTTGTTGTAAGCTTAATGCGCAGGCTGTCCAGATAGGCGAAGTTTTCGATACCCGATATGATAGTCATGCTAAGGACATGCAGGTGCGCGGGCGGGTTAAAAAAATAACGGAGACACACCCTTCATACATATCTAAGTATAGTCATCCCAAAAACCCGGTGGATTTTACGTTGGTTTGGATTTTTAACACCGGTGGAAACTACCTGGAAACAGCGGAATACAGCGGCCGTGATGGGGCAAGGGTTGCCCGCAGCGTTTACAATTATGATAACAACGCACAGATGCTGAGTGTAATACATTACAACAGCCGTAGCGATGGTGAGACAGCAAGGCATATTTGCACGAGGGACGCGGCGCAAAATAGTGTGCGGTCTGAATTTTATGTTACCGGGGTTAAGCAATCTTTTGTAAACACAATGAAGTTTTATAATAAGGAAGGGAAGGAGATAGAGCGGCAGATAAAAAATGGCGTGAAACCGGTGGAAATATTTAAATCGACCTACGATAAGAAGGGCAACTGCGTAGCGACGGACAATGACGGCTATAAAGCTGTGTACACCTACGATGAAAACAACCTGTTGACAGAGGTGAAAGGCTATGATAAAACTGGGAAATTATCTGCCCATAACTATTACAAATACAATAAGCAGGGCGATCGTATCGAATCAAAAGAGAGCACGCACGACGAACCGTTCGACACGACCACGATGTCTTATGTTTATGATTATAGCAATAATTGGGTCTCAAAAACAACGGCAAATAGCAATGGCAGTCCGGTTACTTTGACGCGGGTAATAGAATATTACTAAAAGCTGCTAGTGCTGGTGATTGTTACGAATATAAAAACCGGATATGACGATCTAGAATTAATCCCGCTGTCCGTAGTTTCAAAACTACGGACGCCTATGCCCGGAGACGGCGTCTCCACTAAGCCACATTTGAACGAGCCGTCTTGTCAGCGCTTGTCACAGTTTAAAGATAAAAAACGCACCCTTGCTACGTATATCAGCAAAAAACTATTTACCTGCGGGTTGAATCTCATCGTAGGTATAAACGTCATATTTTTGAAAGGGGATATTGATATGATTGCTGCGAAATGCTTCTGTAAGCGCAATGATCAGGTCGCTTTTCACGGCATTTGACTCCGAAAGGTTCCGTACCCAGAAATAAATGCGGAGGTCTATCGCGCTGGCGCTAAACTGATCATATTGAATAAGGTATGTGGGGTGTTTGGCGAGGCGCTCTTCCGCTTCCAGGATGGGCGTAACTACCTGTCGCACTTTTTGCAGGTCGGAATCATAGGCAATGCCTACAACAATCACGTTCCGTTTGCGGCCTCCGGCCAAAGTCCAGTTAGTTAAATGTGTGCTGAGCAGGTCGCCGTTGGGCATTATAAGGTCCGCTCCGTCCCAGGTTGTGATAACGCTGCTGCGAAACCCGATTGATTTCATGGTGCCGCCCTGCCCGCCTATATCAACCACATCGCCCACATTCACCGGTTTTTCAAAGGCTATAATTAACCCGCTTACCAGGTTATTGACCAGGGTTTGTAAGCCAAAACCAATGCCCACTCCCAATGCGCCTAATACGATGGTTAGTTTATCGATAGGGATACCTGATGCTGCCAGGGCCAGGAATAAGCCGATACTTAAGATGGATATGCGTACCAGTAACAACCAGCTCCCGATACCCTGTGCAACCTGGCTGCCGGGTTTGTCGGATTTCTGCCCGTGATCTGCCGCAAAAAAAGATACGATGCGTGATATAATCACCGACACGCCCATTATTGCAATAAACAGCACCAGGTTATTTATGGTAAAAGTATAATCGCCTAAGGTACGTTCGGTGCTGAAAAAATCCCTCAACGGGCGCGCAAACGACTCAAATGCAGAAAAATTCCGCCCGAAAAGAATGAGCCAGCCTGCAACCATTAAAACGTAGAGTAAAGCCGGCGCACGCTGCCCTATCTTATTAAAGTTGAGATAAAATAGCTTTTTATCCTGCTTGGTGTAAACGTTGTACGCCAGTAAAAGCCCTTCGTTAATCAGTCGTACTATCCAAAGAAAAACGATGGCACCCACTACGTTCATGAAACCACCAATCAGCAGCGATTTGGCCAGGTTGTACCTGCCAAACAGGTTAGCCATTACCGAACATAATTCCAATACAGCAGCCAGGCCTATGGAGTAAACTATCCATTTCTCACGAAGCTCTTCCCGCCGCCCTTTGCATAAAACGATGATACTGGAAGCAAGGCCTACTGCTGCGATCAAAAGCATGAACCACCTTTCAGCACGTGAAGCCTGCAGAATAAGGTTATCGAAGGATGATATGATAAATAATAACAGCATAGCCAGCCACACTTTCATCCAGTAGGGGCTAATGAATTTTCTGAACAGTATGCTTAAACAAATACCCGATACCAGCCCCAATATGACATTAACAATAAAAGGCGGTGAGTAAAATAAAAATTGATACAGATTAATTACGATAAGGATAGCCGAAAGCGCCGGGTAGCGTAATACCAGCCGGCCGTCTAAACTGTCGGCCTCCGGATTTTTTTCGACATAAATGCTTTTCAGGGAACGCAGGTAGATAAAGGCTACAACGACGAGCAAAAACATCGGCGCTAATTTTCCTTTGTTATTTTCAAAAAAGAAAGCGGACGTAAGTATGGCTTTATTTTCCGATTGGCGAAGGATTTCGCTGAAAGGGCGTGAATAACCATCGGGGGCCCAAATGTCAGGAAATTCGCGTTTAAATGCGTTGTTGGCCAGCTCGCTTTGGTTGCGGGTAATTTCGTCAAGGCTCGATTGCAATTTAAAAATAGTCAGATTTACTTCGTTCAATAAAGTAAGCACGTTGCCGCTTGCCTGCTTTAATACACTGTCTACCGGGTGTGCTTCATAAGCTACAACCACCAGTTGCCGCATGTATTTTTTTAACCCTATAGAATCTTTTGGAAATTTAAAAATTGCGGGGGCGGCAAGCAACGAATCCATTTCATACCGGAAGGTATTTAGCTGATACTGGTAAAGGTCCAGCTTTGCTTTCCTGGCAAAGGCTTTTTTTAATAATTCGTTTAAAATATTGCCGGTCGCTGTTAAATTCCTGAAGGTTTGCGCTGTTCCTTTATTGGTAAAAACGCCATCTCCGGCGGCTATATAATCCCGCTCTATCGATTTTAATTCGCCGATTACGCCTGCGGTATCTACACCATGATTGAGAAATATCTTCGCCTTCTGCGTATTTTTCTTTATTTCTTCCAGCGCCTTTTTCTGGTCGAGGGTCGCTTTATCCGTATGAAAATCATCCAGGCTTTGTTGGGCCTCGCGTTTGGCAAAAGCCTGCATGCGTGCAACAAAATCAAGTTTGGCGCTATCTGTTTTTCGCTTTGCGGTATCTTTAGTTTGCGCGGATGCGCCAGGTCTAAATAAACAAAAAACAACCGTTAGAGCAATTAGGGTTAACCTGAATGTCTTCATCAAAAATGCGTCCTCCGTTATAAAGATAAATATTCAAAACCTAAAAGCAATCGGGTACCGCCCGGTCCGGCGGCCGGTTTACAAGGTGCTATTCCTGGTATGAAAGCAACAGCGTGAACGCCGTTTACTTCGAAAGGCAATCCGTTTTCTCTTTGGTTTTTGCCAGTAATGGCTCTGCGGAGTTTTTTGTGATTTCCTGGCAGGTAATTTTGTTCACATAGCCGCTTTGCGTGCTTACCACGCTTACATAATTTGCCTGGCCTTCAACCACTGTTATTGTTAACGGCGTCGATTTTTTTCCGTTAGATATGCCGCCGCTGGAAACACTTACCGTGTGTGTGCCGGCACTTAAATCGTGAATGGAATACAATTTATTTTTCATCTTGCAAACCAGCTGGCCATCTACATAAAATCGGTAATTAACAGCCGACCCGGTATAACCCGTGGCGCGGATTAAATAAACCTGGCCTGTTTTGGTTTGGGCAAAAGTGTTTAAAGAAAAAAGCAGAAAGAATGTTAGAAAAGCAGACGTTTTAATTGTTTTCATAGGTTTCGTTTTAAGTCTAAGTCAGGGAATAACTACTTTATGTTTCTCTAATAATAACTAGATAAGTTATATAGAAGTTTTACTGAAATTTTAAACTAAAATAAAATATTTTTAGCGACAGGCAAAACATTTCTTAATAGCCACAATATTCTGCCTCCCTTGCGCAGATAACGGCCCTCTCTGGCCAAAGTTTAGCAAAGCGTAGCTTCCATTTATAACCTAACAAGCATTCTGCTTACGAAACCGAAGCTCCTTATCCATTTTAACAAAATGGGCAGAAAATAAAACCGCCGCCTGCAGTAATTGCAGGCAGCGGCCCTCTTTTTCATATCAACAATAAATATTATTAGTGGTCGTGTCCATGTCCATGCCCTTTATCGCCATGGCCTCTATCGCCACGATCGTGGTCATCGCGATCCCGGCCGCGGTCACCATGTTCGCGCTGACCGTAATGGTTGCCATTATCATGCCAGTGGTTACGGTAACGTTCATCGCGGCTTTCGCGGATTATCGCCTGGTCATGGCGGCCCCTGTAGTTGGCATACCTGGTGCGGTAAACATCGTGGCGCTCCCAGGGGTTACGGTCGTTCACTACAACTTTGTAGCCGTGGTAACGGTCGTAGCTCCTATACCTGACCGGTAAATAGGTGCGGTGCACCCAAACGTTGTTTTCCAGGTAAACATACCTGTGCGCAGGCACATCATAATAAGTATCAATATCGGGCATATAATAATACGAGGCGTGGTCGTACCCAACCGGGCCCCAATCAGGCTGACTGCCAATATTTAAACCTAAGCTAACACTAACCTGCGCTTCGGCTTTATGTACAAATACGCAACTGAATAATATTGCTGCGGCAAAAAATAACTTTTTCATAATAATAGTGTTTTAGTTGTTCCCAGTTTATTCCCGGTTTTTTGTTAATAATACTGCCGGTAATAATATTGTTTTGAATGATAGACAATAGTTATAGCGAATAGTTTAAATTATTTTTTTGATGGATAATATGTGGTTGCAGAAAAACCATGTATTTGGCCACGTACAACAAGCGGGACGCTTGCGGCAGTGAAAGAGCGAAAATGACGAAAGACCTCTACCGCTCAATCATCCCATAAAACCCATCCCGGTAGCTATCCCCCACGGGTATAACCGCATCCCCAACAAATATCCTTCCTCGCTCAACGGAGCTGATGTGTCTTAGCGAAACGATATATGATTTATGCACCCTCACAAATTCTGCCGCGGGCAACTGTTCTTCCAGCTTTTTAAGGGGCTGCAGGCTCATTACGCGTCCGGCGGTGGTATGCAGCGATACGTAGTTCTGCAGGGCTTCGATGTATTGAATATCCACCAGGTTGAGCTTCTGGATGCGGTGCTCGGTTTTTACAAACAGGTACTCCTGCTTCGACTGGCTCACCATGACATGTTGGGCCGCATCACCGGCTTTTCCGGCAACTGCGCTAAGCGCCTTTTCGGCGGCGCGGTAAAAGCGATCGAAGGCGATGGGCTTCAGTAGGTAATCAACAACATCGTGTTCGTAGCCGTCCAGGGCGTATTCGGCGTAGGCGGTGGTAAGCACAATTTTGCATTGGCGACCGGCAATTTTTATGAACTGCATGCCGGTAAGCTCAGGCATTTGTATATCAAGGAACACCAGGTCGATAGGTTGTTCGCGGATAATGCTGAGGCCTTCGAGCGGGTTGGTGGTGGTGGCGGCTAGCTCCAGGAAGGGCACCTTGCGCGCATAGTCGGCCAGCACGTCGATGGCGAGGGGTTTATCGTCTATAATGAGGCACCGTAGTTTCATAGCAGCTGCAGCGTTAAAGTTACGGTATAAAATTCAGGCGCATCGTCAATAATGAGGCTATGGCGACCGGGGTACATCAGTTCCAGCCTGCGCCGCACATTGCTGAGGCCGATGCCGGGCGTTTTGTCCTTCTGGTGCCGGTTCTTTTTGTTACGCACGCTGAATTTAATAGCGGCATCGGTAGCGAACAGGTGTATATCCACAGGGTTTTCAGGCTCGGACAGCAGGCCGTGCTTAAAGGCATTCTCCACAAAAGCAATGAGTAACAGGGTGGCAATTTGCTGTGCGCCGACGTATCCCTCAATGCTGAAATTAATACAGGCGGCACCCTTGGTGCTGATGCGCTGCAGCTCCACCACATTCTCCAGGTATTTCACCTCGCTTTGCAGGGGCATGGTGTCGGCGCCGCCCTCGCGCAGCATATACCGTAATATGTCCGACAGCTTCAGCAAGGCCACCGGCGCCTGTTCCGACTGCTGGTACGTGAGCGAATAAATATCGTTAATGCTATTAAACAAAAAATGCGGGTTCAGCTGCGAGCGCAGAAAGGTAAGCTCCGCGGCAGATTTTTCTTTTTCCAGCGCCTGCTGCCGGTGCCGGGTGCGGTACCAGTCGGTTATGAAAAAGTACATCAACCCGTACACAAAATAGCTGGGCATGTAGTACATCGCAATGTTGGACACATAGCGGCCAACAGGCCAAACATTGCCCCTGTAGTTGTCGAAACCCAGCACGGGCTTAAAAAAGTAATATTCGATGCAATAGCGGTACAGCACTATCGCTGCCAGCGTTGCTACAGCCAGTAAAAGGGCCTTAAGGTATTTTTTTCGCGCCAGCAGCGGGGCTACCAGCAAGCTTGCACTGTAAAAGCAGGCAAGTGCAATTACGATATAGCACACTTCGATGGTGGCGTATTTACCAAACAATCCCAGGCTGACCGGCACGGATCGGTGCCCGGTAAGTATACCGCGCGAAACGGAATTCCAAATATTGTTTGCCGTAAACAACACCCAGAAAGCCACATGCAGCAGCACAACATACTTGCGTTTCATGCCCTAAAGATAGTACAGGTTTGCCGCTTGGGACTATCTAAATACATGAATGCCGGTTTTTTAATGATGAACGGGCAGGCGGGAGGTATGGTGTGTGTTTGGCGGATACGTCAGGGAAATTAGGCGGTTGGTCAATCGGGTTTGGTGCGGGTGAGGGGAATGGGGGATGTTTGTGGGGGGGGACTTGAATAGTTATGCAGGGTGTTACCGTGCGCTGGCATATACGACCCTTTCAGAGGCGTTACATTAAGGTAGAACCTAAAAGAAAATACCCTGAAAAGGTTAAATCCGTCAGCGCAGGGTATCACCCTGCGTTAAATGCGATTACGCGAATAAAAATTAAATACCAACCCAACCATACAACATGAAAAAATTATTATTCCTCCTCCTCATCACCCTGCTGCCTTTCACGGCCATCTGCCAGCAGCAGTTAAAAGTAACCGTTCACCCCGGCGTGGAGCTGTTTACCATTATTCAAATTTTGGCCGATAAATACCCGCAGCCCAATGTTTCCCTTTACACCAAAGAAGCCCTGGACTACTTCGGCAAATACAAAGACCATCCCGCGGTAAAAAAGGTGGCCTCGTTCGATAAAACCTATACCGACCTGGTAGAGCTGGGCTGGTGCATGAGCGATTTCCCCAATATTAAAATCTACGAGCCCGCCGAGCTGAGCTGGTATAAAATGTACGGTAAAGAAAACGTGCTGGAGTACATAAAGCTTTGTAAAGATTTTTTTAACGATACGCATTTCTGGGAGTTTTTCCAGGCGCACCAGGCCCGCTACAACAAATGGGGCAACGAACTGAAAGCCAAGGTAGATTCCGGTAAGCTGATAGAAAAGCTGCAGGATTTTTATAAATACGACAGCAACGTAAGCTGGTTCATCTGCATCGACCCGCTGAACAGCTGGGGCTCGCATGCCATCATGACCAAAACGCTTAACCCCCAGTTCAGCAACTGGTTGGTGTACAATACGGGTTATTTTGGTAATAACGCAAGCTTAGCTAAAGACCCGGTATTTGAGTTCCGCGGGTTTGAGAACCTGGTTTGGCACGAGGGAAGTCATGTTTACATCAACGGACTGCTGAAGAAATACGAGAAGGAGATTGCCAATTTGAGCTACTTGTTTAATAAGGACGACGAAGGCATGCAGCGTAACCAAATCAGCAATTGGGCCTATTGTTTTGATGAAAATGTGGTGCGCTCGGTAACGGCGGCGCTGTACTATAAATACCGTACGCCAAGAGCCTACAAGCGCCAGGTAGCCAAAGAAACCGCCAACGATTTTATTTATGTAGATGATTTGGCGCCGTTTATTTACGATAATTATCTTAACTCCAACAAGTATAAAACCTTTGCCGATTTTTTCCCTGAGATTATCAAATTCCTGCAAACTAAATATCCTAACAAAGCCTAAATCCTTTTTTAAAGTCTCCCCTACCGGGGGAGATTTAGAGGGGGCTTAATGCAAAAACTTAATATGATGTTATGAAGAAGCTATTTTTATTGCTGCTGATTTTACCTGCAATCGTCCACGCCCAAAAACGGGATTACTTCGCTATGGCAGATTCCTGCATGAAGCTGAAAGACTATACCTGTGCCGCCGCAAACTATGAAGAATATTTGAAGACTGACCCGGAATCGAACGGAGTAGCGCACCGCCTGGCAAAAGCATGGGCCCTGGCCGGCGACAAAGAGAAAACATTTAAGGCGCTGGATATCTACGTAAAAAACAACGCCGCTAACAATTATACGTTCTTTAGCGACGAACTAATTAAAGACAAAACCTTTGATTTTATAAAGGATGACCGCCGGTGGATAGATATGATAGCATCCGTGCAAAAAGAAGAGGCCAAAGCCCGTGCGCAGGAGAAAAAGGAACTGGACGATGCCAAAACCGGCTGGAAAACCTTTGAGACCGCCATGGATGTATGGCCGCAATTGAACGGGATAAGCATGGCAGGCGATTTTTACACAAAGCTGAAGACAGTGCTGGTCTACAAATCTCCCGCGCCTTATTTAAAGGATGGCGGCGTAGTAATGTACATCCGCGTAGATACTACCGACGTGCCGTTTTACGTAAAAGTGCCGGCAAATTATAACCCTGCAGTTGCGAGTCCGGCGCTGGTGGCGCTGCATGGTGCGGTTAGGGTTAATGTGGGTTACGGGCCACCGGCCTGGCTACCGAAAGCTTATAGTATCACCAGTCCGCACATCCCGGAATATTCGGGTAACTACATCAGCATTTACCCGCTGGGCACCAAGTTCATCAACTGGATGACCACCGAAAGCGGCTTCGATATGGTGAACAATATTGTAATGCATTTAAAGGCCTTTTTAAATATCGATGATAACCGTGTTGAGCTTATCGGCCACTCCAACGGGGCGACAGGCGTGTTTACCTATCTCGTTAAATCACCTACCTTATATGCCGGGTTTTATGGGATGAATACCCAACCTAAGGTCTACATCGGCGGCACCTTCCTGCAAAATGGCATCACGCGTCATTTCTATAATTTCGCTACGGATAAGGATTATTACTACCCGCCGCAAGCGGTTAAAACTATCGACAGCCTGGCAAATTCCCTTGGCATAAGCTGGCATACGGAGTTGAATAAAGGCTACCCGCACTGGTTCCCATCCCTGCCGGAAGCCAAAGCACCAATGGCTAAGCTATTTGCAGATATGTCTGCCCGTGTGCGTAACCCGTATCCTAAAGAGATTTACTTTGAGACGGACAACATTAAGTATGGTGTCTCCGATTGGATAACCATAACCGCCATTGATACGCTGTCCGCCAAGTCCGCCTGGCAAACCGACCCCAACTTTAAAATAGACGAATGGCTGGATAACAACGATTTCAACAAAAAGATATACCGCCCGACCTTGGCGTTCGATTACCCGCATAAATCCGGCGCTGTGAAGGCCAGGAGGGAAGGTAATAACATTTATGTGGAGACCAGCGATGTAGCCACATTTTCCATCAAGCTAAACCGCGAAATGGTAGACTATAAGCAACCCGTAAATGTATTTGTAAACGGCAAAAAGATGTTCTCAAAAATGATAAAACCGGATAAGCAGTTTACCTTATCAGGCTTTGAAAAGGAATTGGACAGGAAGGTGATTTGGGAAAATGAGTTAAGGTTTTAATCGCTGCCGCGAGTTTAGTCCGCAGGACGTAACTCGTGGTGCGGCATGGTGTAAGCTTTCAGCTTACGGAGCAAGATGTTTTAAAGCGTCAATCGGAACATGACAGGCATTGTGCTGTGAAGTTGAAAGCTTCGGCCATGCTATACCACGAGTTACGCTGCGCTAAACTCGCGGCAGCAAGTCATATATCTACCCAAACAACAACCCAAACACCTCCTCAATGTTACTCACCATTTTCACATCAATTTTATAGCGCGACAAATCCATTTTCTTTTTATCATGTGCGGCGGATGGCATATTGTATTTAGAGATGAATATCTGCTCGAAACCAAGCTTCTGCGCTTCGGCAATTCGCTGCTCCACGCGGTTTACGGCACGGATTTCGCCGGAAAGCCCTATTTCGCCCGCAAAGCAGGTTTTGGCCGATATGGGAATGTCTTCATGAGAAGATATAATTGCAGCTGCAAGCCCTAAGTCAATCGCCGGGTCTTCCACGCGGATGCCGCCGGTAATGTTCAGGAACACATCCTTAGCGGCCAGCTTAAAGCCACAGCGTTTTTCGAGCACGGCCAGCAGCATGCTCATGCGTTTGGTATCAAAGCCGGTAGCTGTGCGTTGCGGTGTACCGTAGGCGGAGGTGCTTACCAGCGCCTGCGTCTCAATCAGCATGGGGCGCATGCCTTCCAGCGTGGCAGATATGGTGATGCCGCTTAAAGGTTCATCCCGCTGGGATAATAATATTTCGGATGGATTGGAAACCTCGCGTAGCCCTTCCCCCAGCATTTCATAAATACCCAGCTCGGACGATGAGCCGAACCTGTTTTTTATGGTGCGCAATATGCGGTATACGTGGTGGCGATCGCCCTCAAACTGCAAAACGGTATCTACCATGTGCTCCAATATCTTCGGACCAGCTATCGAACCATCCTTGGTAATGTGTCCAATCAAAAATACCGGCGTCGAGCTTTCCTTGGCAAAACGCAGCAGTTCCGCCGTACACTCCCTCACCTGCGACACACTGCCCGGCGTGGACTCTATATGCGATGAATGTAGTGTCTGGATAGAGTCAATCACCACCAAATCCGGCTCCAGCTCCTCTATCTGTTTAAATATGTTTTGGGTAGATGTTTCCGTTAAAATGAAAGCCCCCCGGCCGGTTCCTTCTACTCCCCCTTTAGGGGGTTGGGGGGCTGCCATCCGCTCCGCCCTCATCTTTATCTGATGCTCGCTTTCCTCGCCGGAAACATACAGCACCTTCAGGTTAGGCATATTCAGCGCCAATTGCAGCATCAGGGTAGATTTGCCAATACCCGGCTCACCACCAATCAGCACCAGCGAGCCGGCAACAATCCCCCCACCCAATACCCGGTTAAACTCCGCATCGGGTGTCTTTAAGCGTGATTCTTCTGTAAATACGATATCGGCAACGGGCACAGGTTTATTGGCGCGCTGCTGGGTTGTAGAGGCCGCAACTTTCCAATTGGGTACGGATGTGTTGGGTTTTTCAATAACCTCCTCTACAAAGGTATTCCATTGCGCACATGCGGGACATTTACCCAGCCATTTCGCCGCTTCGTAACCGCAGCTCTGACAGAAATATGCAACTTTTAATTTGGCCATTGTTGGATGTGCGGATTGTTGATGTGCGAATGTGCTGATTTTTTCTCTTTCGACACAAATATACTAATTATATTAGCATTCGCAATCGCGCGCGATGTGTCATTTCGACGAGGAACGAGGAGAACTATCTCTTGAGCGGGCTGTGAATTGCACGAGCGAGCGAAAAAACCTTTTACGCCGGACTTGCACGCGGACAGTCGCGGGCATAAGTTTTCTCACTGTCGTTCGAAATGACAGAGGGGGATAAGCCATCTTACACCAACTTATCCGGCGTAATCGGTAATTCGCGTACACGCTTTCCGGTAGCATTATAAACCGCGTTGGCTACGGCAGCGGCTACACCTATAGTGGCTATTTCGCCCATGCCTTTGGCGCCAACGGGGGTTAATATGTTATCGGCCTTGTTAACGAAGTAGGCTTCCACCTGGGGGATGTCGGCCTGGATGGGTACATGGTAATCGGCAAAATTATTGTTTACCAGGCGGCCATACCGGTGATCGATGACGGCTTCTTCCATCAATGCCATGCCTATCCCCATGATGGTGCCACCAATCATCTGGCTGCGGGCGGTTTTAGGGCTCAGTATCTGCCCGGCATCGGCAACAGAAATTGCTTTATCAACTTTAACCACGCCGGTTGTCGGATGCACCAGCACCCGCATAAAGTGTACCGACCACGAGTACATGGCATATTTTCCCTGTTCCGGGCCACCTTTTGAAGTGGTAGTCACTTCCAGCTTATCCAGGTTTTGCTGTTTCAGTATTTGGGTGTAATTAGTTGGCACTGTGCTTCCGGCTATGGCTTTAAACTTCTCTTTAAGCTCGGCGCAGGCGTCATGCACAGCCGAACCCACCGTGGCAGCAATCTGCGAACCGCCTTGTGTGGGGGATGGTGGCAGCGAGGAATCCCCTAAAACTATTTTAATCTTTTCGGCAGGCATACCCATTACTTCAGCTGCTACTGAAGCCATGGCAGTTCCCGTACCCGGACCAATATCGGTAACCGCAGTTTGCAAAACCAGTGTGCCATCAGCCTGCATTTTAGCGCTGACAGTGGCCGAGCTGCGGTGCGCGCCGAACATACCTGCCCCCATTCCATAGCCCACCAACCAGCCATTTTGCATTACTGCGCCGGGTTTGGGATTGCGTTCTGTCCAGCCAATTTTTTCTGCGCCAATTTTATAAGCATCCGCCAAAAACTTACTCGAATAGGGTTTATTGTTCGATGGGTCGGTATCTGCATAATTACGCATGCGCAGCTCGATGGGGTCGATATTTAAAGCATAGGATAACTCATCCATCGCCGATTCCAGCGCAAAAGCGCCCGTGGCCTCGCCTGGTCCGCGCATGGGCGTAGGCGTATTTACATTAAGCGATACCAGCTTATAACGGGTATTGATATTCGGGCAGGCGTACATCAGCTGACTGATATTTACCACTCCCTCAGTAAAATCTTCATAAACCGACGACTGGCCCGTCGCCTCATGCGTAATGCCGGTAAGCTTACCATCCGTGCCTGCGCCCAGGCTAACCTTTTGCCAGGTAAAGGGCCTATAGCCCACAGACGTAAACATATCTGCCCGGCTTAAAACCAGCTTAACCGGTTTGCCCACTACCTTCGCGGCCAGTACAGCGGCTATCTCATGCGGCCAGGTTCGCAGCGCAGCGCCAAATGCCCCGCCTACAAACGGAGCGGTTACCTGCACGTTATCCGGCGGCAGCTTAAATGCCTGTGCTATGCTTCTCTGGCTTGATTTTACGCCCTGTGTTTTGGTATAAATGCTTACTTTATCATCCGCCACCCAGCGTGCAATTATAGCATGCAGCTCCATCGGGTTATGCACTTCGGTTGGGATGATATATTCCGCATTAATTTTAACCTGGGCCGACTGCCAGGCATCAACTTGTCCCTTAGAAAAGTTTTTGTCTTCTTTTTGTGTCGAAAAGCCTTTGTCGAGGTTGGCGAGCAGGTTGGTTTGGTGGGTATCGGTATCATAAACGGCCGTAACCAGCGTGGCAGCAAAAAGGGCCCGCTCAAACGTATCGGCTACTACCAGCGCAACAGGCTGGCCATTAAAATAAACCTGGTTGTTGTAAAATATTTTGAGCGGGCCTTTTGGCGATGGATTATCCACCTGGTAACCCGGAATTTTTGGCGCATTAAAGCAGGTAAGCACAGACAACACTCCCGGTGCATTTTCAGCTTTTTTTGTATCGATAGACTTAATGGTTCCTTTTGTAACAGTGCTGCCCACCAGTACACCGTACACCAATCCTTTTACATTATATTCTGCCGAATATTTAGCTTTCCCGGTAACCTTCAATCGGCCATCAACGCGGCTGAGGGCTTTGGGGTCATTGGCTATTAATGTGTCATTGCTGCTGCTTACCACCTTCTCTGTGACTTTCATAACATTCCAAATTACAACATTTCAACTTTCCAATGCATTTTCAGTCCCCATCAGCTTATCCGGAGTTATCGGCAATGCTCTTACACGCTTGCCTGTGGCGTTATATACCGCATTGGCAATGGCCGGCGCCATACCGATCAAAGCAATTTCGGCCATGCCTTTAGCACCCATCGGGTTAATGTAAGGGTCGGGTTTGTTTACAAAAAGTGCTTCTATCTGGGGGATGTCGGCATTAACGGGCACGTGGTAATCAGCAAAATTATTGTTTACCAGCTTGCCATAGCGATGGTCTATCACCACTTCCTCCATCAATGCCATACCGATGCCGCCAATTGCACCACCAATTATCTGGCTGCGGGCAGTTTTGGGGCTAACAATATGGCCGCAGTCTGCCACGCATACTGCTTTATCTATCTTAACTACGCCCGTTGCCGGGTGCACCAAAACCTTTACAAAATGCACCGACCAGGCGTTCATTACATATTTATCGCGCTCGGGCCCGCCGCTCGTAGTGGTGGTAACTTCCAGCTTCGGCAGGCTATGTTGTTTTAAAATGGCTGCGTAATCCGGCTTATCCGTTCCGCCGTTGCCTGTCAGTTTTTGAAAGTTTTCCTTTAAGTCGGTACAGGCCTGGTAAACGGCGGAGCCCACGGAGGATGTAGTACCCGAACCACCCTGGCTTGGCGCAAGCGGGAGCGACGAGTCGCCCATATCAAATTTTATCTTTTCGGGGGATATGCCCATCACTTCCGAAGCAATGGTAACTATCATTGTACCGGTACCCGGGCCGATATCGCTCACTGCAGTTTGTACCAGTAAAGTGCCGTCATCCTTCATCACAACGCGTGCTGCAGCCTTATCGCGGTAAGCGCCGAACATGCCGCCGCCCATGCCATAGCCTACCAACCACCCGTTCTCAGTAGCGCTCCCCGGCTTGCTTTTACGTGCGCTCCAGCCAATGCCGTCAGCGCCTAATTTGTAAGCCTCCTTTAAATATTTGCTCGAAAATGGTTTACCGCTCTCCGGGTCGGTATCGGCGTGATTGATAATGCGCAGCTCAACCGGGTCGATATTCAGCTGGTACGATAGCTCATCCAATGCCGACTCCAGCGCGAAAGAACCCGTTGCTTCACCAGGCCCGCGCATCCATGTGGGCGAGCCGATATCCAGCGCACTAAGCTTATAAACGGTATCCACATTAGGGCAGGCATAAGTGGCGCGACTAACACCTATGGGTCCCTCATTAAAATCTTCGTAAGTGGATGTTTGACCGATAGCCTCATGCGTTATGCCAACCAGCTTGCCATCTGCTGTGGCGCCGATGCCTATTTTTTGCCAGGTATGCGGGCGATAGCCTACAGAAGTAAACATATCGGCGCGACCAAGCACAACTTTAACAGGGCGCTTAACCACTTTGGCGGCTATGATAGCAGCCACCTCGTGCGGCCAAACCTGCAAAGCGCTGCCGAATGCCCCGCCCACAAATTTTGAATTGACCTGTATGTTTTCCTTAGGCAGCTTAAATATATTGGCAATGCCGTCCTGCGTATCCTGTACGCCCTGGGTTTTTGTCCATACGGTCAGCTTATTGTCCGCCTCCCATTTGGCCACTATAGCGTGCAGTTCCATCGGGCTATGCACTTCCGAGGGGATAATATATTCTTCCTGCAACTTAAACGGCGCGGTACGCCACGCATCCGCTTCGCCGCGTTTGCTGGTGCCATCGCCTTCGGGTGCGAAGGACTTGTGCGTGTTATCTATTAATTTTGTGTGATGCTCGTCTTTGCTATATTGTGCCTTAACTAACGACGCGGCATACAGCGCCCGCTCAAAAGTATCGGCAATAACAATGGCAATGGGCTGCCCGTTAAACAAAATCTTATTGTTATAAAAAAGCTTATAGGTACCCTTTTCCGGCTCCTTTTTGCCAGGCTCAACCTGGTAGCCGGCAATTTTCGGGCAGTTTTGGTAAGTAATTACTGATAATACGCCCGGCGCACGTTCAGCAGCCTTGCTGTCGATAGATGCAATAGTTCCTTTGGCAATTGTGCTGCCTACCAATACGCCATAAACCATCCCAGCTGGCGTAAACTCCGCCGAATAACGGGCAGCGCCGGTAACTTTCAGCCGGCCGTCTATGCGGCTCAGGCCTTTGGTGGATTGGTTACTCCTGGTATCGTTCATTGGTTCACTGGTTCTTTAGTTTATTGGTGGGTTGCCTGATAATTCATGACGGGTAATTAACCTTTACAACATCTACAACTACTACAACCCTCAAACAATCCCCGCCGCATGTTTCAGCGCTTCAGTAATTGCCGCCGGGCCAAGCTTCAATTTAAATTGATTATTTTCATACGCCTTAGCGCCTTGCATTGCTATTTGTGCCGCCAGCTTAAAGCTGTCTTCATTTGCCGGTTTGCCAACCAGCGCTTTTTCGGCATCATATAGCCTCCAGGGTTTATGCGCAACGCCTCCCATAGCAAGGCGTGCAGCTTTTATAGTTCCCCCGTCTATTTCCAAAGCCGCAGCTACCGAAACCAGCGCAAAGGCGTACGATTGCCTGTCGCGTATTTTAAGGTAATAGCTGTTTTTGGCGAAGTTGTTATGGCTGATGGTAACGCCGGTTATCAGCTCTCCATCGGCCAGCGTGTTGTCTTTTTCGGGATTATCGCCTGGTAAACGATGAAAGTCGGTAAACGGAATTACGCGCTCGCCTTTGCGGCTGCTCACAATAACATGGGCATCTAAAGCTGCTAAAGCCACGCACATATCGCTTGGATGCACGGCTATGCATTTATCAGTCGTACCAAAAATAGCGTGCATCCTGTTATATCCGCCTATTGCGCCGCAGCCGCTGCCGGGCATGCGCTTATTACAGGGCATGGTAGTATCGTAAAAATAGGCACACCGGGTGCGCTGCATCATATTACCGCCAACCGTCGCCATGTTACGCAGCTGCGGCGATGCCCCTGCTTTTAACGCCATAGCCAGCAAGGGTTGCTGCTCCAGCACAAGGGCGCTTTCCGAAACAGTGCTGTTTAACGCTAATGCGCCAATATGCAGGTGCCCCAATTTATTTACGGTGATGCTTTTTAATGGCAGGTTGTTAATGTCAACCAGCTTATCCGGTGCCGTAACGCCGCGCTTCATCAGGTCGACCAGGTTGGTGCCGCCGGCTATAATTTTTGTGCCCGGTTTGGCAATGGCCTCAACGGCGCCTTGCTGGGTAACTGCCCTGGTATATTGAAATGGCTTCATACTTGTAACCCTCCTTCCTTCACTTCCTGTATGGCATTCACAATATTGGGATATGCACCGCAACGGCAGATGTTCCCGCTCATATACTCGCGTATTTCCATTTCTGAATTGGCATGCCCTTCGCGTATGCAAGCAACAGCCGACATGATTTGCCCCGGCGTACAATACCCGCACTGAAAGCCATCGTGTTTGATAAATGCTTCCTGCATCGGGTGCAGCTCATCGCCTTTGGCAAGACCTTCGATAGTGGTTATCTTTTTGCCGCTGGCCATTACACCAAGTGTAAGGCAGCTGTTCACGCGCCTGCCATCTATATGCACCGTGCAGGCGCCGCATTGGCCATGGTCGCAGCCCTTTTTGGTGCCGGTAAGGTCTAACTGTTCGCGTAATATATCCAGCAAAGTCGCGCGCGGTTCAACAGAAAGATTGTGCATTGTGCCGTTTACCTCCAGTTTTACGGGCATTTTTTCAAAGGCTTCCGCAAATTTTTCGTCGGCACGCGCTTCTGCCGCTTTAACTGCCGTTGCGGGGGTTAACGCGATAGCCGTTAAAAGTGTGCTCTGTTTTAAGAAGTTACGGCGTGAATTCTCGCTTGTCCCGGTGTCAGCTTCGGGCAAAATATGTGCGCTTTCTTCTTCCATAGCTGATGTGTTTATGAAAGTACAAGTTAGAGTTATTTTTGTTGAGGGTGATGAAGTTTTTGCAAAAAAGCGTTATATTCTGGTTTGTATAACGCTTTTATAGAGGTTGTTATGGAAACCAGGCTGGATTTATTATAGTACACGGTTTGCGCAGCAAAGCCAAAGAAAAGTAACGACCCCCGTAAGAACATAAATTTACTTACTGGTTTTAAAGTAGAAAAGGCATATAAGGACTTAACTTTTTGATCCGGCCCGGTTAGCTGTTCCAGGGATGGTTAAGCGGTGTTTTTCTGTACCTTTATAGCAATCAAACCCCACAATTTATGACTGACACCAGGCAACGGGCTGCTGCTGCGTTATTTACAAGAGCATTATTAGGCATTATATTCCTGATGCAGGGCTATGGCAAAATATTCGTGTTTACCGTGCCCAGGGTTTACAGCATGTTTTTCAAGGATTTTGACAAAACCTTTTTACCTAAATGGTTGGTATGCGCAACGGCCTATTACACCTCTTACATTGAACTAATTGGCGGTTTGCTGCTCATTACGGGGCTGTTCAGGCAATGGGCTTTGTACCTGCTTGCACTTGATTTGCTTATTGTTTCGTTTGGCCACGGCCTGCTCGAGCCTATCTGGGATCTGCAGCACGTAATACCCCGCGCTATTTTGCTCATCGCCGCGCTGGTTATGCCGCAGCAGTGGGATAAATGGAATTTGGATGCTGTGTTGTTCAAAAAAGCATGAACATCAGGGCGAGTGCAATTCCACAGCCGTTAACCTAAGGACAATTTATCCTTTGTAGCGGGTTAAAGCCCCACCTAAATCCTCCCCGGTTGGGAGGACTTTAAAAAATCGAACGCCACCGCAGCTAAAGTCTCCCCTACCGGGGGAGATTTAGAGGGGGCAACATACGCGAATGCCCTTAGGTTAACGGGTATGGTATGCAATTCGCCCCTACGTAGTTTTCCATTTGTAGCCGACTACTTGCAGCGTCTTCCGGACTTCCGGTCTTTCCGGACTCTCCTCCGCTTAACAATTTATTAACTTCATCCTCAGCCCGCATATCGTATCTTTACCTTATGAAATTACGCGTACTCGTTTTTTTTAATGCCGCTGCGGTTGCCATTACGCTATCCATAGTGAATTATTATTTTCAGCATAGCTGGTACAACGTTGCCCTTACGTTTTTTATCACGCTTGCCACCAGTTTCCTGGCTTTCTATTACATGATAGAAAAGTATGTTTATTCAAAAATCAAACTGATATACAAGCTTATCCATAACCTGAAGCTGGGCCGCGACCTGCGTGATGCGC
Organism: Bacteroidota bacterium; assembly: GCA_040389845.1. Taxonomy (GTDB): domain Bacteria; phylum Bacteroidota; class Bacteroidia; order Sphingobacteriales; family Sphingobacteriaceae; genus Mucilaginibacter. The sequence continues at coordinate 27,063 of JAZJZL010000226.1, forward strand.
TTGGCGAACATGTTACCGCCGACCCCATAAACGATGTAGAGCACGAAGTAAAAGAATGGGCAAAAGAGAAAAAGAGCGAGATTGACGAGCTGCGCAAGCAGGAAAAATTCCGGCGCGACTTTCTATCCAATATCTCGCACGAATTTAAGACGCCGCTGTTTGCCATACAGGGCTACATCGAGGCCTTGCAGGATGATGATTTCGAAGATAAAGATATGGCAAAGCAGTTTTTGTCTAAAGCTTCAAAAAATGTAGATCGTCTCAGTTACCTGATTAAGGATTTGGACGAAATCTCAAAACTGGAATCAGGCGAGATACCTATCAATCTTACCCGTTTCAAAATAAATGAATTAATAAAAGAGGTTTTCGAGACATTTGAACTTAAGGCCCGCCAGCAAAACATTAAGTTGCTATTTAAACATGATGAGCCTGTACTGGTAAACGCCGACCGCGAGAAAATTCGCCAGGTATTGATAAACCTCATCGAAAACTCAATTAAATACGGCAAAGAAGAGGGCAGTACCTCGGTAAGTCTGTTCGATCTGCACGATCAGGTATTGGTTGAAGTTACTGACGACGGTATCGGTATCGAGGAGAAATTTCTGCCGAGGTTGTTTGAACGTTTCTTCCGCACAGATACCAGCCGGTCGAGGCAGATTGGCGGCTCGGGGCTTGGGTTGGCTATTGTAAAGCATATTATCGAGGCGCACGAACAAACTATCAACGTGCGCAGCACCGAGGGAATAGGTTCAACCTTCGGCTTTACCTTACAGCTCTCCAAGCAGAGTTTACATTTGCCTAACATACCTGTTCTTAAAAATTAACATTAACTTAACATTGCAAGTTTACCTTTGTGTAAATTTAATGTTAAGCAATGTCACTAAACAGCATTTTTCAATACTTTGTCCCTAAAGACAAAAAGATTTTTTCGCCATTATTTGAGCAGGCGGCAAGCAATGTGGTTACTATGGCTACAATTTTGGTTGAAGCCGTTAACTCTAACAACCCCCAAACGCGCGAAGAACTGTTTAAACAGATTGACAAGCTTGAAAACAAAGGCGACGAAATAACCCACCAGGTACACCTGGAGCTCGGTAAAAATTTTATCACCCCTTTTGACCGTGAAGATATCCACTCACTGTCATCGGCCATTGATGACGTTGCCGATTATATACAGGGCGCCGCCAACCGCATGAGCCTTTACCGCATTGACGATTATAACGAGCATATCCGCAAGCTTTCGGAGTTGGTATTGCAAGCCAGTATCGACCTTGAAAAAGCGGTGCGCGAACTGAAGGACCTTAAAAATGTACGCAACATAGCCGATTCCTGCATCCGCATCAACAGCGTTGAAAACCAGGCTGACTATGTGTTTGACCGCGCAGTGGCCGATTTGTTTTTGTATGAGAAGGATGCTATCCGCCTTATCAAATACAAAGAAATACTATCAGCATTAGAAACCGCTACCGATATGTGCGAAGATGCTGCCGATGTTATGGAATCTATATTAGTTAAAAACGCATAAGCCGATGGTTACTCCTATACTTGTTGTAATAGTTGTGCTTGCCCTGGCTTTTGATTATACCAATGGCTTTCACGATGCTGCAAATTCCATCGCCACCATTGTATCAACCAAGGTGCTTACACCTTTCCAGGCTGTATTGTGGGCCGCTTTTTTTAACTTCCTGGTATTCTTTTTTGTTAAAGAGCATAAGGTAGCAGCCACCGTGTCGAAGATAGTACATGAGCAATTTATTACGCTGCATGTTATCCTGGCCGGTTTAATTGCTGCAATTTCGTGGAACCTGATCACCTGGTGGTTTGGTATTCCTTCCAGCTCGTCGCATACGCTTATAGGCGGTTTTGCCGGCGCGGGGGTTGCCAATGCCCTATATATGGGCGAGGGCGCCATGAAGGCTATAAATAACAACTACGTATTTACCGTATTGGCCTATATTGTGCTTGCACCGGTTATCGGTCTCATTGTCGCTTATATTGTCACCGTAATTATATTACATATCTGTAAGAGGGCTCGGCCCGCGGTAGCCGAACGATGGTTTAAAAGGCTGCAGCTGGTATCCTCGGCCGCGCTGAGCTTTGCGCACGGCGGTAATGACGCCCAAAAGGTGATGGGAATTTTATATGTAACGATGGTAGCCGCCCATATCGTAACCCCGGGCGGTGCCATGCCTGATTGGATTCCGTTAGCCTGTTATTCGGCTATAGCACTGGGCACCATGTCGGGCGGATGGCGCATTGTAAAAACCATGGGCTCAAAAATCACCAAGATAACTCCGCTGGAAGGCGTAAGCGCCGAAACAGCAGGTGCAATTACCCTGTTTTTTACGCAGCAGTTCGGCATACCCGTGTCAACCACACATACCATCACCGGCTCAATAATCGGTGTGGGTTTAACAAAACGTTTGTCGGCAGTACGCTGGGGAGTAACCATAAACATTATCTGGGCCTGGATAATCACCATCCCGATATCTGCAGTTATTGCTGCGGGGGTGTTTACGCTGTTGAGGATATTTGTGAAGTAGATTATAGATATGAGATTTGAGATATTAGACGTGGAATTTGACCTAATGCTGTCTCAAATCTCATATCTAAACTACCGGGTAAAAATCTCAATACGCATATCTCTCATCTCATTTCTATTATTTAATTTGGCAGCGATAAAACTTATTGCTTAGCTATCTATTATAAGTAATACAAATACACCATAAAAACTGCCATCATGAAAAGAACGCTACTAGCCGTACCTTTATTTGTTTTATTTATATTGCTGTCGAGTTGCGATCAACTCAACAAGGTTGCTCAAACTGCCGGCACCCAGCTTACCAATCCATCAAACCTCGAGATTGCGAATGGCCTTAGAGAGGCTTTGCAGCAGGGCACTTCAAAAAGCTCGGACCAGCTATCTGCCGTAGATGGCTTTTTTGCAAATGCGGCTGTTAAAATTTTGTTTCCGCCCGAGGCACAAAAAGCCGAGAACACATTGCGTGATATAGGCCTGGGTAAGCTTGCCGACAATGTTATCCTTTCGCTTAACCGCGCTGCCGAAGATGCTGCCAAACAGGCTAAGCCGATATTCATCAATTCGATAAAGCAGATGACGCTTACCGATGTTACCAATATTTTATTGGGCAGCCAGGATGCCGCCACGCAATATTTTAAACGTACTACTACTGCACAATTAACCGCATCGTTTAAACCGGTTATACAGGGTAGCTTAAATAAAGTTGGCGCAACAAAATATTATGGCGATGCTGCCAACGCTTACAATAAGGTTCCGTTTGTAAGCAAAATTAACCCCGACATCAGCGCTTATGTAACTCAAAAAGCCATTGACGGATTGTTTTTAGAAATTGCAAAAGAAGAGCTGAATATCCGCCAGAACATCGGCGCCCGTACATCGCCACTGCTACAGAAAGTATTTGGCTACGCCGATAAGAATAAGAAATAATTGACACTAATGATCTGTCAGTGAGATTTGTCAACTTTTAAAAAGTTGACAAATCTTTACCCCGAGGCATTTTTCAATGCGCCGTAGGTGTAAAATATTGGTAGAAGAATAAAAAGAACGGATAGCGCTCCGTTAGGTGCGTAACCTTACAAATAAGCCCGCCTTACACACATATCGTCACGTCACCCCCCCTTCAATTAACCACACCGCTCCCGCTGTAAACATCAACCCGCTCCTGCATCGGTATATCCCTGCTGTATTTGCGGCGATAATCCTGCGGGGTAAGCCCGGTTATCTTTTTAAATACCTCGCGGAAGGTTTTAATATCATTATAACCCGCGTCATACATTAAAATATTAATGTTTTGCGCGCCTTTCTCCAGCGCTTTTTTAGCGGCTTCAATCTTTACACGCTGCAGGTATTCAAACGGTGTATTTTGGGTGGCCTTTTTAAAACGCCGAATAAAATTACGCTTGCTCATATTGCTATGCTCGGCAATATCATCAATGTTAAGCTGTTGCTGATGGTTTTGCTCGATGTATTGCTGGGCCTTTAATATATCCTCATCGCTATGGGTATGCTGCCCCATAAATACTGAAAAATGCGACTGGCTGGTGCGGTCCATATCCAGGCTGAACATTTTGCTGGCCCAAACGCCTACGTCGCGTCCGCAGAATTTATCGATAAGATAAAGCACCAGGTTTAACGATGAAAAAGCTCCGCCACTGGTATAAATTCCCCGGTCGTCGGTTATCACCATGTCCGACAGGAAATTAACATCCGGGTAACGGCTTACAATATCATCCCTGTCAAACCAATGCGATGTGCATGAACGCCCCGAAAGCAGGCCTCCTTCAGCCAAAAAATAGCTGCCGGAACAAAGACTGGCTACTTCAGCACCTCCTTTATTCTTACTGCTAACCCATTGAATCAGGTTTTGATGCTTCTCCAGGGAAATGGTTCGATCGCCGTAAAATGCCGGAACGATAATAAGGCCGGGGTTTTCCAGCTTATCTATCGGGCAGTAGCCCACAAAAGGCTCTGGATTATGTAAAAATCTGCTTTCGGGTTCCTGCCCCACAAGCATTATTCTAAATGGCAGCGGCTTACCTTTTTCGTGAAAAAACCGGTTGGTATGTATAAACATATCCATCGCGCCGGAAACCGTTGACAACACGGCATCCTCGTGTATTAAAATCGCAACGTCTTTCATTATTTATAATTGATAATTCAAATTTAGCAGCTTTTGGCACATTTGCAACCCAAGGGGGCGGGTTTAACATAATAATGTACTGCAATATCGTAAAGATAGGGATTGAGCATAAAGATTTGACAACTTTTAAAAAGTTGTCAAATCTAAAATAGCGGTTTAGCTCAACGCATTTTTCGCATATTCGCGGCATTTAATAACTTCCTTAACAGCATCGGAGCCTGCGGGGATGTTATACTCCAGCTCTATAGTTGCCGGGAATTTATATTTATTGGCCTTCATCAAAGCAAGCACATCCTTAATCGGCGTATCGCCTTCGCCCCATGGCGCATTGGGGCCGTTGTTGAATTTGCGGTCTTTAATGTGCATACTCACAATACGGTCGGCGTTTTTCTTGATGAAATCAACCGGGCTGCTGCTGGTGCCGGCTACATAGTGGCCGATATCAAGGTTAATGGCATTATATTTCGACTGGCTCAAAGCAGTATCCCAAAGCGTAGGAGTAGCCTGTGTATGCGCGTGATAGCCTACATACATTTTATGCTCAGCGGCTTTGTTGCCCAGGCGCTGTGTTTGTTCGTGGTCTTCCGGTAATTCAACGGTAACATGTGTACAGCCCAGTGCCTTTCCGGCATTAAAGGCGTAGTCTATTTCCGCATCGGTGTTCTTCTTATTTAATGCATTTGGTTTCCATGCGTAAATTTTAACGCCCGCATCGTTATACATTTTGCGCAGCTCCTTAAACTTATCCATCGGCACACCGCCGCGCCATTCGGCCATTTTTGCCTGCCAGTCGCTATTTGGCGCGTATTTTGGCGCACCGGCAAAAGCTTCGGCAGCTTCACCCATCAGCTCGATGGCGTTGATATTGCAATCTTTACAATATTGCAATAATTGTTCGGCACTGCCGGGCATGCTGCGGAACGAATAGGTGATAACACCTATCTGCACGCCGTTAATCATGGAGTTTGGTTTGCCATCGGCAAAAAGCGATGCCGCAAACGATGCTTTTGAAGCAAGGGTTAAGCCGGCCGCCGCCAACAGCCCGGTGCCGATAAAGCGGCGCCTGGATAAATCTTCTGTTTTCATAAATAATACCTGGTTAGGGAATAATTGGTTTGTTTTGCTTATAACCAAAGCTAACATTTTATTCCATTGCGGGCAAGGCGGGTTCGGTAACGTTTTTATGGGAAGTGCACACTAATATCGAGTCTTCCAAACAAAACAATATGTTGTCGCCGTGTTCCCTGTGATCGTTCTGAAATCTCTTATGTTGTTGCTTTTTGCAAAAACTCCACTGTAACCGTTGTTCCTTCGTTCTCTTTTGATTTTATAGTGATAGTTCCCCCAAACAGCTGGATAATCTTTTGCGTTACATACAGCCCTATACCATTACCCGCAAAGTTACGTGCGTTATAGCTGCGGTAGAATGACTTGGTCACCTTCTCCATGTCTTCCTTCGGTATACCTATGCCGGAATCGATGATGCGGATGCGGATAAAATGGTCGTCAGCATAAAAATTACAGATAACGGGTTTGTGTTCCGAAAATTTAAAGGCATTGCTTACCAGGTTATTGAGCGCGATGAACATGAGTTGCCGGTTGGCGTAAATAGATAAAAGACCCTCATCTTCGGGCAAACGGTCGATATTTATTTTAAGCGGACCTTCGCCCGGCCGGGTTACCCAGTATTCGTCCACTTCCCACAGCAACTCATCTATACGCACCGGTGTGAATTCGGCGGTGCTGAAATCCATATCTACCTGGGCAAGCTCCATCAAGCCGGTTATCGTATCGCGCAACCTTTCAGATTGCTCCAACACCAGCTGCAGCGTACGTTCGTGCTGCTCGGCATCCCGCTTTTTGCTGAGGGCCAGTTCCACTTCGCCAATAATGCTGGTTACGGGGGTACGGAGCTCATGCGACGCATTGGTAACATATGTTTTCTGTAGCTCGAAGGCATTTTCAAGGTGGGCCAAAAGGCGATTAAAGTTTTGCGCCAGTTCGCTTATTTCGTCCCGGCCATTACCTTCGTTTATCCGCTTATTTAAATTATTGGCATTAATAAGCTTCATTTGCTGCACTACATTGCTTATTGGCGAGAGGGCCTTAGTAGCCAATATGCGCCCCGCAAAATACAAGATACTCCCTACCACAAAGAACACCACAAGCATGGCTTTAAGCATACCATCCAATCGCCGGGCGCCATCCCGGTCCACAGCAGATACGAGGATAACGAAATTGCCCTGGTTGTCCTTATAATATATGCCTACTATCTGGCGTTGATTTTCGCTGTATTGCAGAAAATGCCGCTTTCTAACGGCTTCGATAGTGCGCTGACCCCAATATTTTTTTTCATCAGGGATAAAAGCGGCTGTATTCCGGCTGTCGTAAAAACGGATAACCTCGCCCGGCAGGTTTTTAATATAACGGTTACGCACTCGGCTTAACGAGTCGGCAGTAATTTCATCGGCCTTTAAATAGAGCTGGGCGGCTACGTTGGCACGATCGTTAAGGTGGGTAAAGAAATCACTACGCACCAGCGAATAAAAAGAAAAGTAAATAGATACTAATACTACCAGCAATACGCCCGAACCGAGCAGGGTAAAATACAGCGAAAGCCTGTCTTTTATTTTCACTTTAAACTAACTTTTTGTTTTCGGCGGACGTTTAATTTTGACGTAGGGGCGTATCGCATACGCCCTAACCGACATGCCATTTCTATCCATCAATCAGCGCCGGTTGATTTTCGGGGGCGTATGCCATACGCCCCTGCGATATCATTATACGGTGTTATTCCGTCTTAAATATATAACCCTTCCCGATAACGGTGTGGATATATTTAGCATCAAAGCCCTTTTCTATTTTATTGCGAAGGTAATTTACATACACATCCACCACGTTGGTGCCTGTGTCAAAATCTATCCCCCAAACCTTTTCGGCAATGGCCTGGCGCGTAAGTATTTTGTTGGGGTTACGCATCAAAAACTCCAGGAGCGCAAACTCCTTGGTGGTTAAATTAATACGCTGCCCGGCGCGCTCTACGATTCCGCTATGGGTATCCAAAGTAATATCAGCAACTACAATATGGCTATTCGGCTCTATCGATTTCCGGCGTAGCAATGCTTCTATCCGTGCCTGCAATTCGCGGTAATGGAACGGCTTCACCAGGTAATCGTCTGCACCGGCGTTCAGGCCGGTAACTTTGTCGTCTATATTGCTTTGTGCAGTTAGCATCAGGATAGCGATTTGCTTATCCTTTTGCCGGATATGCCGGCAAACTTCAAAGCCATTAAGGTAGGGGAGCATCAAATCCAATATCATCAGATCATATGACTTTGCCGGAAATAACCTGATCGCCTCCGCACCGTCCCGCGCCACGTCGACCGCGTAGTTATTTTCCCCGAGCGCTTTTTGAATAAACGAAGCAACCCGCTCATCATCCTCGACTAAAAAAATTTGGGCCATGGTTAAAACTAGGCAAATATAATGGGATTTATGAGGCTTATTTATTCGACGAAACCTGGCAACCGCATACGCTCAACAATTAGCCCATAAGCCGTTAACAGTATCCTTATCTCAAACATTTTGCAAATCCGCTTAGTTTATTATTTTTACACTCCAATTATTTATCATTCAAACAATTTTAAATGGTTATTATAAACAATTACGCCGAATTTGAAGAACTGCTGGGTAAAGAGATAGGCACATCAGGCTGGCATACCATCACGCAGGACCAAATAAACAAATTTGCCGAAGCTACTATAGACCACCAGTGGATACATACCGACCCGGAACGCGCGGCAGTCGAAAGTCCCTTTAAGGCAACCATAGCTCATGGTTACTTAACCGTGTCGCTTCTTCCTTACTTCTGGCACCAGATTGCGGACGTGCGCAACCTCAAAATGCAGATAAACTACGGCATCGATAACATAAAATTTGCGCAGCCCGTTGTGGTAGATAGCCAGGTAAGATTAATTGCCCGCCTGGTTGCTATCGTAAATTTAAGAGGTATAACCAAAGCTACCATCGGTGTTACCATGGAAATTGACGGCGAAAAAAAACCGGCTTATACTGGTGAGGTAGTGTTTTTATATCATTTTAATGCTTAGTTTTTTGAAACTAAAATTACGTTGAAGGACTAATATTTGCCAATATGACCGCGACTTTTGACCTGTACACTAAAAGGACGCGGTTATATTATGTTACGCTGATCATATCGATAGCAACATTAGTTGTTTGCTTTATTGCGTGGCTCACTAACCTGCAGCTTCCCCGGTTTTTGATGATACCTTTCGATGTGTTTATTTTCATCGGCGGGTTAACCATTCCGTTTTTTGTGATTTTAACAGGTAGCGGCTGGTTCATAACCTTTCAAAAAGACGGTGAGATGATATTGGCTGACGATCACCTAATAATCGACAACATAAAGATAGCTGCCGCCGAAAGCAGCAAGATTAAATTCCGGGCGGGCTTTTCTCCAAAGGGACGGCGCGGTTACATTGTAAACAACCGCGTTGAAGCAACAGATGATAATGGAATTATTCATAAACGGCGCTTTGTTATTAAATATGATGACAATGGCGAAGCTTTTGAAAAAATAACCGGGGAGTGGTTTAAGAAAAAATACGCCGGTGTTGTTTATCATTCTGTTTAATATTATAGACCCGGCCCTTTCACCCTCGCTGTTTCAAAACTCATAAGAATAAAAGCCCGCCTACTCTGCACTTTTATTAGCAATTAGCAAACCCTCCCGGAGGCCTTTTAAATTTGATAGACGGATTTTTTATTGCCGTTCGGCTTTAGCCAACGGTCAAGATTAACAAAGCGAAAGGGGCTTTAGCCAAATATTCGGGCGATTTTGGCTAAAGCCTTCTATTGGGTATCATTATTAGTCCGTTGGCTAAAGCCGAATGGCAATTTCTCTTGCCTATAACGCGATTTCTTAATCGTATTTAAATAGTTTCTTACCTAAATACGCTAAATATTTAACTGCGAATTAAGCGTATCAGTCTGCTCCGCCTGGTATTTAAAAACCTGCCTTATTACTATTTAAACACCCTTTTTGTACAAAATACACTTTGTGTTTAAAGCGTATTAAATAAAATATAACTGTCTAAATATCAATTATTTATGTTAAATTTTATTTGCTTTTCTGATATGGATTAGCATATTTTTGTAATACCAATTCAGAACCATACGTCTGCCTACTTATCGAAAACAGGTAAAATGCCAAAGCATAGCAGCTAAAACGCGTTTGTCTTTTTAAGTGTGGGTTAACCCTTAGCGGCGTAGTTTCAAATTGGAAAAGCTTTTAAACCAATCAACAAACTATAACCATTTATGAAAACTATCTACAACCTCAAATTGCTGGTCGCGTTGCTCCTGCTGCCGGCAATGCTGTTTAATTCGTGCAAAAAAGATATGTCGAAACAAACACCCGGCATAACTAATGCAGGCGCAACAACCGTTGCCCGTGCTGCAAACGAAACCGTTAACGTTTGGATGACCACATCCGACCAAAGCAAATTGCTGGCAACACAGGCCAACATCAATTTCGCGGCAGATGCCGGAACCAACGCTACAACGGTTACTGTTGATGAAAATACCACCTACCAAACTATCGACGGCTTCGGCTACGCGCTTACCGGCGGCAGCGCGTCGTTAATAAACGGACTCGGTGCAAATCAATCAACCTTTCTGAACGACATCTTTTCGACTGCATCCGGCCACGTGGGTTCGGCGTTTGTGCGTATCACTATCGGCGCGTCGGACCTAAGCTCGTCTGATTTTACTTATGACGATATGCCGTCGGGCCAAACCGACAATAGCCTTACTCATTTCAGCATCAGCCAGGAGATGACCGACCTGGTGCCGGTACTGAAGAAAATCATCGCCATAAATCCCGCTATTAAAATATTGGCAACACCATGGACTGCCCCCGTTTGGATGAAACAGAGCACTACCGGCAACGGCGGCTTTACCGGCGGTAACTTAAACCCGGCCTACTACGACGCCTACGCCCGTTATTTTGTGAAATACATCCAGGCTATGGCGGGGCAGGGCATTAACATTTATGCTGTTTGTCCGCAAAACGAGCCGCTTAACCCTTACAACAATCCGGCTATGACCATGCAGGCTAACGAAGAGGCTAACTTCATCAAAAACAATCTTGGTCCGCAATTTTCGGCCAATGGCATTTCTACAAAAATCATCGCCTACGATCATAACTGCGACCGCCCGGACTATCCTGAAGCTGTATTGGGCGATGCCGGCGCCAACCCTTATGTTGACGGCTCTGCTTTCCACCTGTATGCTGGCGATATCAGCGCGCTTACCACGGTGCATAACGCTTATCCGGCCAAAAACATTTATTTCACCGAGCAATACATAGGCGGGCCCGGCAACTTTGGCGGCGATTTTTCATGGCACATGACCAATATTATCATAGGCGCCTCTCGAAATTGGAGCCGCGTGGCTTTGGAGTGGAACCTGGCAGCCGACCCTAACTATAACCCGCATACCGCAGGCGGCTGCTCAAACTGCCAGGGCGCTGTAACCATATCGGGCAACAGCTACACTAAAAATACCGCCTACTATACCGTAGCGCACGCATCTGAATTTGTGAAGGCCGGCGCTGTGCGTATATCATCAAACGTGGCAGGCAGCATACAAAACGTTGCCTTCAAAAACCCTGATGGCACCAAGGTACTGGTTGTCATGAATAATGGCACGGCAAGCTCAAGCTTTAAAGTTAAATGGGGCGCAGAGTCATTTACCTACACACTTCCGGCGGGCGCCGCTGCCACTTTTAAATGGGCGGGCACACAGTCGACCGGGACAGGCGGGGGTGCGCCAATCGGGCAAACCATCACACTGAAAGGCTTCAATAACATGTACGTGAGCGGCGAAAACGGTACACAGGCCATGAACTGTAATCGCGCCACTGCCGGTACCTGGGAACAGTTTTTAGTTGTTGATGCCGGTAATGGAAAAGTTTCCCTGCAAAGTATGGGCAAATATGTATCCAGCGAAAACGGCACACAGGCTATAACGTGTAACCGCGCCACCCACAGCGATTGGGAAGCATTTACCTGGGGCGTAAACGCCGACGGTACCATTACCCTAAAAGGCAATAATAACGATTTTGTATCCAGCGAAAATGGCACACAACCGATGACATGTACCCGTACTGCAGCATCAGGATGGGAGTCGTTTAAGGTGAACCAGTGATGATTTGACGTAGGGGCGTATTGCATACGCGCTCGCCACGCAACCGGCGCTGGTTATAAGGTTCATGGTTAGCGGTCCGGGGCGTATGCAATACCAAAGCCGTTAACTTAAGGAAGATTCACCCTTTGCAGCGGGTTAAAGCCCCACCTAAATCCTCCCCGGTTGGGAGGACTTTAAAAAAATAGACGCCACCGCAGCTAAAGTCTCCCCAACCGGGGGAGATTTAGAGGGGGCAATATGCACAACGGCTCTTAAGTTAACGGCTATGGTATGCAATACGCCCCTACGTTAAAAAAACAATCAACCAATTTGTTAACTAAATACAACCATCATGAAAAAACAACTCTTTAAACTTTTGGCGTTTGCCGGCATCGGGCTGGCTGCAATGGTGAGCTCCTGTAAAAAGGATAGCAATAACCAAATGAAAAGTTCAAACCCGGCTTCGGTAAACACCGAAACAACTACCGCGCCCCGTGCGGTTACCTGGCAGCTGGTTTGGGCCGATGAATTTAACGGCACCAGTGTCGACGGCAGCAAATGGAA
>JAZJZL010000227.1:0-28316 GCA_040389845.1 Bacteroidota bacterium
TGCACCGCTGCCGGCGTCTGGCCCGGCTACATGCCCGATGACCTGGCCGAACTATTACTTAACGCATGGCGAAGCAGGGCCGGTAAAAAGATGCTGGATGAATATGGTAAGACCTTGGGATGATAAAACATGTTAACGACCAGGCTATCGCCCGGGTATCATATAAAGCGCCTTTTGTCATTCTGAACGCAGTGAAAAATCCTTACAAAGCAGCAGGTGAAGGATTGACAGGTCGCACGCATATCTGTCCGCCGCCAATATCGCTCGTTAAAGATTCTTCACTGCGTTCAGAATGACAAAATATTTAACGATTTAAATATTAAAATAAACCTTCAGCCAGATAATTCTTCCCGGTATTACATAAGTACTGCTGGTAAATGTATTCGCAGCAAGATACAGCTCATTATATTTCCGTGTATTGAACAGGTTATTGGCATTCAGTTCCACATCCATTTTCGGCTTAGAGAAAGTGTATTTTACCGATGCATCGGCGAAAATGTATTTCTCATTATTGCTTGCGCCGGTATGTGCGTAATAGTCATCGGCTGATAATTTGAACGAAAGCTTGTCCAGCGGATTATACCCAATAGTCGCCTGCTGGAAAAAGCTTCGCACCGCAGCCGGTGAGGCCGCCGCGGCTGATTTGCTGCTTAGTTCACTAAACACTGCTTTATAGCTAAAATCAACCTTACTGCTCAACTTGGTTTCCACACTTATGTTTGCGGTTGTCGTTATGGTTTTAAAAGGCAGCAGGACATTGTTTTGTACCTGGTTCGAACTGCCCGAACGCCAGCTCAGTCCTCCGCTTAAGGTTGTACGTAGCGGAAACAAGTATTTACTTGCATAAGCACTCAGCAGCCAGGAGTTGGTACTATTGGCAAAAGGCAGTACCACATTTTGCTCGAAGCTGTTATTGATGATACTTGATGAAATACTATTAGCCGAAATGTGGTCGTAACGGGCCGATAAGGTGAAAAAGAAAAGCGAGATGGCTTTGCGATAATTAAAACCCAACGCGGCCGACTGGTCCTTTTGCTCGGTAAGATTGGCACTATTGGCAAACAGCGTGCGGTAATCTTTTAAAATATATCCATTATAAATATCCGCGATGCTGCCAATTTGGTTCCGGAAGTTATAAGCGAGGGTAAAATAATTTTCGGCGCTAACCTGGTATTTAACATACAGCCTCGGGTTAAAATACAAATGTGTGGTTTGTTTATTCAATACAAAATTGGCATCACTGTAACTGATTTGCTGCAGGTTTAGCGGCAGGGTTACGTTCACTTTCAGCTTGTCGCCGGGATAATCATAAATCGCCTCAGTGTACAGTCTTTGCCTGCGCCAGCTTAAGTCGTTATGGGCGCTGTCTATAGCAGGATTGTTCGAGTTGTTAAGCTGCGTTGCCAGCAAATCAGACCCAAGTTTTTGCTGCTGCCAGCTAAAACCAGCATGGTATGTCTGTGTAATGCCGTTGGATGGTATTTTGTAACCGATATAATTATTAGTGAACCACGTTGGTACATCTACCTTTTGCGTAAGCGCATTGTACGGGTTTCCGTCATTAAAAATCTGCGGGTTTAAACCAGGCGTTATCTGCAAATTTTCCGGCTCGGCTATGTGGTTGATGTATGAGTAAACTTCAAGAATATTATTCGTTCTGAAGGTTTGCATCAGGTTAAGCTCGTTCGAAAAGTCGGCAATATTATCCTTAAAAACCTGGTTAACCGGCGTGCCGTTAGTATTAAGCGCCGAATAGCTGGTATTGTGATTATAATCGCCGGTAAGGTTATCGTTCAGGTAATATTTATCCTTGTTGATGTTTAAGCTAAACTGCCCGTGTAATATATCAGGCCGGCGTCGGTTATGCTGTTTTTCGGCATAATTTACCGTGTCGTTGGGTAGATAGATGGAAGTCAGTTTTTGATAATCCTGCAATTGGGTATCATGCAGGTAATACATATTGGCCCGCAGCAACACATCTTTTTGAAGATGCACCAGGTTATTCAGGTTAATCAATCCCGATTGGTTAAACAAGTAACGGTTGCGCGGCAAATCCGGGTCGTTGGCTGTTCCGGTCGAAAGAAAGGTTGAGGGCTTGTTGTTGTCGATCCGCTGCAGGTAATCCGACAAATTGTGTGATATCAAGTCCTCCTGCACATCAACGCCGATGTTATTCCCTTTAATGTAATTGATGGCCTTATACTTGTCCTTAAACATCATGCCGTTAAGGTTAACATCGTATTTACCGGGTATGCCTGCGCCTATCGCTTCCTGTCCTACAATTTGCAATTTGGCATCTTTTTTAAAAGTGAGGTTCATGGCCACATCCTCGCTAACGGTCTTGTCACGCAGCATCTTTACCGGCTGGTCATTCTCTATCACCTGCACCTTGTCCACCGCTCCATGCGGAACGGTATTGGTAGCAATGTTATATTTATCATCCAGCAAATTATCACCGCCGATATACAGGTTTGATATCGCTTTACCGTTATAAGTTATCTTCCCATCCGATGCTACCTGTACGCCGGGCAGCTTTTTTATTACATCGCCGATTACCCTGTCCTGCTTATTGGCATAGTCGGTTACCTTGTAGCTTGTCGTATCGCCGCTTGTTTTGATGAAAGGCCGCGAATCCTTTACGATAACTTCTTTTAATTGGTTAGAAGCCGTGCTCAGCACGAAATTATAAGGCGTTGCTATATCAACTACCAGCTTGCTTTGCTTCGCGAAACCGATGCAGGTTACTTCTATTGTTAGCCCGGCCTGTGGCGTGCCGGCAGGTATTGCCAGGGTAAATTCACCTTTGATGTTGCTTACTGCGTACGCCAAAATAGTAGCAGCAGCCCCCTTTAAGTTGATATTGGCATAAGGAATAGCTTTACCTATAGTATCCTTTATGGTGCCTTTTATAACCTGCGCCAAACCGGTAAGTGCAAGCAGCATCCCCAAAAGGAATGTGCTTGCATATTTAAAGAAAAAGCTCATTTCTTTTCAGGCAGCTCTATAGGGTTGTTGATCACCGGACCTGGAGCAACTTTTATATTCATTTTCATTTGCGGCCCGTTGCCACCGGGGCCACCCTGTGGTCCGGCTCCCGCAGCGCCCATTGCTGCATTTGCAAATGCATTTGGATCTTTCTGCATGGCGGCACGCAAGTCGGTGTACTCTTTATCAGTGGTTTTGATAGCGCCAGAAGGAAGCTGTATCATATTCGGGTCGCCGGGGTCGTCGCCTCCGAACATTAGCAAAGGCTGTTGCTGGGGATTACTATTGCCGGCTACCGCGGCCGTAGCTTCGGGGGTAACTTTTTCAACTCCGTCAAACTTAAATACTACCTCATTCTTCGTGTCGTGGGCATCCACAATTACTCCTGGCAGCCCATTCAATTTCCACGGGCCACAGCGGAAAGGCAAATCGGGGCAAAACCAGGCAATATAGTCACGCCCCTTAAAATGGGTAGTGGCTTTTTGGCAATGCAGCCCGCCAAAACTTGCCGTATCGTTTTCAATTTTCCAGCTGATCGCAGGCATGGGTTCTTCAATCAAATAGCTATTTATCAAGCGCTCCCGACGAACTAATTTTCCATCGGCAGCAAACTGGTAATACTCTGTATTTGAGCCCGAATTTTTGCCCCTCATAATCCGCACATTACCGCCCGGATTGTTCGCCATTTGCTCCTGTATTTGCTTACGGACCAGCGCATCGGCCATTTTTTTATCGTAGCTTTTATAGGCGCTCGAGTGGCTGCCTAAAAACAGAATCATGTTTTCGTTATAAAGGTCCTGCCGGTTGGTAGTGTCCCGTACGTGCGAAAACTTGTAGTGTATTATTGCCTGCGCCATTTCGGGTTTGTCCTGCGCCATTCCCCTTAACGCTCCCATCGAAAAGGTGAATATCAAAAAGAAAATTTTACGTGAAGGTTTCATAATTTAAAATTTGTTAAGCAATGGTAAGGCGTGGATTGTCGGTTATAAAAAGTTAGGTGCGAATGAGGAATTTAGAGGGATGAAAATGGGGATATTTGGTATTGGGAGTGACCGCGTTTTAAATTCATAGTCGGCTTTTACCATAGCGATGGGTTTATAATCCTTGTGTGTTCGAAACATTTCTGCGTCTGCCACTTCACGATGGGCGATGCCCATCGCTGATAGATCGGCGCCCTTACAGGGCTTGGGAATTATCAATAAAAATCAATTTATCAATATAATGCACATCTCCCTCGCCCTGCAGGGGCACAATCTGTCAGCGATGGGCATCGCCCTACGTCGTCAGGACAAGTTTCGAACACACAAGGATTATAAACCCATCGCTATGGCGGAAATTTTTTCATCCTATCAGAACACCATTCCCAATTTCAAAAACCCGCCGTTTATACCTGTAAATAGCAGATATCCACCACATATTTTCAGGCTGTTATAATAAGCATTACCTTAGTTTTAATATGAGGCGAATTAAACGGAATCACCTGGTCGAAATATTGTTGCATATCCTTTTTTGGGCGGCCATATTTTATACCACCGGCAATTCTAACAAGAATTTCAAGGTAGTAAGGTTTAATATTAAGGGTGATGTGAAGCAACGAGTGATGGTTGAAACGATCTATTCGCAGTCGTTTCTAACCCTTTTTCTGCTGATGCTGCTTTTCTACAGCACTGCCTTTTGGCTGCTCAAAAAGGTAATGACTTTTAAGAGCTACCCAGCGCGAGTGGCAGTCGTGCTGGGTTGGACGGCATGTATCTTTCAACTGGATTCGCTGCTTGGGCCCCTGGTTACACCGCGTCCGCCGTTTCCTGCAAATCCATTTGGCTTTTTCCACGTTACAAATGCCATTATGTTCCTGGCGATGCTGGGTATCGCCATAGCCTACTTTTTCTCAAAGGAATGGATTAAGAGCGATTTACTGCGCAAGCAAATAGAGGCCCACCAGCTGAGCACAGAAATAAAATTCCTTAAATCGCAAATCAACCCGCACTTCCTGTTCAATACGCTGAACAATCTTTTTTCGATGGCGCAGGCCAAAGGTAATGATGAACTGGCTGATGGTATCTCTAAATTATCCGGCATGATGCGTTATATGATCTATGAAAGCAACGCTGAGACCGTCCCCCTAAAAAAAGAAATTGAATATATAAACAGCTGCATCGCCTTGAATAAATTGCGCTACGCCGACCATGAGGCCATCGTTGATTTTCGTTATAATGAGCCGGTACCAAACCTCGCCATTGCGCCAATGATATTTATCCCTTTCGTAGAAAACGCATTTAAGCACGGGGTAATTATCGATAGCACATCCTTTATCGATATTTCAATTGCTGTAGAGGATAAAAACCTGCTGTTTACCTGCAGCAATAAAAACCATAGTCTCGTCAGGAAAATGCCGGACGAAAAAAGCGGCATCGGCCTGGAGAATGTCAAACGCAGACTTGACCTGCTTTATCCCGGAAAACATACCTTAGAAATAAAAAGCGACGAGGATAAATTCCGCATTATATTAAAAATAGACCTTAGCTAATGAACTGCATTGCTATAGACGATGAACCTAAAGCGCTGGAAGTAATTGAGCGTTATTGTGTCAAAAGCGGCATTATAAATTTGCTGGCTTCGTTCCGCGAGCCGGTAAAGGCGCTGGAGTTTTTAAGCCGCAACCCAGTCGACCTTGTTTTTTTGGATATCAATATGCCCGGTATTAACGGTATCGAGCTATTCTCGGCGCTGGCGGTAAAGCCGATGGTTATCTTCACCACCGCCTACAGCGATTATGCCGTGGAGAGCTATAGCCTTAACGCTACCGATTACCTGCTCAAACCCATAACCTTCGAACGTTTCCTGGCGGCTGTAAACAAGGCAATGAGCCTGCATCTGCATAAGAGCAACGGCAAGCCCAAAGAAGCTGAAGCAGAATACGCCTTTATAAAAAGCGGCCCGCAAACCTACCAGGTAAAAATCAGCGATATTTTGTATTTGGAGAAAGATGGTAATTATATCTCTGTAGTTTTAAAAGATAAAACCATCCTCATCCGCCAAAACATGGCCGATATATTCGAGGTGGTACCGGCGCAGAATTTCGTAAGGGTTCATAAATCTTTCGTGGTGGCTATCAGGCATATCAGTATGGTGGAAAATCACCAGGTAATAGTCTCGGGCCATAAAATTCCGATTGGCAGTACTTATCGGGATGAGATGAGGACGAGATTGGGGTTGGGGTAACCAATTCTTGTAGAGACACAATACATGTGTCTCTACATGCAAATCAAACCATACAAACGTTCAAAGACGCAAGTGTTGAGTCTCTACGAAAAATCAAATTTCAAAAATAAATTTCATAACTAAATGAATATTCATTTATATTTGTGCCGGAAAGATCAAAATGCGCACAAGAGACGTTGATAAAGAAAACCTGGTAAAGCAAAAAGCCATCGAAACCATTGTAAAACATGGCATGGAAGGCTTTAGCATGAACAAGCTGGCGCGGGAATGCAGTATTTCAGTCGCAACGCTTTACATCTATTATAAAGATCGCGATGACCTTATTTTAAAAATAGCTGAAGAAGAAGGCCTGCGCATGGCAGAAACCATGGTAGATAGCTTCGACCCGGAAATGGTTTTTGAAGATGGTTTACGGGTGCAATGGAAAAACCGTTATCGCCACATGATGGCTAATCCGTTTATCGGCGTATTTTTCGACCAGCTGCGAACGTCGAGCTATCACGCCAAGTTTATGGAATCGTTCAAAGGCAATTTTGAGCCAATAGTGACTAAGTTTATGCGCAACGCATTGGAGCGCGGAGAAATAAATGAGATGCCTTTTGAAGCCTATTGGTCGGTTGCCTTTGCGCCGCTCTATTCGCTGATAAGGTTTCATAACGAAGGGCACAGCATCGGCGGAAAGCCATTTAAAATGTCGGACAAAATTTTATGGGCGACATTCGATTTGGTTGTGAAAGCGTTGAAGAATTAAAGAAGAGAACCAAGAGTCAAGAATCAAGAGCCAAGATGAAAATCTTTTATCCCAATAACTAAATGAACATTTATTTATTAATGAAAAACTTTAACCACATATTGCTTTTTAAAACCAATTGCTTTAAAAAACGCGATAAGGCTGCCGTCAAAAAACTGATGGCGCAGCTTACCGGCGTGGAGGATTGGAATATAGACATGGATGATGATGACCGTGTACTGCGGATAATATCGCGCACGCTCAGCCATCAATACATAATTAATTTACTTAACCAGCACGGCTATCAATGCGGTGAATTAACCTAGATAATAAATGAAAACACAAACAGAAACTATACCGTTTACCGGCTATCAAAAGCTGGTAGTACTTATTTTAGCACTAACCCAATTTACTGTAATTCTCGATTTTATGATTATGTCGCCGTTGGGTGATATCCTGATGAAATCAATGAACCTCAAACCCTCTGCCTTTGGCGTGGCGGTGTCGGCTTATGCCTTCAGCGCCGGCATCACCGGCTTACTCACCGCAGGCTTCGCCGATAAATTCGACCGTAAAAAGCTGCTCCTGTTCTTCTATATAGGTTTTACTGCAGGCACGGTGCTATGCGGACTGGCGCACACCTACACTGTGTTGCTTGCGGCGCGTATTATCACCGGTCTGTTCGGTGGTGTAATCGGCTCAATTTCTTTGGCCATTATAACCGACTTGTTTGCCTTGCAGCAGCGCGGCCGTGTAATGGGCTTTGTTCAAATGGGTTTTGGCGCCAGCCAGGTTTTGGGAATACCAATCGGCTTGTACCTTGCCGCCCATTGGGGATGGGAAGTGCCTTTCTTTTTAACCGCAGGCCTGGCCGGGCTTATTGTGCTGGCTATTATGGTTAAGCTTAAGCCGGTTACAGCACACCTGGCTGTACAGCGTGATAAGTCGGCATTTCTGCACTTGTGGCATACCGTTTCCAAACCTGATTATCGCATCGGCTTTGCTGCCACAGCGCTTATGTCTATCGGTGGCTTTATGATGATGCCCTTCGGTAGCGCCTTTGCTATCAATAACCTGGGCGTTACTAACCATCAGTTGCCCATACTGTTTATGGTATCAGGCCTAAGCTCACTGGTAATTATGCCGCTGGTAGGCCGCCTGAGCGATAAAATCAGCAAGTTCAAGCTCTTCGCTATAGCCTCAACCTGGACCATGGTAATGTGCGTTTTGTATACCAATTTATCAGTAACGCCATTTTATCTCGTAGTAATATTTAATGTACTGCTGATGATGGGCGTATTGAGCCGCATGGTGCCGCAGCAGGCTTTAATCAGTGCAGTGCCGGATATGGAAGATCGCGGCTCGTTTATGAGCATCAACGCATCATTACAGCAGATAGCCGGCGGCGTAGCAGCCGCAGCAGCCGGTATGATTGTAGTACAGAAAACAAAATTCAGTCCGCTGGAGCATTACAACACGGTAGGCTACGTAATTGTTGCCATCTCTATTTTCAGCATATTAATGCTAAGCCGGGTGAGCAAACTGATTGACCGGAAAATGAAAGACAAGGCACCTGTAATACAAAAAGATGAAGTGATTATCAGCGAGGGTATGTAATAGCCATCGCCTAAATTTAATGCAAGAAATACCCCCTCGAGGGGTATTTTTCATTTATAGCCAAACGCTACTTTTGAATTTTACTTGCGAAAACTATTAACTGGCTAAAAAGCTTAACATGCGGTTGCAGGCACTGGTATCTGTAACAGCTGATTATTGTATATTTATATCCTGATGGCAGATTTAAGCGCGCGCGTACGAAAAAGCAGAATAGCCCTGGCAGTCTTTTTCATGGTGATTGTTTGGTCATCCGCTGTCCTCGCTCAAAAATACAATTTCCAGCATTACGATATCGACAAGGGCCTGTTACAGTCGCAGGTTACTTCCATCCGCAAAGACAGGCTCAATCAAATATGGCTCACCAATATGGCGGGTGTAAATTGTTTCGACGGTAAGCAATTTATGTCGTTCACCACCGGTAACGAACACAACAGCTACGATAACTATTCGGTTACCGCCGATAATACCGGCCTTATCTGGTGCGGAAATTCAAAAGGAGTGGTTTGTTTCAGCTCCATGGGTACGCATTATCATCCATTTGCTGATAAAATGTACACCAGGCCGGTAAGGCAATTGGTATGCGATAACCAAAACAACATTTGGGCGCTGGCCGGCGCCAACGTCTTCAGGATTCATAATAATAAATTGGAGCTGCAGATAATCACGGCAAAAGATGAGATGATATCCTACCTCACCAAAGATGAATTCGGGAACGTATATGCCGCCGTTTTTTTGGAAGGTATTTACAAGGTTCACGATTTAAAGTGGAAGCAGTTTGTGGTTAACAAGCAGACAGAGGCCCTTGGCTTTATCAACCAATTCGCTTTTTTGCCCGACCACTCCGGCGCTATATATATGACCGCAAGAGGTGGGCTGTTTTGCTGGCGCGATAATAAAGTAACACCGGTTGACAGACAACTGACCGACAGCATTCCTACAGATATTAATGATTTTGCAATTGACCATGACCTGGGAATATGGATTGCCACCGACAAGGGAGTGTACCTATTGGCCGACCATACCTTAAAACATTTCGGTGCCGAAAACGGCTTTATAGATGGCAGGGTTCTTTGCACATTTGTAGATAACGACAACCAGGTTTGGTTGGGTACCGATGGCTCGGGTTTATACAAATACCGACCCGGCGACTACCTTGTTTACGACAGAACACAAGGGCTTGCCAACGATTTAGCCATGGATATGGTGGAAACATCCACGGGAGTCTATTTTGCCAACTATGGCGATGGCGTTAAAAAATTGGTAAACAATAAACTGGTTGGCTTAGAAAACCTGCCGCCAGACCTGCAAGATAACCTGCGGGTAAATTGCCTATATGTGGACTCAAATAAAGATTTATGGATAGGTACCGATATGCCCGGCATCTGGAAAAAAACAAAAACCAGGACATACAAAGTATCTTCCATTCACTATCCTTCGTCAATTACTGAAGATAAGAATCATATTATTTGGGTAACCAGTAGTTTTGGCTGTTATTATATAGAAAACGAAAGAACCAGGCATATTCAGGGGCTTGATTTTCAGTCGTCCGCTATTATTGAGTTTGGTGATAATAACATGCTGCTGGGCACAATTAACGGCCTGTTTATCATTAAAAACAAAACAACAGCCGGGCTACTGCCCTTTTTGAAAGGCACAAATATAGTTTCGCTGCAACGCTATGGCGCCAATATATTAATCGGCACTACCGGCAAGGGTTTGTATGTTTGGAATCCCAAATCAAATCACCTGATAAATATTACCACTCAAAATGGGCTGATATCAAATATGATATCCAGCTTGTTGATTGTCGATAAGGAGCTATGGGTTGGAACAGCCCGTGGCGTAAGCAGGTTTACGATAACCGATGCAGATAAGCTAACGCTGAAAAGTAATCCCGTAAGCCCCGACGTTTATGAATGCAATCAGAATGCTATTTTATATTACGAAGCTAAAGTCTGGGTGGCGACAACGCATGGCCTGCTGGTTTTTGATGCACAGCACACAGCTACCGCATCCTACACCCTGCATCTTGCGCTGCAAAAAGTAACAATAAACAGCCCGGATGTAAAGTACACTTCGGTATTCAAAAATGGGTACACCGTGCCTGTAATGCCCGAACTTCCTTCAAATAAAAGCGGCATAGCCTTAAAATTCCACACCATCGAATTTGGCAACAACGGTGCTGCCACCTATCAATATAAACTGGAAGGGCTTGATAAAGACTTCGGTGCGCCGGTACCCAACGATGTAATTCAGTACCCGCAGCTACCGCCGGGCAATTATACTTTTAAGGCCAGGGCTATGCTTAACGGCGCTACCAGCAATACCATCTCTTACCAATTCACGATTACCCCTACCATTTATCAGACTGCATTCTTCCGCCTTTTCGCTTTATTTTTTTGCTTTTCGCTAATTTTCGGGGTGTACCGTTACAAAATATACAGCCACCGCCGCGAGCTGAACTACATTAACCGCCTGAAGCAAAACGAGCAGGAACTGGTACGAAGGCAAACCGCCGAAGACTTTCACGATGACTTTGGCAACAAGCTTACACGTATTAATATGCTGTCGGAGATACTTGCGAAAAACGTTCCGCTGCATAATGATAAGGAGCGGAAAATTATTGAACAGATACAGCAAAGCGCATCCGAAATGTATGCCGGTACCAAAGACATTTTATGGGCGCTTAATCCCGACAATGATAATATGGCCGAGGTTCTATCGGCTATTGAAACCTTTGCCGAAAACTTGTTTATGAGCAGCGGTTTTAAGTTGAAATTTAATATTGACAACCAGGGGGCCGACTTCGGCGGTGTTAAGCTTCCGCTGGGGCATAGCCGGAATATTACGCTGATATTTAAAGAGTTGTTTACAAATATACTAAAGCACTCAAAAGGCGATAGTGTAACGTTTACCGCTGCATTTACGTCAAATGAGTACGTAAGCTTTAAAGTTACCGATAACGGCAACGGGTTTGATGTTTCGCACGTATTTTCAGGTAACGGCATCCGCAATATGCAGAACCGGGCCAAAAAGCTAAATGCTGCTTTATCAATCGATTCGGAAGAGAAACGCGGCACAACCAGTACGTTATTGATACCAATAAGTTAAACGGCTATGCAAAAAACTGTAAGGATAGTAATTATTGAAGATGACCTGATTTTGCAGCATGCCTATAAGCAGCTGATTGAGGACGAGCCCGGCTTTTATGTGGTAAACTGCTACAGCTCGTTCGAGGCGGCCGAAAAAAAGCTTGCGGCAGATGATCCGGGCGTGGTATTGCTGGATATCGAGCTGCCCGGCACCAATGGTGTCAGCGCCATTCCGCTGATAAAAAAATTGCTGCCAAAGGCCCAGGTAATAATGTTAACAGTTTACGAATTGCAAGACCAGATTTTCGGGGCGCTGGCTAATGGCGCATCAGGTTACCTCACTAAAGACGTTCCCTCTTCAAAAATTATCGAAGCCATTCATGATGCCCGGTCAGGCGGAGGGCCGATGTCGCAAAAAATAGCGTCCATCGTTATCAAATCATTTCAAAAAAGTACCGACTCTCCCCTGTCAAAACGCGAAACAGAAATAATGCGCATGGTTAGTGAGGGCAAAAAGCGAAATGAAATTGCCGACGAGCTATTTATCGAGCTGGAGACCGTAAAAACCCATATCAAAAATATCTACGCAAAGCTAAATGTAAATTCCCGCAGCGATGCGCTAAAGGTGCTTAAGCAGAATAGGGTGATTTAATTCCAGGTTCGCAGTCTGCTAGCTTTTTAAAACCGATAAATGTGGAAAACAGGGTTAACACAACTTAACACTTTTTCAATTTTAAATTTCGTAATTAATTCACAATGAGCTATTTAAAAAAATAGGCCAAAAATAAACTTTTCAACATTCTTTATCAAATTACTAGTAATGGTACACTCTTTGTAAGTGCGACCTACGCAATAATTTTCACATATCTTTTAACGAGGCCGTGCTGAAAAATTTCGCCCCTTCGGGCCTTGAACACCATTCTTAAAAAGCCCAAAGGGGTGACACACCCCAGCACAGGTCAAAGGCCTGTGCCTAAAAGCGATTTCCCCCGGCCTACGAGGCGCTTATATTCAGCAGGAAATTTTCGTGTATTGTATTTACCGACATACACACCGCATCCGAGGCTATCAGCAACTCCTTTGATATCTGGCTTTTCTCTTTACCACTACTCAACAATTCCAGCACCCGGCTTTCCAGCGGAGTGATGGCATTGTATTTATTTTTCTTGAACAGCCTCGAAATTAATCTCGCCAGGTTTTTATTAATCGGCTTAAACCCGGCCACTATTTCGTTAATGGTTTCTATGATGTTTGCCATAGGGGTATCTTTAGTCAGGAACCCGAAGCGCCATTCGCAAATGCCTTCACTATCGAATCCTCAAACTCGTAAACAGTCAGCATTACCACCCTGCAATCGGGTAGCATCGCTTTTATTTCGGGAATAGCATCCAGGCCATTTGTGCCGGGCATTTGTATGTCCATCAAAATAACATCTGGTCGGTCGTTCAATATCCGGTAATAAGCCTCGTCGTACGAGTTGTACGAGTTCAGCACCTCGAAACCGGGTGTTTTGCCAATCAGCAGTGCGTACCCTTCGCGAAGTATGGTATCGTCTTCTATTATTACAATCTTAATCTTAGCCGCCATAATATAAGGCTCTTTTAGTACGTCGGCATTCCTTTTTATGCCTTATTACAATTGTAATATTATACATTAAAGCCCTGATAAAATGTGCCAAAGCCGCCATAAGGTAAGCCGCAATCACCAATTATTGTGCAGAATTGGCGCTCAGTTTTTACTGATTTTGCGGCTGAATAAAAAACGCCGCCCGAATAACAGGCGGCGTTTAAACGCAAAAAAATAGAAGTTTTATCTTGGTCCTTTATACGTATAGGTTTCATCAAAATGGCACCGGTCAACGCCATCGCTTACCATTATGTACTTAACTTTTAGAGTCTTCGAGGCGGGATCGTATGCATTTACGCCGCTAGGATCAAGTTTGGCCGACCGGTGGTGGCTGCCTGAACCCTGGCCGTACGCGTTTACCACCGATGTAAGTTTATTCGTTGCCGGGTCGAAAGTAAATTCAGGCGAGAAGCTTCCGTAAGCACTTGTTGTACCGTCACCTACGTTAAACTTGAAACCGTAATCGCCAAGCGTAACAGTAAACACATCGTTAGTTGTAGCCGAGATGGTCTCAAAGTTCACGTTGTATGGGTATACGCCTGTGGCCGCCGGAAGATTTGCATCGGTATAGCTGCCGGTTACATCATAGTTACCATCGTACATGTTCTTGATAGCAATCGTTGTCAGGATAGTATCCTGGCTTAATCCTGCCGCAGTATGTTGCTTGGAGAAGCCTCCAAAATTGGTGATTACATACTCCATTGCATACTGCTTTGAAAGGTCGACCTTGCTGCCATCAATATTGAAAATGATGTTCTTGACAAAATCGCCCGCTGCGAAGTTCAGCGTCAAATCGCCATTGGCGGCAATTGCTACTCCGGGCTGCGGGTCAAGTGTATACAGGCTAGCCGGCAAAACCGTATAATCTGCAGCAGTTAAAACCCCGCTTTGTGATTTTAGGGTAACTGTTACGGCTTTCTGCAGGTCGGCTTTACTGGCCGCATCACGCCGAACCGTAAACATCAAAACAGGTTTTATATCGGTGAACACGTCAAAAAACAGGTTGCGCGTTTGCGCTTGTTCAATATATACAAAAGTTTTACCTGATTCCTTTGTTTCCTTTCCGTTGAAAGCATCCTTACGGCAGGCGCTGAAAAGTAACATCAGCATACAGCCAAGGAGCGTATATTGTAAAAATTTATTTTTCATTTTTTTAATTTTTTGGTTAATTAACCGGAAAGCATCGTTAAGGACGCTTCCCGGATTGTCCTATATTTTGTAAAAAAATTCAAGTCGGCTATTATGGCGTCTGCCCTATTACATCCCACCAAACCGCATTATCCTGCGAGTCGGTACCTGCAGTAGGTATTTCCCTTGCTATGGCCGCATTCACATTTTTACCATTGGTTTGCTGTTCCGCTGTAGCGTATATAAACCTTCTTACTATCTTTTTTGATGAGTTTGAAGCAGCCGGCGCCGGGTTTAATACCGGGAAACCGGTTTTACGCCAAATGTCCCAACCCATGTGGCCGTCGGGATAAGAGCTCACCCATCGCTGAACTGATATGTTCTTTGTATTCGCATCGCCGGGCGTTGCGCTTATAGCAACGTTTGCATTTGCCAGGTAAGCTGCCGAAGGTGCGGTAACGCCCCATTGCTCATGTGATAACCATATGCCATTTTGATAAGTGCCAACTAAGTCGCCGGTTACCCAGCCAAGATTAATTGCCTCGGCAGTTGCCAGGGTAACTTCAGCGGCGGTAATAACAGGTAGCGGAGAATTCTCAGCACGCTTATCGGCGCGCAGCACTAATGCCCAGTCGGCGTTTGCAGCAATATAATTATTGGCGCTGGTGCGGTCAACGCCGTAAGGCACGCCATCGTCAGACGATACTTTTCCGCCTGTAGTAAGACCCGGATCGCTGAATGAACCTCCGAAAACCTGTTGCCTTGCATCGCCTGTCGACTTGGTAAAATCGGTCATCGTCTTGCTCTCGGCCCAGTCAGTGCGGCCATTGTAAAGTCCCCACCAAGGGTTTTTGTAAGAACCGCCGGGATAGTTGAGCGTAAAGTTTTGAGCATTAGTAGTTATCGGGCCGGCGGCCAGTGCTGTCTTAAAAGCTGTAGCGGCAAAATCGGTTGCGCCGGGTACTTTTTTTGATGCCTGTAAAGCAACGAGCATTATCAATGAATTACCGGCCCTTTTCCACGATGCAGCATCACCGCTGTAATAAAGGTCGCCGGGTACCGTACCGCCGTCCATCGAAGCAACAGCGGCTGCAACTTTTGTAAGTATGGCTTTATAAATATCCTCCTGCTTATCATAAACCGGGGTTATTGATTTAAGACCTTGCAGCGCCTGGCTATATGGTATATCGCCAAAGTTATCGGTAAGCAGCCAAAAAAGATACTGCTGCATGATGGTTGCTACAGCAACCGAGTTTTTGCTTTGGTTAAGGTCGATAACCGTTTGACAATCGCCGAGGTCTGTTATATAATTCCCGGTAAAACTTTGAACCGGGGCAGTGTACAATGAAACACCCGGGTATTGTGTTTCAGAAAAGTACTGGGCGAACGAGCCGCCGCTCAAGCCATAGTTAAGCGTTGTAGAATAAAAAGGCACATTGTTTTGAACCGTGGCCAGCAGCGCCGGTACTATGGGGACGTTAACCGCATCCGGGTTAACATTAGTGGTCCCAAAGTCATTGGGCTTTTTACAGCTTACCGCACTCAGCAAAAAAAGGCCGGTAAGTCCGCAGATATAAATTCTTTTCATGTTTTTTATATTTAGTTTTTTATGTCAGCTTATCAGAATCCTACTCTCAGGTTAAAACCAAATCCCCTTGTACCGGGCAATTGGGCCTGCTCGCCCTGAACAGCGCTTATTTGCGATGGATCGAAGTCCTTGCTTTTTGCATAGATCAGCCAAAGGTCATGCGCTTGTATCTGGAAGGTGGCATTTTTGATAACGCCGCCTAAGCCCAGTTTTTGTACAGGAATACGGTATGAAATACCCGCCTCACGAAGCTTGATAAAGGTCAGATCGTAAACAAATTCGTCTTCGGCGCCATTGTTAAAGTTGTTATGATAATAGTCGTAAGCGCTTACGTACATGCTAACAGGTTTGCCGCTCGCGTCTACACCTGTCTGGTGTATACCGCCGCCATCGGCAACTGCATCACGAACGGGGTTACCTTTGTCGTTTAGGGCCGCTGTGCGGGCAGTAGTACCCGAGAATGAACCGAAGGCGTTGCTTAATGAAGCGAATTTGCCGCCAAACTGGTAGTCGATATTGAAGTTAAAGGCAATGTCTTTAAACAGCGTGAACGTGTTTTGAATACCGCCGGTATGCTTTGGCAAAGCACTCCCAAAATATACAGCCGGGTTACGCTGGTAAAAGCCTAGTGCGTCAAGTATCGGCACACCGGCAGCATTACGCAATATACCTGACCCAAATATCTGGCCCCATGCGGCGCCGGCTTTTTGTACCAGGTAAGGCACCTGGGTAAATGCATTGTTGGCAACCACAATTTGCTGTACATTGTATTTGTTGCTAATCTCTACAACCTTGTCCTGTAACAGGTTTGAATAAGTTAATGATAAGTTCCACGAGAAGTTAGGTATCCTTACGGGATAGGCGTTAACGTTCAGGTCGAACCCTTTCTTCTCAACATCGCCGAAATTTGTAAGAATAGAGTTTACACCCGACGCGCCGTTAACGCCGATGGCTGAAGGGATATCTGTTTCTGAACCGGCCCAGTAGGTGCCCGAAATTCCAATCCTGTCATTCAGGAAGCGTAAGTCGGCGCCCAACTCCCGTTGCGTTACTGTTGAGCCGTGAATAACCGGGTCTACGCTTTGGGTGGGGTTGGCCTGTAACAGCTGCCCGTTAAATTTGTTAGCATTAACACCATACGATGCACCCGGATAGCGGTATGCGCCAAAGGTTTCGTTGGTGGCACCAAGGGCTTTAGGTATCTGACCATAAGTGGCCCTCAATTTACCATAGCTTAACCAGCTCTGCTGGCTCTTCATTAAATCGCTGAATATAAACGACAAGCCGAACGATTTAGACAACACGTCGTTTTTATCCTGCGGAAAAGTTGAGAACCAGTCGTTACGTATTGAGCCGTCCAGGAATAACAAATCTTTCCAGCTGATTGACGCACGGCCTAACACAGCATTGTATTTTTCGCTGATCCTGGTATTGCCGATTGATGGCGGATCGACGCTATTGCCAATATTATACAGGTAAGGAATAGCTAACCCATTATTTGTATTGGCAGAAACATCTTTATATGTCCAGTTAAATTTATCAGTACCCAAATTGGCGTCAATCTTAAAATCTTTTATTTTTTTGCTGTAGGTAGCTAAAAATTCCAGGTTTTCGCGGTTCGAATAGGAATTGATTGTGCCATATTGCGCTTTTTGGCCGGTTTGCGAGGCACTGATTTCCAGCTCGGTGGGTGTAATGTGATATTGCCATTGATCGGACTGCTGCTTTCGGTAAGTTACTTTGAAATTTAAATCGTTATTAACCTTATAGGTGAACGATACGTTACCGTACAACCTGTCCCTGTTCATTTTGTCAACAATTAGGTCCTGGTAGCTATAGTAATTGTACCAGTAATTGCCTGCGTAAAAAGCTGAAGGATTGTTAGGGTTCCAGGCATTCGGATCGCTATGGTTCCAGCTTGCGTACATGCCAGGGCCATACTGCAGCCCTCTCAGCTCTTTCAATTTCGCCATATCCAAATCGCGGTGGAACCATTGCGTAAGGCCGCCGGTGGCCAAAGCGCCATAGTTATCGTTTACAGCACCATCCTGTTTTTGGTTGATATAGTTAACGCTGGCGTTAAATGACAAATGTTTGTTTAGATCGTAGCTATAATTAATGTTTAACGAATTCCTTTTAAGGTCCTGGTTAGGGATAATGCCTTTTTGATAAAGATTGCCATAGCCTATCTTTATGCTGTAGTCATCACCGGTTTTATTGAGTACTATACTATTATCAAGCAATGGCGCCGTTTGATAAAAGCTAAGTGCATTATCTGGGTGAGCTGTCCACGATGCAGTTTTACCAGTGTATTGCGTACCTGCGTACCATGCGTACCATGGAATGTATTCCTGTCCGGACATTTTAGGGCCCCAGCTGCTATCGT
Source organism: Bacteroidota bacterium (assembly GCA_040389845.1). Classification (GTDB taxonomy): domain Bacteria; phylum Bacteroidota; class Bacteroidia; order Sphingobacteriales; family Sphingobacteriaceae; genus Mucilaginibacter. Next base: position 18,375 of record JAZJZL010000227.1, read on the forward strand.
CGGAGTAATCAGGGTAGTATTTACCGCTTAATGATTTCCAAAAATCGGGGTCGCCTGCTTTCCAGGTATATTGTGTAAACAACGGGTTGTTACCACCGCCATAAGTATTTTGATAGTTTGGTAAGATGTAGGCTTTATCCCAGGTTGCCCCCAGTTTCAAATCAATACCTAAACCGCCATTCTTTTTTGATTTGGAAGTGGTAATAATTATAGCACCATTCGCGCCTTGTGAACCTAATATTACCGCCGCCGCCGCACCCTGCAATACCGTTACGCTTTCAATATCATCAAGGTTAATGTCGTCACCATTGGGTAATACCGTGCCATCAACAACATACAGCGCGCCTGCTCCCGCGCCAAAACCCGAGGCGCCGCGAAGCCTTACCTCGGTACTGCGGCCCAATGCGCCGGCCGACTGACTGCGCACCTGTATACCGGCAACTTTACCGGCAAGGGCGTTGTTAATATTCGGTTCCCGTACTGTGTTTAGATCGGTAGCCGAAACCACTTGTGCCGAGTTGGAGTTTGAACGCGCGGTTTGTTTAATGCCATAACCGCTGGTTACCACAACTTCTTTCAATTGGCTCGCATTGGTTTCGAGCGAGATATTTATAATATCTCCGGCGGCAATTTCAACCGTGGCCCTTTTATAGCCCACAAAAGAGAACGCCAGTAATTTTGCAGAGGCAGGCACTTTAATGGTAAACTTACCATAATCGTTAGTTTGCGTGCCCACCTGCGTTCCGGGAACGCTAACGCTTACCCCCGGGATTGGAAGATTGTCGTCTTTGCCGGTAACCGTTCCGGATATGGTTCGGTTTTGCGCAAAGGCCTGTATAAACGTGGTGAGGCTTATACATAAAATAAAAAGTAATTTTCGTTTCATAGTCATTTAAATAGTTAAAATCTGTTGTGCTGTTTCTTAATCAATGAGCTTGCAATTACGAGCGCAGCTCACGAAGGAGGCCGGAGTTTATTCATCTGTCAGTTAATATTTAGATTGTAATTTTAGAGATAAGCCCTTCAACCGGATATGCTTTTATAGCCTTTTTGAGCCAAACAGGGCGGTTTAGCACATCGGCAACGAAAAATACCCCTCGTGGGGGTATCGGGCCGACCTGCGTTGCCGGTAGCTTTGTAATGTGCAAAAAGAGCGCGGTCTCACAATGATTTAACTAAACCCGGGAGCGATGACAGAAGAATTGACTTATGTAGATGTATGTGTTAAGGAGCCTAAAAAAACCCTGTTATTTATGACGCAATACCTGGGGTTTTTTAACTACGGCACTTTAAGCGAACTCGAGAAACCCGGCAGGCACGGGTTCCTGGTGAAGAATAAATGGGGCAATAATTTCTTCATTGCGTTGCAGCAGCAGGCCGGCCTGCCGCAGCAGGCTATTGTGCTAAATACTGACGATTGTTTAAGAGATTATTATTGTTTGGACAAGGCCGGTGTAAAATGCGAAGGCATACCCAGCTACACTAACTATGGATTAGAATTAACCGTTGCAGACGACAGCGGTAACAAATACATTTTATTAGAGCAACGTGATTATTCGGACGAGGAATGAAAAAGATACAGATTTTAACCAACCAGAATAAGATATACAGCGAGGTTACCACCAGCGCCAGCTACGCAAACGAATGCGGTGAGTTTTCAATCAGGATGGTTGTTGATGGTCATGAACAATATAAGCTGGGGAACAAAAGATTAAAAATTTTTCCGGGTAATTTCCTGGTGATTAATGAAGGGACGGTTTTCGGCAGGGAAATTTATTCCGATATACCCGTGAATACTATTTCGATTTTATATGGCTCGCAATTTTTAAATTCCTTCCATCATAGTGCCACCTCTTCGGATGCAGTATTACTTGATGAACCTTTTTATACGCCGTCCAGTTTAGCGCCGGTGTTTCTCGAAACATTGTATCCCTTAAAAGGTGATATGCGGTTTAACCTGCAACATCTGCAAAATTTAATAAACGATGAAAGCCAGGAGGATATGCTTATCAACCAATACCTGCTCCACTCGCTGATAAACTTTTATCGTATATATAATAAAGAGATACTGACCAAATGCTATGAATTGAAAGCCCTGAGCTATAAAACCAGGGCCGAGCTTTTCAGACGCCTCAATATCGCCAAGGATTACATGATCAGCAATTATAACCAGGCGGTAAGCTTAAGCGATATATGTGGTAATGCCTGTTTATCGCAAACGCATTTTTGCCGTACGTTTAAACAAACATTTCACTGCTCGCCCTACCAGTATTTAATACAGGTAAGGCTGTCGAGGGCTAAGCACATGCTTAAAAATACCCGCTACGAGGTGAACGAGATAGTAAGCATGATAGGGATAGATAACGTAAGCTCATTCATCCGTTTTTTTAAAGGGCGGTATGGGATAACGCCGGGCGCATACAGGGCTGGGGTGGCGGCTTGATGGTACTCCCATCTTTATGCCATTGCAACAGGGCCATCGGCCCGACCGATATTGTACCCCCGGGGTTTAACCCCCGGGGGCACTAAGCATAATCAACAAAAGTACCGTAGGCACGACCAATATTTACAGACATGATTGGCTAAAATGCACCGAACCTACGGCTCTCAACGTTGCTTGTTTTTTACGGCGAGTTGAAACCCGCGGCTACAACATGGATCGAGCTTATGGCTCCTTAGAAAAAATGTCAACTATATTGGTTTTAAAGACGTAATGGAAGGAAATCATTGCGGGAACATCGACTTATCCACCTTCGGAAACAGTTTCAAAGCGTTTTTATAATAGATTTTCTTCAACACATCATCCGGTAAATTCAGGCCATACATACCCCAAAAAGCGTGATACTTCCGTAGCGCAGGGAAATATTCATCATCGGTTTCCAGCATTCTGAAATAAAAGCCATACTCCGGCACCGACCATGTGTCTTTACCGAATAATATCCTGTCCTGGTATTTTATAAAGAAGGCGCGGGCGTTTTTGGGTTGACGGCCAATCTCTTCCATTACCGCAGCAAATTCAGTATAAACATTTGGCATGGTGTCTAACATCTTACCCAACGCGTCAAGGTTATTGGCCAGCCAGCCGAAGTGCGCAGCAATAAATAGGGTATGCGGGTGCTTACGAAATATATTATGCTGCTCGCTCATTACCTGCTGCCAGCTGGGGTAACGCGACCGTGGCCTTGCCCTGTCGGGATGGGTTTTAAGCTCAAGCCAGCGTTCATTGCTGGCGTCCATCTTATCAAAAAAGGCAATCGGTTCGCCGGTGTGTATCAATACGGGTATGTGGAGTTCACCACATTTCTCCCAAACCGGGTCGAGCCGCGGGTCGTCAACCTGCACGCGTTTGCCGTTTTTATCCAATACCTCCAAGCCGAGCTCTTTGTAGATTTTAAGGCCGCTGGCGCCATTTTTTACATCTTTCTCCAGTTGGGCAACTGTGTTTTTAGTCCAGTTAGGGTCATCTATTCCCAGAAAATCAAGATTGGTAAACAGCAATAGCCGGCCATTGCCATTTTTGCGGATATTATCCAGCGAACGGTTCAAATAATCCGGACCGTTTACACTGAAAAACTCATGACCATGATAATTACTGATGATTTTATACCCACGCCCGCTAAGGTTTACCATTACCTTCATGTTCAAGCCGTCCATATCGTTCAACAGGGCTTTCAGGTCCTGGTTTGGCATATCCCATTGGTGGTTATGTACATCGATAAAAGGGTATTTGGCGCGTTTAATTAAATGGTCTTTGATAACAAGGGTAGATTTTGGATTATAGGTTTCTACATCCATCTTATCCTGTGCAAAAGCAATAAACGATTGTATAATTAAAAACGGCAGAAGTAACAGCTTAAAGTATTTCATTTAAAAGGGTTTGGGGTTTCTATTACAATATTATGAATCTCTCTTTAATAAACATTCATTACAGCAAATTTACAGGGCACCAAATAACAAAGCAGCAGGCACATTACATGCCCACTGCCGGCTCGCGTTTAGTTTATATAGTTTAACCCCTTATTTTTTCCGGATATACGTCAGGTCGTATGATACCTGGTAGGTCTTGCCCCCATCGGTTGATAGCTCCAGGTACTGCCGTACCGTATTCTTATCTATATTATAAAAAATAAAATTTCCGAGTGTTTTAACGCCTTTTGCATCGGTGGTTTCACTGGTGAAATGCATGGCGCCATCACGGTATTCGCCATTATAGTAACGGCTACGGTCGGCGGCGCCACTGCTGCCTACCCAGTCCTGCTCCCACTTCCCCTTCTCCGGGTCGTAATAATTAAAGCTTTTACCAGTGTATAACTGAGTCGAAATATAGTTCTCCAAAATGGCGCAACCGCCGGCCATCACCTCTATGTGGCTATGCCCGGTTAAAAACTTAGTGCCGGTTGAGTAGGTATCCCAATCGCCTATCCAAAAATCAAAATCGTGGCTATGCGGCTCTTTGGTGCACGGATAAAGTATCTCGTATAACTGTTTCCTTATTTCGGCAAACTTTGGCGATTCCCTTATATTTTTATAGTCGGCAAGGCTGTCCAAATCAGGCAGACTATTGTAGCCGGCCGTGGTCGCCTTAGACAGCCAATCAACCGATTCATCAATTTTATTCATTGCAGCGTAAACCCGCGACATCCGGGTCATCGCCACATTTCGTACCGGCGGTACAGGCTTGTTTACAAGTACTTTATTAAAATCTGTTAATGCATCCTGGTAAAGTCCGAGATTATAATTGCAATAGCCCAACCTGTTCCAGGCCACCGCGTTTTTTGCTGCCGAAGTATCAGCAAGGTAGCTTACATATTTCTCTTTGGCGGCTTTCCATTTGTTGCCGGTAAACAGTGAATCAGCCGCCTGCAGCAACGTGTTATTTTGCGCTTTTACCTGGTTTACCATAGCCAGCAACGACATTAATAATAATGAGAAAATATAAATTGAGCTTCTCATAATTGATGACTGGTTAACTTGAGTTAATTGATGCCAATATATGACCAGGGCCAATATGTTTTATCCCCCCTTACGGGGTATTTTCAATGCTTTTAACCGCCATTTTTATTGTTAGCAGCAAGTAAATTGGCAGTAATGGCATATCCCCGGCCTATCGGTACTTATATATTTGATAAGCTAATTTTTCATTGATGATAAGGTTAGTTAATAGTTAATTAAGGAATCTTTACGCGAGGTATGGATTCCTTTTTTTGTTTGGATAATATTTCCCGTTCTGCAGCACAGGCCTGCGACCTTAATTTCTCGAAACCGTTCCGCGTTTACCGTTTCACGATGGGCGATGCCCATCGCTGGCAGGTTGGCACCCTTTCAGGGCTTGGAATGTCAGATTAAATATGCTTTTATTCCCTGAAGGGGATACATCCGTCAGCGTAGGGCATCGCCCTACGTCACCAGGATAGGTTTCGGACGCATTTGCACGCATGCCCCGCGACCTGTGCCCATAAAGTAATCCCCCATCCTCTAAAAGTCTACAAACCGTTTACCAAATTATTACTATCTTTAATCTTCAATGGCAAACATGAAAGCACTTAAACTATCCATATTATTTCTACTGCTCAGCACTGCTGCGGTGAGAGCCCAATTCACTAAAGCAGAGCTAAAAATAAACGGCCTTAACTGCGGTTTGTGCGCCAAAACAACTCAATCTTCATTAAAAAAAATGCCTTTTGTTGAGGACGTTAAAACCGACCCCATGCGCAATGCTTATCTCATTACATTTAAAAGTGGCGCACATGTAAACTTCGACGAAATCAGCAAACTGATACATGATGCCAACTTTTTTGTAAGCAGCCTTAAAGCCACCTTCGATTTTGCCAATGTAAAGGTTGATAATAACCAATTTACCTGTAGCGGCGATACTTTCCAGTTGATGAATGCCGATAAATCCCCTAACGGACAGGTGGATCTGATGATTGTCGACAAAGGTTTTGCACCAAAAGTGGTTTCAAAAAAATACCTGGGCAAGGTTGATGTTGATGATAAGGCAGGTAATGGGCGATTGTATCACGTGGCTATTTGATTTTGCAGCATTGATAATTTTCCATAAAGATTTGATTAGATAGTAAGAAAAGACTACAATAAACCCGAGATGAAATTTCTAATTATCCTAAGCTTTTTTCTACCGCACTGTATATTCGCTCAAAAACATAAAGAACCCTCAGAAATGCTGGGTCCCAACCCCGTGTATATTATTGACAGTATAAAACTTGAGAAAAGTGATTTTTTAAAATTCGACCCGCATACGGTGGCCAGGCTAATGATATTGGATAGTGCGGATGCAAAAAAAAGATTTGGGCCAGAGGGCACAGACGGTGCTATAATCGCTGAAACTAAAAATTTTGCAAGAAAACATTACATCGCTTATTTCAGGAAGAAATCGCATGCTTTTGATAGCTTATATATGATTGCTAAAAGCGATAGCGCGTTTCAGTATATCATTAACGACAAAGTAAAAACAAAAAGTTATGAGGGCGATTTAGCCACAATTGATGACGCGCTCTTTCTTTCTCTCGACATTTTAACGGCTGATTACTTAAAAAAGAAATATAATATTAACGATAAGTCGATAGGAATATTAATCAGCGCCCGTCGTCCACAAGATTTATTTAATTGGGAAAGTAAATTTTAGGCCAATCATCATATAACTATAAGAGTCTTAATGAAAACCCGCGCCATCAACATTGCCGAACTTATCCTGCTTCTTTTATTTATCGCTTGCGCCGTTTTGCATGCTTTCCATATTCCCTTTGTAAGTTGGGGAATAATAATTTTTGGTTCTCTCCTGGCATGTTTGTATTGGCCGCTGGGGTTTTATACCCTGGCGCTACCCAACGTAAGCAAAGGTTACTCAATGGCGGCCGGGCTTTTATTCTGTTTATCAATAACGCAGGTAATGTTTTTCTTGTTAAGATGGCCTGCAAACACGATTATACTGTATGCAATAAATGGCATCTATTTGATTTTAGCATTAGTTGCGTTTTGCTTTTATTTTTTTGATAAGCAAAACGGTAAACCAATACAATTTGACAAGGCCTTACTCATACGGTTTGCCGTTTACTTTTTATTTGCCTTGTATGCGTTGTTTTCTTCCAAATCCTTCTGATAACGATGACCGATTCCCCGTATCAATCCGAAAAAACAGCCGCTCCTAAAGCTATATTATGGCTCAGCATATTGATGATACTGGCGTTTCTGTACCAGCTCTACCTGCAGTTTGGCTTATTAAAGTACATGCTCACCAACGATTCGGCCAAATGGGATTCTACGATGGCGATGTACTTTATCAGGCCATTGGTAGTAATGCCTGTAGCTGCCATTTTATTTGCGCTCCGCAAAAACACGGGGTGGGTGCTTTTGTCGGGATATCTCACCTACCTGGCTATCAATACTGTCGCCTTACTGTATATGGATTTTAAATATCAGCCAGAGCCCGGTATTTCTACCCCGCTCGACCGGCTACAACCATCGGCTCCATCCAATTCGTTAATCGGCTGGTCTATATTTATCGCAGGCTGCCTGTATTTTATTTATAAAAAGGATGTGCGGGAAATTTATAACATCAGCCAAAAAAACATATTGGTTGCCGTTGCTATAGGTGTGGTGTTGATGCTGTCTTCAATGAGTGGGTGGATATTTTAAGCTCTTTAAATCAGCTTGCCCGACTTAGTTTCGATTCGTACTTTCTGCTATAAATTTCTCCTGGCTAAAACGCCTGTTTACTACAGCCTGCCGGACTATTTCTTCAGGTGTTAACGGATTATCAATCACCAAATCATTCGCCTTTATGGCATCTTCAGACCGCCCCGCGTAATGCGCACAAATTGCGTATTCGAACAAAGCCAGGTAATCGTAAACCGGCTTTTCAATAAAGAGTATATCCGGCGGGTAAGGTACTTTTATAGCACGTTCTATATACAGCAATGCAAGCACATACCTCTGCTTTCCGCGCAGTAGCTTTGCCAACTGATAAAGCGGTTCGCTACGTGAGGGCCGGTACTCATAAGCTTGCAGGTAAGCATTCATCACAATTTCCGTTTCCGCTCCTGACTTTTCAAGCATAACTGCCAACTGATACATAGAATACCAGCGCTCCTCCTCCCATCCGTGTGCGTCTATACGTTTGCTATACCAGTTTATCGCCTGTGCAAAGTCGCCTAAATTTGCATAGCTCTGCGCCAGGTAAAACATATAGCGGGTGTTATTGGGCTCATTCGCTAATGCTGCTTCAAGTAAGCTTATGTCCCTGATGAATTTTTCTGTACGCTCGCCTCCGTCAGCAAAATGAGTAAGGCTGATGGCATCCAGCTTTTCGCCTCGGCTGCCAAACGGACTACGGATATACTCATGCGTGGGCCCCACATATTCCCAGTTAAATTTCGAATCCACCAGCATGGTTTGCCAGTAATCCAAAGCGCCGGTGTACCTCAGCAGGTATGCGTTTGCATTAAGTGCCGGCTTAAATTCACGATAAACGTTTAATACCATATCCGCATCAATCAAAAGCACATAGTCTGCTTTCTTTTCTGCGATTTTCATAGCCATGGTGCGGTTTACGCCGAAGTTTACCCAGGTATGGTGATGAAGCTCGCCGGGGATTGACGCAAGCGCTTCGGTTATAACATTGGGTGTATCATCTGTCGAGCCTGTATCGCAAATCACCCAGTAATCTATTACCGGCAGCACCGAAGCCAGGCACCGCCCGATTACGGCTGCCTCATTGCGAACAATCATATTTAAACAGATGGTTTTCTGTTCGGTCATCTGTCTAAGGTATTAAATCTTCATCTAATATAATGTTGAATGCAATCCTTCCCATCAGGGAAATCACTTTTAAAAACTTCTGGCGGCTTTTGACATAGCGATGGGTTTAAAACCTTATGTGTTCGAAACATGCATTTGTCTGCCGTTTTCGCGATGGGTGTTACCCATCGCTGACAGATGTAACCCTTTCAGGGTAGTTGGTTTGTACAAAAACATGAGATTTACCTTAATCTGAGAACCCTGAAAGGGTTCCATCTGTCAGCGTAGGGCATCGCCCTGCGTCATCAGGATAGGTTTTGAACACGCATAATTCTCAACCCTCGCTATATTATAGATCATTCAAGATAAATCGTCTTTTGCGTTTGAAAGTGGCGACCCATGCCTAACGATTTCAAACGCTGCTACCCTCCCCCTTTTTATAACAGCAAAGGGTAGCAGCTCAATTTTACTGTACTTTAAACGCCACAATGCTTTCTTCATTCCAGCTTCCGCCGCCAAAGGTTAATAGTGTTTGGCCGTTATTGTAAACAACTACTTCTCCGGCCGCATAATAATATGTTTTATTACCGCCAGAAGTATTATTAATAATAAGCGTACCGTTTAGCGTCGCATAAGTGGCAGGGCCAACAAGGCAGCCGCTAATCAGGTAAGGGCCAACAATGTCCTTGCTCGGGTTGCCGCCGGTCGCGTCATCGCCAAAAGTACTGCGCAGCCAAAATGATGAATTTGAAGGCGCCTGCTGATTGCTTGACATCAGCATAGAGACAGACACCGCGTAAATTCCGGGAGGCAGTACAATCCGTGAACCGGTTCGCACATAACTGTACGAGTAAGGCGAAACAGAAATTGACCCTTGCAGTATGCCCCTGATCCCTAACATACCCCCGCCATCTGCTCCTGTTGCTCCTGTTGGACCGGTCGGGCCTTGCTGACCGTTGTTGCCGGTGGGGCCCGTTGGGCCTTGTTGACCATTATCACCTGTCGGGCCTCGTTGTCCATCACTACCAGTTGGACCGGTAGGGCCCTGTTGACCGTTATCACCGGTCGGTCCCCGCTGTCCATCGCTACCTGTCGGACCTGTTGGGCCTTGCTGACCGTTATCGCCGGTCGGACCGGTCGGGCCTTGCTGACCATTATCACCTGTCGGACCAGTTGGGCCTTGCTGAC
>JAZJZL010000228.1:0-2579 GCA_040389845.1 Bacteroidota bacterium
AAGTGAGTAGCAGTAGCAGCGGTTAGTAGCAGTCGAACAAGCCATCAAAACTGCCACTGCTACTAACCCCTGCCACTAATTCCCCTTCGGCTATGAACCATTAACCATTAACTATGAACCAAACATGATAAGAAACTATATAAAAATCGCGTGGCGAAATCTCGTTAAGAATAAGGCATATACATTCATCAACATCGGCGGATTATCCATAGGCCTGGCCTGTAGTTTGCTGATTTTATTATGGGTTCAGGATGAGTATGGCGTAGACGGTTTTCATGCCAATGGAGACCAACTGTACCAGGTTTATGAACGCAATGTCCAGGAACATCAAAAAGATGCCACCTACTATACACAGGGCTTACTGGCTGATGAATTGAAAAAGCGCGTGCCTGAAATTCAATATGCCACCGGGCTTGAACAAAACCATCCGCGTACATTCCAGGTTGGCGATAAAACCCTTAAAATGGATGGCACTTATGCCGGGGAGGATTTTTTCCGGATGTTTAGCTACCCAATTTTGCAGGGCACCGCAGTAAGCGCATTAAATAACGCCTACGGTATAGCTATATCCCGCAAAATGGCGGAATCGTTTTTCGGCTCTGATAAAAATGCAATCGGTAAAACCATCCGCTTCGAAAATAAGGATAATCTGGTGATAACAGCCGTCTTTGAAAACCTGCCGGCAAATTCATCACAGCAATTTGATTTTTTAAAGAGCTGGAAGGCCTTTACGGCTGAAAACGCATGGGCAAATGGTTGGAGCAGTGCCAGTCCTGCTACTTATATACAACTTCGCCATGGAGCAAACGTAGGTGCAGTTTCAGCAAAAGTCAAGAACTTTTTGGCGCTCTATCGCCCGGCAATAAGCGGTTACCATACTGACGTTTTACTACAGCGTTATACCGACAGATATCTTCATTCAAACTTTAAAAACGGTGAGATTGATGGTGGCAGAATAGAGTATGTCCAGATTTTTAGCATAGTGGCTGCTTTTATATTATTGATAGCCTGTATAAACTTCATGAACCTGGCTACCGCCCGTTCTATCAGACGGGCCCGTGAGGTTGGTGTGCGTAAAGTAGCGGGTGCTGCGCGTTCGGGACTAATAGCACAGTTTTTAAGCGAAGCCATATTACTCACTTTAATAGCAGCCATATTTTCGGTAGTGCTTACTGCTACGGTATTGCCCGCATTCAACGCTATCACTTCAAAGCAAATCATTATGCCGTTTGGCCAACCTGTTTTTTGGTTGATGCTGGCTGGCCTGGTATTATTTACAGGCTTAATATCCGGCAGCTACCCGGCAATTTTCCTGTCGTCGCTAAAGCCGGTAAAAGTGTTAAAGGGTGGTTTGAAATTTACACCGCGCGCGGTTTTATTCCGCAAGGGCCTGGTTGTTTTTCAGTTTACCATATCTATAGCGCTTATTACAGGCATGATACTGGTTGCAAACCAGCTGGAATTTTTAAAAACCAAAAATCTCGGCTACGACCGCGAAAACTTAGTTTACATACCGCTGGAAGGCGATTTGATAAAGAAATATGATGTTTTCAAAGACGAAGCAACCAGGATACCCGGTGTTCAGTTTGTTTCAAAGATGAAGGAGTCGCCTACAGTGATCGGTCATACCAAAAGCGATATTGAATGGGCTGGGAGAAATCCTAATGAGCAGGTATCATTTTCTGACGCGGCAGTGGGTTATGATTTTGTAAAGACCCTCAAGCTGCAGTTAAAGGCCGGCCGCGATTTCTCTAAAGCTTTTGCCGACTCTGCAAACTACCTTGTAAATGAAACTGCGGCAGCAAAAATGGGATATAAAGATGCCGTCGGTCAGTATATTTCCATGGGTGACATCAAGGGGAAAATAGTTGGTGTATTAAAAGATTTTCATTTTAACTCGATGCACCAGGCTATCGAGCCCTTGGTTATCCGCTTTGCCGATAATCAGAAATGGGGCACTATACTTTTGCGTGTACAGGCAGGAAAAACAAACAGCGTAATACCGCAGCTTGAAAAACTATGCAAAAGCCTGAACCCGGATTTTACATTTTCCTATGCATTTTCCGACCAGGAATACACCAAGCTGTATAACAGCGAGCAAATTGTAAACAGGCTTTCTAACTACTTTACCGGCATATCGATATTCATTTTATGTACCGGCTTGCTTGGGCTGGCTATGTTTACCGCCGAACAACGTGTAAAAGAGCTGGGCATACGCAAAGTATTAGGCGCGACGGTAGGTTCACTGTTTACAATGCTATCAACAGAATTTATAATACTTGTGATAATAGCGCTGTTAATTGCTACACCGGTATCGTGGTACGCAATGGATAAATGGCTGCAAGGTTTCGCTTACCACGTATCCATGCAACCCTGGGTATTTGCAGTAGCCGGCGGACTGATAATTTTAATTACAATGGCCACCATAAGTTTCCATGCGCTCAAAGCAGCCATGGTAAACCCGGTGAAGAGCTTGAAAAGCGAGTAGGAAGTATCTGTTAAAAAGTAGCAGTAGCGGTTTTAAGTAGCAGTCACACAATTGCTACCGCCACCTACCTCTGCCACTAATTCACTTCGGC
>JAZJZL010000229.1:0-10495 GCA_040389845.1 Bacteroidota bacterium
AAAAGGAAGATCCTACGGTTATGAAAATTCAAAAAAGACCGACGGTTGTTTTTGGGGCAACATACAAAACAGAAACTCCTTTTGGCCATTCGTTTATTACTATAAATAGCGATGATGAAGGAAACCCTGTTGAAGTAGTGATGATAGTCCGCCTGGTGAGCGGCTAACAATGTTTGCCAGCTTTTAGCAGAAGCCTTTTCTAAATAGTTGCCTGCTATCAGTTTTTCGTTCTTCCCATCGGACAGCGGGCATTTATCGAATCCGTTAAAGCTGGTTGCCGCCGAGAGATAAATAATTACATCAGTGGCGTTGGCCACGTCAATGCCTGTGGTATCGGCAGCTATCGCGCCGTCAGTGCTTTTTGCTTTTAGCATTATCGCAAACCGCATCCCACGGCAACCGGTGCTGTCATCCCATGTTATTGGGTTTGGCTTATTTACGTAGTTTGGCTCAATATGTGCAGGCGCGCGGCCCGTCAGCATAATCTCTTTCGTGCTTACCGCATTCGTTTTAAACCTTAATTGGCTTGTTGCACCTATTTTAAAACTCAACGCACCTTTTTTGCTGGCGGTTAAATGGATAACTATTACCTGGTCAGGAGCCGAACTGATAACCTGCCGTGTATATTCAACGCCGCCAACGGTAAACCGGGTGGTAGAGATGGCATCTTTAATATTTAAATCACGAAAGTAAGCTGTAGCTACGGTATCTTTCAAATCCTGATTGATGGTTAAATCCCCCAGCGGCAGGTACGATTCGGAATAATAGCCTTGCATGCCTTTTGCATAGTTGTAAGCGGCGGCATAATCCTGGTTTTTAAATAAAGCTTCCCTGGCCAGCTGTAAATTGGCATAAGCCCCCGGATTAACGTTGGTCCGCACGGGGCCGCCTGTCCAAAATGTAGCCTCGTTCAGCTGTATCAACTCCTTGTTAACGCGGCCAAAAACCATCGCACCAAGCCTGCCATTGCCCACAGGCAGTGCTTCCGTCCATTTACTGGCGGGCTTTTTATACCATAGCTTTAAGTTATCCTGGGAGAAGGAGTGGAAGGGGGTACATATCGCCAGTAATAAAATTAGTTTATTGTGATGCTTCATAGATATAATTGTTGAGCAATAAAGATTTTCGTGAGCTTTTCACAGCGACTGGTTTTAAAGTGTTCTAATGCGGTTTTGTCAGCCGTTTTCGCGATGGGTGTTACCCATCGCTGACAAATGTAACCCTTTCAGGGTATTAAAAAAGTTGCTTCTATGCAGCAATTCTTTCCCTCAAAGGGATACGTCCGTCAGCGCAGGGCATCGCCCTACGTCATCAGGACAGGTCGCAAACATACATGATTTTAGCCCCATCGCTATAGTGGCATTTTGCATAAGCGAAGGTAAATATTACCTTGTCGACAATCTCAACAATACCGCCCCATGCTTGTTTATCGTTTGCTGATAATCATTTTGGTAAACGCCGACATTTTGCTTTTTCCATAGGTCTCTGACTGTTACCCGTCCTTTCAATCCAACCGATGCAAGGTCAACCTTTATCGTATTAGCGGTTTCTGAAAGATTAAAAACCCCTACATAAATATCTTTCGAGCCGGGTATGGTGGAATACCAAACCATGCTGTCGCCATCTTTGATGTACAGTTGTTTCGGGTTTTGTCCATGCTGATTTACCTGCAAAACTTCGTTATTACTAAGCAGCTTTAAATCGATAGGCCTGTTTTCCGGCATGTTGCCGCCCATCATTAAAGGAGATTTGTAAATGCACCAAAAAGTCATGTGCGTATACAACTCATCTTCGCTAAAACGGCTATAGCGCTCCGGGCCAACGGGGCCGCGTTTAGAAAGCTTGCCTATCTGCAGCATATCGCAATCAGGCCAGTGCCCGGCGCCACCCTGTCCTTCCCAGGCTTTTGCATATTTAAACATGTGGAGCACCTGCTGCCAGTCGTCCCAAAAATCATCGGCCATGCGCCACATGTTGGCATTTTGTTTAACATGCTCCGCCTCACTAACCGGAGTCTCTCCCGGAGAGATGCTCAACACCACCGGCCTGCCGCATTGCTGTATCGCCTTTTTGTATCCTTCAATTTCTTCATTGCGATAGGGTCTTGCAATATCATCAACCTTAATAAAATCCACACCCCATGAGGCATACAGGTTTAAGATTGAATTGAGGTAAGCCTGCGCGCCCGGCTTTTTCATATCTAACCCATACATGTGGTTCATCCACGGGCAAGTTGATGAGGTGTCGGCAATCATATCAGCAGTTATACCTTTCGCGCCCCAAACAGGCGATTTACTCCAAACAGCCTGCCTCGGTATGCCACGCATAACATGTATGCCGAACTTCAGGCCCAGCGAATGTACGTAGGCCGCAAGGGGCTTAAATCCCCTGCCGCCAAAAGCTGATGGAAATTTATTAGGCTGTGGCGTTAACCGGCCCCATTTATCCATAGTAAGCCAAGGAATATAAGAGCCATCGTCCAGCCTTTTTTGAAACGGGTTGCCGATGTTGCTGCCCGCAGGATTGTCGTACGACCAAAGGAAATCTACCACAACATATTGCCAGCCAAGATTTTTAAGATGGGCAGCCATGTAAGCTGCATTAGCTTTTACTTCATCTTCGTGCACGGCGGAACCGAAACAATTATAGCTGTTCCAGCCCATCGGTGGAGTTGAGGCCACTGTTTGAGCCGTAACTGTGAAACTGCAGCCAATTAACGCTGCTAATAATAGATTAGAAAGGTGTTTTATCATTAGGGTAGAATTATTCAAATGCATTAGCCGGTTGCAACGACTCTTTTTCCTTTTTCCTGATTTCGTTTACGTATTCCGAAGGCAGGGTGCCATATTCCTCTTTAAACACTTTCGAGAAATACGTCGGGTTATTAAAACCTACTTCGTAAGCCACGCTGGCAATACTTAGCTTGCTTTTCTCCAGTAACTGCACGGCGCGTTTTAATCGGATGGTCCTGATACAATCCACAGGTGTTTTACCGGTAAGCGTCAGCAGGCGTTTATAAAGCGATACGCGGCTCAGCGACATCTGCCGGCTCAACTCTTCAACCGAGAAGTTGGGATTGGTAATGTTTTTCTCAATGCAAGCCAGCGCGTTCTTCAAAAATTTCTGGTCTTCAGATACAATTTCCAAATCCTGTGCCTGTATCTCTACCTGTTTTTGGTAAGTCTTTTTCAGTTTCTGCTGTATCATCAGCAGACTGTTAATTTTCGATAGCAGGATTTCGAAGCTGAATGGCTTAGTGATATAGTCGTTCGCACCGCTGGCTGTTCCAGCCAGCAGGTCTTTCTTCTCAGTTAGCGCTGTTAACAAAATTACCGGGATGTGGGCGGTACGCTCGTCATCGCGTATTTTGGTACAAAGCTCCAAACCGTTCATTTCCGGCATGCTTACATCGCTCACAATTAAATCAGGATGCAGGGCTAAAGCTTTTTGCCAGCCATCTTTACCATTAACCGCCTCTATAATATGGAATGTCTGTTTCAGGTTATCCTTTAGATAGAAACGCAAATCATCATTATCTTCAATCAGCAACACCACAGGCTTTTTCCCTGAATCAAGAATATGGCTTTTAGGTTTATCTTCTTCAACAACCACAGGTTTATTTAGCGGTGATGTCTTGCCGTTTTTGTGGGGCTCAACGCCAACCGGTAGCCGTATGGTAAAGCAGCTGCCCTCACCAGGCTCACTTTCTACGGTTATATCGCCGTGGTGCATTTTAATAAACTCCCGGCTTATCGAGAGGCCAATACCGCTGCCCTGGTTCAGCAGGTTTTCCGGCAAGGCATCCTCCTGGAAAAAGCGCTCGAATATCTTATCCTGTTTTTCTTTTTGGATACCAATACCGGTATCTAACACTCTTATCTCCAAAATTTGTTCGCCATCACTTTCTACGCCGCCGTTAGCAAGGCTCGTAAAAACGCTGATGTGGCCGCCCTGCGAAGTGAATTTAAAGGCGTTCGACAGCAAATTAAACAACACGCGCTCTATTTTGTCGTGGTCGAAGCTGGTAACCAGCGATTCTATCTCAGTGTCGTACAAGTAGCCGATGTGGTTTTGCCCGGCCATATCGTTAAACGATGCGCATGCTTCCCGTATAAAGTGGATGATATCGCCCTTTTTAAGTGAAAGCTGCAATTCTTTAAATTCCATCTTCCTGAAATCAAGCAGCTGGTTTACCAGGTTGAGCAGGCGCTTGCCATTGCGCTTTATCATTATCAGCTGCTGCTCGTGACCAGGATTGTTAATGCTCTTTACCAGGTTATCAATAGGGGAAATGATGAGTGATAACGGCGTGCGGAACTCGTGGCTTACATTGGTGAAGAATTTTATCTTCATCAAATCCAGCTCATGCATGCGGCGGGCCTCTTCGCGTTCTTTGGTAATCAAACGCTCTTCTTCCATTTTGGCGTGTTTCTGCTCAAACTCCTTCTTTAGCTTCATGATGCCCCTGTGGCGGATGTACAGCAGAATGCCTGCTATCAGTACTACATAAATCAGATAAGCAAAAGCAGATTTCCAAAACGGCGGCAGCACCTTGATGTTTAAAGTTGCCGTATTAGCTAGTTCGGGATGGTTAGCATTTACTACGCGTACTTTAAATACATAATCGCCTGCATCAAGGTTGGTATAGGTCGCCTTTCGCGCTTCTTTTGATGATGTAAGCCATTGTTTATCAAAGTTCTCCAGCTTGTATTGATAGGTTGTCTTATTAGGATTGAAATAATCGCAGGCAGCAAACTCAATGGTAAATACATTTTGGTCGTGATGCAGGGTAAGCTCTTTGGTTTGCCCTATCGATTTTGTGAGCACTATGTTGCCGTTAACTGTATCGCCCACTTTAACGCTTTTATTAAACAGTAGTAAATCAGTAATTACCGGTTGCGGCTTTGGTAAAGAAGTATGAATATTTTGCGGGTCGAACAAGTTGAAGCCGTGCGCCCCGCCGAATATCATTTCGCCGTTTTTAAGCTTAGCGGAAGCATTGATATTGTATTCCTTGGCCTGCAACCCGTCAAACTCATCGTATTTATATAGCTGGTATTTGTAGTCTGCCCCGGTTTTTGTCAGCTTAATGCTAGCCAGCCCGTTAGCGGTGCTTATCCATATCAGGCCGTTTTTATCTTCCAGTATATTCGATACGTTATTGTTAGGCAGCCCTTTATTATCATCAATGTTGATGAATTTGCCGGTTTGGGTGTTAAGAATACTCAAGCCATCCTTAGTGCCTATCCAGAACAAGCCATTTTTATCCTGCAAAACACGATTGACATCGTTCGCAATAAGGCTGTTAGTATTGCCCGGCTGATTAAAATAATGCTTTACCTTCTGGGTTTTATTGATGACGACATCAACGCCCCGGTCGCGGCCTATCCAAATGTTTTTGTCCCTGTCCTCGTAAATTATCGAAGTGTACTCCGAACTCATGATATAACTCGGATGGATAAAGTTATTTGTCGCCGGGTTATAAATATTCAGCGCACCGGCAAAAGTGCCGAACCATAATTGGTGTTTTGAATCTTCTGTAATGGTATAGACCCTGTCGTCCGAAAGGCTGTTCGGATTATTGTCGTTATGTTGATAATGAACAAACGAACTGCCCTCCATCCGGTTAACCCCGCCAAAATAGGTACCTATCCAAAATTTGTTTTCATGGTCAATAAAAAGACTGATAACCACGTCGTTCGAGAGGCTGTTCGGGTTTGCCGGGTTATGCTTGTACTGTGTATATTGTTTGGTTGTTTTATTGTAGCTGATAAGCCCGCCGCCATTGGTTCCTATCCACAAGTTGCCGGCCTTATCTTCTATAAAACAATTCACGTCCTCATAGGGTAAGCTTGTCTTATCGGCAATGTAGTGCTTTACAATCGGAAACTGGATAATATCTTTATGATAATAGTTAACGCCATGCTTATAAGTGCCGGCCCAGATAATACCGTTGCTATCTTTATACAATACCACGCTGTTTTCGCTCAGCGCACGATTATCATCTTCCCTGGTTAAAATGTAGTTTATTTGACGCGTTACCGGGTTTATAAGGTTAATGCCGCCATGGTCGGTTCCCACCCATATGTTTTTATCATCATCCTGTACTATGGTATTGATAACGTTTGTGTTAAGGGTGATATCGCGTGTATCCTTATCGTAATGGTTTAACCGGTTGTTATGGGTATCGTAATTATAAATGCCCAGGAAACTTCCGGTAACATAAACCCACAGGTTATCAGCATTATCCAGCATCAGCGAATAGGGAAATAGCTTTTTGTTGTTAGCCTGTTGAAGGGCCGTATTACGCAGCAGAATGGTATTAGTTGCTGTATTCAATTTATCAATAGTGCCGTCTTCATAAATCAGCCAAAATGCTTTATCCCGGCCTTCAACCAGGTCGGCGGCCTTGTTGGAGTGCAGGATAATCTTAGAATCGGGGAGGGTGTTGTAAGTGCTGGTTGTTTTGTCCTTAGGGTGATAGCAATAAACGCCCCTGTCGTTGGTTAGGAACCAAAAATCGCCGCTGTCGTCTTTTCTTATCAGTGTCAGGCGGCTTGTTACAACCCTGTACTTAAGCAGCTCATCAGATACGTTATTGGAGAAGCTCTCGGTATTTGGGTCGTAAACACTAACGCCACTATGCGTAAAAACCCACATGGTGTTTTGCGGCCCTTCGCAAATGCTGGTAACATTATTGTCCAGTAACGATTTAGGGTCGTTACCATCGTGCTTAAACAGTTTGAATTTATAGCCCTCGTACCTGTTCAATCCGGAAGCTGTGCCAAACCACATAAAGCCGCCTGCGTCCTTATAAACACAGTTAACGCGGTTGTTTGATAAGCCATTAGTAATATCCAGGTGCGAAAATTGGTACCCCGTTTTTTGCGCACGCAAATAGGTATGCGTAAGCAGCAATAAAATTATTGATATAACAATTTTCGGGCGCATGGCTGGTAATTGGTTATTAGTATTTGTTGGGATTAAATACTACGCACTAAGATATTAATAAATGTTAAATATACACTAATTTTTATCTATAAAAAATGCCCCTGCATGATTTGAACCATTGCAGGGGCATGAAACGTTAAAAAAGTACTATATTTTTACAGAGAGTGATTTGCCGGAGTAAGTAAAAGTTTTGTCGAATTTAGCAGCGGTAACCTCGTCAGTACCGTGCTCGCCGTCTACTAGCACCACGTTAAATGTGCGCTGTTTCAGCATCCCTGGAAAGCTGCCTTTAGTATCGGAAATAGTAACTGTACGGGTTTTATCATTCCAGCTGATGTTGAATGTAGCATACTCACCTTTCTCATAATTATAGGTATCGTTCTCATCTTCATAAACCTTAAACTGACCGTTTGCGCCGGGGTAGATACGCAGCTCAATAACCTTGTTTGATTTCTGTGTAGCATACTCAACTTCGGGACCCATTGGCACAATTGAACCTGCACGAACATACAGCGGCATAGTAGCGATAGGTGCATCGGCCTGAAGGGTCTGCCCTCCGTTTAGCTTTTTACCTGTCCAAAAATCGTACCAGTCAGCTGCTTTTGGCAGATAGACATTGCGGCTTTTGTCGCCCTGTGTGGTTACCGGGTTCACCAAAAACGCCGGACCGAACATATATTGGTCCGGTATGCTTTGGATGTTTTCATCACCGCGGAAATCGAACGCCAGCGAGCGCATCATGGTATAGTTCTCCAAAGTGGTTTTTCCGGCCAACGAGTAGATGTAAGGTAGCAGGCGATAACGCAATTTGTCGTATTTTAGCAGGGTAGCTTTGGTATCAGCATCCCAATTGTTCGAGAACAGCGCACGCTCACCCTTGCCGTGGATACGGAAAATAGGGCAGAAGGTTCCGAACTGAAACCAGCGTGTAAACAGTTCCCTGAATTCAGGCTTCGACCAGTCCGGCGCCTTCCAGTTGTACTGATAGCCGCCGATGTCCGACGTCCAGTAAGGAATACCAGATGCACAAGCATTAATACCCTGCGGTACCTGGCTCTTGAAAGCTCCGAATCCGCAGAAAATATCCGACGACCATAGCGTAGCCGCATTGCGCTGCTCCCCGGCAAACGACTGCCTGATAAGGAAGAATGCCCGTTTATTCGGGATATCCCTGCGCCAGCCGCCATAAATACCTTTTGAATGTTCCAGCGAGTAAGTGTTAAAATAATCGATGCCTTTACCAATTGAGAAATTTGCCTTGCGGCGTTCGTCAAGTAGTGTGCCATTATCAGGCTCGCATTGGTCAACCCACCAGGCATCCCAGTCATAACGTTTTACAAGACTGTCGCGGGCCTGGTCCCAGTACATTTCACGGGCTTTGGGGTTATGGGCATCATAATAAGTATCGAAGGTATGTGTTACCACGTTGTCCCAGGTGATAGAGGTCAAGCCGCCAATTTTGTTCAGCGCATCATAATCTTTAGTGCCTTTTCCAAATACCGGCCAGATGGATATCATGCCCTTGATGTTGGCTTTGTGTAGTTCAGCCACCATTTTTTTAGGGTTAGGATAACGGTCGGGATTCATTACATGTACGCCGATAGGGAAGGGGTCCCAGTAATACCAGTCCTGTACAATTACGTCAACCGGGATATGGTTTTTGCGATAACCATCTTTTACCGAAAGGACTTCTTCCTGCGTCAAGTACCTGTCTTGCGACTGGAATAACCCGAATGCCCATTTAGGATACATAGGCGCTTTACCTGTTGCAACGCGGTACAGGTTAATGACTTTATCAAAATCAGGACCGTAAAAAAAATAGTAATCTACCTGTTTGCCGCTTTCAGATACATACTTAAACTGTGTATTATCCGCCTCTGCGCCGTAAAAGTTGGATGCCGAATAATTATCCCACATCAAACCGTAACCTTTCGTAGATAATAAAACAGGAATAGCCCCTGTCATATACTTAATGGCCATGTCCTGATTACGCCCTTTGTAATTAATAGATAGTGAATCGGTAGGGTGGCACCCCAACCCGTAAAGCGCCTCATCTTTTGGTGAGTTGAAAGAGGTGCTTATATTGTAAGTATTGATGCCGGCAATGGTTGCGGGTGTTATGGTTTTATTTGATGACTGTGTTTCTGACGCTATCTCTTTACCGCTAAGGTCAGTATAGGTGATGGCGTTGGTGGCTTTATTTACCAGTACCTTTAGTCTTGATGTCGAGATAATATACCCGGTTTTATTTTCGGCGATGCTATAGTTGGCGTAGGTCCATTTATTGTTTACCACCAGTGAAGGCTTGTCGTTAAATTGATTAAAGACGGTATACTTTACTTCGATGATATCGTCCTTACAGATAATTATTTTCATTAAGCCCTTATCAAGGGAAAACAGCACATAGCCCTTTTCTTTTTTGTATGATTTTATAGCTGCGTTGGCCGGATGAATATCAAGTGCCCCTATGAGCAAAGTAGATATTAAGCAAATGATAATTTGTTTTAGCTGTTTCCCTTTTTTGAACATGGTTATTATTTAGTACAGGTTTATGATAATTACAGATGCTGTAAAACTATCGATAGCATAGGTAACCCGGTGGCAATTATGTTAAAATATAACGAAGAAATGTTAATATCGTATATTTAGACTAAAATGAGGTAATTAAGTGAATTAGTTGGCGGTGGGCGGGACGTATGCAACCCCTTGAGGGTAGTCAGTTATGGTATTATCCAATGGCTTCTTTTCGTAAGGGATAAATCTGTCAGCGCAGGGCATCACTCTGCGTCACCAGGATAGGTTTCGAACACCCAAGGTTTTAAACCCATCGCTATGGTAATATCTGGTTCCAAGCCGTCTACATAAAATTCCTCCCCTTGTGAAACGGGTCATTCTTCTTTATAAGCTTATCCGCAGGGGTATTACGTTCATGGGAGATGGCGGCTGTAGTTTCGTCGCCGCGGGCTAAGGTGAGTACCGGCATATCTCCATTTTCATGAGGGGTAAGGCCGTGCAGTAATTTGGTGATATTGAAACATCGCTTCACCACTATGTGAATTACCTCGCCTTCTATCTGTACCTTACCTTCAGCCATCAGCAGGCGGCATTGTAAAATTTCCTTTCGGTAGGTAGTGAAAACCTGGTCCCAAACTACCAGGTTGCTGAAGCCGGTTTCATCTTCAATGGTGATAAACAAAACACCTTTTGCAGTGCCTGGCCGTTGCCTTACGGTAACCAAACCAGCCACCTTTACGCGGTCGCCATCTTTAAGTAAAGGTAGCTTGCCGTTTTCGGTAATGTTAAGCATGTTGAGCTGCTGCCGCACAAAACTTACCGGGTGAGCCTTCAGCGACAGCCCGATAGCTGCATAATCCTGCACCACATGTTCCGCAGGCGTCATAAACGGCAGGCTGATTTGGGCTTCTTTACTGCTTTCCGATGGCTGCCCGGCAAACAGGCCGATGGGCTTATCACTTAAGGCAGGCACTTCCCAAAGTGCGGCCCGCCGGTCGAGGTTCATAGAACGGAAGGCATCTGCATCGGT
>JAZJZL010000229.1:10505-20219 GCA_040389845.1 Bacteroidota bacterium
GGATACTGGCATAGCCTGTTCCGCGACCTTTTATTAAGGCCAGCATATCCTCTTCATTTAAACCCTTAACCTGCCTGAAGCCGAGACGGACAGAGCAATACCTGCCATCAGGTTCCTCTAAGGTATTATCCCACATCGAATGGTTTACATCAACCGGCCTTACCACTACGCCGTGTTTCTGTGCATCTATTACAATTTGTGCAGGCTGGTAAAACCCCATCGGCTGGCTGTTGAGCAACGAAGCCGCAAAAATATCAGGGTAATGGCATTTAAGCCAGCTCGAAATATACACCAAATAAGCAAAGCTGGTAGCGTGGCTTTCAGGGAAGCCGTAACTGCCGAACCCCTCCAGCTGTTTAAAAATACGTCTCGCAAAATCTTCCTCATATCCTTTGGCCATCATACCGCTAACCAGCTTATCCCTGAATTCGCTTACCAATCCTTTTGATTTAAAGGTGGCCATACTGCGGCGAAGCTGGTCGGCTTCTTCGGCTGTAAAATCGGCCGCCACCATGGCTATTTCCATCGCCTGTTCCTGGAATAACGGGACGCCCTTCGTACGATCCAACACCGGCCTTAATTCTTCTTTTGGATATTCAATCGGGTCTATACCATCGCGCCGCCGTAAATAGGGATGTACCATGTCTCCCTGTATCGGCCCGGGGCGTACAATGGCTACCTCGATAACTAAATCATAAAATATCCTTGGCCTTAAACGCGGCAGCATAGACATCTGCGCACGGCTTTCTATCTGAAAAACGCCCAGCGTATCGGCATGACATATCATATCGTAAACCTCGGGGTCGTCTTCCGGGACGTTGGCCAACGTAAGGTTTAGCCCATAATGTTGTTTTGCCATATCAAAAGCTTTTCGGATACAGGTGAGCATACCGAGGGCCAGCACATCTACCTTTAAAATACCTAAAGCTTCCAGGTCGTCCTTGTTCCATTCTAATTGGGTGCGGTCTTCCATGCGGGCATTCAGCACCGGGCAAATATCGCTGAGCTTGCACCGGGTGATAACAAAGCCGCCCGTATGCTGCCCCAACTGCCGCGGAAAACCCATCAACTCTTCAGTAAGTGTCAGTACTTTATGCAGGTAGCGGTCATCAGGGTTTAATCCCTGTGCAATGATACGCTCCCGGTCGAACGCTTCCTCCGAAAAATCCCAGATGGCGCCGGCCAGCCTTTTGATGGTATCTTCTGATAAGCCCATCGCCTTGCCCACATCGCGGATAGCGCCCTTGTGTCGTTCCTGCGTAACCGTGGCAACAATAGCTGCGTGCTCACGACCGTATTTTTCATATATCCACTGGATGATTTCTTCCCTGCGTTCATGCTCAAAATCCACATCCACATCAGGCCATTCTTCCCGGGCATCCGACATAAACCTTGCAAAAAGCAGTTCCGATTTTTCAGGGTTTACCGGCGTTATGCCCAGGCAATAACAAACTGTACAATTAGCCGCCGAGCCCCGGCCCTGGTGTAATATGCCGAGCTCTTCAGCCTTTTGTGTGTATTCATATATGCGTAGAAAGTAAGGGGCAAGTTCGCGCCGTTTAAAAAAAGCCAACTCAAATTCTATCTGTTTACGGGTTTTATCTTTCATTTTACCCTTGAACATTTTTTTTGCACCGGCCCAGGTGATTTCCGCCAAATGCTCATCGGCTGTACGTCCGTCGGGGCTAATCCATTCTGGTTCCAGGTATTTCAGGGTATCGAGCGAGAACTGGCAGGCATCGGCAATTTCCATCGTGCGTGTAATAGCATCCCGATAGTCCATAAACAAGCGCTCCATTTCTCCTTTAGCTTTTAAATGTCGTTCGGCATTGGCATACAGCTTAAAACCGGCATTGGCAATGGTGCATTTTTCACGCACGCAGGTAACCACATCCTGCAACTCGCGGCGCAGGGCATCATGATAATATACATCATTAGTGGCCACCATCGGTACACCCAATTGCGAGATGCGATAGAAGCGCTTGGCATCATCTCCATTATATGAACGGCTGGCGGCTATGTATAGCTGATTGCCCAACGCTGCCTGGTATTCCTTTAAATCCTGCTTAAAATCGTCATCAAAATCAAACCGCTCATTTAATTTAACGGGCGGCACAACAATGAATTTTATACCTTCTGCATGTTCAAATACATCACTTTTATAAAGGTCGCATTTTCCTTTTTCGGTGCGGAGGTTGCCTTTGGTAAGCAATCCTGAGAGGCGGGTCCACGCGATAGCATCAGTAGGATAAGCCAGCAGGCTGGGGCCGTCCAGCAGGTCGAGGCGGCAGGCGGGGATGAATTTTATGCCTTTAATTTTAGCTGCCTGGTGTGCACGGACAATGCCGGCCACGGTATTCCTGTCGGTTATGGCAATAGCATTGTACCCAAGCTTTACGGCTTGTTCTACCAATTCCTCGGGATGCGAACCACCGCGGAGGAAGCTGAAATTGCTGGTTACCTGTAGCTCTGCATATTCCATAACATCATGCAAAAAAACCGTGAATAAACCATTGTTTGCTTTGGTCGCCCTTATAATGCCCTAATCGGAACAGCCAGTACCGCTGCCCCTGTTCATCTTCTACCTGGTAATAGTCGCGATGTTCGCCTTCTTCCAGCCACCATTCGCGCTCGATACGTTCCGGGCCATCGGATTTTGCTATACGGTGAATTTTATTTTTGTAGATGAACAGTATGGGCGGATAATCCGGTTCACGGAACGTCACCTCGATATGTTCGGGCTGATTAAGCAATAGCGAAGGGCGTGGTCTGTCGGTACGCCAGGTGGTAGCAGGTTTCTCTTTGAGGGATATGGCCGGTTTGTATGAGCGTTCCGGCCAGTAATGCTCCTGTGGCAGGTAGCGATGAATGTTCCCTGCGCCTATTTTATTGGCCAACCTGTCTAACAGCTCAGCCAGGCTGGTGTCGGTAAGTCCGCAGCCATCCGGCGACCATAACACTTCCTGTTCCGGCGACACGTCCTCAAATTTTGGCACATCAAGCGTAAACAATTCGATACCCAAAGCAGGCTCAATTTCGGGTATTTTTAACTCAAACAGCTTGAACAGGTGGTTAACATTATGTGTTGGCTGGTTGGTGCCGATACCCGCCTGTATCACCTGCCCGTCAACCCGGTAGCATTTCAGTATGGCTGTGCGTACGCCTTTACCTTCCCCGCCCATTCTGCGGCACAGGTTTTCGAGCAATGTCTTTATAGCGATTTCGATAGCCGTAGCCGTACGCACAGCTTCGAGGCAAGGCAACCGTTCAGAATAAGGTTCAACAGGCAGCAGCAATTGTAAAGGTTCATCTTCAGTTCCCAGGGCCTGGTTGAGCCGAAGCAAAAAGCCTTCGCCGAAACGGCGCCGCAACACTGTACGGCCCATGTTAATGAAATTTTTAATGGTATAAAAACCAAGCTTTTGCAGACGTTCCAGCATTTCGGGTTCCAGGCGCAGGGCTGCCGGTGGCAGGTTGAGTAAAGCCGAGGCCTGTTCGCCGGGAGGGATGATAGGCTTAACCTTGCCAAAACGCGCAACGGCCCAGGCCGCTCCTGCGGTATCGGCCATTGCCCCGCGCACATCATAGCCTTTACTCCGCAGCCGGGTGACTATTTCTTTTAAATAATCGCGTTCGCTGCCCCACAGGTGCGCGCAGCCGGAAATATCCATCAGCAATCCATTGGGCATATCGATAGCAATCAATGGTGAGTAGCGGATGCACCACTCGCCCAGGGCTTTCAATAATTTATAAGCCTGGCCGGGAATGTCATCTATTACCTGTATCTCCGGCACCATGGCCTTAGCATCGGCTGAGGCCATGCCGGCCGTTATGCCTTGTGCCTCTGCAACGGGGTTAGCCGCCATAACCACAATACGGTTGCGGACGGGCGCCACCAAAATAAAAGGCACATCGCGCAGCTCCGGCCGCCGGAGCGTCAGCCAATCCGTCGTTAAGTGACGGAACCAAAGGGAGAGGAAGCGGGTTTTCATTTTTTTGTTGTTGAGTCGATACAATTATTGTAGTACAAGGGCGTATTGCATACGCCCTTGTACACATGTATTCACAATTTCGCACAGGCCTGCGACCTTGCGTGTTCGAAACCTGTCCCGGTGACGCAGGGCGATGCCCTGCGCTGACATATTTATCCCTTTCAGGGAATAAAAATATATTTTAAACCGGCATTCCAAGCCCTGAAAGGGTGCCAACCTGCCAGCGATGGGCATCGCCCATCGTGAAACGGCAGACAAAATGTTTCGATCATGCACAGGCCTGCGACCTGTGCGGACGAATGTCGCCCCTTTGGGGCTTTAGATTTAGGGTTTACCTTAATCTGATTTCCCCAAAAGGGGGATACATATGTCGGAGTATGCCTTTTGTAGGGGCGTATCGCATACGCCCTTGTAAACATGCATCTGTACTACAGGCTGCCATTGCACATCGACGAGGGCGTATGCAATACGCCCCTACAATAAATCATCCTGCCATCCTTTCTTCAAACACATATTCATCAGCATAAATCTTACCTGATTTATAATGTGTTCCTGTTGAAACCAATGTTTCCTCAATTTCAACCGGTACAAATTGCCCGCCATCCCATTCCAGTTGCCAGCTGCCGGGGTTGCCGTTACGTACCCTCAATAAATCCACCTGCCAGCGGGGAAAGCCTATGCCGGGCAGCCCTGCTTCCGGCATGCTTGGCAAGGACGTTATCTCCCAACGTGCTACGCAGGTATTGGCTGTAAGCTTCTTCGGGTCGTTGCGGAGCAGGAAACCTGTTACTTTGCTGCTCTCTACCGCCAGTTGTAAACGGCGCGACTGCATAAAGCTGATTTCACGCACCTCGGCAATAACCGCTGCCAGGCCTTCGCATTTAAGGGCTTCTTCTGTTGCCCAAAGCACATCCCGTTCGCGCTGCAGGTCGATGAAGATTACGCGGTCGGCATCAACGTTAAATGAAGCCAGGGCGGATGGGAAAAGCCTGCGCGACGTGCCTATCCATAAACATGCACCGCCCTGCTGCATCAGGATGGCCATTATGCCGCTCATCAAGCCGCCGGTTGCTGCGTTTTGCTCCGGTGTGGGGCATACCATTTCGTGAATGGCCCCGGTTGGGAAAACCCCATTTGGAAAGGCTGATTCCAGCGGGCCAAGCCCTATACCCTTAGCCTTGCCTGCCGGTGGAGGGATAAAGCCCTGCCATAGCAAAATATCCTTTTGCAGCTTGCTGATGATATCTTTTTGGGCTTCGACCATGCTTACTCAATTTCCGGACTGTAAAGATATGCTAATATTTTTAGCAATTTATATAAATAATTACAAAATATTTTCCACTTTTGTTTTATCATGACGAACAATTCCTTACTACTAACGGAAAGCAAGGTCTGGATAAAGCGCAAAGACGCCCCCGGCGAAGTGGTACGTGTGATACCCGATATGGAAAGCAACGGCAGGGTAACCGCATACCAGTTGTACACGGCTTTTGAGCAAAACCCGGATTATCTCGGCCAGATTTTATTTGACAACGAAGGGTATTGGATATATGACGGCGATATACTCACCGTTGCCGAGCAGGAGCAGGTGGCGAGGTTTATTTTGAAGGGGGAGGGGTGAGAAGGCTACCTAAGAAAGCTTATTTTTACCGAGTAGGTAGCTCTTAATAAAAAGCGCCAGGTTATCTTTAAACCAAAGGGGGCTATCGTCCATAATATTCAAAGTGCCTGTTTCCTTATCATACTCTGCAACAGGAATAAGTTCATCAGGGCGCTTTGCATTTAACAATATGAGGTGATCGACAGCATCAAAGTTTGTTTTAAGTAGCGGTAATGTATTGTTATACATCGTCTCAATTGTTTCAGGTTCTACCAGGTGTCTGCCGCTTTCGTGACGTTCTTTTGCACGATCTTTACATAATTGGAGATCATCCGTAAAAAAGAGTACAACATTCAATTTATTCTCATAATTGAAGCGCTTTATCGATAAGGTGTATTCAAATTGATGTGCGAAGCCGAGATTTAATTCTAGTGCGAAATCCTCGTTTTTAATCAGGTTTCTACGAATGGTTTCCCGTACACGATGAATAGAATATTCATTGTAATCAGCATAACCCTGAGCCTTATATTTAAAACGCACTTCATCCTCGTTGAGGATATCCATATCAGGAGGAATAAATCGAAATCCAAGTGTGCTTTTACCAATCCCGGGAGGGCCGGCAATAATATAAATATCCGCCATTAATGCAATTCTTTAATCCGCCCATCTGCGAATTCTGCAATCATGCGGCCATTTTTTTCATAAACCAATGGCTGACCTATGGAGAACAAGTATTTTCTGGCCTCATCTTTATTTTCCTGGTGCCAAACTTTTAACTCCTCAGGCGTCATTTTAAATGGAGATTTCACCATAGCGCCTTTTCTTACCATTTCTTCTAAAGGAATATCGTGCTGCATACCGGCTGTATTGATATATTCAAAGATAATAAAAATAAACGGATACGTTTTTAAGGGGCGACAGCATAAAATCCATTAAATGCCAATTAATTATTAACACCAGCATTTAATGGATGTCTTGTAATAACAGTGTGTTCCCGCTCCTTTCACGGCACCACAACCAACCTTTTCCCCTCCAAATCCGTCCGCTGCCAGGCTTTCACTATATCTGCAAGCGGCACCACCTCAATGTTAACATAAAATTTATTCTCTCTTATCCATTCCCAAACCTGTTCCAATGCCTGCGGGATGGCTTCATGCGGAATATTACTGGCGCCATAAAGCTCAAGTCCGGAGGTTCTCAGCATTTCGCCAGATAAAGATACCATCGACCCGGCCTTTTCGCCGATATGCACATATCGTACCCTTTTGCCGGGAAAGCCGATTTTTGTAGGCACGAAAGATTGCATGATGATTTCGGCCGGGCGTCCCCATATAAAATCAATTACCACGTCGATCCCTGTATCGGCCTTTGCGTCCTGGATATCGGCCAGCACTTTATCGTCGGTTTGCTTTAAATCGATAACTACATCGGCGCCGAGGGTTTTTAATAATTGTAAGGAGTTGTCGTTCCTGCCGGTGGCGATTACCCTTTTAGCGCCAAGCAATTTAGCCAGCTGTACCGCTATCTTCCCGGAAACGCCGGTAGCCCCGTTTACCAGAACGGTTTCGCCCGCCTGGAACTTTGCGGAATGTATTAACGGGAGATAGGAGGTAAGTACAGATGCCGGCACGCATGCGGCGACTATCGGGTCGACATCATCCGGCACAGGCATCACGCGGCTGGCCACCGTTTTTTCGGCAAAAGCGCCATAAGGCGCACGCGGCATGCCAAAGCCAACCAGGCGGCCATCGGCTGTTGTGCCGATGCCGCTGTGCCCCGTTATCGCCGGAAATGCGGGAAATAATTGCTTGCTGGAATAATGTATCCCGGCCGCTACCATTTTGTCGAAATTCTCTAATACCGAAGCTTTAATATTGATGAGTGTTTCGCCTTCTCCGGCAATTGGTTCAGGGAAATCGATGCATTGCGGCACATCGCCAAATTGTTGTATTACTGCTGCTTTCATATCTTTTTTTGATAAAAGTCAGCAACCGCAAGCGGCCTTGCATTAACAATTGTTAAGAAATCATTTGCCTACTCTTTTTCTTATCCGGCTTAACGAAACGGGCGTTATACCCAGGTAGGTAGCCACATAATGGTGAGGCACACGCTGAATGATGTGAGGTTTTTCCTTTAAAAGTTCGAGGTAGCGCTGCATCGGCGTGTCCCTGATAAAGGAAAGAAAATGCCGCATATAGTGAAACTGTCGTTCAAAGGCAATGTCTATCATGTTGTTCCGGAGTTCGGGGATTTCACTGATGTCATTGAATATCTTATCGAGGTCTTTTTTATGTATCCAGTGTAAAACCGATGGCTCAATAGCTTCGATAGTAAAATAGCTCGGTATCTTTTTTCGGAAGCTTTCGCCGGAGGAAACTATCTCTCCCTCAAAAAAGAATTGAAAGGTGACATCCTTGCCGTTATTGTTGAACCAAACCCGCAGGCAGCCTTTATCTATTAAAAAAGCTTTCCTGGAAATTGTCCCTTCGCGCAGCAAAATCGTACCGGCGGGGACTTCCACCCGGTGGTAGTAGCTTTCATATTTGTCCCAGTCGAGTTTGGGGAATGATGCGCGGAATTTATCGAACATAGGGTTAATTTAAGAATTAGGAATTTTAACCGGTATGTGGATAGTGGTAATTATCTGTACGCAGACTTATTTAAATCAATAATATTCGATAACATAAAGCTTTCTCATTTGCAGCACCCCATTCAACGTATCCTCCGTTTTTATTAAATAGCCCTTATCGTCGTAATAATAGGTGGTTTCGTAAGTCATGGGCATTTTAGTGAGAGGGGTTGGACCAAAGATAAACCATTCGCGCGACAGCTTTGACCAGTTATTGGCTGTTACGGTTACTTTACTAAGATAAGGGCCGGCATATTCAAAGCTGGTCTGTCGATACAAAGTGTCTTCTTTTGACATTGCAGCCAATATCCTGTTATTTTTATCATAGGTATAGCTCACCGAAATATCTTTTTTAGGGTCAAGCCCGTCTTTATATTGCTCCGAAATTAATTTTTTATCCTCATAAAAATATAGGTGAGATAGCAGGGTGTCCCTGCCGTTTGGCCGCATGTAATATTTAGTTTGCGATACCGGCAGATGGTCTGCATTGTATTTATATAATACGCCGTTATAATTCGGGTTTCCACCCATTTTGGTTTCAGCATCCACCATGTCTTTACCGTTGTAGTTGTAGATTTTAGTCAGGTAAATTTTGCCGTACGCTATATCTTCCCGCAATACCAGCAAACTATCTTTATTATAAGTAAAGTTGACAACACCCCTGTCTATGGTATCGGCCTTTCTGAAATTTGCATTTTCAAAGCGCTTAATTTTATCATTTGAATAATACCAGGTCCTGTCCACCGTGCCTGCCTCGTGGTTATATTCAGGTCTGCGCCATATTCTTAGCTTTTGTTTTGGATAATATTCATATGTTATTTCGTACTCCTTTTTTCCGTGGGAAAATGCATGGTGTTTAATTTCGTTACCGATGATATCATAATCCTGGATGGTCATGGTGTCCCGGCTGTTGTTTTCCTTGATGTTGTAATCGATGATATATATCCTGCGTTTTACCGATTTATTATCCTGTTTACCCATATATCCCGAGACACGGTATGGGGTTGGATCGACCTTAACATCAAGGTTTTCCTGCCCGAAGCAATCAATTACGAATAGCAGGAGGGAAAAAATGAGGTATATAATTTTTATAGGCTTCATAAAATGAAAATTCTCAGGTAAAAATATAAAACTACCATAACACTGAAGCGGAGTTTTTCAGCGCAAAACGTCTTCTTGGAACCTTTTAATATCAACATAAGAATTTATTCTTATTTTATTTATCTATATATCAAATACTTATAAAATAGTTCAGTCAAATAATTTGCAACATAAGAAACTATTCTTATACTTGTTTTATGAAATCTTCTAAAAACCAAAATAGCGTACCCGTTGAGCCTACAAAATCAGAACTGGAGATACTCCAGGTGTTGTGGGAGTTCGGCCCGTCGACCGCGCGCTTCGTTAACGACCACCTGAATAAAGAAAAGCGGTCGGTAATTTATATGTCGACATTAAAGTTGATGCAGATAATGATTGACAAAGTTTTGCTG
>JAZJZL010000230.1:0-13202 GCA_040389845.1 Bacteroidota bacterium
TCAAACAAAACTTTGATTATTTAGTATAGAAACTATGCGCGGGTTAAAGACGATAATATTTCTGTTGGTATCAAATACCTTCATGACTTTTGCCTGGTACGGGCACCTCAAATTCAAGGAGTACGAATGGGGCAAAAACCTTGGATTAATAGCGGTGATATTTATCAGCTGGGGATTGGCGTTTTTTGAATACCTGTTCCAGGTACCCGCAAATAAAGCCGGTTATAAAGGCGATGGTGGGCCGTTTACACTCGTTCAGCTCAAAACCATACAGGAAGCTATTACTTTAACCGTATTTATGCTGTTCAGCATAGTATTTTTTAAATCAGAAAAACTGGGCTGGAACCACTTAGTGGGTTTTGGATTGATAGTGCTGGCGGTGTTTGTTATATTTAAGAAGTGGTGATGTGCGATTCTCACTCCGCCACCAACACACAACTTTTGCTTGTTCGGGAGTCCATAATGCCTGTAGAAACAAGCGTCATCATACCGTTATAAGACAGCCACCTTCCTTTTACTATCGAAAATTCAGCAACAACTTTATACGTCATCTTCATCGTCGTTTTTATCGGGCCGCCGCCAAATGGCGCCGTAAAATCGCCGGCGACGAATTCATCAATATCATATAGTAACGTTACTATTTCGTCGCCATTCTTTTTATCGATGCGGCTTACCGTTACGTTGTTCCTGTGAAATGAACTATCGCATTTGAAATTTTGGTCCATTGATACATAATGTATATCTATTGGCCAGCTATCTCCTACTCTCACAGGTTTTCCGGGAAGTTCAAAAAAACCTGCCAGAAGATTACGTTGATCGCCCCGCGTGTAAAAACTCGCTATTGTACCATCTTCATGTATCGAGCCGCGCAAGGCAACGCCGCCCTGCATCTTCAAAATCATCGCCTTCATGTTTTTTACCATATCCGTAAATTTGGAGGTATCCGTTCCGGCGTCTTTTGCGGTATCTTTCGCACCATTATCAACGGTAAGCATTTCTATATTGATAAGATCTTTCTTCGCCTCAGTCAATGTCGTCATATAAACAATATGTTCCTGCGCTTTGGTTGCCTGTTTAAAAAAATCTGCCATCATCTTGTTAGTTGAATCAGAGCGGCTTGAGTCGCCGAAAACTTTATCAATAGCGGAGGGTATGGAAAAGTTTACATAATTAGCGGAATCCTTTTCGTCCATTAACGTTTTATATTTGATAACCTCACCCGGCTTTAGTTTCCATTTCATGAAAACAGTGTCGCCCGTCTGCCCGAACGCCAGTGAACAAATAAATAAGAAACACAGCGTTATGAGATACCTTGTAAGTGTCATTGTGATGCAGATTTTATGATGCAATATTACGGATTCAGCTTCCCATTAACGATCCTATCTGTATAATCCTGTATAAAAGCCTTGCAATCGGCCATGCCCTTATTCATTTCGGCGTTTTTAGGGCCGTTAAGCAGGTTTTTGGATAAGGCTTTATCGTAATTGCTGTAAATCCCCGTAAACTCCTTTCCATCAAACAAAAAGATATAATTACCCTGCATCATCTGGTAGATGTTACCCGGGGAGTTAATTACCTTCGGCGTTTCACCCGGTAAATTACTAACAAGGCTCCTCCCCCATGAGCGGAACGGTTTATGGTACCCAATCAAATCAACCAGTGTCGGATAAATATCCATCTGCGAAGCTAAATCAGTGCGCACGCCCTTTAAGTTATAAGCTTTATTGGGGCTGAAGAATAATATGGGTATAGCAAAGCGGTTAACCGGCTTGGCGTATTCAGGGTAATAGGTTTGGCTGGTATGGTCGGCAACCAGTACGAAGATGGTATTGTTATACCAGGGTTGAGTTTTGGCGTAGTTGAAGAAGTCCCGCAGCGCGTTGTCGGTATACTGCACGCACTTATCCAATTCCAGCGGACCGCCTTTAAAACGGGCCTTATATTTTTCGGGCACACGGAACGGGTCGTGCGATGACAAGGTGAACAACGTCGACATAAACGGCTGTTTTTGCTTGCCCAATGTCCGGCCTACATATTGAAAAAAGGGCTCATCCCATATTCCCCATATACCGTCGAAATCCTTTTCGTTGTTATATTCCGTTTTCCCGTAATATTTCCCGATGCCGAGGATATTGCCAAAGCCCTCAAAGCCCATGGAGCCGTTAGATGCACCGTGAAAGAATGACGTTTGATAACCCAGACTATCGCAAATAGATACGATAGATTGTATTTTCTGTTTGGCATAAGGCGATGAAGTGAATGCCGTCTGAAACGATGGTATCCCAGCCAAAACTGATGACATAGCATGTATTGACTGCCGTCCGTTAGCGAAAGCATTGGTAAATATCAAACTACTATCCGACAGTGAATCCAAAAATGGAGTATACGATTTAAAGCCGGGGATATGCGCATCCCTGTTCATGCTACCCCAAAACTCACGGGCCATGCTCTCCATTATAATGACCATTACATTAGGTTTGCCGGCAGGGTTTCCGTTATATTGTTTGATGGGTTTTATGTTGACATTTATGTAAGCTTCATCAGTCCACCTTTGCAGTTTAAAGCTATTGCTGCTGAAAGTACGAAAAATGGCAAAAGGCGTATTCAATATCACATCGCCCTGGTTAGGCACGGTAACATGTTTATAGGCATCTACCATGTTAATAGGCCGCGTGCTATGCTTAAAATCACCCCTGACACCGCCAATCATCAGTACCACAATAACAACCAGCGCCAGCAGCGAGTAAGCAAAATATGGTATCGAAGGTTTTGTCTGAACCGGCTTCACTTTAACCCGTTTGTAAAGCCAAATCCAGCCGGCGCAGCAAACTATGTAAATAAGAAATATATACCCATACCGCCACCAGAAATGCTCAAAAAGCATTTTCTTGTTATTTTCGTCTGCCAGCAAGTCGAGTGTCGCCCGCGTTGAACGTACCTGGCTAAAGCGGTAATAAACTATGTCGGCAAAGTTTGTGGCGTAAGCCAGCAGGTTAGTAACAAAGTATAGGATGGTAACGCCTTTTTGATAGCCCGGACGCGTATTAACCGTTAGCGGCAGAATGCTTAATAAAATAAACAAGCTGTTAATGTATAATAAGGCGGTTGTATCAAAGGCGATGCCGTAATAGCATAGCTTTAATAAAGTCCCCAGGTTATTTACTTCAAGCAGGTGTGTATTAAAAGCGACAAATAAAACCCTGCTGATAAAGTAAAACAAGTAGCCTAAAAACAACCTGTAGAAAAGAACCTTATATTCGTTTAGCCTGGGTGGGGGAGTCATTAATTACGCGTTTGCGCGTAAAGATAAAATCCAGGCGGTAAATTATTTAACAATTACGACATATTGAATTTAAAATGACTTAGCATTAATAATACAACGCCTTTTACCCTTCACCCCACCTAAGCAGAAATCGCATTAATAATATCATACTGCGTAATAATCTCAAACTCGCCGTTAACCTCCACCAGCACGGCAATATTGTCCTTATTAATCATAGCCGATATCTTATCGATGGACGTATTCAAATCCACAAAGGGGAATGGCGCGGTAGTAATGTTTTTTATCGGCTGTGATTTGATGGATGGATTTTCTATCAGCGAGTTCAAAATATCGCTTTCCGTTATTTTGCCAATTACCATATCTTTTTGAGTAACCGGTATCTGCGATATATTAAGGGCTTTGATGGTGTTTATCGCCTCCAGTACTGTTTTCTCGCAGTCGATAGTAACAATCGGCTGGTTTTCCTTTTTGGCGATGATGTCACGCGCGGTTAGTTTGCCGTCTTTCAAAAATCCGCGGTCGCGCAGCCAGTCGTCGTTATACATTTTGCCGAGGTAGCGGGTGCCATGGTCGGGGAAGATAACTACTACTACGTCGCCTTCCTTAAACTTACCCTTCATTTGTATCAAGCCGGCGATGGCTGAGCCTGTTGAGTTACCGGCAAATATGCCCTCCTTACGGGCAATCTCGCGGGTCATCAAAGCTGCATCCTTATCGGTAACCTTTTCAAAATGATCAATCAGGCTAAAGTCGACGTTCTGAGGCAGGAAGTCTTCGCCAATACCTTCGGTTATATATGGGTGAATCTCATTTTTATCGAAGATGCCGGTCTCTTTGTATTTCTTAAACACAGAACCGTAAGTATCGATACCTAAAATTTGTATCGCCGGGTTCTTTTCTTTCAGATAGCGCGCAATGCCGGATATGGTACCGCCGGTTCCAACTCCTGCTATTAAGTGGGTTATTTTGCCTTCCGTCTGCTCCCAAATCTCCGGCCCTGTTGATTCATAGTGCGCCTGCGAATTGGAAAGGTTATCGTATTGATTCGGCTTCCATGAATTTGGCACTTCGCGCTCTAATCTTGATGAGACAGAATAGTAAGACCGCGAATCTTCCGGGTCGACATTCGTTGGGCAAACTATTACTTCCGCTCCAAAGGCACGCAAGGCATCAAACTTCTCTTTCGATTGTTTATCAGTACTTGTAAAAATACACTTGTAGCCCTTTATCACCGCAGCTATAGCCAAACCCATCCCTGTATTCCCGGAGGTGCCCTCGATAATGGTGCCGCCCGGTTTAAGGCGACCATCAGCCTCTGCATCGGCAATCATTTTAAGCGCCATACGGTCTTTTATGGAGTTGCCGGGATTGGTCGTTTCTATTTTAGCCAAAACGGTTGCAGGAATATCTTTGGCGATTTTATTTAGTTTCACCATAGGCGTGTTGCCGATGGTTTCCAGTATATTATTGTACCACATAAATTTATTTTGGTAAACCCGGCTTGCGGGTTGGTTTGCCTCAAAATTAGCTTTCTAAATTGACATATTTTAAAAATGTAGAATTGATTTATGGAAACAAGCAGCCATCGGCATCATTACATAAATCAGCCTCAACTAATTTGCTTATGTTTAACTGCCTAGCTAAAACCTGCCCGCAATTACAGCCTCAAAATATGTACAAGCGTTTGCTTTTCTTTTTTATTTTAAGTTCAACAGCATTTGCAGCCTATGCGCAGCGGCCGCTGACGGATAGCAGGATAAGCAGCTACTATACCTATATATATAAACTGGATGCATCGGATATATCGCAGTTTTATAATCATCGCAACAAGGAACCTGGTGACAAGCTGCTGCACAACCTTGTCGATTCTATAAAAACCGACAAGGTGTGGGAAAATAACCTACCGGCAGGCAATTACCTGAAGGTTTATGCCTTACAAAACAATCTTCAATATACTCTGATAGAAAACCACTCGGCTTTTTTAAAGCTGATGCATAATAACAACGACCTCCGTTTTATTTTGTTAGACAAAAAAGGCACGCCAATAACCAATGCATCCGTATATGTTAATAATCACCCTGTAGCCTATGATGAAAAAACCGCCCTGTACCATAAGTCCGTTTCAAAAAAGGACAGTTTGATAAGGGTTGATTACGAAGGGGTAATAAACTACTTCCCCATAAAGCAAAGCCGATATTATAACTCAAGGCGTCACTGGCTAAAACGGACATGGTATAGCATCACGCGGATGTTCAGTAAGCCAAATTATAATTCCTACCGCTACCGGCAAAACCGGAAATACACTGGTTTTATGGTATTTAACAAACCGCTGTATAAACCAAACGACACCGTTAAGTTCAAGGCTTTTATTTTGAACAGTGCGTCAAGAAAACCTATTAGCGTTCCTCAGCTATTAGTGAGGTTGTGCAAACGGAGCGATGAAGACGGTAAAATAATAGGCAGGGTAAACAGTTACCGCAACGGAGGCTACGAATATTCTTTTGTGTTGAGTGACAGCTTAAAAATAGACCTCGATGAAGAATACGCTATCAACCTGGAAGATTTGTCGGCGGCGAAATACGACCTCGATAAATATGATGGGGATAAAAGCGAATCCGAAATTTTAGCGCAACGGAAAGTTTACTTCACAGGGAGTTTTAAGTATGAAGAGTATGAATTAAAGACTATTCACTTCAGTATGCGGACAGACAAAAAGGAACACGGCCCCGGCGTTCCGTTATCGGTTTACTTCAAAGCCACCGATGAAAACGACCTGCCCGTTCCTGATGGCCGCATCAGGTTGACATTAACCACCGTCGGCGCGCTACCCTATAATAGCCGGCACGTGTTTGTACCCGATACCTTGTGGGAGCACAAAATGCCGCTCGATCCTATTGGCGAAACAAAAATTATTCTTCCAGACTCTATTTTCCCGAAAGCAAACATCAGTTATCACCTGGATGCTGATTTTTTAAATTCCGATAACGAGCTGCAGAGCGCAGGAAGCGACGCCAGCTACTCTTACGACAAATACAGGGTGAATATATCACTAAGCGCCGATACGCTTTTGGCTACGGTTAATATTTATGGTAAACCAGC
The DNA here is from genome assembly GCA_040389845.1 of Bacteroidota bacterium. Classification (GTDB taxonomy): domain Bacteria; phylum Bacteroidota; class Bacteroidia; order Sphingobacteriales; family Sphingobacteriaceae; genus Mucilaginibacter. The sequence continues at coordinate 6,383 of JAZJZL010000230.1, forward strand.
GAAAATGCCGGCAATTATCAGCGCGATAAACGAACACCGGGACACTATTTCAAAAACAAGGGTAATACTGCCCTACAAGCTGCTTTTTAACCCCAACGCCACAACCTATAATATAGAAACGGACAGTACCGATAATGATTTCGATCTTAAAGACAGCACCAGTAATGTAAGCTTAACAGGTTACCGCACTGCCGATTCGGTATTTGTAAAAATAAATAATGAGCGAAAGCTTGAGCTGTGGTATTCCGTTTTTAGCGGCGATAAATTAATGGATGCCGGAAAGACTAGCGGACCATCTTACCGGCATGCATACAAGGGGACAAAAAACGTCACATTTGTAGCAAATTTTATTTGGGGAGGCGAGCCCAAAAGCGAAAAAGTTGAGGTACCGCTTTCAGAAAATGTGTTAACCATAAACGTAAAACAGCCCGTCACGGTAAACCCCGGCCAGCGGGCTCAGACGGACATTGTGGTTACCGACAATAACGGCAAGCCCGTGCCCAACACTGATTTAACCGCATGGTCCCTTACCCGCAAGTTTAACTATACACCGCCCTATGTGCCCTACCTCGATAAGGTGCGCAAAGGCAAAACCAGCAAAGCTCCGTATGACATTATTAAATTGAGCGAGAGAGGTTTGATATCCTTAAACTGGCAGCGCTGGGGCCGCGAAATAGGGTTGGACAGTATTGTATATTATCAGTTCACCCATCCAAGCACCGTTTTCAGGATTGAAGAGCCCGCAACTGACAGCATCACACAAATAGCACCATTTGTAGTCAGAGATGGCAGCATATTGCCTGTTCACATTGTTTATATCGATGACCGGCCGGTTTACTTCAGCCAGGCCCAACAGATGCAACGTTATAGTTTCAGGGTTACGCCAGGTAAACACACCATCCGTTTCAGAACAGTTAACCAGAGCATTAAAATAGATTCTGTAAATGTTGAACGATCGAAAAAGCTGATATTAAGTATCAACGCCGATACTTTAATAAACCACAAAGCATCATTCAAAAAGGTTTCAGACACGTTAACCGATTACGAGGCCGGACTGGTAAACAACTACATGGTTACCATCGTCAATAATTTCGACCAAAAAATGGCCACATTAACACAGGGCGATAACGTAATCCTGCTAAACCCCAATGTTTATGCTGCGGGGCATATACTTGCCGGGCCTGTCGCCGATACTTATTCACTATTTAAATTAAAGGGCGAAAGTCCCAGGTTTTTTATGGCAGAGCCCGGCTATTCTTACCTTTTTGAACCGGGACTTTTAAAACAAAAAAGCATCCCAACCTTATATCCTTTCCGAAAAGACATCGCATTAATTAACGGAACGGACAACTACAGCCAATACGCGCTTACCGAGCATGAAACAGACACCTTATGGCAGCAATTTCTCGATCTGCGCAGTAACATCCAAAGCCTGTTCCAGAATAAGCCGGTTACCGGTACTTCAACCGGGCGGCTTAACATTTCGCTGCAGCGCAAAGCCCCGTTTGTAAAAAGTGTAATTATCTACCGGTACGATGATCCGGATTATATCCGCGTTTACCCCGGCATGACAACTGATTTCGGTCAGCTGGGCAGTGGTAAATACAGGCTGTTCTTTTTGCTGAGGGGAGATGGCTATGATATTGCCGACAGCATAGTGGTAAAACCGCATGGCAATAATTTTTATGATATCAACCTAAAACAATCGCACCCGAAAGATTCAGTCAGCATTAAGATTAACAGCACCATCAGCTCGCGCACCGGCGGGTTTAATGCGAACGATGCCGACATTAAAAATGACGCGCTTAAGCTGAAAGAGGCCTTTAACGATAAATATTTTGACGATAGTCAATTCGGCACCATGATGGCCGGCAGGGTTATCGGCAGCGATGACCGGCAGCCCATCGTCGGGTGTTCGATAAGCATCCGGGGATTGCACAAAGGCGTAGTAACTGACGTTAATGGCGTATTCAGGCTAAGGGTGCCGGTTTCTGGAAAGCTGATCGTATCCTATATTGGTTACCAAACCAGGCAAGTAGATATAACCCCGGGGGTATCCTCAGTGATTGTCCTCACTCCATCTCATAATTCGTTACAGGAAGTGGTTGTAGTGGGTTACTCATCCGTAAAAAAAAGAGACCTTACTGGCGCTGTACAGACTATAGACGCTCAAAATACAGAAAATTACCTTATGCCAGGCGCCGATACACTGATACGTATCAGGGGTATGTCAACCTTTAAAGCAGGTAAGCCGCTTATTATAGTAGATGGCGTAGTAGTTGAAGATATGGGTAGCATCAATAAAAACGATATTGCAGATATAAATCTGTTGAAGGACGCAGCCGCGACAGCTTTGTATGGCGCGAGGGCAGCTAATGGGGTTATCATTATCAACACCAAAAGAAAGAGTGCTGAAATGCAAGGCAAAACTGACACTACGCGGCAATCGAATGAACAATCCATCCGCAAAAACTTTTCCGACTATGCCTACTGGCAGCCAAAACTTTCAACTGATGAAAATGGCAAAGCAAGCTTTACTACAGTTTTCCCTGATGATATAACCAACTGGCGCACGTTTATTATTGGGGTAACTGATAGACAGCAGTCTGGTTGTGCTGAAAAACAAATCAAGGCGTTTAAACCGCTAAGCGCTGCTTTTCTTGCCCCGCAGTTTGCCGTTGAAGGTGATGAATTAAGCACTATAGGAAAAGCAACCAATTATAACGCAGGCGCAGCAAAACTTACCCGCACTTTTACCTATAACGGCAAACAGGTTAAACAGGATGTATTTGATGTTACCAACTCAAAAATTGATACCCTTCCCATAACCGCCACAAATACCGACAGCCTCACCTTCGAATACAGCATCAAACGCGATAACGGCTATTTTGATGGAGAACGACGCAAAATCCCGGTTATAAAGCAGGGAGTAAAAGAAACAACAGGAATTTTTAAAGCCCTAAACGGCGATACCACCGTTAACCTCAAATTTGACGCGGCCAAAGGCCCGGTTACGTTCCGCGCAGAAGCATCAGTGGTGCCGGTGCTATTGTCGGAAACGGAAAAACTGCGCAATTACAAATATTTATGTAATGAACAGCTGGCATCAAAACTAAAAGGGCTATTGATGGAAAAACACATCAAAAAGTTTCTAGGTGAGGATTTTAAATACGAAAAAAATATAAACCAGGTAATAAAGATGCTACAGGACAACCGTAAAACACAGGGCACCTGGGGCTGGTGGAAAGACAGTGATGAAGAATTATGGATAAGTCTGCACGTTGTTGAGGCTTTAATCGATGCACAAAAAGACGGCTACCAAACACAACTGAACAAACAAAAGCTTACCGATTACCTGGTTTACCAAATGGAAAGCTACAAAGGCGAAGACAAGCTAACCTGTCTCGAAATGCTCTACAAACTGGAAGTGAAAATTGACTATGCCAGGTATTTCGGCGTTATAGCTGCAGAAAATGCAGCGCTGAAGAAAAAACAGGCTGTAAGTCCATCCGCCTCTAATAAATTAAAGCTAATGCTCTTAAAACAGCAAAAGAGCCTTGCCATCAACCTGGATAGCCTGCTGGCCGGGCAACATCATACCCTTTTCGGCAATATTTATTGGGGTGATGAAAACTATAACTTTTTTGACAACAGCATCCAGCTAACCGCGCTTGCCTATAAAATCATTAAAAACGATGGCAAACACAGCAACCTGTTGCCCCTTATACGCGGTTATTTTTTAGAACAACGAAACACCGGCGACTGGCGTAATACTTACGAATCTTCCTTGATATTGGAAACTATTTTACCCGACGTATTAATAGCAGACAAACAGGTTAAACCAGCCTCCTTAACCCTAAAGGGGTCTACTACTGAAACTGTCAGCAAATTCCCATACACGGCAACGCTTACCGATAATCAAGTCAGCGTCATTAAAACAGGCACACTGCCGGTTTATATTACCGGCTACCAGCAATCCTGGAACGCAAAGCCGGAAAAGGTAAGCAAGGACTTTACCGTCGATACCTGGTTTGAGAAGAAAGACGAGCGCATAACAAAATTAAAAGGCGGCGAAACCGCGCAGCTAAAAGCAGAGGTGACCGCCAAAGGCGATGCCGATTTTGTGATGATTGAAATCCCTATCCCGGCTGGGTGCTCTTACGAAAGCAAGAACCAAAGCTGGCAGAACAACGAAGTGCACCGTGAATATTTTAAAGAAAAGGTTAGCATATTTTGCCGCAAGCTAAAGCAGGGTAAATATGAATTTACGGTAAACCTTACCCCGCGTTACAGCGGTAAATACACCCTCAATCCCGCGAAAGCAGAGTTGATGTATTTCCCTGTGTTTTACGGGAGGGAGGGGATGAAGAAGGTGGGGATTGGTGAGTAGTGGATTGGGTGAGTGGTTGAGATCCGCCAGACTTGCGAAGTTTTAAAAACTTCGCAAGTCTTTACGTAAGCTAAAATCAGCGTCATCTGCGCCATCTGCAAACATCTGCGATTAAAAGATCAGGTGCTTCACCGTCAGCCCGTTATTAATCAACTGCTTCAATGATTCGATGCCTATTTTTAAATGCTGTTCCACATATTGCTCGGTAACGCTTGAATCACTCTCAGCAGTTTTTACACCTTCCGGAATCATCGGCTGGTCGGAAACCAACAGCAATGCACCGGTTGGAATTTTGTTGGCGAAGCCTGTGGTAAATATCGTTGCCGTTTCCATATCAACGGCCATAGCACGCAGCTTTTTAAGGTATTTCTTAAACTCCTTATCATGCTCCCAAACGCGGCGGTTGGTGGTGTAGCATGTCCCGGTAAAATAATCCCGGCCAAAGTCACGTATGGTAGTCGATATCGCTTTTTGCATAGCGAATGCAGGCAACGCAGGAACTTCGGGAGGCATATAGTCGTTTGACGTACCCTCACCGCGGATACCGGCTATAGGCAACACTAAATCACCTAATTTATTCTTCTTTTTTAGTCCGCCGCATTTGCCCAGGAAAATAACGGCCTTTGGTTTTACTGCGGTAAGCAAGTCCATGATAGTAGCTGCTACAGAGCTACCCATACCAAAGTTAATAATGGTAATACCGTTCGCCGTTACGCTCTGCATGGGCTTATCTAAACCCAATATCGGCGCATTATCATTCCATTGCGAAAAAAGCTGTATGTATTTCGAGAAATTTGTGAGAATAATATACTGCCCAAAGTCTGCCAGCGGCCGGCCTGTGTAACGAGGCAGCCAATTGGTAACTATCGCTTCTTTTGTTTTAAGGCCCGGGGTAATAGGGGTGTGTACTTCTTTAATTTTTGTTGCCAGTTCTTTTGGCATTTCGTCTTTTTTTGCATCTAGTTGTTCATTCATAATCTCTGTCTTTAAATTTCTTTAGGACTAATGACCAGCCCCCTTCCAAATATGCGGATACAACAAACCCCGGCGTTTCACCAGGGTTTATTTGCGTTCGTAAATATAGATTCTGGTTATATGCTTATCGTTAAGCTACCTTTAATTTTTTCAGGTCCGATTTCTCAAATTTCTCGTGCGCATAATCCAATGTCACGTTTAAGCGTTTGATATCCTTTTTTGAAGGGAACTCAAACATGGCGTCGATCATAATGGCCTCGCAAATGGAGCGGAGGCCACGTGCGCCGAGCTTAAACTCCACCGCTTTATCGACGATAAAATCAAGTACATCTTCTTCAAATTCCAACTTCACACCTTCGTATTCAAACAGTTTTTTGTACTGTTTAAGCAACGAATTTTTCGGCTCTGTTAAAATGTTATGCAACGCCTCTCTGTCGAGCGGGTTCAAATAAGTGAGCACCGGTAAACGACCAATCAATTCAGGAATCAAACCGAAAGACTTTAAATCTTGTGGTGTTATATACTTGTAAAGATTTTTCAAATCTACCTCGCCATCGTCACGTTTCATTTTGTAGCCCACAGTTTGGGTACGCAAACGTGAAGCAATTTTCCGTTCGATACCGTCAAAAGCACCACCGCATATAAACAGGATATTGTTGGTGTTAACTGTAATCATTTTCTGGTCGGGATGCTTACGGCCACCCTGCGGCGGAACGTTAACATTGGTACCTTCCAGTATTTTTAACAAAGCCTGCTGTACGCCTTCCCCCGAAACGTCGCGGGTGATAGAGGCATTGTCGCTTTTACGGGCAATTTTGTCAACCTCGTCAATATAAACAATACCGCGCTCGGCAGTAGCCACATCATAATCGGCAGATTGTAGTAAACGGGTTAAAATACTTTCAACGTCTTCGCCTACATAACCGGCTTCGGTTAATACCGTCGCATCGCAAATGCAGAAAGGAACATTTAATATTTTAGCAAGAGTTTTGGCCAGTAATGTTTTACCGGTGCCGGTCTCACCTACCATAATGATGTTCGATTTTTCAATCTCTACATCATCTTTTTCAACTCTTTGGTTTAAGCGTTTATAGTGATTGTAAACAGCCACTGAAAGGATTTTCTTGGCATCGTCCTGGCCTATTACATATTGATCAAGATGTGCTTTTATTTCGGCAGGCTTAAGCGCTGCAGGCGCCGAAGGCGAAGTTTTCACCTTGCGTACCTTCAGCTCTTCAGCCAATATCTCGTTAGCCTGGTTAACGCACTTGTCGCAAATATGGGCGTCAAGGCCGGCAATCAGCATCAGGGAGTCTTGTTTACCTGCACCACAAAACGAACACCTGATCTCCTTGCTGTTTTTGTTCATTACCAATTTATTTGTTAAACAAATGTAAATAAATGATTGAAAATATCAAAATACCAAGCCTGCAGCTGCTTGTTCAGCAACTGCAG
>JAZJZL010000231.1:0-14204 GCA_040389845.1 Bacteroidota bacterium
TAAGCGCCAAGCTTTTGCAGCGTATTTTCGGCTAAATGGGGTTGATTAAAATTATAACCCGCGTAGTCGTCTATTTTGCCGACCCATTCCTGCAAATTAAAGGTTTCCTTATTGATGCCAGCAATTTTACCTACCACCATAATGCTCAGGCTCATCATCGGGATAATGATAACGATAAGGGACGTGAATATAATAAGCAGGGCAACCAGGGTTTTGTTCCAGCCCTTTGTTTCAGTAAAGTGCAGGTAAACGGGGCGAAAAATTGTAAAAAAGACGATGGCCCCAAGTATAGCGCTAAACAGGCTGCTTAACGCATAAATTAAAAAACAGCCAAGTATTACAATGGCCGTTAGTATGATATTATTGCGTTGTTTATAGTTAAAAACTGACATTAAGGCTTAATAATACCTATATAACGCAAGTTATTGAAATTGTTTTGAGGGAAGGATAATATTGTTGGAAGGTGTAATGTTAGAAAGTTGAAATGTTATTATTTACGAACAATTGCAGCGCCTTTCAGACTTTGGACTTTTTGGACTCCCTCAATCAACCTCTTTTAAAAGGGTATCAATCTTCGCTGAACTCAATGAAATAGAATCGAGATAAAATACACAATCTTCGGTCGGCTCCGGTATTTCGTAACGCAACTGCTCAATGGCCAATAAGATATTTGAAAGCTGATTCTTCACATCATGCTTTAAAGCCCGCAACGACTGTTTGGCATTGCTTACCGGCTTCTTTTCGGTTTTTGCAGCATCCTTCATATTACTTAATATTAATGGCCTTCATCTTATTATACAAAGTTTTGCGGTCGATGTTTAATATTTCGGCGGCGCGGGTTTTATTAAAGTTAACTTCACGTAAAACTTTCAGTATAGTTTCGTACTCTGCTTCAAGTGCGGCATTCTTTAAATCGTGCCTATTTTCCTTAATTTCCTGCATTTCGGCAACTGGTGAATAATCATATACCGGCTGCCTGAAGTTTGATATCTCCAGCGGCAGTGCTTTCATCATTATTTCGTTGCCTTCGGTAAGCAGCGTTGCACGGCGAACCACGTTTTTCATCTCGCGGATATTGCCCTGCCAGCGATAGTTCATAAAGCTTTCTACCACTTCCGGCGAGAAAGACGTTACGCTGCGCCCCAGTTCCTGGTTGGCGATTCTGAGAAAATGGTCGGCAAGCAGCATAATATCGCCCCCGCGCTCACGCAGCGGCGGTATATATATGCCGAACTCGTTAAAGCGGTGATACAAATCTTCCCTGAAGCGTCCTTTTTGTATGCTATCCTGCAGGTTTTCGTTGGTAGCTATAATTATGCGTACATCCAGGTTAATTTCCTTGGTGCTGCCTATTCTCTTAACTTTTCGCTCCTGTACTGTTCTTAACAATGCGGCTTGTATCTCGTAGGAAAGATTACCCACCTCATCCAAAAACAAAGTTCCGCCGTTAGCCATTTCAAAGTGACCAATCTTGGTATACAAAGCGCCCGTAAACGAACCTTTTTCGTGCCCGAAAAATTCGGAGGCGGCTAGCTCTTTGGTTAAAGAGCCGCAGTCCATCGCCACAAATGGCTGGTTATAACGCGGGCTGTTGAGGTGAATGCTCTTGGCGACCGATTCTTTACCGGTGCCACTCTCACCCATAATGATAACGCTATAGTTGGTTGGCGCTACAAGTTCTATCTGCCGGGAAAGCTCTTTCGACACTTTACTGGTTCCTGTAACAAATTCATTACTGAAGGCTTGCTTCTTGGTTTCGCGGCTCGAAGTGGTCTGTTTATCGTAAGTGGCCTTCTCTGTTTCCTTATCTTCAACCAGGGCGTGGTGCGTTTCAATAGCCTTGGTAATGGTGTTTAATATCTCGTCGGGATATAAAGGTTTAGTGATGTAGTCATACGCGCCCATCTTTATCAGCTCCACGGCCATCTTAATATCCGAATAACCCGTAATAATAATTACCCCGGTTTTTGGATATTGCGTCTTGATATTCTTAAGCATTTCGCGGCCATCGGTGTCTTCCAGCCTGAAATCGCATAGCACAAGGTTAAAGTTGCCATTTTTCAGGTACTCCATGCCTATTGTCCCGGTAGAGGCGGTAGTAACATCAAAGCCATTGCGCGTTAAAAATTTCGATAGCAGTAACGCAACGTTAACTTCATCATCAATGATGAGAATTTTCTTCATAAAGCAATTTCGGTTGACTAGTAAGCGGCCTTTTTTACATGTTGATTAACATGCTCATCCGCTAATTTATAAATTTAATCCCATCATACGTTTAACACAACTAAAAAGTTATATAAACAAAAAAAGAGGCACGGAGCCTCTTGTGTTTTTTAGTAGATATAGGGCGGAGAAGAACCAGGAATCAAGAGTCAAGAACCAAGATTTGAAATAGTTCGTATGCTACTTTCTGTCTTGACTCTTGAATCTTGATTCTTGACTCTAAAAATTACAGTCCGAAAGCGTACGCAACGCGCAGACCGAAGAAGTTTACTTTGCTATCGTCAACACCTGTTACAAATTTAGTTGATGACTCAAACCTTACACCGGCATCGATGAAGTTTTTAGCACCAACAGGGAACTGGTAACCAACCTGCGGAGCGTAAACAAACGCAGCTGATTTATCAAAGCCTAAATCTTTTTTATTTAAAAGGAATGCAGCACCTGCTTCGCCCTGTACATACAGATGAGGCACTACAAAGTATTTTATACCGGCTTTAACTGGCAGTAACTGGATGTTGGTTACGTCGCCGCTTATCTGTCCATTTGGAGTTGCGATAGTGTAGTTGTTTTTACCCTGGATGCTGTTGTAACCGGCATTAATGGTAACAAACAAATTCTGCGCAACCGGGATATCGGCTTGTACCGAACCACCGATGGTAAAGTTGTAAGCGTTAGAAAGGTTGCCTGTCGGGATACCGGCGTCAGCGCCTATGCTAAGGATTACTCCGTTAGATGAAGAAGATGTTGAGGTAGTTGTTTTTGTTGCAGTTTGTGCTTTTGCGCCAAGGGTTAATCCGGCAAAAGCTAAAACTAAGGCTGAAATTTTTAATGTACTTTTCATATCAAATATGTTATTAAATTGTTGTGTTTTTATAAACACAGGGCAAAGTAACAGCACAAATCATTACAGTTTTTTCATTGAATTGTCACGATTATTCAATCGTTTGATTAACAATGAATTAATTTTGACTAATTTTTCTATTTAGTCAGGATTGTGTCAAAAAAGTCGCTTAGTTACCCTTAAAAACGGGTTTCCGTTTTTCGAGGAAGGCCGAGACGCCCTCTTTAAAGTCGCCGGTTCCGAAGCATTTTCCAAATTCTTCTATCTCTGTTTCGAAACCATTTTGGTCGTTGCGAAGACCTGCATTTACCGCTTTTATGGCTGCAGCAAGCGCCAGGGGAGCACGGGATAATATTTTATTTAATAATTCTTCAGTCTGCGGCAATAACTCCTCCTGGCTTACAACGTGATTAACCAAGCCGAGGCGGTGAGCTTCGTCAGCGGTAATCATATCGGCAGTCATTATCATTTCCAGCGCCTTTCCTTTGCCCACCAGTTGTGTAAGGCGCTGGGTGCCACCATAGCCCGGCATCAAGCCAAGTGTAACTTCGGGTAGACCCATTTTGGCATTGTCAGACGCTATGCGGATGTGACAAGCCATGGCCAATTCAAGACCGCCGCCTAAAGCAAAACCATTCACCGCGGCAATAACAGGCTTATTGCCGTTTTCAATTAAGTTGAAAACAGTATCGTGCCCCAGTTTTGCCAATGCCTGGCCGCCATTAACATCAAGGCCGGCAAATTCGGAGATATCCGCACCGGCAACAAAAGCCTTTTGCCCTGCCCCGGTGATGATTATACCACCAACTGCAGAATTGCTAAAAGCGTCGCTTAGTGCAATATGTAACTCGGCAAGCGTATCCTTATTCAGGGCGTTCAGCTTGCTTTCGCGGTTGATGATAATATATTGAATACGATCTTTATGCTCGATTAATAAATTCTGGAACGACATAGTATTTGCGACTTAAAAATTACGGTGCTGATGCACCCAATCGGTAATATATTTAACAATGTCCTGCGTACTGGTGCCAGGGGGAAACAATTCACCTACGCCAATTTTTTTTAGCTCAGCCATATCATCCTGCGGGATAATGCCACCGCCGGTAACCAGCACATCATCCATTTTCTTTTCTTTGATGAGGTTGATGATTTTGGGAAAAACGGTCATGTGCGCACCTGAAAGTATGGAGATGCCAATAGCATCGACATCCTCCTGCAAGGCGGTGTTCACCACCATTTCGGGAGTTTGGCGCAGGCCGGTGTAAATAACTTCCATACCCGCATCGCGCAGACTGGTGGCAATGATACGTGCACCGCGGTCGTGCCCGTCGAGGCCCACTTTAGCCACCAAAACACGAATAGGACGATTAAAGGTTTTGCTCATAATTTGCTCAAAGCTATGAAACTAATTTCGATTAGCAAGAGGGGAAAGCGGGTAGTCAGTAGCAGTGGTGAGTGGCAGTAAAAGGCTGCACTTTGAATTTTCTCATCATCCGTTCCAGCAACTGTTTTTGTCCGTATCTTTGAACCAAACGCTACTTTCAATGCCCGATAGTCCATCTTCTATTAATAAACCCATCTCGCTGCAAAAAGAACGCATAATATTAGGTATCGATCCGGGTACTGCGGTAATGGGTTACGGACTGATAAAGGAAGTGGGCAATAAAATTGAGCTGATAAGCCTTGGCGTGGTGAAGATGGAAAAAATAGACGACCACATGCTGAAGCTACAGCGCATCTTCGAAAAGACCGTCGCCCTTATAGATAATTACAACCCGGATTGCCTGGCTATCGAAGCGCCGTTTTACGGTAAAAACATACAGGTGATGCTCAAACTTGGCAGGGCGCAAGGGATGGCCATAGCAGCTGCCCTATCGCGTAACCTGGATATAACCGAATACGCCCCCCGCAAAATAAAACAATCCATCACCGGCAACGGTAACGCAGCTAAAGAGCAGGTTGCCGCAATGCTGCAAACGCTATTAAAATTTACCGAAACGCCCGATTTTCTTGATGCAACTGATGGACTTGCGGTAGCGGTTTGTCACTCATTTCAACGTGTCCCAACCGGCAAAAGCGGCGGCTCTAAAAAATCTTATTCAGGCTGGGATACTTTTGTAAAGGATAATAAGGGAAGGGTGGTGTGAGTTATTTGAAGATTTGAAAATTAGATGATTTAAAGATTAGCTTTCATTTTCAAATCAACACATCGCCAAATCTTCAAATCCATTATCCCTTCAGTGCTTCCCGTATCTTCTCCGCGGTGGCCTCTAATTGCTCAGGGGTAAAACTCAATTTCGGGCGGGCAAAGTTTAAATCGTCCACGCGGTTCATAGGGATGAGGTGGATATGCGTGTGAGGTACTTCGAGGCCGATAACAGCTACACCAATGCGTTTACAGGGAACTGCTTTTTTTAGGCCGGTTGCAATAATCTTGGCAAAAATTTGCAGGCCGGCATACAGGTCGTCCTCCATGTCAAATATGTAATCGACTTCTTTTTTGGGGATAACCAATACATGCCCTTCGGCAAGCGGATTAATATCCAGGAATGCCAGGTAATCTATGGTTTCAGCTACCTTATAGGCAGGAATTTCGCCTGTTACGATTTTGGAGAAGATGGTCATACGTTGATTGATTAAGTTGGTGATTGATTAAGCAGGGGAAAGCCTGCTGTTCCTTTGCGCCACTATTAAGGCGGCCGGAATTACAGACTTTCCCAACTTTTCGGACTTATCTTGATATCTCCAGTACCTCAAATTCCATTTTGCCGGCGGGTACATTTATTTCAGCAATTTCGCCTACCTTTTTGCCAAGCAATCCTTTTGCTATAGGCGATGTTACAGATATTTTGCCTGATTTAAAGTCGGCCTCACTTTCGGATACCAATTGGTACGACATGGTAGCGCCGTTTTTAACATTTTTGATCTTCACTACCGACAAAGCCAATACTTTCGACGCATCCAGTTTTGATTCGTCCAGTAAACGGGCATTGGCCAGCATTTCGCCCATCTTGGCAATTTTTGCTTCGTGCAACCCCTGCGCTTCTTTCGCTGCATCGTATTCTGCATTTTCAGATAAATCTCCTTTATCACGCGCCTCGGCAATAGCCTTGCTGATGTTGGTACGGCCTATGGTTTTAAGCTCGTGTAATTCCTTCTTTAAATTTTCTAAACCTTCTTTGGTATAATAAGCTACTTCAGCCATAACGCACAAATTAAATTCTGTATAATAATTTCCAATCCTTCGCCAAAAAAAACCGCCCTCCCATTTTTAAGAAGGACGCATCGGCTTTCTGTATAAACAAACAAGACTATATCGGCGACGCCTACATAGTCTTGCTTTTAGTGTAAAACGAAGATAAGCTATTTAAGTTTTAATATCCAAATTTTTTTTGGGCGAGCTGTATTTCGCCAGGAATTACAACCCCGCTTACGTTGAATATCATTCATTATCAGGCTTTAGCTGCGCTGCTTCGGTAACATATATAGCGGGCTTGCCATTATAGTCGACAATTTTACCGGTCACACAAATCTTGCGGCCTTTAAAATCACGCTCAGGATGCCAGTTAAATTTGGGATGCTCGGGCCCCTTAACCAAAACGGTAAGGTAACGGCTATCATCACTACCTACATAAAGCAGCGTGGTGTTTTCTGCTTTCGACACTTCAGTATTAAAAACCTTATCGCAAATCATCAGCGTTTCCCCTTTATGGTTTACAGCATCCTTCGCGGCAATCTTCTTCTGGGCCATGCAGCCAATTGAAAGCAGTATTGTAAAAATCGGGATTAACGCAAATGATTTCATGGCATAAAATTAACAATTAACGTGATAACGCTTAAACAGAAAAAGAATTGCAGGTAAGGCCTGTGTGAAAAATAAAAAGCCGCACGGCGCTGAGCTCCGTGCGGCTTTATTGATAATAATAAGAGGGTTATTTTTGTTTTACAAGGGTAGAGTCTTTTTTCTTCTTGATGACGGTGTCCTTCTTCATCGGTTTGTTTTTCTTTTTGCTGGTATCAGTTTGCATTACATTTGCTTTGCTAACTGTTGCGTGTGCATATACACTTCCAAATGAGATTGCTGCTAAAGCAATCATACTAATTAATTTTTTCATGGGTTTCTCAATTTGTTACATCATAGTTATACATATTGATGCCAAAGCGGTAAAAAATTATATTGTTGCTGATAATCAACAGTTTAAAAAATTAACTAAGTTAAAATATCGGGGAGTTTCTCTACAATTTGATGCAGGAGTCAGCACTTGCTACCGTCTTCAAATTATGGACGTTTGCTGATAAAACCCTTGTTAAAAATTTTCGTAAAACGTTATATCAGGCTGATTATTTAAATTACATTTGGGCAGGGGCTGTTTGAACTATTTTTTACGTTATTACTCATGCCCTAAACTATCACGACATCGCTATATGCATAAAACCTTTACCATTCTTACCAAAGTCCTTATTATTTGCCTTTTTTTATTGGCCTTTAAGGTTTCGGGAAAGCCATTCTTTTCGCCGGATGCGAAGCCCAATACCCAGGTTACCGATGCTGCTTCGGGTTATGCTTATATTTTAAATCAAAACTCAAACAGCGTATCAGTAATTGATATGGCTACCAACCTGGTTGTAACTACTATAAGCGTGGGTAAACAGCCATTGGGTATTGCAATAAGTCCGTTTGGTGATTTGATTTATGTAACCAATCACGATTCGAATAATATTTCGGTTATAGATGCCGCTACCAATACAGTAAAGAGAACCATCCCGGCAGGTATAGGCCCAACGGGAATTGCTGTGAATTACCTTAACGACAAATTGTTTGTGGCCAATGATAACCTGGGTGGGAATAAGGTACTTTTTATAAGTCTTTATACCGATGCTATAACCGGCACATATAATGTAGGCACTAATCCCCTTGGTGTAACGTATAGCGCAAAGTACAACCTGGTTTACGTTGCCGATAATGCGGGCGATAATATTAAGATCCTTAGCGGTGACGATGGCTACACATCTAACTTTAATGCCGGTAAGGCTCCAGTCGCCATCGCGGTTACACCCGATGGTAAATTTGCTTATGTTGCCAACTCGCAGTCAAATAACTTAACTCTTATAAATTACCTCACGGGCTATGTGGTAAATACCATAGCGGTAGATTCAAACCCGTCTGCATTGGCTATGAATACGGATGGGACGCTACTTTATGTTGCCAATGAACTGGCAAATACGGTATCCGTTATCAGCACCGGCAGCAATACAATAATAAACACTATCAATGCCGGCAAACGCCCAAGCGGACTATCGCTCTCGCAGGATGGCAGCCTGCTATATGTGCTAAACCGGCTGGCCAATACGGTTACGGTATATAATACCATCACGGGTAATATCGCTAAAACTATTAATGTGGGTACCGGCCCCTTTGCGCTCGGCACATTTATAAGGGGTAACCCAAAACAACCAGTTATTACAACAGGCAGTACAAACGGCAGCATAACTGCCTGCTCCGGTTCTGCATCTGTTAGCCCGTCGGTGCTGCAATTTACCGTATCGGGCAGCAGCTTAAATGCCAACATAATTATGCAGGCGCCCGCCGGGTTCGAAATTTCGCCTGCCCCTAATGGCGTTTATACAAATGGCATTACACTTCCGCAAACAGGTGGGGTGCTGGCTACTACCACTATATATGTTAGATCGGCAAAAACAGCCTCCGTTGGTTTTTTAGCCGGTAATATTACGCTAACCTCAAATGGTGCAGATAATAAAGTAGTGCCGGTCTCCGGCATGATTAGGGCCGTGCTCAAAATTGATGGTGTGCCCAACCAGGCGGTTAGTAACGGTAGCTCAACGGCAACCGTTAATTTTAGCGGTAACGCAGGTTCTTATAAATGGGTTAATAATACGCCGGGGATAGGCCTCGCCGCCAGCGGAACCGGCGATATAGCTTCATTTAAGGCCGTAAACAATAGCAATTCGCCTATCACCGCAACTATTACCGCAACACCTGTTGACCCGACAGGCTTTGCGTACATAGCTACGCCTGATTTTGATAATTTAACGGTTATTAATACCACTACCAACGAGATCACCACGAAGATTAAGGTAGGTATCGGTCCGGGCGGCGTGGCTTTAAGCCCTGATGCAAGCCGGGTATATGTGGCTAACAATAAAGACGGAACAGTTTCGGCAATAAATACCGCAACCAATACGGTGATTGCCACAATTAAAGTCGGAACCAGCCCGCATGCCATATGTGTAAGCCCTGATGGAAAATTCGTTTACGTTGCCAACAGCGAGTCAAATTCGGTTTCAGTTATTAATACTGCAAGCAACACCATAGCCCAAACCGTACTTGTAGGCCAATCTCCGTTGGGAATAGCAATAAGCCCGGACGGAAAGAGCCTGTATGTATCTAACTATAAAGATGGAACAGTCTGGGTTATTAACACTGCTAATGGAACTGAAATTCACGAAGTCGGTGTTCCATATGGTGTTCTTTCGCTCGCTATAAGTCCTGATGGCAGAAGGGTATACGCCACTGATGGAAGTGACAACGTTACTGTTATCGACACAAACCAGCCAAAGGTTGTTGCAACCATAAAGATAAATAGTATAGGCAGTCTGAACGGTATTGTTGTTAGTCCGGATGGACAAAAAGTGTACGTGTCGGATGAGACTTTCGGCAAGGTTACCGTTATAGATGCTTACACCAATACCATCCTGAATACTATTTCATTGGGTACCGGCCTGATTGGCCCGCAGAGCGTATCAATAAGTCCCGACGGTAAAAAGCTTTACCTGCCCAACCAGTTTACAAATACAGTTTCTATAATCACTACTGCCGACGACAAAATAGTCGCGACCATACCGGTAGCGGGCACCCCTTTCTCCAGCGGCAATTTCGTGTCCGGAGGAAATGGTTGCGGCGGCCTGCCGGTAACTTTTACTATTACAGTCAATCCTGGTTCGGTGGTTACCGGGTCCGTTATTACAACTTCCGGAAGCCTTGCAGCAGTTTCTACGGTGCAGGGCGTACCGTCCGAGCCGACCACTTTTTCGGTAGGCGGCACTAACCTGAAAAGCGGCATTTTGGTAAGCCCACCTGCGGGATTTGAAGTGAGTACAGACAACATTACGTTTGATAAAACCGTAACTGTTGGCACCACAGGCAATGTTGTAGCTACAACCGTGTACTTAAGGCTGGCGGCTTCGGATGATGTGGGCAATTATTCGGGCGATATTGTTTTGAGCAGTAACGGCGCAACAAGCATTAATCTACCATCGGTATTAAGCACTGTTTCAAAGGCTGCCACCCAGGCAGTTATTTCGGCAGGTCCCGTTTCCGGCGTTATCTCCGCATGTGCGGGCACCCCTTCATCAAACCCCAACATCCAAAAATTTACGGTATCCGGCACCGGCTTAAGCGGCGATATTACCATAACTGCTCCCAAAGGGTTCGAATTATCGGTTAATGCCGGCAGTGGCTACGCTAACAAAATAACGCTAAGCCCGAAAGCGGGTACAGTTACAGCTATTACGGTTTATGCGCGTTCGGCCGCTGCCAATGCTCCAGGTAATATTGCCGGGAATGCAGTACTGACGGCTGCCGGCGCAGCCAGCCAGAATGCAGCATTAACCGCGAGTATCAAACAATCAGCCACCCTCAGCCCTGTTTCAAATCAAACTGTTAAGACCGGGGCCAACACTGTACCTGTTAACTTTACTGCAAACGGCGCAGGCGTATCGTGGTTAAACGATAATCCGGCTATTGGTTTGCCGGCAAGCGGCACCGGTAACATTGCTGCATTTAAGGCAATCAATAATAGCGGTAGCCCTATAACAGCAACAATTACTGCTTCTTTGTTCTCTGACAGCCCCTCGATTGCCTATATCGCAGATGGCAGTCCTGATGGTGGCGTATGGCTTGTTGACATACGGACCAACGAAAAAATAACAAAGATAAGGCTGGGCAACGGGCCCGCCGGCGTTGCGGTGAGTCCGGATGGAAGCCGTGTCTACGTTACGAATGAATATTCGCAGAATTTATCGGTTGTCAATACCGCAACACAAACAGTTTTAGCTACTATTAATGTGGGCACAAACCCAAGGGGCGTATGCGTAAGTCCCGATGGCAGCCGGGTTTACGTAGCCAACTACGCATCTAACGATGTCTCTGTAATTAATACATCAATCAACGCAAATATTGCAACTATTGCTGTCGGCCGTAGTCCCCAGGGTATTGCCGTAAGTCCTGATGGCACCAGGCTTTATGTGGCTAATTCCAGCACCATGTCAAACAGTATATCTGTTATTAACACGGCAGATAATACAATATTATCGACGATCGAAATAGGAAATCTTCCTTTTGGCTTATGCGTTAGTCCTGACGGTAAACGTGTATACACGTGTGGTAACAATATCGTAACTGTTTTCAATACCAGTACAAATACAGCAACTGCACGGATACCGGTTGATAAAGGGCCATATAGCGTTATTATCAATTCTGATGGGAGTAGGGTGTACGTATCCAACCTGGAAGCTAACACCGTTTCGGTTATCAATACCGCCACTAACACGATAATCGCTACAGTCCCTGTAAAAAATGGGCCGTCTGGTATTTCGTTAACCCCTGATGGCAGCAAATTGTATGTTATCAATAATTATTCGAGCAATTTCTCTATCATCAATACCGCAACAAACACTTTAATTTACACCAGCCCCGAAGGCCAGATTGGCGTTGCAGACTCATTTGGGAATTTTATTTCGGGCGGCGGCGGTTGCCCGGGGCAGCCTGTTAGTTTTACTATTACTGTTAATCCTTCTTCAACTACAGGTGCGGTAATTAGCGCTACGGGGCCGTTATCCGCTCTTAATACTATTTATGGTACAGCATCACAATCGGCCAGCTTTTCGGTTTCCGGCGAAAATATGACGTCCGGGATCCTGGTGACGCCGCCCGCAGGGTTTGAAGTTAGTGCAGATAATAAAACCTTCCGGGAGACTATCTCCGTCGGAACTTCGGGAACTATCGCGCCCACGACCGTATATGTGCGCCTTGCGGCAACTGCGCCCGCAGGCATGTATTCCGGGAAAGTAACCTTAAGCAGCCCCGGCGCTGCCGACATCAGCATTGCAGCCATCGAAAGCAAAATAACCAAAGCGAACTTAACCATTACTGCGGCAGATAAAAACAGGGCAGTGGGGGACGTTAACCCTGTATTCACATTCAAATATGCCGGGTTTGTAAATGGCGACTCTGAAGGTAGTTTAAACACACTGCCGTCAGCAACTACTACGGCAACCGTAACATCTCCGGCAGGCACCTACTCCATCATCCCCGGTGGGGCAACTTCGTCTAATTACGATGTCACTTATATAAACGGAACACTTACCGTCCAGGAAACTGCACCGGTCATTACCTTTAATCCCCTGCTGACAAAAAATTATGGAGCCCCTGATTTTGATCCGGGAGCAACCGCCAGCGATGGTGAAGCAATAATTTATACCAGCGATAACCCGGCTGTAGCCACTGTAGTGGATGGGAAAATACATATAGTGGGTGTTGGAACAGTCAATATAACGGCCACCATCGCACCAAACAGCAAATACCCTGTATTGCCTTCGAAAACTCAAAACCTCGAGGTTGACAAAGCTTTTCAAACAATTACTTTCGACCCGATACCCGACCAGTTTACCGGAACCCATTACAACCTTGCCAGCGTTACGGCAAGCTCGGGGTTACCGGTTATTTTTTCGGTATCGGACACGCAAATTGCCAACGTAGCCGGCACCCGTTTTAACTCGGTTAAAGCCGGAACAGTAGTAATAACGGCATCGCAAGCGGGCGACGCCAACTATCAACCTGCACATGCTTCTCAAATTGTAAATATAATTGACGCTAACGGCGATAACCTGCATGTGCATAAAGAAGTATCACCCAATGGCGACGGGTTTAACGACTTTATGACGATAGACGGCATTGAGGCTTTTAAGGCAAATACAGTCTCCATTTATAACCGTAACGGTGTTGTAGTTTTCCAGGTAGACGGGTATGATAACCTTACGCACGTATTTGACGGACACTCTAATAAAACAGGATTGATGCAACAGGCCGGCACCTATTTTTACGCTATCGAAATTACCGTCAACAATAAAACGACCCGTAAAGTGGGCTACTTCGTTTTACGATTTAATTAAATCTAAACTATCCATATTCCTGATGCGGACAAAAACAACGAGTTTAAAAAATATACGGATTATTACACTTGCGCTTTTATTTTCGATACCAGCAATACAAGCAAAAGCCCAAACACAGCAATTTACGTTTACTCAATTCATGAATAACCTTACGCCGGTTAACCCTGCCTATTCGTTATTAGACGATGCCGGCGCAATTAACTCGGCGACGCGGCAGCAATGGCTGGGTGTTGACGGGGCGCCAAAATCATATGAATTAAATGGGAATCTGCCGCTCGAATCCATCAACAGTAAAGCCGGGCTGATGGTACTTTATGACAAATTTGCGATTGAGCACCAAACCGAAGCAAATGCTTTCTTTGCCAAGTCGATACAGGTGGGAACAAAAAACTTTATAGGTGTGTCAATTAATGCGGGGGTAAGAAATTATGTCGCCAATTACTCGCAGCTTGATGGCGATGGCGACCCGGTATTCAGGAACGATATTAAATCCACAAAACCCAATGTGGGCTTTGGTGTGATATATTACAGCGATTGGTTTTATTTAGGTTTATCAGTACCCGAATTAACTATCAGGCGCCTGGGTGTGGCCTCGGCGCAGGACCCTATCGATTTTAGAAACACTTATTATTTTTCGGGGGCATTGTTAACTGAGCTGGGAGATGACTTTCAGCTGAAAACGGCAGGGTTGGCGTCGTATTCAAAAGGGATACCTGTTATTGCCGACGTTTCGTTAACGCTTTATACGAAAAGAATTGTGGGGATAGGGATAGATTACCGCACCAATAAAGAAATGGCCGGCATTTTAACCCTGAATATTAATCCTTTTCAAATTGGCTACAGCTACCAGTCGGGAACATCCCCTGAAAACCTCGGAAACTTTAATGCCGCCACCCATGAAATTTTCCTTGGTTACCGGTTTGGAAAAGCTGCAGAAAAGCCTAAGATT
>JAZJZL010000232.1:0-17564 GCA_040389845.1 Bacteroidota bacterium
AAAACCATATTATTGAAATGGGCAGCATCGTAGTTAAAATGCGCGGCGATTCGTTGCCCCTGCTGTTCATGCTCAAATCCTGAAAACAATCGTGATGCTTTGACAGGTTTGCCTTTATATTGTAAATATTGCAGGCAGTCATTCTGTAACTCACCGGCCGTCAATGGCAACTGGTTAAATGGGTTTAAACTGATGCACCAGGTACCTGTTGAAATTAAAACGAACGGCGCCTGGAAATTGACCAGGTAAGGGATCAGGGCGGCTGAGCTGTCATGAAGGCCAATTCCCAGCTTATAATTATTACCTGGAAAAAGTGGCTTGCTGGTTTTATCAGTGGGCACAATAGGCGGTAGTTTCAATGCCATTCCTTCATGCTGGATCCATTCATGGTACCTGTTTTCTTCAAAGTCCCACATCCCGGTATGACAGCCAAGGCTGGTCAGATCTGAAAAGACCTTCCCGGATAGCAGATAGCTCAGGTACTGAGGTAAGTGCAGCGCATATTTAACCTGTTTAAAGACATCGGGATGCTCCTGTTTCAACCGGTATAACTGAAGGCCCGAATTTAGACTCCCCGAAGACTGCGATGCGGTTTGGATGCTGAACCGCTCCTCCCCACCGTATTTTGAATAGAATTTTCTGGCGAGGTCCCCCGGGTAGGGTTTAAGATAATTGTACAGCGGGGCTAATGGCCTTCCTTGTTCATCAACATATACTAAACTTGCCCCGTAAGCCGAGAAGTTGATAGCTTTGATCACAAACTCTTTCTGCCTGAAAATCTCGCAAAGGAAATCGAAAACCAGCAGGCGGAGGCTTTCCAGGTTTTCGCAGGGATACCCGTCCTCATCCGTCGTTTCAGCGATTCGCGCCGACCGCTCAAAAACGATATGGTAATTTTCATCAAACAGGAACAGTTTTTTGTTTGTCTTGCCGATGTCGAATATAGCTATGACCGGTGTGGCGTTCATTTTCCTTTTGCTAAAGTCCCGTCGCCACCGTCCTGGTACCGCGTTCATTTATTAAAGATTTTCTCATGCCCATTTCCCGGTAAGCGCCGATCGGATCGATAGCGCCGCCCGAGTGCAGGGATGTCTCTGCAATCAACGGGCGTACATCAGTCCTGTAAGCTTGCTGTAATATTTCCTGTGCGCGGGTTACATCGTTATTGTTTTGTGCGGATTGCAGCGCCTGCCTATCTACCAATAGCGCCTGTGCGTAGGCGATCTTTATGGCCTGGACCGATTGCAGGAGGTCCTCAATGGGGTCTTTTATATTGTGCGATGCATCGATCATCCAGCCAATGGAAGTAGCGTGGTTCATACCACGTGCATCCATGCCTTCCACCAGTTCATTAAATATCAGGAATAACTGGTAGGGATTAATACTGCCTACAGTCAGGTCATCATCACCATACTTGGAATCATTAAAATGAAAGCCTGCTAGTTTGCCTTCCATCAACAATAATGAAACAATCTGTTCAATATTTGTTCCTTGCAGGTGATGGCCCAAATCAACCAAAGTACTTGCTTTATTACCCAGTTTTGATGCCAATAAATAGGATTGACCCCAGTCGCCGATGGTGGTTGAATAAAAATTAGGCTCGTAGGGCTTGTATTCTATCCACATTTTCCAGCCATCTGGTAATGCCTGGTAGATTTCCTGCAGGCTTTCTAAAGTATT
The DNA here is from genome assembly GCA_040389845.1 of Bacteroidota bacterium. Lineage (GTDB taxonomy): Bacteria > Bacteroidota > Bacteroidia > Sphingobacteriales > Sphingobacteriaceae > Mucilaginibacter. The sequence continues at coordinate 1,681 of JAZJZL010000232.1, forward strand.
TTGAAATGCCTTGCGGAAGTTGAGCTGTCCCGGAAAATTAGAGCCATCCGACAGCCATACCGACAATGCTTTTGAATCTAACTGCGCCCCATATTTGATCACCTCGATATTATGTTCAATGGCCTGTTTGCGCACCGCTTTGCCCACATGATGAAGGGACCCATATTTATAACTCAGTTTTTGATCGGGCTGATCCTGGAAGGTATTGGAGTTAACCGCATCAAAGTGTAAACCCAGTTGTGCTGCCAAAGACTTTATCGAACCCGCATTTTCAGGGATGTCCCAGGGAATATGCAGGGAGATGGAATTACTTGACCTGTTCAGTGCATGGATAACACCCACGTCTTCTATTTTTTCCTCCAGGCTTCGCGGCTCGCCGCCACCGGAGAAACGACCGAAACGTGTACCACCTGTGCCCAATGCCCAGCTGGGTATAGCGATATTAAAAGCCCGGAGCTTTTTTATTACATCGCTTATGTTGGGAACACCTTCGGCAACAAATTCAAACCGGCGTTTATGCTGAGCAAGATGCTGCTGATTGTGTTCGTCTATCTGATATTTTTCTATCTGCATAACTTCGAATTTGAAATTGGCTATCGACTATAATTATCGTACAAATGCCGTTGCTACACCGCCGTCAACGTTTAACACATTCCCTGTTGATTTACTTAATAACCCCCCTACAAAGGCAAAACAGGCGTTAGCAATATCATCCGGCAGGATCACCTCATTTAACAAAGTTCTTTTGGCATAATAAGCCGGTAGCTCTTCTACAGTGATGCCATAAGCTTTGGCGCGACCTTCGGCCCAGCCACCTGCCCAGATATTGCTGTCGCTGATCACTGCATCCGGATTGACTACGTTTACCCGAATTTTATCGGCACCGAGCTCGGCTGCATTCAAGCGGCTCAAATGTAACTGGGCCGCTTTGGCACTTCCGTATCCTGCATTGTTCGGCCCGCTCACTAAAGCATTTTTACTCACGATATTCAAAACATCACCACCGATGTCCTGTTTTTTCATCACGCTGACAACAGCCTGGGTAACCATGAACTGGCCCTTTACCAATACATCATACAAGAGGTCCCAGTCTTTTTCGGTGTGGTCGCCAATGGTTTTGGAGATGGATAACCCGGCATTGTTTACTATCAGGTCGACACCGCCAAAAGCAAGTATGGCTGTAGCCATTGCCTCATCTATCTGTGCGGCATTGGTAACATCTAATACGGCTGTAGCATAAGCATCTTTACCGAATTGTTTTTTAAACTCTTCACCGGCACCTGAAAGGCGTTCGGCATTCATATCATTCAGAACAACTACGGCGCCTTCTTCCACAAACTTTTTGGCGATGGCTTTGCCGATACCCCCGGCGCTGCCGGTGATCAAAGCGATACGACCTGATAAAGCTTTTGGCTTTGGCATACGCTGGAGCTTGGCTTCTTCTAATAACCAATATTCAATATCAAAAGCTTCCTGGCGTGGTAAAGAAGTATATTCAGAAATAGCTTCCGCGCCTTTCATTACGTTGATGGCATTGATATAAAACTCTGCCGCGACACGTGCAGTTTGTTTATCCTTGGCAAAGGTGAACATACCTACGCCGGGATAAAGTATCACAACCGGATTAGCATCACGTATAACCGGGCTGTTCGGGTGTTTGCAGGTATTATAATAATCCCCATACATTATTCGGTAGGCTTCAAATGCAGGAGCAAGCTTTTCTTTTATTGCAGCAGCATCACTCAGATCAGCATCAGCCGATAATGCTAAAACCAGCGGACTGATCTTTGTCCTCAAAAAATGATCCGGGCAACTGGTTCCCATTGGTGCCAATCTATCGAGGTCATTGGAGTTGATGTACTCCAAAACTCTTGCATCATCGGTAAAATGTCCGATCATCTTTGTTTTGGATGAACAAAAACCGCGTAGTACAGGGGCTAAAGCAACAGCCTGTTTTTTCCGGTCTTCAGCAGCCAGACTTTGTATTTTCTGTCCGCCGAAGACAGGACCTTTTTTGCCATAATTTTCCTCAAGGTATTCGGCACATTTTTCAATTACCATAAGGGTGTTGATATAGCTTTCGTAAGCGGTGTCGCCCCAGGTAAATAAACCATGGGAACCCAGCATAATGCCACGAATGCCAGGATTATTATCCAGACATTCTTTCAGTTTAAGGCCTAAATCAAAGCCTGGACGCTGCCATTCTACCCAGCCGATCGATCCTTCAAAAAGTTTCTGGGTGATCTTTTTGCCATCCTTTGCTGCCGCTATAGCGATAGCCGCATCGGGGTGTAGGTGGTCGATATGTTTAAAAGGTAAAAAGCCGTGCAGGGGTGTATCAATAGAGGGTGCTTTGGAGTTGAGATCGAATATGCTGTGGTTAAACAATTCCACCATTTCATCCTCAAACTGAATGCCACGGTAAACATTTTTTAAACTGCGTAAACGGTCTGCATACAAAGCGGCTAACCCGCTTTTCTTTAATGTGCCGATATCGCCGCCTGAACCTTTGATCCACATTACTTCCACCTCTTTCCCGGTCAACGGGTCTTTATCCATTACCTTACAGGAAGTATTTCCACCACCATAATTGGTCAGGCGCAGATCGGCCCCCAATAAATTGGAACGGTATATTAAAAGGGCGACTTCATCGCCGGCCAGTCCGGCTGCTTTGGCATCGTCCCACAAATAGCTTACGTGTTTAAATGTTTTTGAACTGGTGGACATATACTATATTTTAATACTTACTTAATTGCATTTCCGAAGCCGACAAGGATTATGGAGGTAATGATCACCGTTATCCCGGCTATTATTGTGGTCATTGTTTTCATGCTCACACCTTTCCATTCTTTTAAAAACAAACCCCAGGCATTGGCAATCAGGATAATGAATGCCATATGCAGTATCCATGAACTGGCACCATTCCCCAGCCTGCTTTCCCCCATGCCGTAAAAAAAGAATTGTAAAAACCAGGTAGTACCCGCAAGCGCGCAGAACAGGTAGTTCTTTAGTAAAGGCTGCTTTTTGTTGGTGTAGTCACCAAAGGTCTTGTTGCGGGCATTCAGGATCATACACCATACAAAATTGGTGGATAAGCCACCCCATAATATGATGACGTAAGTAACATTGTTTTGGAAAAGAAAGTTGCCCTGTCCCGGGTGAGCAACTTTCCATAATTCACTCGCTGTATCCGCCATCGATTTGCCGGCCTCAATTCCAAAGTTGAAACAAGCGCTTAAAACGCCGGATACGATAGCAACAAAGATGCCCGGGCCGAATCGATAATCTTTATTATCTTCTGCATCAGCCTTCCCGGTAATCAGTTCTTTTTCTTTCATCATCCCTGCTTTACCGCATATGATGATACCGATCACACAAACAACGATACCCAACAGCACCATTTGGCCCCAGTGGTTATGTAGTAGCATGCTAAAAGTATCTTTGCCTTTTTGCGGGAAGAAATTATAATATACGGATGGAATAATGGAGCCGAATACTGCGCATAAGCCCAATATGATAGTACTGCCCAGTGATACACCTAAATATCTGACGCCCAGGCCGTAGGTTAGTCCGCCAATTCCCCACAACAAGCCGAATAAATAAGTGAGCCATAGTATATTACCATCGGTCGCTTTAATGATCTCGGTAAAATGAGGTATGGTCAGCCATGCAGCAATAGGTGGAACAATCAGCCAGGAAAAAACGCCTCCTGCAATCCAGAAGCTTTCCCAGGCCCAGCCTTTTACCTTTTTATAGGGTATATAGAAACTGCCGGAGGCAAAACCACCGATGAAATGGAAAATGACACCAAAAATGACCTGCATGGCTTATAATCAAAGGGCAATGATAAAAAGAAGCCTTTGGCCAACTGTCATGTACTGTCGCCTGTTATCACTATTCCGCTGTTAAAACGCGGGATAATCCCTTTATTAAGATCAGGAAGGTTGTAAAAAAATTGATACACATCGGTATCATTGCGGTCTTGCCCTCTTTTAAGAGGGCAAGACCGCGTTTATAAAACAGGCAAAACGCAAAAATATTAATCGCGCCCTTGTTCTCACAGGGTCTGTAAATTATGCAGTGCTAATAGGCCTGAGTCTGTATCTCAATATGAAAATCAGGATATGCTTTCAGTGTGTCTTCTTTGGGCAGCGGTATTCCTTTAATGTCACTTAACTTTTGAAGCATATCTTCTGTCATGTTTTTCAAGTCGTATCGTGGCTTCCAGCCCCAATCGTTTTGAGCCTTTTTATCATTGATACTGGCGGGCCAGCTATTGGCAATCGCCTGCCGGGAATCGGGTGCATAACTGATTTTAAAGCCGGGGATATGTTTTTTTATTCCGGCGGCCAGGTCACAGGGGGCAAAGCTTATGGCCGCCAGGTTGTAAGAGGTTCTGACCGTCACTTTGTCCTTCGGTGTATTCATCAGTTCCAGCGTTGCACGGACGGCATCGGGCATATACATCATCGGCAGGCAGGTATCCTCTTCGAGAAAACAGGTATAACTTTGCTTTTCCAGTGCCTGGTGAAATATATCGACCGCATAATCCGTCGTTCCCCCGCCGGGAGGGGCAGTATAGGAGATCAGGCCCGGATACCGCAGGCTGCGGACATCTACACCGTATTTTTCAAAGTAATAATGGCACCAGTATTCCCCGGCACGTTTACTGATCCCATACACGGTATTGGGCTCGATCCTGGTTTCCTGCGGGCAGTTGTACCGGGGTGAATCCGGGCCAAATACGGCGATGCTGCTTGGCCAGAATACTTTATCCAGTCCCCGTTCTTTTGCAATTTGCAGGACGGACAGCAAGCTCTGGATATTCAGCTTCCAGGCAAGTTCCGGGTTCTTTTCACCGGTTGCGGACAGCATCGCGGCCAGCAAGTAAACCTGGGTGATGCCGCATGCGGTGATCACCTTATCCAGTAGCTGGTGGTCAAGTACATCCAGTTGGATGTCGTTGACCGAGCCCGGAAAAGGCTTTTGCAGGTCGGCGGCAATCACATTCGCCCCGCCGTATTGCCGCCTGAGCGCAGCGGTCAGTTCAGTGCCGATCTGGCCGCAGGCCCCAATGATCAATATTTTGTCTGTTTTTTTATCTGTTTCCATATACGATGTGTAAACTCTTGTTTAATGCTGGTGAATTAATAAACCATACGGAACTTTGGGCACGATCCAGGTAGATTTAGGAGGCAGGATATGTCCCGCATCTGCCACGCCGATCAGCTCATTAACCGGGAGCGGGCAAAGGGTAAATGCAATGGCCCCGGGGTGCGCCCCGAAGATAGCACCAATTTCTTCGAGCGCCTTTTCCCCGCCGGCATACTTTAAGCGGGCATCCGTTTTTGGATCATGGATACCAAAAAGTGGCCCCAATATGTGCTCCTGTAAAATGGCCGCATCCGTGTTCTGTGATTCTTTCTTAGTTTCATATAGACAGGACCTCATCAATAAATGATACCATTCACCGTCAACGTATAAGCCCAACCGGTGCGGTTCCCTTGGCTGTACCGGGGCATTGCCCGTGCTCTCCCGCATATGAAAATGTTCATTAAGCGCTTTCAACAGTTCGTTTTTGTCTGGCTGACTTCCCGGAACTACGACACGGTTGTATTCTTCAACACGTAATTGATCAGTTGCCATGTAAAGGGAAGCGATATGGTCATAGACGGGCAGCCCTTCCGTCCTTTGCCAGGCCGCCAGTTGGGCGGCGGATTCCAGCCGGTGATGGCCATCTGCCAGGTAAACCGTATTGATTTTTGCAAAAGTGGCCATGAGCTTTTGCAACATTGCTTCGTCTTCGATCTTCCACAAACGATGAAAGCCATGTTCGTTACCCAGTGTGGCCCTTAGCCGGCCGGATTTGGTTACGGCGATGATCGCGTTAATGGTACCATCCGCAGGATAGGTCAATAATACCGGGCTACCCTCCAGTCCCGTGTTTTCCCGGTAATTTTTCATCCGGCGGATACTGTCGGCGAAAGTAAGCTCATGTATCTTAATGCTGCCATTGTTATAGTCGGCCAGATCCGTTAACGTCCAGATGCCCGTTTGGCGGTACGTTTTGTGCACAACCTCATAGACGAAGATTCCACTAGTATCCTCCCGCCATAACTGGCCGTTTTCCAGCAGGCTCTGAAGCGTTTCATTAATATCCCGGTAGGCCATTTCCTGCCCTTCCGGAGTTTCGGGCCTTAACCTTGCCCCGGTCTCCAGGAGTGTCTTTAAAGGCTTTAAGCCGCCGGCCTGGGTGTAATCGCCCGAAACGGATTCAGCCTGAGGTTTGGTGAAGACCAGCTGGCCGGCATAAAATGGATCGGGCCTGATCGGTTTGAAAGGTCGGATTGTTGCCATCTCTTGAAGATATTAGTAAGAGGGGACAACCCTGGCATGATGTTTTTCTGCATAAACTTTCATACAGGCGACTAATGCTTTGACACTTTCATAAGGCAGCGCATTGTATAAGGAGGCCCGGAAGCCGCCTACTGTACGATAACCCCTTATGCCGACCATTCCGCCCTTTTCGGCAAACTCCAAAAATCCTTTTTCTTTAGCGGGGTCATGCATCCTGAAAGTAACATTCATAAGGGAACGGTTCCATTTGACTGCCGACCCATAGAACAAGGGATTACTATCGATCTCATCATAGAGTAGTTGCGCTTTTGCCCGGTTTTCATGCGCGATCATTTTTATTCCCCCTTTGCGCTTTAGCCAATGCAGGTTGAGCATCGCGGCATAAATGGCAAATACGGGAGGTGTGTTATACATCGAACCGTTATCCCGGTATACACGGTAATCCAGCATAGAAGGAATCGGGTGCTTAACCGTGTCTAAAAAACTATTTTTTGCAATAACGAGCGTCATACCGGCCGGACCGGTATTCTTTTGTGCCCCTGCATAAATGAGGTCAAATTTGCTTACATCAATCTCCCTGCTGAATATATCGGAAGACATATCACATACGACAGGCACATCCGTTTCCGGGAATCGAAACATTTCTGTTCCCTCGATAGTGTTATTGCTGGTACAATGGAAATAAGCAGCATCTCCAGGTATTTTATAATCACGGGGAATATCTTCATAAGCCCGTTCTCTGGACGAAGCGACTACATTGACCCTGCCAAAAAGCTGGGCTTCCTTGATCGCCTTTTGCCCGAAATAGCCCGCATCAAGATAGGCGGCTTCTTTTTTGCTTTTTTGTAAAAAATTCATCGGCACCATGCAGAATTGCATACTGGCCCCGCCCTGCAAAAAAAGCACGCTGTAATTATCCGGCACGTTTAATAGTTCGCGTACCAGGCTTTCAGTTTCCTGCATCACACTTTCAAATGCAGCCGAGCGATGGGATATTTCAAGAATGGAGAGCCCTGCCGGCTCCCAACATTTTACCGCTTCTGCGGCACGGCTTAATACTTCCTCCGGCAGGATGCATGGCCCTGCACCAAAATTGTGTTTGAACAAATTACTCATTATTAAAATTGCTTGATTCCAGGTTTTCGATCACCTGTCTTAACTGTAAAGGTTTGCAGTTTTAACTTTATATACTATAGAGCAGTCATTATTTAGAAAAAAAGACTAAAAATTTAAAATTTTTAGTCTTTCACGCTATTTTGGGCCTGAATTATTCCCGATTTTGTGATAAATGCGCACTAGTAGTTGAGATTCCGTACACTTTGGCTGTTGTTTATTTGATTGGCAATAGCATATTTTAAGCTGATTTATTGCGTATTAACATAAGCTTCTGCTAAATTCGCGGGACCAATTATTCTTTTTAAAAAACGTAAATAATACACTAAGTACTTCAAAAAATGAACGGATTAGATGAAACAGATATCGGCCTGTTGAACCTTTTGCAGGCGGATGCCCTGTTGTCGCATAAGCAGCTCGCCGATAAACTGCACAAAAGCGTTACACCAATCCATCTGCGGGTCCGGCGACTGAAGGAAGAAGGATATATCAAACGCTACGCGGCCATCGTTGACCCCAAAAAAATTGAGATGGGGCTGATCGGTTATATCCAGGTCCAGCTTGTCAGGCATTCTGAAGAAAGCCTGACCGCCTTTATGCAGGAAGTTGTTCAGCTGGCTGAAGTCATGGAATGCTATCACATGACGGGAGCTTTTGATTTTCTGCTAAGGATTGCGATCAGGGACATGGATGAGTACAACAGACTTTTAATGAAAAAACTGGCCAATCTCCCGGGTGTGAGTATGATGCAAAGTTTCTTTGTGATGTCCGAGGTGAAGCATGAAACAGCTTATATGCTCGCAACGGGAAAATAGTGCAGGACAGTTTTTCTGTTTTATAATTTGCACAGGGTGGTGTGACCCGGTTATTTTTTTACAGTCCAGTTCCCCGGTGGCAAAGGGACGAGGTCTTTTTCGTCAAATACGGACGGAAATTGCTTGTCCTGCCATTTCTGACGGGCCTTGTCAATCAGTGCATAATCCGAGGCCACAAAATTCCAGTAAATATGCCTTTCCTCAGGAAAAGGGTCACCGCCAAAGAAATAAATGGTGGTACCAGGGTTCATCGTAAACTCGCATAGCTTGCTGTCTTTCGCTACCAGCAGTTCCTTAGGTTCAAAAGTGGTCCCTTCGCTTTCAATGCTACCCTTAAGTATATACAGACCGGATTCCCCGTACAGGTCTGATCCAATCTTTACCGTTTGGCGCTCCCTGGATTTTAGTTCCAGGTAATATAACCTGCTGTAAACCGGAACCGGGGACTTTTTTCCAAAGATAGTGCCGGCTATCAGTTTATAGGACACGCCATCCGATTCCCATTGCGGCAGGTCCTCTGCTGCTGCGTGAAAAAAAGTGGGCTCCATTTCCTCCAGCTCTTTGGGCAGGGCGACCCATATCTGCAGGCCGTGCAGTTTCTTTTCGGCATGCCGCAGATAGTCTGGGGTTCTTTCAGAATGGGCTATTCCTTTCCCCGCAGTCATCCAGTTGACCTGTCCCGGCCTGATCTCCATTTCTGTCCCGAGGCTGTCCCGGTGAAATGCCGCCCCTTCAAAAAGGTAGGTCAATGTGGAAAGTCCGATGTGGGGGTGCGGGCCGATATCCAGATTTTCTTCTGCGGACATATCCGCCGGGCCCATGTGATCGATAAAGATAAAGGGCCCCACCATTCTTTTGTCTTTAAAAGGCAGCAGGCGGCCTACCATAAAATTGCCGATATTTCTCGGCCGCTCTTCGATGATCAGGTTAATATTGGACATGACAGATTCTTAGGTGCCTGGCTTCATCAAACTTTCCGGCAACGATTTAGCCCGCTTTAGGAAAGCTATTGATGCCATGCGTCAATACATACAGGTTAATTGTACCAAAAATAAGGTATTCCGATTAATTGATAATGATAATCTTGATTTGTTCAGGATTCCCTTTTGCCCTTGTGACTTACCAACATAGGTTGGGAGCGCTTTTGACGCTGCTGGGTCAACTTTTCGCAGTACTTGAATTAAAGAATAACGACGAGTTACAACGTAATTTGAGCTCCCTCGGGGATGCGATGATGGATAGTTTTAACGCAGAGCCGCTAAAGTTGAGTTAATTTCCTATAATGCCCATATCATCAAAAGAGTTCGGGGTTTATCACATCCCTTCCGGCAACATTAGTTAAACTCAACAGAACATTTATTTTCAGGACCCTTTTTGTTTACCCGCTGAAATCGTAGCATTGATAATGCTCGTCCTGATCTCATTCCACTGTGCCCGCGATACTTTCATGATGCCCATTTTATGGTCCATTCCTATAGCCAGTTGCCTGGTCGTTTCATCTTTCTTGTTTTCGCTAAGATAAAAGGTATATACGAAGGAGTTAATATAAAACTTCACCATCCCCGGCCGGGAAGCATCGACGGCTATAAAATTTTCGTCCAGCGTCGCGCCCGAAGAGGTAAGCAACACGCTGGGAAAGACCATTTCATCAACGACAGCCTGGTCATAGATACATTCCCTTAAAAACTCTTCCTCTTCACAGGATAACTTAAAGTTTTCAAATACAGATTCCGTTGAAATGCTCGCCCGCCATAAAAGGGAGAGCAGAAAAAGCTTGAATTGGTTGTAATCCAAATGCTCGCAATGGATCACCTGGATTCCACCGGGGACGTTGATTTGCTTAAAATCATCGCCGTCTTCCAGATAAGGTTTCCGGTACAAATGGTTGCTGGCATACCGCTCCAGTTGGCCTATACGAACATTGTCACATTCCGAACAGAAAATATATTGCTGGTGAGATCCGGATTGAACGGTCCGGTGTTTGGTGAGATCCTGTGAATTGATTACATACAACCGGCCTTTTTCATCATACATTCCCTTATACATAAAGTCCGGCCAGATATGAGACCTTTTGATCAATTCCTTTTCTTTTTTGCAAAGCTGGCATATGCCTTTCATGACTTGCGGACAATAAGATGCCCTATCATAATATACACATTTTCAGCATCAATGCAAAATCACAGCGCAGGATGGTTTGCAAATGAAAGCACGAAGATTCAGCCCGGCACTTTCGCTTTGCTGCAAGAGCCTTGCTGCCTATGTTCATCAAGCAGGTTAACCGCTTCACCTGTTCACTGCGTCTCATTTCATTTGGCCGGGTAAAACTGCGTCTTGCGGTTAATCTGCCTGCTTTTGAACGCTCAACATCCGGCCCGCGCGCTCGCCAAAGATCCGGCTGAAATTAAACCAGGCCCGCCGCCTGGCGGGTGCCTCGCCCGGCAACGGTAGCCGGAAGGGCAGTTCCCCTTCAGCCGGTTGAGGTCCGTTTCTTAAACACCGCAAAGCTTCTTCTCCATTGCATTCCCGGACAGTTGGCAGGATTTTAATTCCTGTTTCATTTAGCCTTTGCTTGAGGCAAATTTACCCCTCTTCAGCGGTCAAGGCCATGCGAATGCCGCTTTAAAAAATCTCCACACCTCGCTGCGCTCGGGTAGTATTTTTTAGCGGCAGCCTTGCCCCGCTCGCCCCCCGCGCAAGTTTTTTGCCTCTATCAAAGGCCAAATGAGGGTTCTGCCGAAATGGCCTTTGGACAACAGATTTTTTAACAAATAAATTTTTACCAAGATGGAAATCACAGGAAGACTAGTAGCAGACGCTACCGTGAAAAATGTAGCAGACGACAGGAATGTAACCAATTTCAGGTTAGCGATTAACCGCAGGTACAAATCAGGGGGCGAACAAAAAGAGGAAACCACCTACGTGAATTGCGCCTACTGGCGTACCGATGCCCTTGCGCCTTACCTGACCAAAGGCTTATTGGTGCAGCTATACGGCCACATGAGTGCGCAGCCCTGGGTGAGCCGTGACGGTGAACCGATGGCAAGCCTGAACTTTCACACCAATGAAATTACGCTGTTGAGCGCGTCAGGAAAGAAATCGGCTTAAGGCAAATCAGTCATTCAAAAACTAAAAAGTGAAAGAGATGGAAAGAGTGAAGGATATCTATGCGGTCGCCCACCATTGGGCGAACCGCATCGGGCAGGAAGCAAAAGCCAGCAATTTATTTTTTGAGCAGGAGAATATCTATTCCTACGGGTATCATTTCCTGATCGCTAAGCACGTAGAGAACGGGCGGGGAGAAAAGGCGGTGTTATTTACCCAACGTACCTACAGCATGTCGACTACTGCCCATACAAATCTCGCAAGGCAGGCATCCGGTCATTTAGTCAAACTATCTGTCCCCGACCCGGATTTACCACCCGATGAATTGTTCGAAAAGTGGTACAGCAGGATCAAGGGAATAGCAGGCTCGCTGAACGGAGCACGGAAACCGCAGAAATATATATTGGACATTCAGGCGGCATTTGAACAGGCCAAACGCTACGCTGATTTCATGGGCTACCCGATGCCTGAAGTATTGGTAAAGGCAGGTGAAATCCAAAATCTTGACCAATACCATGAGGTATTGCAACAGGAGCGGGAACTGCGAAAGGCGCAGGAAAAACGGGCGCAGGCCGAAGCCTTGAGGATTCAAAAAATACAATTGAAAAATTGGCGAAATTTTAAAGCCAACTATGTGTCAACTGCGGACGGTTTCGATTACCTGCGTTTCCATAAGGTTAATCAAAGCATTGAAACCACCCAAAGGGTTGAATTTTCATTAGCCGCAGGGCGCGAACTCTACGGGTTGGTTTTGGCCGCTATCGAAAAGGGAGGATGTACCCATTGCGGGGAACCCTTTTTGGGTAAGTACAGTATTGCCGAAATCAACCACAGGTTTATACGTGTCGGCTGCCACAAGGTATCCTTAACAGAAATCAAATCTTTTGTTAAAAAACAGGGGTGGTAACAGCCACCCCCTTATTAAAAATTAAAGACATGAGAACATACGAAAAAACGACTAACGGTATAGAGTATACCGATGAAATAGCAAACAGCAACGGTGCGGCTTTCGTGCTGTACCCGGCTGCGGAACATACCACTGAAATGATAAAAGCAGCGATAAGGGAACTGTTTGATAACCGGGATGTGGTGTCCATGAAAGTCGCAAATGCGCGGGATTGGGATGAACGTTACCGCACCGAAATTTTCGCCCATCCCCTGACCCGCTCCCTGCGGTGGTACGAAATCAATGCGGACGATTATGACCTGCTCCGGCGGGAAAGAGAAAAAGGCACAACCCCGGAGCAATATGTAATCGCATTCGTACTGCCATTTGCCGCAGCAACCAAAGCGGCAAACCTCAACAGGTATGGCGAACAAATTTTTGAAATGTGATTATGGAAAAGCATCATTCATACACCGTACCCTGCGGCCTGCTATTGCTTGCGCTCGGATTATTCATCCGCTACAATATCGGCAGGAGAAGGTTTAACCGCAGGGGCATTGGCGGCCTGCAACAGTTCCCGAGCTACGGCAAGTTTATTTTTATCGTCATCGTTGAACGGGTAATCTATTTTATCGGGACACTTTGCCTGTTGGCAGGCTTGTTTTTACTCGCCATCACAGGCTTTAATCAACTACTTAAATTTTAATGAATATGAAAACGAATTTTTTTGAACAGATAGCAGGTTTGCAAATCAATGGCATCCTGCAAATCAATATCCAACCGCAGGAGGGGGGTACGCTTACCGTATCTGTGCTGTTGGCCAATAACAATCCCAAAATCACCGCAGGCAAAAATATCCCGCCCATGCTGTTAAAAGGCAGTCCGCAGGAATTAGACGAGGCATTTTTTGGTCAGGTAGGTGAACCTGTAAAACAAACGGTTAAGCTGTTTGCCAATCTCGAAGCCTATCAGGCCGAACTGGACAAGGCGAAAAAACAACCCGAAAAAGCGGGCGGTAAAACGACACCCGCCAACACTAAAAAAGCAATGGACAACAGCCTGTTTAGCCAACCCGCCGAAGAACCTGAAAATGACGCGGACGATGATTTGGATGAACAGCCCGATGAAAGCGAGGCTTTAGCCGAAAAACAACGCTTGTACGATGAAGCGATGCAACGGGTCAGCCAGTTAAATACAGATATGAAGTATAAGGAAGCTATTGCGCAATTGCCCGATGCGGAGGAATACCCTGACAAGGCAAATGAAATCAAGACCAGGCGGGAGCAATTACAGAAACGGCAGGAACTCTACGCCAGTTTACAAACCGAAGTTTAACGCTAACCATACGACAATGATAGTCAATCAATTGAAAAGGGTGTTTCTGCACAAGGAAAACGGACAGGAAGTGCGTTTGGCAGACCCCGGTGCGGAATTTACCGCAAGCGATGTACAGAATTTTTATTCCGCTAATTACCCCATACTCACCAATGCGAAAATCATTGGCCCTGAAATTAAGGATGATGAAGTGCAATACCGCTTTGAAAGCACGATGGGGCATAAAGGATAAGCCATGAAAAAGGAACAAAAAGAGAGGGTTATAAAAATCAATAAGGAGAACAGGGAATGGAAGCTACAACAGCAATTCGGCGCATTCACAGACAAGCTAAACCGCTTGCCCGATGCAAACGAGGTTCAGCGCAACCCGGGACGGAGCGCACCCGCAGGCCTGACCGAAATGGTTTTTTAAGGCACAGATTTCAACCGTTATGGCAATACAATGGCAACCGGGAAAGGGCAGAAAGGGAGTTTCTATGCTCCCTTTCCATCCTTTGTAAACATTATGATTTGCAAATACCCGCCTGTGTAAATAATGGCTTCCCGCATAACATTTACCAAACACAGCAAATCATCAGTGATAGGATAAAGAGCATAGATGATAAGTTGTCGTGCATAGTTGCAAAGGACGATACCCATATCGCTACACTTGCTACGGTTAAGCGGTTCGATACAGGCATGACCCTTTATTATATCCCTGTAAGACCGTTGTGGCATTGGGTACAATGCAGTCAAAGCCAACCATTAGCGGAACTCATCATTTGCCTGTTCGCTTATTTGGAACAGGTGGTCAAAGTCCCGTTCTACACGGAACAGGGCAGTTATCTGGCAAGCCAGTATGAAACCTTGGAGCAGTGGGTGAATGATGAACAGGAAGATGAACCTTACAGGGACAAGCAACTGGACGAACTCTACACCATGCAAAATGCGGGTTTAAAAATCTATGCACAAATCATTAACCCGCAACGGTTGGCAGCATTTGAAAGTGTCGTGCAGAACTTTCAGCCCCGTGAAAATTGGGAGTCGGATTGGAAATCAGTAGCGGAAGCGTTTTTACACCTTTACAAACAATATCCCGAACGCTCGGTATTTGACCATATCCATTCCGACCTGCTTTACCCGCAGGACGAGGATCGTATCTACGCTGACCAGTATATCAGCTTTTACTGGAGCGGCAACGATTGCTTTCAGGACTGCCTTTTTGAGATGATTGATAACCATTTTCAGGAAATCGCTTATATAGATGAACCCGCCCATGTGCAATTATTTGACCGTACCCCTGAAAATGCCACACCCGATTTTGATTTTGAAACCCGCCTGTTTGACCTGATAAACGACTTAAGCAGGCTGTTAAATTATTACGACCATGAACAATGTGAGCCAGCAGTTCAATGAACAATACCTGCCTGTCAAAGCCTTGCTGATATACCAGTCAGCCGAACAGGAAAGCGATAACTATGAGCATAGACCAACCGAGATTTATGTCGAAAGTTATGACATCGGCAAACAGGGCAATCCCATTAATGCGCACCCCTTATCGCTGAAAGAAATGAGCGCCTTGAGCGAGTTATTTCAAGCTACGCAGGAACTCCAAAACAATTACCTGCAATGCAAAGGCGTGATACCGACAAACTTAATTCATGTGAATAGTCAAAATAACGGCTATGCAGTTTGGTACACACCGCCACAGGAAGTTGACCTTTTTTTTACCGACAGTTTGGGTATCGCATCGGGCAAAACAAAAATCCCCGCCTTTTTATGGAAAGCGACCAAAGAGCGGTTACAGGTTTTTGCCCTGAAATGCAAGACCAAGCCTAATGCCGATACACCACTTTATTATGCCCCATTATTTAACCTATCCCAAGATGGTAGCGTTTGCATGGGAACAGTCAATATCAACATTGGCAGGCAAACCTGCCTGGAGCAGTTTATGCCCCAATGGGAAAGCTATTTCTTCAACAGCTATTTTACGCATACGCTCGGCAACCATCGGCATTGCAAAGGTAATTTGGTACAGCTATGGCAGGGACAGGTCGGCACAGGCAGGGACTTTCCGCAGGCAGAATTAATTAAGAATGGTAAAACCGTAAAAGATTTAATCCGATGAAAAAGATAAAAGCAGACGACACTCGCACAGCGGTGCATATCGTAAACAAAGAACTCTTACAGCCTTATAATCCCGTTACCATTAACCTGATTGGCGCAGGCGGTACAGGCGGGCAGGTGCTGACCGCTTTGGCGAGGATAAGCCAGGCGTTGGTGTCGCTCAACCATCC
>JAZJZL010000232.1:17574-33283 GCA_040389845.1 Bacteroidota bacterium
GGTCAGGGTGTTTGATGACGATACGGTAACCCGTGCGAATTTGGGACGGCAATTGTTCACGACCGCCGAATTAGGCTTACACAAGTCTGTTGCCCTGATAAACCGTATCAATCGCTTTTTCGGCACGGACTGGAAAGCCGTAACCGAAAAATATGATAAGGACTATAACGGGAAGAACACAGGGGCCACGATTACCATCGGTTGCGTGGATACCGTACAGGCAAGGTTGGAGATAGCGCAAATACTCAAAAAGCTAAACAAAAATATGGGGAACAGCCGCAGCCAACCGCTTTATTATATAGACTTTGGCAACAGCAGGGAAACAGGTCAGGTCATTCTGTCCACTATTGGTAAAATTAAACAGCCTGAATCTAAACAGTACCGCACGACCGATGTCTTGCCGATGGTAACCGATGAATTTGGAGAACTGTTATTTGCATCAGAAGCAGGCGACAACACGCCAAGCTGTTCGCTTGCAGAGGCGTTAACCAAACAGGATTTGTTTATCAACTCTGCTTTGGCAAATGTGGGCGCATCGTTATTATGGCAATTATTCCGGGAGGGGCTGCTGTTTAACAGGGGTTTTTTTCTCAACTTAAAGGAGTTTAAAACACAACCACTGAAAGTGGCTTAAGCCTTTGGTGTCAATGCGCACTAATACGTTAACTTATTAGTGCGCATTGACACTGACCCGTCAGACTTCCCGGCGGGCGGGCATTCGCCCGCCCCGGTTTTTCGCCCCGTATTTTCGCTGCATAATTTGCGCTTTGGTGAAAATACGGGGCGCTCCATTTTAACAGATCTTGTCTTTACAGTGCAGATACGTCTGCCTTTTCCACACCTGGTAAGGGTTGCAAAAAATGCAGCATTTGATTTGCACTAAGATAGGTGACCAGCCGGCCCAGGAAATTGTAATTAAATCCGTTCGTTGAAATGAGTTCGCTGGGGCTCTTTACCAGGATCTGTTTTAACGTACTAAAGCCCATTTTTTTGCAATCATTGTTAAATTCTTCACCAAGGCCCAGATCGGCAATCGGTTGGTTGATAATTGCTTTTATCTCCATTGTTTTGTATTGATAAACCAAATATAAAGATACCTGACGTTTTATTCCAAAATGATAGGGTGGTAAAAGGGTATGACTAATGGTGCTAAAATTACCGGAAGGGTTTATTCAGTCACGTCAGATTTCAAGATAATCCACTATAAAATTAAACAACAGTTCGGTGATCTCCGGCTTAAGCTCCTTCCTGGCATTGGGGTTGATCGTGACTTCCACTTTTGAGGTACTGCATACGATAGTGTACATGACCGGAAGGGCAACTGCTCTTACCCTGATGCCATAAGTGTCCGCAGTGGTGTCAACCTCCAGTGCATAGCTGGCATCCAATTTTTTTAGCTGCCCGCCAAATTCACTTTTTAACTTTTCCTCAAAAGGCGAATAGGACTTATTTTTCAGGTTGGGTAACCTGAATTTAAAGGTGCTCATGGTAACGAACATTTTCTCGGGCAATGTCAGCTCATGCCAAAAGCTGTCGTATAATGAAGCGATTTTTATCCATACCCCGTTAAGGCCCTGCCCGAAGCGGTAATTTTGGGTAATATCTTTATAGATCCTGAACCAGACCTTTTTGCCGTTGTCATAAAAGTTATCCAGGTCTTTAAACGCCTGCTCAAGCTTATCTAGTTGATATTCTTCAAACCCGGCCTGGCTGAAATTGTAATCCTTGTTATTTTTTAGACTATCCCGGTATGATTTTATCTCCGCTAAAATGAGGTCACCTTTTTTCTTGTATGCAATAGTTTCCGGCAGGGTAAATTTATCGTCCATCTCCAAATTTAGGATATTAAAGTTATAAGCCCCCGGTAAGCACCTTCCTGCTGATCTTTTTCTTAATCAGTCGGCCATTTTAGACGCTTTGTATGGCTGGAAAAATTGGAGCAGTGCTTCTCTAAAAGGAATTTCCGTTGCTTATTATAGAAATAGCACATTCGATTATTATAATTTAAGCACATGACTCCCAATTTTTCCCGATAGCCGGGAACTTGGGCCAATACCTAAAACCAAGCCTGTACTTGATACAATTTCATCCGCCTGGAGATCAAGTCCATTGGGGCTATTTAATTCGTTTGATTTTATATGACAAGGTGTACAACTGCGCTGGATTGCGTACCCCTTATCAGAAGGTTTTTATATGATCATAATTTTTATAGCTTTGTATTATTACTGGTGGATATCTTCCACCAATGTGATAAGGTTTCCTCTAAAAATTAACGTTTAATTTGACCGTCTTAGGAATTTATGATTTTTCCAGTTGTGAGAGGAAATTTATTGATCCTTTTCTAAAAAAGCTGGCATATCTTCTGGCATTGGATAATTTCCGCACTGTCTCCTCAATAGTATAATCTCACCTAAATGAAAAGATAAATGGGTTGCCACGTCCAATATTTTTCTGAATTTAAGTTCAAAATTCGATTCACTTAATGACAGGGTCGACGCAATTGTTTTAATTTTACTTATCTGACCATCAAAGATGTCAACTGCGTTATCTATATCACTTTGCCCATGTGGCACCTCTGTTTTAATCCAAGTCTCTATTTCTGAAATATGTTTTTCTGGCTTCTTGCCTTGTATCAATAATAGTTGGTTTTCTTGCCAAAGAATTAAATGATTAAGAATTTGCCAGATGTTTTTTGACGTACCAGGAGTAATGCGAGTAGCAGTAACAATTGACAGACTTTTAAATACTTTAAAAGTGTCAAAAGCTTCAGAAAAAAGGGATTCAAATTGTATTGTAGGCAGATTCGACATTGGAATTTGATTTTTGTGATAAGAATATTTAAAAGTAAGTCTTTAGGCGTTTTCTTAAAAAGTTTTTATCAACAATGTTTCATTATAAAAGCCGAGAAAAGTGAATAATAATACAAACAATATCTCTGTACATATAGCAATACAAGCCAAATTCCCTGAACTCTTGATTGCATGATGTTTACATCTTCAATTACTTGTTGTTTCATAAATATCCTCCGTTGATCAGGTATAAACTACATTTTTATGAGCCTGGGTGTTCTTCAAATCATAACACTTAGGTTGAAAGGTCCTGGCAGCGAGTGTTCGGGACTTTTCTGTTTTGCCGGCAGTTGTTTAGGGCAGCTCTTCAAACCAGAAAAGCGATCAGTATTCATCTTTTAACAGATCCATATCGGTTAGTGGGGGAATATAAATGGTATAGACTTTTCTTTTTATGCAGCCTTTGATTGCTTTCCAATTTTAATTCGCTTGCTTTTTATTTCCCCGCTTAGCACCCGGTTTATGTCTTCATAATTATAATAAAGGATGCCGCCAATCTTGGTAAACGGTATAGTACCGTTATCCCTTAGTGTTTGCAAGGTGTTGTCAGATATTTTTAAAAGATTTTTTACCTGATAGGTCTTTAACCATTTTTTAGGTTCTTCAAAGGACTGGCCTAATAATCCCCTGATCTGATTGAGCAGGGTTTTGCCAAATTCCTGCAGGTCCTCTTTAGTGATAATTTCTGCTGCCATAGCTTTAATTTTAGTAATTGTAGTAACGGTTTGAATTAAAACATTAACCTGACACAAATTTGCCTCAAATGGCATTGGATTATGTCCGAGATAATCCGAGTCGGAGTGTCTTTTTATCGCTCATCAGGTATTACCGAAGTAAGCCTTATTCAAACTAAAGTTATTTTCCGCTTACTCACCTATTTTAGATGCGTTTGCCTGGCATTTTATAGCCTGTCTTTTCACATTCGCAAAAAAACACTATATTCACAATTTGTATCAGTATTCATGTCGAAATATGATGGATTTAGTGACCGGGAACTAATTGCATTGCTTCAAGAAAATGATGAAGGTGCGCTACGGGCCATATATGACATACATATCCGGCAGCTCCATTATTTTGTTTTAAAAACTGCCAAATCCCGGGAACTTGCAGAAGACGTGATCCAGGATGTTTTTATTAAAGTTTGGGATAATCGCTTTCAGATCGACTCCACCCAGCCATTTAAGCCCTACCTGTACGCCATAGCAAAACGACATCTCCTTAATCTGTTAAAAAGGATTCAACATGAATCCGGTATCATTGAGGAAATAAGGAAATATACCCCCCATATAGAACACACGACCGATCTGGAGATGGATTTTGACGAAAGCAACGCGCTCATTAATGAAGCCGTAAGTAAATTGCCACGGCAATGCAGAGCGGTTTTTTTAAAGTGTAAAATCCAGGGATTGTCTTACCGGCAAGCTGCAGAGGAACTCGGGATTACAGAAGGAACGGTCAATAGCCAAATGGTAAAAGCACTTAAGAACATCAGGGCATACATTAATCTGAAAAATTCTCTTGCTGTTTTATTGATTTGGCTGTCAAAATAATAGCCTGTAAATAAGCTTGTTATAAAATGGTTTACATTTTCTTTACACTAAGTGTATATGTAATCCGCCTGCCAATTGTATTAGTTACAAAAAAGGCAAAATGGTGGACTCAAAAATCGTAACCCTGTTTGTTAAATACATCAATGACCAATGCGATGCCAATGAATTGGAAGAAGTATTGATGATATTGAAAAATGGCACCTATCAATCTGAATTGTCCGCCGCAATTTCCCAGGCTGCCGCGGACGACTTAAAAAGTAACATGACAGGTGACTTGACGAGCCTGGAAATTGAAAACATTTATGCGGGAATTAAACAAAGGCTCCATCATGTTGACACTAATCCGGAGGAATTTAAAACCCGGCGAAAAATCATCCCGCTCTGGTCTAAAATTTCAACGGCAGCAGCAATCGTTCTCATTGCAGCAGGCGTATTCTTTTACAATCAAAGAAAGAAGACTGAAGTACCTGGAATGGCGGCTGCTAAAAATATCATTGCGCCGGGAGCGAACAGAGCTTTCCTTACTTTGTCGGGTGGTAAAAGGATTTCATTGTCCGACGCCGCCAATGGTAAAATAGCGCAGGAGGACGGATACTCAATTACAAAAACTGCTGATGGCCAATTGGTTTACTCAGCTACGGGGTCCGGCAAAGGGAGAGATTTAAAACAAAACAGTGTAAGTACCCCCAAAGGTGGCAAATGGCGTATAAATTTACCTGACGGAACCGCTGTCTGGTTAAACGCAGCTTCAAGTATCGCTTATCCGGCTTCCTTTATTGGATCAAAAGTTCGCCGGGTTGAACTAAAAGGAGAGGCCTATTTTGAGGTTGCGAAGGATAAGGTCCACCCTTTTATTGTGAAAACCGATAATCAGGAAGTAGAGGTATTAGGTACGCATTTTAATGTGAATAGCTACGCCGATGAAGTCAATGCAAAAACTACTTTGTTAGAAGGCAGGATCAGAATTACGGGAGGCGGTCAGCAAAAGATACTTAAGCCCGGTGAACAAGCGATACTTAATGGAAAGTTCCTGAAAATTAGTACTGCGGATATTGAAACCGCAGTAGCCTGGAAGAATGATGAATTTGTTTTCAGGGGTGAGCCCATCAAAGAGATTATGAGGGTTCTGGGGCGATGGTATAACATTGATGTTGAATACAGCGGTCCGGTTACGACAGAAGAGTTTCAGGGTAAAATCGGCATGCAAAAAAATATAACAGAAGTCCTTGGGCTTTTGGAATTAACAGGGGCCGTTCATTTCAAAATTGAAGGGAGGAAAATTATAGTCACAAAATAATACCACAACAAAAATGGTGATTTCAAACAAGTCAGTCCCGACAGGCATCGGAACTGACAATAGTCTGGAAGCATCAAATAAATATTACGAGAACAATTATCCACAAACCAAACTAAACGCAAATGTACAAAAAATACATAACTATCGGGCGTTTTCATCCTGGCTTCATAACCACGGTGCTGGTCATTATATTGCTTCACGCAAGCATGGCCGCATTTGCACAAAGAGGGATTACCCTGGATGAAAAGAAGAGTCCATTAATGGAGGTCTTCAAGAAGATCAGTGCCCAAACAGGAATAGATTTCCTGGTTACTAATAATATGCTTACAGATGCATATCCGGTAACAATTAAAGTGACCAACGCTCAATTACCGGATGTGTTGATGCAGATCTTTAAGGGACAGCCGCTTACCTATATTATTCGTAAAAATGCTGTAGTTGTCCAGCGAAAGCAGCCCCCCGCAGAAACCGTGCCGACACCTTTGCAGCGGCCCTTGCCCCGGAAAGAAGTAAAGGGGAGAGTTGTAAACGAAAGCGGTCAACCGATGCCCGGTGTTTCGATAACCTTTCAGGACACAGGTATTCAGTCCGTAACAGACGCAAATGGTAATTTTACTATCCAGGAAATTCCGGAAGAAGGCTACCTGGTTTTTTCCTATATCGGATATGCAAAACAAATAGTTCCGGTAAACAATGTTAATGAATTTAAGATCACCCTGGTGACGGAGGTCAGTAAACTGAAGGAAGTTACGGTGGTATCTACAGGTTATCAGAACATAGATAAGGTGCGTGCAACGGGTTCTTTCGCAAAGCCGGATATGGAGATATTCAAAAGCCGGACAGGAAGCATGGACATTGCTACCCGCCTGGAAGGCCTGGTTCCCGGGCTGGTAATTAAAAAAGGCCTTAATTCCATAATTGGAAATTCAGATGTAAATTCAAATATTCCGAATGGAAAAACTACGCAAAAAGCGACAATAAGGGGCGAATCAAGCATATCCCTTAGTACTGATCCTCTATACGTGGTTGATGGCGTGCCAATTACAGGTATTAAAAAGGCTGGTATTAATGTGCCACGACAGTTTGATGATATCGAAGACATTACTGTCCTGAAAGATGCCGCCGCCGCCGCCATCTGGGGCGCCCGGGCTTCCAATGGTGTTATTGTCATCAATACTAAAAAGGCTTTAAAAGGAGGTGGCCTGAATATCAGTTACAGCGGATTTTTGAATTTTGAAGGCAAGCCTGATTTCAAATATCTAAAAATGATGAACAGTGCTCAGTATATTCAAACGGCTAAAGAACTGTTTAACCCTGTTCAATTCCCTTACCAGTCGCTATCTTACGGTGTTATCGCACCACATGAACAGATTTTGTACGATCAGTATAGCGGTAAAATTACCGCGGCACAGGCCGATAGAAGCCTGGATAGCCTCGCTTCTATCAACAACCTTGGTCAGATCAGGGATTTGTGGTACCAGAATGCGATGAGCCAGAACCACACCCTGTCGGTTTCCGGAGGCAATAACCTATATTCTTTTTATACATCGGCGGCTTATACTGACTCCAGGACGTCTGCGATTGGCCAGGGTGAAAAGACATACCGGATCATGTTTAACCAGGAATATAATCCCACTGGAAGACTCAAGCTTACCTTATCAACAACATTGGGTAACAGTACTGCAAAGCAGAGCAATTCGGTAAGCGTAGACAACACATTCCTTCCTTACCAGTTGTTCCGGGACGCAAATGGCAATAATATTTCTATGCCTTACTTGCAGGGGCTTTCTCCGGCAGTACGCAGTGATTATGAGCAAAGGAGCAGGATCGGGCTGGATTATAGTCCGTTGGACGAAATTAATTCCAGACAAATAAAGACCAACAATACGCATATCAACCTTGCAGGTACGGTGCAATTGAAGTTATTCAAGGGCTTGAGCTTTAACGGTAACTATGGCATCCAGGAAGCTCCCGGTAACCGCAAGGACTATACCGATCATAGTAATTACAGGCTGAGAATGAACCTGGTTGGCCTTACGGTTGCCCCTACACCAAGCTCAGTTCCGGTATATTATCTGCCCACAGACGGCGGAACCTATGTGGAAAGTAACTATAATGAAAGAAACTGGACCGTTAGAAACCAGTTGGTTTATTCGGCTCCGTTAAGGGCCGGTAAAGATCAGTTGAACTTGCAGATAGGGCAGGAAGCACGTGAGCAGTTTGGAAGAAGTACCTCGACCACCTTGCTTGGCTATGACCAGCAAATGATGACGTATTTTACGCCAGCGGTTACTGGTGTATACATACCCAACACCGTAACAGGTGGAGGTTTTATTCCAGGTGACAGGAATACCATATTTTATGAAACGAGAAATCGCTTTACTTCCTATTTTGCTTTACTCAATTACTCATTCAACGAGCGGTATAACCTTGACGGAAGCTGGAGGGTTGATCACAGCGCGCTGTTTGGATCTGATAAATCTGCCCAGAACAAACCAACCTGGAGCCTCGGTGGAAAGTGGAATATCAAAAAAGAAAGCTTTCTGAAAACGGCAGATTGGATAGACGGCTTATCCATCAGGGCAACTTACGGGATTACCGGTAATTCACCATATGTAGGCAGTGGCACCCAATGGGACATACTGACGATACCGTATTACTATAACCCACCGCTTGCCGGCAAGTATTTAGGCCTGACGCCTAAAAACGACAAGTTAAGCTGGGAGGCTACGTCGACCACTAATTTCGGTCTTGATTTTTCAATTCTAAAATCAAGACTAGGCGGAAGTATCGATATGTATAATAAGAACACGACCGATTTGCTTGGCGATGTGAATGTAAACCCCTTAACAGGGTTCAGCAAGACATCCGGCAATATCGGAAAGCTTAACAATAAAGGGATTGAGCTGAGCCTTCATAGTTTGAACATACAGGCGAAGAACTTTAGCTGGTCATCGAATTTTAATATTGCATATAATAAAAACAGGCTGATTTCTTACAGCCAGGTAGACCCCAGGGCAAATAATGTATATACGAGGCTGGGGACTTTAAACTATTTGGTGGGTTACGGGGCACAGCCTTTGTTTTCCTACAGGTATGCTGGTTTGAACAACCAGGGAAATCCGATGATCAAATTGGCTAACGGCAGTATCAACAGTACCCCCGGCGTTGAAACGGTAGGGGATTTGGTATACAGTGGAACCACCAATCCACCTTATAGCGGCGGATTTAGCAATGTGTTCACTTACAAAGCTTTTTCTTTGGGTGCCAACATGATCTTTAATCTTGGACATGTGATGAGGGCGGATGTCAATCCAACCTATACGGGAAGAATTACGGCAAGCCAGTCAAATTTCAATGGTAACCTGACTACTGACTTTTTAAATCGCTGGAAAAAGCCGGGCGATGAGAAATTTACCAATATTCCTTCCTATATCCCTGGTTTTGACTCATTTTTTTCGAGAAGTGTGACTTACTATACCGAAGGGGATATCAATGTTGTAAGTGCGTCCTATGCTAAGATCCGCGATATCAATTTAACTTTTAAGTTACCTGATGACCTGTTAAGAAAGATCAAAGTGAAATCGGCCAGCTTTACTATCCAGGCAACAAACTTTATGATCTGGACCGCAAATAAAAAGGGCATTGATCCCGAATTTAATGATTTGAATTACGGCATCAGGAGTCTTCCGCCATTTCGCCATTCTTACAGTATCAGGACTAATATTTCATTTTAAAAAAAAGGATATGAGAACGAGAATATATAAAGTTTCAGGGGTGGCAATATTAGTATTGCTCCTGATTTCCTGCAAAAAGGACTTTTTAGAAATTGTGCCCAAAGGCAAGCTGGTAGCCAGTACATTGAAGGATTACGATCTGCTAATGAACAATCCAAGTTTTTACAGGATTGATGTTGGTGACATAACTGTAGAGATGGGCGATGAGATTGCGGCCGAACAAAACTACATCCAAAATGCCGGGCCTTATCAAAATGCATTTGCCTGGGTGGACGTACTCTACAAGCCTGATGAGGAAGTGGTCTACACGAGTAATCAATTGCTGAATTTATACATCTGCAATAAAATTATAAACGAAGTAACCACTATTTCGAGTGGTACCGCCGAACAAAGGGCAGCCTTGCAAGCAGAAGCGATTGCCACGCGCGCGTGGATTAATTTTGATCTGATCAATCATTACGGAAAGCCCTATGATGAGGCCACAGCAGCCTCTGATCCCGGTTTCCCTATTATTAAGGTAGCCGATGTCAATGCAACGAATTTCAAAAGAAATTCGGTAAAGGAGTTTTATGGCCAGATCATCAGCGATTTACAGACTGCAATAACTAACCTGCCGCTTAAAGGTTCATTTGTGACCCGGATGTCGCGCCCGGCTGCTAAGGGTTTATTAGGAAAAGTGTATTTGTTTATGGGCCGCTACCAGGATGCATTGACACAGTTCAATGATGCGTTTAATGACCTGGCGAACGTTGCGTCTCCTCCCACCCTGTATAATTATAATGATGCATTTGCAACTGGCGGGGCGTTTTTGCCTATCGGTTTTTTCGGCCCGGATTATCCCGGCAATAATTATTCAAAATACCAGGAGTCCATACTTTTAAAAACTGCTGACCTGACTGGTTTCAACTACTATGGATTGGTTATGGCGCCCGAGACCATGAATTTATACGGAGCTTCGGATCTGAGGCGGAATTTTTACGGTAACATGCATGCCGATCACACACCGATCCCGGGAGGCCTGTACCGGAAGTATGCAACGTATTCACATGTGGGCCTGGAGCTGGCTGATCTGCTATTGATGCGTGCTGAAGCCAGGGTACGGACTAACGATTTTGCAGGTGCAAAGGCCGATGTGGAATTATTGCGCAGCAACAGGATGCCTGTTGCAGACGCCGGGGTACCGGCCGGCATAACATCGAACACCGATCTACTGAAATTTATTATCGATGAGCGAACCCGGGAATTTGCAGGAGAAGGGCAGCATTGGCTGGATATGAGAAGGCTTTCAGTAGACCCGGTTTTCTCTTCCCTTACCTACTCACACAAGGCTTATGCTGCCGATGGGGTAACGGTTTCACAAACCTATCAGCTAAGGCCGGTACGGTTTACATTAAAATTGCCTTACTCAATACTCCAGGCAAATCCGAGAATGACTGATAATCCATAATTTTTTAACTTTTAAAAATCAAAATCATGAACTTAAAACAACTAATAAAATATAGCGTCGCATTTATATTATTGCTAACCTCTTCTTTAGGTCTTTATGCGCAGAATGCCTTTTCAATTAACGGTCAGATCGGAAAGTATCAACAGGGAATGATTACCATAAGTTATATCGATAACAATAACGGCGTGGCGGATTCATCAAAGGTGGTGGACGGCAAATTCTCGCTGAAAGGGAAAATTACTGAACCGACACATGCTTCATTAATCTTTACTCCGGCCGATAAACAAAAAATAGGCGAGTACCGGGATATGTTTTTAGATCCTGTGACCATCACAATTGCGGGGGATTCAACCCTCAATACGGCAGAGATCAAAGGCGGCCCTGCGTTAGCGGACCTTGAAGCTTTAAGGAAAGCTAATGAGCCGATAGTAAAAAAGGGCACTGATTTAGATAAGCGTATGGCAAAGGCTAAGGAAGATGATGACCAGGAAAAATTGAAGGAGCTTGGCGCAGAACGCCGTCAGCTGTTAGATGAACAGGCCGCTATCCGCGCAGCATTTATAAAATCCCATCCCGACAGCTATGTTGCATTCGGTTTGTGGGTCAGGAAAACCCGCGGTTTTATCCGTCCGGAAGAGATCGAGCCTGAATTCAATGCATTTTCGGCAAGGATGAAAAACAGCGTAGATGGTAAGATAGTCACTGCCAAACTTGAAGGGGCAAAAAGGCTGCTTCCGGGCAGCACGGCTCCTGATTTCACCCTGAACGATGTTTCCGGAAAGCCGGTTTCTCTTTCTTCGCTTAAAGGCAAAAATGTTGTGGTGGTGTTCTGGGCCAGGAACTACTTTCCATTTGACCCGCTCGTTTTTGCGATAACAAAAATCAGCAGGCAGTTAAAAGACGAAAACCTGGTGATTCTTTCTGTTTATTTCGACGCCCCTGATGGTAGTTTTGAATGGGAAAAAGTTCTGGAGGAATCGGCCCTGACAGCCGGCAATATTATAAATGTAAAAGATACCAAGCCTCCTGTGCCGTACACCAGCAAGGAAAAGAGTGATTTGGCGAAAGCATTTGACCTGTCTGCCGAGAATATACCAAATGCCTACCTGATCTCGGCAGATGGAAAAATTTTGGATCGTTCAATTGATCTGTATTATAAAGATCCTGTTGTTCAGATAAAAAAGGCGCTCGGAAAGTAATGAAAAAGAGCATATATCTAACAATAACAGCGGCCTTATGGCTGCTGTTATTTACCGCTTATACCGCTAATGCACAGGTTACCTATTTAGATGCCGGCGAAAAAGTAGATAAGTATCCCAAAGTTGAATGGCTCAGGGGAGTGCCGCTGGAACGGTTCGAAAAAGATAAAATTTACGTAATAGAGCTTTGGGCAACATGGTGCAGGCCATGTATTGAGGCTTTGCCGCATCTGAGTGATCTTGAATCAAAGTTCGGAGATAAAATCGTTTTTATCGGTCAGAATGTAATGGACCAGGATATGGACAAAGTAAAAGCGTTTATTGCCAGGAACGAAAAAACAATGAATTATAGCATAGCGTACGGTGGTATGCAAGACAGTGACTTTTATAAGAATTGGATGAAACCTTCGGGTACAATGGCAATACCCCGCACGTTCGTGATCCAGGACAACACCCTGGTATGGGTGACCAGTCCCACGGAGCTGAACGAACGCGTACTGCAGTTATTGGTAGATAAAAAATTCAGCATAGAAGCTGCACAAAAACTTAAATAATGAAACTGAAAGCGATTATCTTTTTAATGGTGCTAAGCAGCACCATTGGCGCTGCCCATGCCCAAAAAATTAACTGGCAGAACCTGGATTTAAAAACCGACAGTGTTTTCGGGATCAGCACGGAAAAAGCATATGCCCAGTTGCTGAAAGGCAAAAAAGGTCAGGAGGTGGTGGTTGCAGTGATCGACGGAGGTGTCGATACCAATCACGTTGACCTAAAGTCCGTCCTATGGCGCCAATCAAAAAAATGGGGATGGAGCTTTTTAGGCTCGTCCCGGGGAAATGTAAATACGGAAAGTCTTGAACTTACCCGGCTGGTCCGTGCCGGTCAAAAGAAATTTCCGGACCCGGATCACCTGCCGGCTGATACTGCCGGACTGGCCGAATACCTGAAACTGCGCCGGATTTTCAACAAAAAAGTACAACAGAACAAGCAGGCATTACAATATATGGGCGGTTATAAATCGGTTTCTGATATTATATTGAATGCTATCGGGAAGCCGGAACCAAACATCCAGGATATCATGGCCTATGTGCCGCTTACTTCACTTCAAAGCTCTATCAAAAGTTTAATGCTGAATGAGTTAAAAAAGGATCCTCACATGACGGTTGCGGATTGCAAACTTCAGTTGGACGATGCAGTAAAGCACTTCGGGAATGAGAAGGATTATTCCCTGAACCTTGCATTCGATCCGCGTGCCATTGTGGGTGACCGCATTGACGATCTCAGGCAGACGGATTACGGAAGTGCCGATGTGATGGGGCCGGATGCCATACATGGCTCCCATGTTTCCGGCATTATCGGTGCGGTCAGAAATAATGGTATCGGTATGGATGGTGTAGCCGACCATGTCAGGATATTGAACATCAGGGCTATTCCCGTTGGAGACGAACGGGATAAAGATGTTGCGAACGCCATTATTTATGCCGTCGATCACGGTGCCAGGATTATCAATATGAGTTTTGGCAAGCCTTATTCCCCGGCTAAAAGCAGAGTGGATGAAGCCGTACGGTATGCGATGTCCAAAGATGTGTTGCTGGTTCATGCAGCCGGTAACGACGGTTTGGATTTAGACAGCGAGGGGGATTATTTTCCGAATAAAATTTATGCTGCGGGTAGGGATACCGCGCGTGCATGGCTGAACGTGGGCGCCAGCAATGCCAGGGATGATGAAAAGCTTGTAGCTTCCTTTTCCAATTTTGGGAAAACAAGGGTTGATGTATTTGCCCCTGGTGTGGATATTTATTCGACAGTACCGGGTTCGGGCTACAAATCATTGAGCGGAACAAGTATGGCGGCACCGGTAGTTACTGGACTTGCCGCACTCATCAGGTCCTATTATCCAAAACTAACTGCAATACAGGTAAAGGAGATCATCATGAATTCTGTTGTTAAGGTTGACCATGATGTCCAGGTACTGCAAAAAGGCAGAAAAGTGAATGTGCCGTTCGCTGACGTATGCGTTAGCGGCGGAATTGTTAATGCCTATCTGGCTTTTAAAATGGCAGCCTCGTATTAATTTTTTGCAGGTCAGTTAACGATGAAACTAACATAAACAAATTGAAGAATGAAAACAAATTACCTGTTAACCATCCTGTCCGAAGACAGGAAAGGATTGGTGAGTATCATTACCAATATGCTTAACCGCAAGGGTATAGAAATAGAAAGTATCAGTGCCGGAAGGACTGATATTCAAAGCCAGGTACTCATTACCATGGAAGTGATCACTACGCTTGCTGAGATCAAAAACGTGTCTGCCCGAATCGGGAATATCATCGAGGTTTGCCAGGTGAGTTTGGAAAAGTTTCAGGATGCCCGGTACCAGAAGGTCGCGCTATATACGTTGAAAAAGGAAGGATTTAATTCAGAAACTTATACCAAACTTCAAAAATATGGTGCGTACATGGTTGGTTATTACCGCAATGAGATCATTATTCAAAAAACAGGCCGGGATGAAGATATCAGGATGTTGTACAATGAATTGGAGGGTCCGTATTTAACAAGTTTCAGTAAAAGCGCAGCTATCGCCTTGAACCCGTTTGAAGAAGATGAGTCATCGGTCATTAGGGTGGCTGCCTAAATGAAGGCGGTCACGGGTGAAAATTAAAATAACAATTTTTTCATAATGAATGGAAGATAAAGGGACGGGATTAAGAAATATCCGTTCCAAAATCCATGACTTTACATATCGCGTCAATCCCGGGCAGTTGGGTATGATCCATTATCTAAACGGAACGATCACTGATCAGCGGTACTCAGAGTATTATTTAAAGCTTAAAACCAAAACAAAGAAGATATGAAAACAATAACTATAATGACCGGAACTGTTTTACTCTTATTAATTACCTTTTTTACCAGTTCCGCCCAAGTGACCTACCTGGATGTTAATGAAAAAGTGGAGCAATACCCCAAAGTCGATTGGCTCAAAGGAATGCCAGTTGACAAGTTTGAAAAGGACAAGATCTATTTGGTGGAACTATGGGCTACCTGGTGCAAGCCTTGTATTGCCGCTATGCCTCATCTGAGTGAATTGAATTCGAAATTTAAAGATAAGATCGTTTTTATAAGCCAGGATGTATGGGAAGATGATGCAGAAAAGGTGAAGGCATTTATAGTAAGAAATGAAAAACTGATGGATTACAGGATCGGATTTGCCGGTGCAAGCAAAACAAGCGACTTTGATAAAAACTGGATTAAGCCGTCGGGCACATCCAATATCCCCCGGACTTTTATTA
Organism: Bacteroidota bacterium; assembly: GCA_040389845.1. GTDB lineage: Bacteria > Bacteroidota > Bacteroidia > Sphingobacteriales > Sphingobacteriaceae > Mucilaginibacter. Next base: position 32,944 of record JAZJZL010000232.1, read on the forward strand.
TTCAGAATAATACGTTGGTTTGGATGACTCAACCCAACCAGGTTACCGAAGAAATACTGCAATTGCTGGTAGATCACAAATTCAGTATCGAAGCGGCTGAGAAACTGGCCAAGAAGGATTGAGGTGAGGAAGCTAAATTTATTATTAGTACCGACCGTCTTAAACTATACTCCTAACCACGCCCCAAAGATGAATATCTGGAAAAATATAATTAGAAGGCCTACCTGAAGTAACTGTCAGGCTTAAAAGCCCTTACGGTTAACTTTTTTAGAACATTTAATTAAATTTTTCAGTGAAAACTATAATAGAACCATTTAGAATTAAATCGGTTGAGCCGATC
>JAZJZL010000233.1:0-23593 GCA_040389845.1 Bacteroidota bacterium
TTGAATATAAGCCTATCTTTTCTTGCTCCTTTAAAGTTTACCGGACAACAGTGATTCGCACATCTGCATATCCGCACATTCATCTTCCTCCTTTCCGCACTGTTCCAGTTTTTTGAGGGCGCGGAAAATGGTTGTTGGGGCGAGGCCTAATTGGACGGCGATTTTGCGGACGGATTGGCCCTGGCGGCTTGGTTCGGCGATGCGGTTTTCGGTTGCGCGGCGGTATTGTTCGGTTTGGGGGGCAAGGTGGTCGCTTTCGTGGCTGTGGCCTGTAAAGGTGAAGTGTATAAAGCTGCCGGTGCGGGTGATGCGGCCCAGGCAAACGTTGTCGGCGCCGTGGGTTTCGGGTGCGCCGCGCTGCTTTATTTGTTTCAAGTATTTGAGGCCGGGCTGCTGCCTGCTTTCGCCGATGGCAAAGGCGCTGTCGGCCAGGTTAATGAGCATTTTGCTGCCCTGCAAATCGTTGCGGCTGATGGGTTTGCTGGGGTTGCGCTTGGGCGTATGGGCCAGCACCAATATCGATATTTTGTAGGTGCGCTTAATGCGCTGCAGGTATTGCATCAGGTTAAGCGCCCCGGCGGTGTTGTGGGTACCATAGCGCAGGCAGCTGATATTGTCGATAATGAGGGTTCTTGCCTTGCAGCATATCAGTGCGTTCTCAATTTCGTTGCTGATAAATTCCTCGAAAGTGGCAAAGCGCCATTGTTTGGGGCTGTAGTCGTTCAGCGTGGCGCGGTAAAATCCACCGGTAAAAGGGTATTTGCCGTGTTCCGGGCTGCTGTAGCGGCTGCGGAACTGGTGATCGCTCAACTCAAAGTCGAAATAAAGTACAGGCGCAGGCCCCGCTGTACAGGTAAAACCGGGAATGGGTAAGCCGCGACTGATGCTGTCTGCGATCTGCACCGCCAACACGGATTTGCCGGTGTTGGTATCGGCAAACATAATACAGAGGTCGTTTTGCACCCACAGGTCGCCGAACAGTTGGGCCTCGGGCAGCAGGTCGTCAGTTTGGGCATACCACTCTGCGCCCGAGCGGATGGTGAACGCGCCGGAGGTGTCGTATTCATAGTCTGCAGGTTCGTTGTTTTCCGGGGTATCTTCATCCTCGTCGTCATCATCTTCCAGGTAATCGTATTCGGCGCCGTCGGGGGCTACTATTTTGCGAAAGCCGTCATCGTCGACGCGTATGACCTGGATCTGCGAAATGAAGCTGCAATCGGCGGATGCTTCGGCAGGTTTGTCGTAAATAACGTCTTCGTCTACATATTCGGGCAGATGGGCGCGCAATTTATTACGCATGGCTTCAATTTCAGGCGGACGCACAAACGGCACGAACGTTGGTTCGGGGGATTTTTTGGGTTTCATGATTTGGAATTGTGTAGGGGCGTATTGCATACCATAGCCGTTAACTTAAGGGCATCTGTGTGTGTAGCCCCCTCTAAATCTCCCCCGGTTGGGGAGACTTTAGCTGCGCCCGCGTTTATTTTTTTTTAAGTCCTCCCAACCGGGGAGGATTTAGGTGGGCTTAAACCGACTGCGAAGCTATAATTCCCCTTAAGTTAACGGCTATGGTATTGCATACGCCCGGGATGACTGACGGGTAAACAGGATAGCAAACCGGCGAGGGCGTATGCGATACGCCCCTACGTTTAAATTTTGCGTGCTACTAATATCGGCTATATTTTTGATAAAAGTGCTGACACTGTTTTGTCAGTAGGGAAAGAGCATAGAGACCAGGGGTTGGAGATTAGTGGCCGCCGCCAATAATTTACAGCATTCGCATATCCGCACATAGTTGCGCCCGGATGTGCACGTAATCCATTGAAATTAGATTAATTACAAATTGAACACAATCACCAAAATGTGCTTAAATTCAGATTCTCTACATAATAAAACCGGTAGTTTTGCTGATGTATGCATTAGGTGATATAGCGGGCTTAACCCAATAAAAAACACAAAGATGAAAAGGCACCACGAACAACATGTTACCAGTTCTGACACCATCAGGGATATAGTTATTGGAATGGCGGACGGGCTTACCGTGCCCTTTGCCCTGGCCGCTGGATTAAGCGGTGCTGTAAGTTCTTCGGGCCTGGTGGTTACGGCCGGAGTTGCAGAGATTGTTGCAGGGTCTATCGCCATGGGGCTTGGGGGGTTCCTGGCCGGAAGAACGGAGGCCGATCATTACCAATCGGAGCTGCAACGTGAATACGATGAAGTTGAACGTGTGCCCGAGCAGGAGAAAACTGAGGTGATGGAAGTTTTCGCTGATTTTGGATTGTCGGCCAGTCTGCAGCAGCAAATTGCTGATGAAATGGCAAAAGATAAAGATAAATGGGTGGATTTTATGATGCGCTATGAGCTTGGCCTGGAAAAGCCGGAGCCAAACAGGGCTACCAAGAGTGCCCTCACTATAGGCGCGTCGTATGTTGTGGGTGGGATTATTCCGTTGTCGCCTTACTTTTTTGTACATGACGCTCAAACGGCGCTTTATTATTCTTGCGCAATTACGCTGGTATGCCTTTTTATATTCGGCTATTTCAAAAGTAAAATGACCGGTCAGCCTGCCTTTAGCGGCGCGTTAAAAGTTGTAATTATAGGAACGCTTGCTGCAGGCGCCGCATTTGTAATGGCCAGGTTGATTAATGGGAAATAATAACGCTGTACAGGCCGTCTTTCCATTTACCCACAAATCAAATTATTCCGCCCCCGAATGGCAGGGCGATTCCCAAAGCTGTAAGCCTTTTTAGCAAAATCCTTAAAAGTGTTCCAAGTGTACACAAGTGTTCCGCGGAACAGTACAGTGTTAGTCTTGAGTCTTTCCCGGCTACGAAGCTAAAATCCTGCTATCACCTGCAAAAAATCATTCATTGTATTAAATTAATCCCGGTAACTTTGATTTTCGCTTTATTTGTATAACAAACATTTATATCCTATGAGGGCTAAAACGTGGTTCAAACTGAATATCTGCCTGGCAATGTGCATATCGGCGGCGGGGGTGGTTAAGGCGCAATCATACGTGCCGGAGTATAACGATGCAAGGCTAAAGGTGAAGCCGCTGGTGCCCATCAAGGCATATTCGTTTGATCTGAAGGATGTAAAATTGCTGGACGGTCCGTTTAAAACCGCCATGAACGCCGACATTACCTACCTGCTGACGATCGAGCCGGACAGGCTGCTGTCGGCGTTCCGCACGCATTCGGGGCTGAAGGCTAAGGGCAAGATGTACGAGGGCTGGGAGTCGTCAGGACTGGCGGGGCATACGCTGGGGCATTATTTGTCGGCCATCTCCATGTACTACGCATCCAGCCGCGACCCGGAGTTTTTAAAGCGGGCCAATTATATTGTTAAGGAGCTGAATGAATGCCAGGTGGCGCGCAAAACGGGCTACGTGGGCGCCATCCCCAAAGAAGATACGGTTTGGGCCGAGGTAGCCAAGGGCGATATCCGCTCGCACGGATTCGATTTAAATGGCGCATGGTCGCCCTGGTACACGGTGCATAAGGTAATGGCCGGCTTGCTGGATGCCTACCTGTATACCAAAAACGCAGAAGCACTGAAAGTATGCCGCGGCATGGCGGACTGGACCGGCGTCACCCTCAAAAATCTGAACGAAGAGCAGCTTCAAAAAATGCTCATCTGCGAGTACGGCGGCATGGCCGAAACGCTCACCAACCTGTACGCCATCACCGGTGATAAAAAGTACCTTACGCTGAGCTATAAGTTCTACGACAAACGCATCCTGGACCCATTGGCAAAAAAGCAAGACGTGCTGCCCGGCAAACATTCCAACACGCAAATACCGAAAATCATAGCCGCTGCACGCAGGTATGAGCTTACCGGCGATAAAAACGATAATGCAATAGCTAACTTCTTTTATACCACCGTTACCGAGCATCACTCCTACGCCACCGGCGGCAACAGCAACTACGAATACCTGAGCGAGCCGGACAAGCTGAACGACAAGCTCACCGAAAATACCACCGAGACCTGCAACACCTACAATATGCTGAAGCTTACGCGGCATTTGTTTGCCATGTCGCCCTCGGCGGGGCTGATGGACTTTTACGAGAAGGCACTGTACAACCATATCCTGGCGTCGCAAAACCACCAGACGGGTATGGTTTGCTATTTTGTTCCGCTGCGCATGGGCGGTAAAAAGCAGTACAGCACACAGTTCGACGATTTTACCTGTTGCGTTGGCTCGGGAATGGAAAACCACGTAAAATATAACGAAAGCATTTATTTCCGCGGAGCAGACGGCAGCTTGTATGTAAACCTGTTTATCCCATCGGTATTAAATTATGCGGAAAAGGGACTGACCATTAAACAGGAAAGCCTGTTCCCGGCCAGCGAGCATGTGGCCTTTACTATTAACACCAAAAAGCCGGTTACCATGGCCATCCGCATGCGTAATCCAAAATGGTCAGGCGCTACCGATATCACCATTAACCGCATACCGCAACATGCAAAAATAGATGACAAGGGCTACTTTGTGCTGAACCGCAAATGGAGCAATAACGACAAGATTGAGTTAGTGATGACCGAAAGCCTGTACACTGAAGCCATGCCTGACAACGCCAACCGTCGCGCGGTGTTTTATGGTCCGGTATTGCTTGCCGGTGTCCTCGGCAATACGGAGCCCGACCCAACCAAGGGCGTACCGGTTTTTGTAATCAGTGAGAAAGACCCTAACAAATGGCTCGAGATGGTTGACCGCCGCCAGCTTACCTTTAAAACGATAAATATTGCCCGGCCGGATGAGGTTACTCTAATGCCGTTCAATCAAACTAAAGACCAATATTATTCGGTTTACTGGGATGTGTTTACCCCCGAAAAATGGACGGTGCAGCAACTGGCTTATGATGCCGCCCGCAAAAAGCAGGCAGACCTGGAAAGCCGTACCACCGATATCCTTCGCCCCGGCGAAATGCAGCCCGAACGCGACCACAGCCTTACCGGCGATAAGCTCACCAACGGCGAAGAGCATACCCGCAAATGGCGCGCAACCGACAATGACGGCTATATCCAGTACGACATGAAAGTGGACGGCAAAGCGCAAAATACGCTCATCAACACCTATTGGGGTATGGATAACCGGGGCCGTGTTTTCGATATCCTGGTGGATGGCATCAAGCTATCCACCGAAGACCTTAACAAATACAAGGAAAGCCGCTTTTACGATATCAGCTATACCATCCCTATCGAACTAACCAAAGGCAAGCAAAAGGTAACCATCAAGTTGCAGCCTAAAAAAGGGAACATGGCCGGTCCGGTTTATGGCAGCCGAATAGTGCGGGAGTAAGGAAAAGTAGCAGTAGGTAGTAGCAGGTATAATCCCTACTGCTACTACCCGCTGCTACTGCTACTCTTCCTGAATTTTGTATTGCCAAATAAATTCACCTACCTTTAACGCAATAAACCAAATCATCTACCTAACACCTTTTAAAATGAGCACTCTTCAGAATGGTTCATCAGGCGGCGAGGTAACTATGTTACAGCGCGCACTTTCATTATTGGGCTACAGCTGCACCGTCGACGGCAGCTTTGGGCCGGGCACACAGACCGCAGTCGAGCAATTTCAAACCGCCGAGGGCCTCAGTGCTGATGGCGTTGCGGGTACAAATACCTGGGCCAAACTCGATTACCTGGCGCCGCAGGGGATGGATATTTCCCATTTCAACACCATCAATTGGGGTGGCCTGTCTACCCACATTCAATTTGTATTTCACAAATACAGCCAGGGTGCCACCTATAAGGACCCGACGTTCAGCACTAACCTGGCATCGATAAAACAAAAAGGGCTTTTATACAGCGCTTACCATTTCCTTACTTTCCAGGATTCGGCCCAATCGCAAATTGATAACTTTATGGCCTGCTGGAGCAGTGTTGAGGGTGGAAACGTATTGCCCCCGGTGCTCGATGTGGAATGGCAGGTGGGCGGCAACGATGCGGACACCAACCAGCTAAACGACTACATCACCAACAACCCCAATACCTGCTTACAAATCATTACCGATTGGATAAACGGCGTAGCTTCACAAACCGGCCGCACACCAATCATATATACCGCCAAAAGTTTCTGGAACGAATATTTCAGCGGCATATCCCAATTTGCCAGCAACCCGCTGTGGATACCTGCTTACCAGCAAAGCCCACCGGGATTGCCCCAGGGCTGGAACTCATACGCGTTATGGCAGTATTCCGAAAATGCTTCTATTCCGGGCGTAGGTGGAGGCAGTTTGGATTTGGATATCTTCAACGGAAATTTGGACGCGTTAAAAGCGCTTTGATAGATAAGTAGTAGGTAGCGGCAGTGGAGAGTAGCAGTAAATGCGGGCTGCCCACTGCCAACTTTTTAACGGCGTTCGCCGCTGATAGAAGCGGCGCCGGGCTTTTCGCTCATACGCCTGCAAGCGTTACGCACAGGCCGGTATCCGCTGCAATCCCTAACGCAAACATCCGGAATCATTTTAGTGTATTGGTTACTTCCGAACGTTTGTTCCTGTGTCGCAGACTACATAATCGTAAGCAGATAATCTACTGATAGCAGGATACTACAGCTCCTGAACCACCTCAAACAATTTGGTCTTATAATTCCATTCAATTGTTGCCCCATCGGAAGCGCCGTGTTTGCCAATGCCAAACATGTCGAAAGAATCACTTTTAAAAGATTCAATTTTGTAGCCGTTAAACTCTCTTTGGCTCGATGTGATGTTTTGCCCCTGCGGGTTCATAAACAGGTAATTATTGATGAAGTACAATGTGTCTGTCTTTCCTTCTTCCTGTTTAGTTATCAATAGTTTATTGAAGATATCATTGTTAAAATCCTGGATATAGACATTACCCAACAAATTGCCTTTTTTATCTTTTAGCGCCCGGAGAAACTTCGTGTTATTGCGCCCTGTTCCTGCTGTTTTTACAGGATAGTGCAACGTATTTATGTAAGCACTTAATAATGCCGGCGAGTTCTTCGGCCAGATCTCTTTCGGCGCTGCCGGGTATTTTTTAGCAATGGCCTCATACCAAACATCGGTACTAAATGCCGCTGCTTCGGCAATAATCCATTTGCCGGCGCGTCTTTGAAACAGCGCTTCTACGTGGCAGCAATCGTTGGCATCGTCTTCCCGGAAAGTTATCGGCTTACCATCTTTGCGCTGGGCATCGCCCTCAAACCAGGCATAGTTATTGGCCGCTTTAAAATGTTTAACCACAAACTCCACCGTCATTTTAGTTTGACCATAAATGCGGCTACGCAATGCGTCGAGCATTTCTGTGCGCTCTTTAATATTGCCTGCGGTTTTTACTTTATAATCTACTATCGGGGCATTTTGCGAATATGCGCGCAATGCGAACAGAAGGAGGAAAACGACAAGAAATCGGGGCTTCATAAATACTTTTGTTGAACAAATTTAGCCGAAAAACAATTAAACCTCATTAGTACCACGGCGGCAGTCGTTTCAAATCGTGCGGAGTTATCTCGTAGGGCTCCCTGTTCCAGTAAACCGGGATTTTTGCTATGCAGCTGATGTTTGTTTCGAGGCTGTTTGCCGAAAGGTCAAAATCAAATCTCGGTTCCTCTGCGGAATAGAACTTCAATTCTTTGGTGTTTTCGATAAAGCTGAACCGCACATCGATGAACCCGATAATTTTTACATGATTGGCGGCCACGTAGCGCAGCAGCACCGGGTCGGCAGGATAAATGTAGCGGTAGCTATCCGCCGGATCGATCATGTCGCGGTCTGCGTATTTTTTCACCAGGTCTTTGTCGTGGGATTTTATTTCATCTATCGAGCGAAAATCGCGGTAGTCTACATAAATGTCGCGGTCGTCCATCGGGTAAACCGATTTGCTTTCGTCCTCTTCATCGTCGTTATACAGGCGGCGGTAAGACGTATAATGAGCGTTAACCTGGCGTTGCTGGTCGTAATAGAATGTAAACTCAGCGAAAAGATGGTCTGTTTTAGTATAAACTTTCAGGGTTCTGTCCATAACTGTTTTAAGGTCTAATTGTAAACGCCAAAGTAGGCTTTTATTTTCTTTGATAGAAATTGTTACGGCGCTATCCTTTGTATTTTTGTTAGTTTTATCACTACCTTTATCTAAACCATCAGCCTAAATCCGTCATGAGCTTGTTTTCATCTGTCAAAATATATCCGGTATGACCAAACCAGCCAGCTCACGTAATTACGGACTCGATATGATTAGGGTAATTTCCTGCTACATGGTGATACAGGCCCATGCCGGCGAGTTTTTCTTTATCGGCAACGGCGGCAAAATCATCAACACCGTCGACGCATATTGGGTGGGCTGGTATAACCCGTTATGCATTACCTCGGTTCCGCTGTTTGTGATGATTTCCGGTTTTTTCCTTTTCCCGGTTACGGATATCCCAACGTTTTTAAAAAAACGCTTCAGCCGGATTTTGATCCCCTTTGTGTTATGGTGCATTTTTTATGCGCTTTATTATTATGCCAAGGGTTATGTCGATCTAAAAACAACGCTTACCAATATTGCCAATATCCCGGTGAATTATGGCGCAGAGGTGGGGCATTTGTGGTTTGTGTATATGCTGCTGGGTATCTATTTGTTTGCGCCCATTCTTTCGCCCTGGATAGAAAGCGCCAACCGGCGAAGTATGGAATATTACCTGGCGCTGTGGGCAGTGTCGCTTTGTATTCCTTATATCCATTTGCTCACGCCCGGCTTATGGGGAGAAACCTTCTGGAACCATACGCCGATGTTGTATTATTTCTCAGGCTTTTTGGGGTATGTGGTGCTGGCCAATTACATCAAGCGCTACCACATGGCGCCAAAGCGCTGGAATTACATTGCCGGCATTATCCTGGTAGTTGCGGGCTATGCCATAACAACTGCCGGATTCATTACCAGGTTGCAAACCGAGCAGTACATCAGCAAGCTGGCGCTTACCTGGGGTTTCGAGACCATCAACATAGCCATGATGACCACCGGCGCATTCCTGATGCTCAAAAATATTCGCATAGCCGACCCCAGTACGCCAATTGCAAAACTACTGGTTGATATCGCTGCCAAAAGCTACGGTATTTACCTGGCGCATATTCTTATTTTGAATGCCGTGCACGCGGTTTTGAACCCAAGGCTGAGCAGTGCCGCCGTTAAAATTCCTGTAATGGGTATTTGTGCTTTTGTGATTACATTTTTGGTGGTGAAAGCGTTATCATATTTACCGAAGAGTAAGTGGATAGTTGGCTGAACTAAGATTCGTAGGATTAAAAGACTACAGAATTTTTTCTCTTCGACGGGTGCGTATACGCGCTATTTTTATAGCTTGCACTATGAGTCAGTATTCCACCAAAAGCGGAGCGTCTTACATTGTCAGGCAGGTAGCCGAAGATGATGCCGAAAATTTGATTGCATATTCCAAAGCTGTTTTTGCCTCAACAGAACAGGTGCTGACTACACCTGTTGAATATACGATATCTGTTGCCGACGAAAAGACCTGGATAAACAACATCAGCAAAAGCCCCAACTCGAAATTGCTGATTGCGGAAATGGATGGGCGGATAATTGGCTTCCTGTTTTTTATCGGGCAGCAAAAAGTAAAGACCGCTCACACCGGCGAGGTAGGTGTAAATGTTCACCCGGATTACCAGGGGATGGGCATTGGCAGGGCACTGATGGAAAGTTTAATAGAGTGGACTGGCGATCACAGCCAAATTGAAAAAATTGTTTTGCAGGTATTTGCAACGAATCACAAGGCGATTAGCTTATACCAATCTTTAGGATTTAAGGAAGAAGGGCGGTTTGTTAAGGCGGTTAAACAAAAGGATGGTGCGTATGTGGACGTGGTGCAGATGTATTTGTTTTGTAACTCCTTCTAGCTACAACCTTTTTTACTTTCGTTTTCTTTTTGGATACCTGCTCATGTGGAAAACAGATACGATTAATACCGTTTTCCTTATTTCGGACACTTTAAAAACAAGTAGATATGGGAATGTATTTGTCCTTGCTTCACGAAGACATTTTTTTAAAGCGTAGTGCAGCGGATTATTTTGAATCAAACCAAGCTTTCTGAAAAACTCGTGTTCGAACCGATCACCTAGTCCCGGCAGTTCTTCTTCATACCATTCCCAGGCGTCATACAACTCTCGTTCAGCTTTGGGCGATAATTCGATGTGATAACTCATCTTACCGAACGGGCGGAGCGTTCATGCTTTAAACGCTCAAGATTTGCTTTCACATCGGCTATAGGTACTCCCTTATCTTCTCCCGTTTCCCACCTGTGCACCCGCTCGTTAAGTTCAGCAACGAAAGCCTCATCTTCCGACCAATCCTTTTCCGGGCTCATCTGGTCTTCAAATAAGTCGTATATATTTTTAATTCTATCATCGTCAGCTTCACTAATATAGGTGTGTAGCCGATCCCTGATTGCTGTAGTAGTCATAGTAAACTGTTTAAACAAATTTAGCTATAAAATATCGTCGTAACAAAACCGGGCATTATCCCGCCATGCGTAACTCCACTTTAATGGGTTTGGGAAAACGCATTCCATCCCTGTGCCTTCAGCTCATGCACTGTTCCGCTTTTGGTGATTAGGTTACAGCCGGCTGATGGTTCGGTGATATAGCCGATGATGGAAATATCCATTTTGTCGTAATCGGCTTGCTTTACGGTGAAGAGCAGCTCGTAATCTTCGCCACCGCTTAGGGCGCATACGGTTGGGTCAAGGTTGAATTCGCGGGCGGTTTCGAAGGTCATCGGGTCGAGGGGGATTTTTTCCTCGTACAGGTTGCAGCCCTTGTCGCTTTGCTTGCAGATGTGCAGCACTTCGGAGGCCAGGCCGTCGGACACGTCAATCATCGCCGTCGGCTTAACCTCAATTTCTCTCAGCAAATCCACCACATCGCGGCGGGCTTCGGGTTTCAGCTGACGTTCTACGATATAGTCTTTGCCCTCCAGGTCGGGCTGAATATTGGGATTTTCCAGGAAAATCATTTTCTCGCGCTCCAGCAATTGCAGACCGGTATAAGCGCCGCCCAAATCGCCCGAAACACAAATCAAATCGCCTTCCTGTGCGCCGTTGCGGTAAACTACATCTTTTTCGTCGGCATAACCGATAGAAGTAACGCTGATAACCAGCCCCTGCTTCGATGATGACGTATCGCCGCCTACCAAATCCACATTATATTTTTCGCAGGCCAGGTAAATGCCTTCGTACAATTCCTCTACAGCCTCCAGCGGGAACTTGCTGCTGATACCTATAGACACGGTAACCTGCGATGCCGTGCCGTTCATGGCATAAATATCGCTCAGGTTAACCTGTATGGCCTTATAGCCCAAATGCTTCAGCGGTGTATAAGCCAAATCGAAATGAATGCCTTCCAGCAGCAGATCGGTGGAGATGAGGGTTTTCTTGCCGGCAAAATCCAGCACGGCGGCATCGTCGCCAACGCCTTTGGTGGTGCTGGGCTGGGCAAGCTTTATATTTTTGGTGAGGTAGTTTATCAGGCCAAATTCGCCTAATTCCTCAAGGTTGGTTCTGTCTTTGTTGTCGAACATGTTTTTTCTTTGATTTCACCGATTGGGGGAATGATTTCACTGACGATTATTTCCAATCGGCTTGCAAAAATACAAAAACCAAAACTAACCCATCGCAGGAACAAGCAATATCATGGTTTACCTAACATTCTCTATATTACTGCCATATTCCCTCCATCCCGTAAATTTTTCCTACCTTGCAATCCTCAATCACCTATATAGATATAGTGACATTCAAGGAATTCAATTTTAACGACGACTTATTCGAAGGCATCTCGAGTATGGGTTTTACAACCCCTACACCTATCCAGGAGATGGCCATCCCGGTAATACTTAACGGACAGGACATTATTGCCTGCGCACAAACAGGCACGGGCAAAACAGGGGCATACCTGCTGCCTGTGCTGGATGTTATCGGTAAAAAAGACAATAAGCACCATACCAGCACCCTGATACTTGCCCCAACGCGCGAGCTTGCCCAGCAGATAGACCAGCAGGTGGAAGGCCTCGCCTATTTTACCGGCATCAGCTCCATTGCCGTGTTCGGCGGGGGCGATGGCAGCGCTTACGAGCAGCAGCGCCGCGGCATACAGAATAATGTAAATATCATCATCGCCACGCCTGGCCGTTTGATTGCGCACCTCACCTCGGGCGTTTTAAAGCTTAACCATGTAACGCACCTGGTACTGGACGAAGCCGACCGCATGCTCGACATGGGTTTTTATGACGACATTATGCGCATTGTTGGCTACCTGCCGAAGGAAAGGCAAACACTGTTGTTTTCGGCTACCATGCCGGGGCGCATCCGTACGCTGGCCAAGAAGATTTTAAATAACCCGGAGCAGATCAACATCGCCTTGTCGCAGCCTGCTGTAGGCATCGACCAGCAGATATACCGCGTGCATGATGCACAGAAAACGCCTTTGTTGCAAACCATACTTAAAACCGGCGGCTATGTGAGTACCATTGTATTTGCCTCGCGTAAGGAAATAGTAAAATCGCTTACCCGCGAGCTGAAGCAGGCAAAAGTGAACGCGAGCGCATTCCACTCCGACCTGGAGCAAAAGGAACGCGAAGAAATATTGCTCAACTTTAAAAACAGGCAGCTGCCGGTCATTATCGGCACCGACGCCCTTTCCCGCGGTATCGACGTGGAAGGAATTGACCTGGTTATCAATTACGATGTACCCGGCGACCCGGAGGATTACATTCACCGTATAGGCCGCACCGCCCGCGCCGAAACCACCGGCACCGCCATCACCTTCGTAAATCACCGCGACGAGCGCCGCCTTAAGAGCATAGAGCAGCTTATTGAAAAACCCATCCAGTTGATGGAGGTTCCTGATGAGCTGAAATCCATTGAAATGGTAAAAACCCAGGAGCGTCCGCAGAATAAGCGACCGCAGAAAAGGAAATGGGGGAATAAGGGAACGCCGAAGAAGGGATAAAATTTTAAGGTTTATTTGTAGAGACACATTACATGTGTCTCTATGCGATAGGTTGTTAAAGGCGCATTATCGATATCTGTCAAACGGCAGACACATGTTATGTATCTCTACAATTGCTCTACTTGCAAATAATCCGGCATAGCGCCCATCGCTATTTTCCCCAATAAATACCTATTTTTACGCCACCCAAAACTACCATGCTTAAACAATGCCTTTGCCTATGCTTTTTACTGTCGACAGCGACCGGGGCAATGGCGCAAAACACGCTTTCAGCCACACCAAAAGATACGGTAAAACACCTGCAGCCGGTTACCATCCGCGGCTATCTGTCGGACCAGCCATTGTTGAATGTGCCAGCCTCGGTAAGCGCAATCGATAAAGCGCAGCTGAAATTGCAGCCGGATAATTCTTTCGTTTCGGCATTGAACAGTGTGCCGGGCGTAAGGGCCGAAGAGCGTTCACCGGGGAGCTACCGTTTATCTATCAGGGGCAGCCTATTGCGGTCGCCGTGTGGGATAAGTGATGTGAAGATTTATTATGACGAAATCCCGCTGACGGATGCCGGCGGCAACAGCTACCTGAACGCGGTCGATATTACCGGCATCAACCATATTGAGATATTAAAAGGTCCGGATGGCAGCTTGTTTGGCGCTAACTCGGGCGGGGTGGTTTTGCTGAGCCCGTTCAACCTGCATTCCGACAGCAGCTCAGTTTCGCTTGGCTTAAATGGCGGTTCGTATGGGCTAATTCACGAAAATGCAGCGATTCAGAATCAATCCGGCAACTATCATTTAAGCATAAATCAAGGTTACGAAACCTATCACGGCTACCGCCAGAACAGCGATATGAGCCGGCATTTTATACAGGCCGCAAACCGCTGGACTTATAACAAAAATGATGAGCTGCGCGCCCTCGCTTTTTATTCGGATTTAAACTATGAAACACCCGGCGGCTTAACGCTGGCCCAATACCAAACCATGCCCCAATCCGCGCGGTTGCCCACGAAGTTTACCCGGGGGGCTATCCAGCAAAAAATCGGCATCGGCACAAAAATGCTGCTGGGCGGAGTGGTTAACGAACTGCACATTAACGACAGGCTGCGGAATGTGCTTTCGGTGTTTGGCACTTATGTTGATTTTTCTAACCCCTTTATCACTAATTACGAACAGCGTTATGAGGGAACCTATGGCCTGCGAACGTATTTCGAGCTCAACAGCAAGCCCCATACAGATTATGGCTGGAAGATTAACCTTGGGTTAGAATGGCAGCAAACCAATTCGGACATTAACAACTATGGCAACCGCGCCGGTGTAAAAGATACCGCGCAAACGCTGGATAAAATTCACACCAACCAGCACTTCTTTTTCACCCGCTATGTGTTCGACTTGTATAACCGCTGGCATGCTGAAGCGGCGCTGAGCCTTAATTTTTACAATTACAAGTTTCGCAACATGTATCCTAATGCCGAGGCCGGGTTTACCAACCGCGACTTTACCACGCAGCTGATGCCGAGGCTTGCCTTGTCCTATGACGTTACCAATAACTTCATCTGGCGGGCCTCAGTAAGCCGTGGTTATTCAACGCCGACTACTGCCGAGATCCGTCCGACAGATAACATCATCAACACCAGCCTGCAGGCACAAAACGGCTGGAACTACGAAACCGGTTTCCGCCTGCGCAATACCGACCAAACGCTGTTCCTGGATGCTTCGGTGTTTTACTATGTGCTGCATAATGCCATCCTGCTGCATATCAACCCGGATGAGACAGAAACCTACCTAAATTCAGGAGGCACCCGGCAGCCGGGTTTTGAGTTATATTTTTCCGATTGGCTAATCCGTCAGCGCAGCACCGGTTTTATAAGGGGATTGCAGTTTAATGAATCGGTTACTTTCGATAAGTTTACCTTCAGCGGCAATAATGATGGCAAGCAATTAACCGGCGTGCCGGGCCAGGTGTTTATCACAAGCCTGCAGGTAAAACTCCCGGCGCAGTTATATGTATACGCCGAGCATAACTACACCGCCCGCATCCCGCTAACTGACGCCAACACGGTTTTTGCAAACCATTACAATTTAGTGCAAGCCAAAGCAGGATGGCAAATAACATCAAACAAAAAAACTAAACTGGAAATATACGCCGGTGTGGGTAACCTGTTGAACGAAAAATATAGCCTGGGGAATGATTTGAATGCTGTTGGCAACAGGTATTATAACCCTGCGCCGTTGCGCAATTATTACATTGGCGTCAACGCAGGGTTTTAAATAAGAATTAAAAAAGGTAACCTCAAATACCCTTTTTGGTAGTTAATTAAGGAATAACTGTTTCTGAAACGTTGCCACCACGCCCTTTAGTATCAAACGCACGGAATTTAATAGTTTTTCCATCACTTGTGACGGCTTCGTTATATAGCTTGCTTTTTGCATCGGGTTCTTTGCCGTCGGTTGTGTAACGGATGGTTAAACCGGGGAACTGGGTGTTAGCAGCATACTTTCCATCCTGCAAAACTACGCCCGGTTTCGGTACCCGGTAATTATAGCCGCCGTCCAGGTAGCTTAACCTTGGCAGCTCGCGTTTACCCAGCACATTCAGGAAGTTTGACCATGCTGTTTGATAAAGCGTTTCGGCTTTGGCCGGGTCTTTTTCGGTAGCCCAATCCGGGTCTTTAGCCCAGGCGCGTTCGGCAAAACCAAGCAGGCGTGGCAGCATCATGTATTCCAGGCGTTCAATGCTTTTTATATTTTCTCCCCAAACGGCACTTTGCAGGCCGATGATATTGCTTTTGCCGTAATCAGTTAAGCGTTGTTTGCCGATGAAGATATTGCGGTTGATAGGCAGCCCGTCCCTGTCGACCTTTGAATTTTTGAAATAATCAAAAGGAATAAATGAGAATGGCTTATCGATATCAGAAAACGCGCCCCAGTAGTAGCCCGGCTCATCGAAAGATTTGTAATGCGCCATATCGAAATACATATTGGTAACCGGCGTCAGCACCGTTTTGTAACCGGCGTTGGCCAGCTTGTAGGCCAAATCCTCGTTTCCGCCGCCAAGCGTGTTGTTCCAAACCTCTACCTGGGGATGCTCCGGCATAAAATCAGGGTTAGGAATATACATTGGGTTACCATCCAAAGCCGTTTTACGCAGCCCCATTTCTTCCCATCCCGACAGGTAAAGCCCTTTGGCTTTCAGCAATTGCATTACATGGCCGTAGAAATAATACCAAACATCAGCAGTACTTTTTATTTCAGGATCAGACGCCTTTAGGGCCAGGAACGCAGGCGATTGCTCCCAAACATGCGCGGGCACCTCGTCGCCGCCCCAGTTGATGGTTTTAAGCGGCACGCCCGCCTCTTTGTACATATTTACAATATCGCCTATAACTGTCTCCACAAAGTTATAGGTTGATGGCAGCGACACGTCAATAACGTTGTCCGTCCAATATTGGGCAGTGCTGTATTGCGATTTGTCGCCGGGAGAATAAAGCAGGTATTTTTCGGCTTCTGCTTTTTTGCCTTCGGCCATCAGGCGGTCGTACCGGGCATTCATCGATTTAATGGCTGCACGTGCATGCCCCGGTGCTTCTATTTCGGGTATCACCATAATGTGACGTTCCTGGGCATATTTCAATATTTCGATAAAATCAGCTTTGGTATAAAAGCCGGTGCCTGTTTTATTCTCCAATTCACCACCTGAGCCATGCGAAGCAGGCAGGAAATGTTTGCTGTCCAGCGAATGCCCGCGACGACCGCCAACTTCTGTCAGCTCCGGCAACGAAGGTATTTCCAAACGCCAGCCTTCATCTTCGGTAAGATGCATGTGGAATACGTTTATTTTATAAAGCGCCATCACATCCAGCACGCGTAAAATTTCTTTTTTAGGCTGAAAATTACGGCCGACATCCAGCATAAAGGCGCGGTAGGCGAAGCGGGGTTCGTCTTTAATTTCGACGCTGGGGATTTGAATTTCTTTTTGAGGATGTGCCAGCGCCGCAGCTGGAATCAATGTTTTTAAGGATTGGATAGCGTAAAATAATCCCGTTGTGGTACTTGCGTTTACATCTATCTTGCTTGCGGTAACGGTAATTTCATACGCTTCGAAACCAAGGCCATCTTTAAAGTTGAAGCTAATTGCCGAACCTCCTGTATTCTTAGCCGAACCTTTTTGAATAAGCTGACCAATCCATGTATCAAATGCCCGCACATCACCGGCGAATCTGTCGTCGAAATGGGTAGTAGTATTTTTATTAAATGTAAAATATCCCCCTGTCTCTTTATAGCTCACCGGCGTAGGAAACACCTTGGTCAATTGCGCTTCCGGAATATCAACAATATTTCTATTCTGCTCATAAATAATAGCCGGCGTAATTAAACCCGGATAATTGGGCTTAAATGGTTTATAGCTAAATGCGCCGGTGTTATATCCTTTATCTGGTTGTGCATCCCAAACCACGTAAAAACCTTCGGGACCATCGGTAATGTTCACCACCTCATCCTCGGTTACATAGTCTATGCGTACCGACTGGCCGGGCTTAATATCCGTAAACGAGGCCGCAGGCGTAAGGCTAAACAAATCGCCGTTTACAAATTTTATGCTCGCATTGCCGCTTATGGTTTGCTCCAATATCATGCGGGCTGAATTAAAATACATCTTCCAGCCGGTTGCCGGGAACGTAGCCTTCCCATTATTGGTAATGGTAACAGCATTCAACGCCTGGCCTTTTTTAGGACTGTCATTCTGTACAGCTTCCCAGGTTATGCTAAGGTCGCGGGTGTTAAACTTTGGCACATCGGCGGCGTATGTTTTAAGCATAAGGCAGAACATCGCCACTAAGACAACGGAGAAATAACGCATAATAAATACTATTAGGTTGGTTGAGGTAGTAAATATAAGCGAATTATGAAAAACCTGTATCTTTTTAAAATATTTTAAGAAGTGTTATTATTACGGTTAAACCCGCTTGCAAATCGCCTATGGCGCTGGATTAAAATCCAGCGCTACAATATTGCCAGGGCTACGCCCTTAATCGTGGTGTATCTTAAAAAATCACATACCAGATAGTGCCATCGGCACGACAAATTTTGTAGCGCCGGGTTTCAACCCGGCGGAGATAAAACGATGCAATATCACCTCCATTCCCGACAACCTGCCCAAAATCACCGATAAACCCCTCGTTTTGATGTATCAATAGCCCAAAAACGGGTATAAACCGGCAAAAAACCGTTGGGCGGGCAAAAAGGGCCATATGTCTACAATGGTTGCCCTGTGGTCTAATAAGTTTTAGCGGGTGAAAAAATCGATGTTCCTTTGATCATTGAAAACAACGAACAACAAAAAATTTAACCGCTAAAATATAAAGTCATGAAAACATTAATATTAACCGCCGCCCTTTCATTAGCCACTGTAGTTGGTATCAGCAATACAACTTTCGCAGCAGATGGCAACACCACCAAAACTGCCACTGTATTAACCGAAGTAAGCAACATCAGCGCCATCGAAGTTCGTGGTAACGTTGAGCTTTTCGTATCAGACGGCACTGCCGACCAGGTAAAGGTTTACAACGAATATTATTCAGATAACGCCATGATACAGGATGCAAAAGGCACATTGCGCATTGCATCATACAGCAACCAAAAACTTACTGTTTGGGTTACTGCCAGCCAGCTGCAAAAACTGAGCGTTTATGATAACGCAACCGTAAAATCATTCGGTAAGCTGTCAACTATCAATCTTGATGTTGAGCTTTACAATAACGCTACCGCCAAACTTAACCTGGATGCTTTCGGTGCAGCTGTAACCCTTAACAACAATGCTAAAGCCGAGCTTGCCGGTAACGTAACTGAAGGTATTGTTAAATACGAAAACGCTGCCGCTTTAAAAACAACCGACCTGAAAGTACAGCACCTGGTAAAAACAGAAAAAGCTGCAAAAGAAGAGCTTTCAGAAATCGCCGCCCTTTAATTTTTAACTCCATCATATATATGTCAAGAGTCCTCCCGTGTTTTCCCGGGGGGATTTTTTTATCGCAGATGATTATCACAGATGTTAACAGATAGAGCAGATGAAACAGATGTTTGTTTGATAAGACAGATATTATCATTTCATCCGGTTCATCGGCTAACATCTGTGATCTTTATTTTCCCGCTTGATATTATCAGTTTCATCCGGTTCATCAGCTTTCATCTGTGATCCTGTTTCTCTGTGGTTAAAATCCCGAAAATGACATCCGCTTTTGCTTTAACCCAATGTTAAATATCACCAATTAAGCAGAGGGTTATAATTTGTTTGGCTAAATTAGCGGTGACAAATGGAGCCTTCAACCCACTCCGATTAATTTTTGCCGGTCACAATTGATTAAAGCTATGAGCCTATCCGCAAAGAAAATCGTATTCAAAACCCTCAAGATAACCGGTATTACCATTGTCAGCATCATTGTGCTGCTATTTGCTTTGCCCTGGTTGTTCCCGCAAACCGTTAGCAATAAGATAAAACAGTTCGCCAACGGAAGCATCAATGGCAAGCTGGATTTCTCGAAAACCAGCCTCTCGTTTTTTAAACATTTCCCTAACCTTACGCTCACACTGTATGATGTAGACCTTAATGGCAGCGCACCATTTCAAAAGGACACGCTGGTAGCCGCCAAAGAAGTTTCTTTTGGTATTGATTTAAGCACGCTGTTTCAATCAAAGCTCACCATCAACAAAATATTTCTGGATAATGCTTTTATCAATATACAGTCGGACACTGCGGGACACGTTAACTATAATGTTTATAAGGGAAAGAAAGAGGCCAACCCGGCAGATACGGCCAGCGCATCTTTAGGCATCAACCAGATTTTAGTTAACAACAGCCGCGTGGTTTATAACGACCGTTCGCTGCCTATGAAGTTTATTGCCCGTGGCGTTAACTATTCCGGCAAGGGCGATTTAACGAAGGATATTTTCGACCTGTACACGCATACCGAAATGCAGTCGGTTGATTTTTATTATTACGATGTGCCTTATGTGCTCAACAAAAAGCTGAATGCCGATTTAATAACCGAAATAAACACCAAATCGCTGGCCTTCTTCTTCCAGAAAAACGACCTGCTGCTCAATAAGCTGCCCGTAAACTTCATCGGCAAGTTTGCATTTTTGAAGAACGGCTACAGTATGGATTTCAGCATCAACTCCAACGACAGCGACTTGCATGACATGGTAACCGCTCTGCCGCCTCAATATCTAAAATGGCTGGAGGAAACCGACATCAAAGGAACCGGTAATATCAACTTTAAGCTGGCCGGCCTCTATAATGCTGCCGACAGCACGCTTCCAGACCTTAGCCTGAAAATTAAAATTCGCAATGGCTATATCAATAACCGAAAATCGCCCTCGCCCATAAGCAACCTGTATATGGATTTTGAAACGGCGCTTCCCGGCCTGGACCCCGACAGTCTGAAAGTAAACCTGGATTCGTTGCATTTAAATATGGGTAAGGACTATTTAAACGCTGTTCTTAAGGTTAAAGGTGCTACTAACCCGCTCATCTACGCCAGGCTAAACAGCGAAATGGACCTGGAGAAGTGGAACCGCACGTTCGGCGTAAAAAAGGTAGAGCTAAAGGGACAATACGCGGTGCATTTACTGGCTAACGGCAAGTTTGCTACTGCAATAAAGCGCGATAAACGGCGGAAGAAAGCAGACACGATAATTACCAGCATCCCTAAATTTAACGTAGCATCTACATTTAGTAATGGCTATATTAAATATGCAAGTGTTCCCGAAGCGGTGAAAAATATCAGCTTTAAAATGAACGCCAGCTGCCCGGATAATAATTACGAGCATACCAGCTTTACTATCGAAAACTTAAATGCCAATGTGCTGGAGAATTTTATCAAGGGCCATTTTAAGCTGACGGCCGCACCCGGCTTCCCAATGGATTTGGCACTACAATCGAAGTTTAACCTGGCTGATATCCGGAAAGTATACCCAATTGATAGCCTCGGAGTGTCGCTGGCCGGCAACTTCACCGCCGATTTGCAGACCCACGGAAAATACCTGCCTGCTAAAAAGGTATTCCCGGTTACAAAAATTAACATCGCGCTGCAAAACGGGCAGATAAAAACCAAATACTACCCGCACCCTATCGAGAACATACAGGTAAACACCAATATTACCAACAGCACAGGTACGCTAGCGGGAATGAAAGTGCTCATCAAGCCGGTATCGTTCAGCTTTGAGGGTAAGCCGTTTAACTTTCGGGCGGATTTGAAAAACTTTGATAACATCGACTACAAAATTGCCTCATCCGGCACACTGGATGTCGGTAAAATATACCAGGTATTTGCGGTTAAAGATTATAACGTACGTGGACTGATAAAAACCAAATTGTCGCTGAACGGCAAACAAAGCGATGCGGTTGCCGGCAATTATGCAAAGCTCCACAACTCCGGTTCGATGGATGTAAGGAGCCTGTCACTTACCTCGGCGCTGTTCCCCAAACCGTTTTTAATTAATAAAGGTGTATTTAGCTTTAAGGATGATAAGATGATGTTTGATGACTTTAATGCCAATTATGGCAAGTCGGTCATCACGCTGAACGGGGCGTTGTCAAACGTAATTGAGTACGCTACCAAACCCGGCTCGGTACTAAAGGGAACCATGAATTTTGGCAGTCCTGAGATTATTGCCGACGATTTTATGGCCTTTGCCAGCACGTCGCCAACACAAAGCGGGCACGCGGGTTCGGCAACTTCCGGGGTTATCATGGTGCCCAAAACACTCGATTTAAATTTTACTGCCGATGTAAAAAAGGTAAAATATAACGGCCTGGAACTAACCGATGCAAAAGGACAAATGGCTATCAGTAACGGCAATATTGTTTTAAAGCAAACCGGCTTTACCATTATCGGCACACCGGTAACTATGGATGCCACCTACAGCGCTGAAAGCGAGAAAAAAGCAACATTCGATTATCATATCAACGCCAAAAACTTCGATATCAAAAGAGCTTATAACGAAATTAAGCTTTTCCGCGATATGGCCAGCGCCGCAAAAAGCGCACAAGGACTGGTATCGCTGGATTATAAGCTCACCGGTCGGCTTAACGCCAATATGCAGCCGGTTTACCCATCGCTTAAAGGAGGAGGCGTTTTATCCGCCGAAAAAGTGGCTTTTCATGGATTTAAGATGTTCGGCTCCATAAGTAAGCAAACGGACCATAAAATAGATACCGGCGATGCGAAAAAAGTAAATATTGAAACCACTATCGCCAATAATATCATCACCATAAAACAAACCAAAATGCGCATGGCCGGCTTCCGTCTAAAATTTGGCGGACAGGTAAGCTTTGATAATAAGCTGAACCTGCAATTCAGGCTGGGCCTGCCGCCGTTCGGCATATTTGGTATACCGATGACCATCACCGGCACCGAGGATAACCCTAAAATACGGTTAGGCAAGGCAAAAAAGGATGATGAGATTAAAGAGACAGAGGATAACGGGGAATGATATAATTAAAGCGAATTCCTTAACGTAACCCTGAACGGGTTGGCAGCATGTTCCTTGATGCCGGTTAAAGCCATTTCCGCTGCTTTTTGACCCATCAATTTAAAATCTGTCGAGATGGTAGTAATACCATTCAGGATTATTTTTTTTAACGGTGTTTCATTGTAGCTTATCACGCCGATGTCTTCGCCAATTTTCAGATTATCGCTGATGAGTTTTTGTATCAGCTCAACCAGGTCGTCTTCCATCAGGTTGATGTAAACCGTTCCGGGCTGCAGGGCTTCGTTTTTAACGTGATGGATAACATCATAATCAAAAGCATATTGCCCGCAAAAATTCAGAAAACCTTTCAGTATTCCTTTGGAGTGATAGCTGTTGTCGGGGAAGATGATTTTTAGTGTATGGTATTTGCCCAGCTTTTCCAAAAGCTGTTCGAGGGCGAAATAAATATCCTTTTCAAAGTCCTCATATACGGCTGCAAAATTCCCGGCAAGGCCTTCCGGCAACTTATCCATCAGGATTAATTTATCCTTCGGCAATCCATCGATAATGGTAAGCGCATTCTCCGCATTCTCAATAAAATGGGGGATGATAATCAGCTTGGAGTAATGCTCAATACTGCCCGAAAGCAGCTTTTTAAAAACATTAAAATCGTTGTTGTAGATATAAAAGTCGATTGCCGCATTGCTGCCCAGGGTTTCGGCGAAGGCATCGTAGATTATCTTTTTATGGCTGCTCAGCTTATTAAACAGCAACAGCACCTTTACAGGCTGATTAAACGAGGTGTTGGAGATGAAATAACCCTTACCGGCGACAGATTTTATAACATCGTGCTTTTTGAGTTCTTTATAAGCCCGCTCGATGGTGGCGCGGGAAACCTCCAGCGCAATACTCAAATCATTTATAGACGGGAGGATATCATCCTTTTCAATTTTTTGCTCCTCGATACCACGCAAAATAGAATTGCTGATCTGCAGGTACTTCGGCGTAATAGAGTATTCGTCGATATTGATGATTTTTAGATAGTTCTTCATGCGCTGCCGGGTTACCGGGTTTCAAAGCTAAGGAAAAAGAGTGATGTGCGGATTATGAATGATGTGCGGATATGCAGCTATACTCCCGACTTCCAGTATCTGGACGCTG
>JAZJZL010000233.1:23603-32168 GCA_040389845.1 Bacteroidota bacterium
TGTGCGGATATGCAAATGTGCGGATGTGCGAATGGAAAAAATGCCCGATAAATCGAGTGCGCTAAAACCATATTTAATCGTGTTTTTCATCCGCACATTCGCACATCAAAAATTCGCACATCATTGGCCTTCCGCAACTTTTCCATTACAAAATCATCTTTTTTTCATTCGCACATTCGTAATCCGCACATTCGCACATCTTTAATATATTTGTTAGCATGAACCGCATCAAATTAATTGCCTTACTGTTATTTACGGCATCCTTTGCTTTTGCTCAAACCAATCCGCCAACCGATATCGCCTCCATACAGCAAAACTTTAAAAAGCTGAACGTGTTGGGCAGCGTACTATATGTAGCCGCACACCCCGACGACGAGAACACCCGCCTGCTGGCCTACCTGGCGCAGGAAAAACATTATCGCACGGGCTACCTGTCGATGACACGCGGCGATGGCGGGCAAAACCTTTTGGGCAACGAGCAAAGTGAGCTTTTAGGTTTGATACGCACCCAGGAACTTTTGGCGGCACGCCGTGTTGACGGAGCAGAGCAATTCTTTACCCGCGCCAACGATTTCGGATTTTCAAAAGGGCCGGACGAAACTCTAAAGATTTGGGATAAGGAAAAGGTATTGAGCGATGTGGTTTGGGTTATCCGCAAGTTCAGGCCGGATGTGATTATATGCCGCTTCCCAACAACCGGCGAGGGCGGTCACGGGCACCATACTTCATCGGCTATATTGGCGCAGGAAGCTTTCGCCGCCGCCGCCGACCCGAAGCGTTTCCCGGAGCAACTGGAGTTTGTGCAGCCATGGCAGGCCAAACGACTGTTGTGGAACACCTTTAACTTTGGCAACACCAATACCACCAGTCCCGACCAATTTAAGATAGATGTGGGCGTTTATAACACCACCCTCGGCAAAGGCTACGGCGAGCTGGCTGCCGAAAGCCGCTCGAATCACAAGACACAGGGATTTGGTTCAGCCCGGCAGCGTGGCGAATCCTTTGAATATTTTAAGACTATTTTGGGCGATGCACCGAAGGACGATTTAATGGATGGTGTAAATACAACCTGGAAGAGAGTAAAGGGAGGAGAGGATATAGATGCCGGAATCAGCATAATTCGTAAAAGTTTTGACGCCGATAACCCGGAAGCATCGGTACCGGCCCTGGTAAAGCTGCTGCCAAGAGTTGAAAAGATACCCGATGCCTACTGGCGCGCTCAAAAAACTAAAGACCTTGACAACCTTATCGCAGCCTGCGCCGGTTTGTGGTTCGAAGCGTATTCCGCCGAGGCCGCTTATGGCGTTGGCGATAGTATTGTTGTGCATTCGCAGGTGCTGGACAGGTATAATAACAAAGTTAAACTGAATACCATCAGCATAGGCAAAACCGAAAAAGGTTTTAACAGCCAGGTGATACCTGCCAATCAGGTACAAAATTTTGACAGCAAGGTAGCGGCAAGCGACTATAAATTGACGCAACCCTACTGGCTGGAAACACCACATAGCATTGGCGCTTATAATATTCCTGGCCAGCAATATGTGGGCAACCCCGAAAACCCCGATTTGCCTACCGTGAATTTTGAGTTTGTGATAGAGGGAAAAGCCATCCGCTTCGACCGCCGTTTATATTATAAATACGTGAGCCCTGTTTTTGGCGAAATCTATAAGCCGCTGGTGATAGCCCCGCCGGTAACGGCCAACATCGCCAGCCTCGATTACATTTTCAATAATCTGTCGCCGCAAAATGTCATAGTAAAACTCAAAAGTTTTCAGAATATCAGAGGGGGGGACGTTGGACTGCAAGTCCCGGCAGGCTGGAGCGTAACCCCTAAAAAAATCAGTATAAAAAACAAAAACAGGGGCGATGAATGGACAGAAAGCTTCCAGGTGTCGCCAGCAAATTCTGCCGCCCAAAACGGTCTAATCAAAGCAACTTTAACTATAGACTTTTATAACCAGGTGTTCAGCCTTGGCATACAGGAAATAAAGTATGACCATATTCCCAATATTACCCTATTCCCTCCTTCGGAAGCTAAACTGGTAAATATCGACCTTAAAATAGCCGGTAAAAAAATAGGCTATATAGAGGGCGCTGGCGATTTGGTTCCCGAAGCGCTGCGCCAGGTAGGTTATGATGTACATGAGCTTACTGAAAAAGAAATTATGAACGGCGACCTTTCGGGTTACGATGCGATTGTTACCGGTGTTCGTGCCTATAACGTAAATCCCCGCCTGGCCGTCGAGCAGCCAAAGCTGTTGGAATATGTTAAAAATGGGGGCAACCTGGTAATCCAATACAATAATAACAACGGCCTGGTGACCAAGCAGATCGGCCCTTATCCGTTTAAGCCGGTTAATCAACGCGTAACCGACGAGAATGCGAAGATTACCATATTAGACGGGCAGAACCCGGTACTCAATTATCCCAATAAGATTAACGATAGCGATTTTAACGGCTGGGTGCAGGAGCGTGGCTTATACTTTGTAGGCAGCATAGACCCGCAATACAAAGCCCCGCTGCAAATGAATGACCCCGGCGAGGCCCCCAATAACGGCGCGCTTATAACCGGCAGCTACGGCGAAGGCAGGTTTATTTATACCTCGCTGGCGTTTTTCAGGCAACTGCCAGCCGGTGTGCCGGGTGCGTATAAACTGTTTATTAATATTCTAAGCAAACCAAAAACGCAGGCGATACCGTAATTTTTATGTAGAGACACAATACTTTGTGTCTCCCGCATGCAAGATAGCCATTAGCAATGTACATACCGGTTTGGCGGGAGACGGGAAGCATCCCGTCTCTACGATGATCCAATAAATTTTATACTAAAATAAAGCGATAGGCTCCGTGTTCTCCGTGCCTCCTCTGTATCTCCGTGGTTAAACTCGTACGCCAGATAAAATACGCCAAATGTCAAATTAAAGGCAATGAGCTATTTAGGGCGATGCTTTATTTATTTTTGCGGAAAGATTATTAATTCCTGAATGAAAACACTCCTATCATATTTATCAAAACACCGCTGGGTAGTTGCGCTGGCGTTGGTTCTCGCGGCTATCAACATCGGCTTTTCGCTATGCGACCCGCTGATAACGAGGTATATTGTAGACAGGTATATGATACCTAAAAATGGACATCAGCCGCTAACTTTTGATGAGAAATTTTACGGCTCTTTAGGACTGGTTGGATTAGCCGTGGGTGCTGCAATGGTATCACGCATCGCTAAAAACTTCCAGGACTATTTCACCAATATCATTACCCAAAAAACCGGCGCCGAAATGTATGCTGATGGCCTGGGGCATTCGCTTGAGCTGCCTTACCAGGTATTTGAAGACCAGCGCAGCGGCGAAACACTCGGTATCCTTCAAAAAGTGAGAATAGATTGCGAGAAATTTATAACATCATTTATCAATACTTTGTTTATCAGCCTGGTTGGGATGGTTTTTGTAATTATCTACTCGTTAACCGTAAATTATAAGGTAACGCTGGTATATTTTGCTGCCATCCCGATAATCATGTTGGTAAGCACAACTTTAAGTAAAAGAATTAAGAAAATTCAAAAGACAATTGTTTCGCAAACTACGGCGCTTGCCGGGTCGACTACCGAGTCGTTGCGAAATATCGAATTGGTGAAAAGTCTTGGCCTTGCAAAGCAGGAAATAGAACGGCTTAACAAAACGACCTATCAAATCCTTGACCTGGAGCTCAAAAAAGTAAAATACGTACGCAGTATGAGCTTTGTGCAAGGCACCACGGTTAATTTTGTGCGCAGCAGCATGATGGTGATTCTATTAATGCTGATCTTTAAAGGCAGCCTTTCACCGGGAAGCTATTTTATGTTTTTATTCTACTCCTTCTTCCTTTTCAATCCGCTGCAGGAACTGGGTAACGTGATTCAATATTGGCGCGAAGCGGAAGTGTCACTGGGCAACTTTGAAAGTATTTTGAATACGCCTATCGATCCAAAACCAGAAAAACCCGTTCTACTTGAAAAAGTTAAAACACTCACTTTCGACAATGTAACCTTTAAGCATTTAACAGCAAACCGCAACGCCCTTAATAACATCAGCTTCGAGGTAAATACCGGCGAAACTATTGCGTTTGTTGGTCCGTCCGGCTCAGGTAAAACAACGCTGGTAAAACTTTTGGTTGGATTATATCAACCACTTGAAGGCGATATTTTATACAATGGTACGCTAAGTAAAGAACTCGATCTTGATCAGCTGCGCGAGAAAGTAGGCTTCGTTACGCAGGACACACAGCTGTTCTCGGGTACTATCCGGGAGAACCTGCTATTTGTTCGTCCCGGCGCTACTGATGAGGAATGTATGGACGTATTGCAGCGCGCAGCGTGCCAGACTTTGCTGGCGCGTGCCGACAAAGGCCTTAGTACCGTTATCGGCGAGGGCGGCGTAAAAGTATCAGGCGGCGAAAAACAACGTTTATCTATAGCCCGTGCTTTGCTGCGCAGGCCGGATATATTAGTGTTCGACGAAGCTACCTCATCGCTTGACTCCATCACCGAAGAAGAAATTACAGAAACTATCCGCGATGTGTCCGTGTTGGATAATCACATCACCATATTAATCGCCCACCGCCTCTCTACCATTATGCATGCCGACCAGATCTACGTACTGGAAAAGGGTAAGATAGTAGAATCAGGCAGGCATTTTGATTTGCTTTCGCAAAAGGGCCTTTATTATGCCATGTGGCGGCAGCAGATCGGCGAAAAACTTTCTGTAGAAGCTTAATCATTTGAGTCGCTTCTTTATTGGCGCCAGGCTTTAGCCAACGGGTAAAACAGATAACAGGACGGGGGCTTTAGCCGCATATTTGCAAGCGTTGGCTAAAGCCGCTTATATGGATCAAGCCGGATAATTACGTAGTACAATAAAAATTATATGAATAGTTACCGGTTTTCTGAAGCCCCTTTTAATTTGGCTTTTATATTTTGTGACCCCGGGTTTAATGCAAGTGCCTTTTTATAGCAAGTAACAGCCTTTGAACGATTCCCTTTTTTTAAATATGCATCACCTAACCAGGTAAAGGCAGTTGGTGATTCAGGATAGTTTTCAGTATTCAATTCAAGTAAACCAATTGCATTATCCAATGCCCCGGGCTGGGTTATTAAATACATTGCGCGGTTGTTAATATTCACTTCTGTTGGCATTACGGAGTATCCATACCGTTTAGACAGTTGTTGATAATGTTGTTTTACAACAGCGGCGTTCAACAATTTTGGATCCATCTGTGGTATATCCCATTGCCTGTAAATAAATCTTAAAGCGTCATAATAGGCTTTTACCGGCTCCGTCATATGTATATCCTCGGGATAGTAAACATATTTATGGTCTAAACCCGTTATTTTATTTTGGGTTATTATAGAATCGAATTTTAAAAGATTAGTATGAAAGGTGGATTTGTCCGACACCCCTTCGTCCGCATCACTGTAAAAGATCATTTTATTTACAATCCCCTTGGTTTTTAGCTTCTTATCAGCGAGGTTAAGTAAATATCCCTTATCCCACCAAAATGAAGGGCTTATGGCTATATAGGCACCAAACATATCCGGCTGCGTTAGCAGGCAATTGATTGTTGTGATGCCGCCAAATGAGTGTCCCGCAAAAATTCTAAAAGGTTCTGTTTTGTAGTGTGCGTCTACATAAGGTATCAACTCGCTACTCATGAACTGCAGAAAATTATTGCCGCCGCCGCTTGGCTTTAACCAGGAGTTTGAACTGGTATCAGGCGTTCCGTAATAATTAACGATGCTATGGGTTGGGGTAAGATCCCTTGTGCGATTTGTATTAGGGATGCCGACTATAATCATTTCGGGCACTACGTTTACGTCCCAACGGCTAAGGTACCGGCAGTATTCTGCAATCATGCTAAAATGATTATCCCCGTCAAGTACGTATAATACCGGGTAATGCTTATTGGGTTGTAGCGTGTCGGCAGGCGGAACATAAATATAAATTTTCCGGTCTTCATTCAATACTTTAGACGAAAACTTGATGACATCTGCTGATATAGGCTTGAAAACCGGGTCGGTTTGGGCAATTAAACCTTTGGGAGTTAACAGTATCAGTAGAATAAATATTATATTATTATTTCTAAAATTACGCCTTAAGTAGCTTCTGTAAATCATAGCCGTTGAGTTTAATAGCCTGCATTTGAAATTACTGCATTTTACAGAAATAAAGTATAATCTATAGCGCATTATTTTACTGTTGGGAAAGTATCGCAAAACAATACTCTTACTAATCCCCGCAAGATTTCAGCTTGATCCGTTTTTATGCCTTTTCCCTTATTCTGTTGGCAAAAGCCGAACGGCAATTGGTTTTCTCCTTAACAAAGTAACTTCCGGTTTTAAATAGCAGCTAACCACATACTATCAATTACCTTAGTTTAAGCACTTAATAAAGGCAATAACCTCATCACTTTCCTTCTGTGTTAAATTCAATTTATCCGAAGCCAGGGTTTGGTTATCCAGCTTAAAGCCGAGGCCATTGCCGCCACCCTTGTTGTAAAAATCCATTACCTGTTGCAAGGTGGTGAATACCCCGTTGTGCATATAAGGTGCAGTTAGGGCGGCGTTGCGTACCGTGCTTATTTTAAAGGCATGCTTAAAGGCTTTTATTTTTAGTTGATTGTACCGCCCCATATCAGTATCAATAGCAAGCCCCGCAGTGGTTTGTGGGACACCGATAACTTCGCTCTCAACAATAACAAATCGCGGCGGGAACGAGCCGTTAAATAACGGCATATAATGGCAGGTTGCACAGCGGGCCTTGCCCATAAACAGGTTAAAACCATTAAGCTCTTCCTGGTTCATGGCGGCCTTATTGCCCCGCATATACTGGTCGAAACGACTATTGAGCGATACCAGGCTGCGCACGTAAGCGCCCAGCGCATTCATAATTTCCAATGTATCAATGCAGGTTCGGCTGGGTTTAGGGAATGCATTCTCAAACAGCTTGCGATAGCCTGTATTTTGCCAAAGGCGTTTAGCGGCAAGAGCCATCGAGCCGTGCATCTCGTCCTTGTTTTTTACAACGCTGTTGGCCTGGTCTTCCAGTGTTTTTGCCCGCAGGTCGTAAAATTGAGAGGGTTGAAGTGCGGCGTTTATGAGCGATGGCGTATTGCGTTTAAGCGGCTTATTTTCTTCAATCATCACATTTTTTTCCAGCCCGTCGGCAAACGCGTCGCTGGGTTGATGACAAGTCTGACAGCTGCGTTTGCCATTGCCGGACAACACCGGGTCGGCGAACAGCACACGCCCCAGGCCCGCTTTTTTGTTTGTCGAAAAGCTTTCCGGATCCGGCGCGTAAGCGTCCGGATTAAACGCGTCTTTATCAAACAGCGTTTTTGCATCCTGGTTTAGCAGGCGGTTATAGCGGATAACATGTATTTTTGATCGCTTCTCCAGGTCGGTAATATAGGTAGATAAAGGGTTGCCAAATTGGGTGATAAAGGCAGCCCTGTCGAAGCCATTAAAATCTGAATGTTTGTTCAGATACACGTTCGTTTCATCAATTTTTTCAGACAGATTGCCTTTGCCTGCGTTATCGTCGTCGTAAAACGCCATCGCTTCCTTAACACCCGCCAGGCTGGTTGCTACTTCCTGCATACTACGCAGGGTAAGCGGGTTGTCGAAACCGGTAATGCCAAGCGCCAATATCCTGAAAACCTCCAGTTTTGCGGCATCAAACACCTGCCAGTCGAACAAATCTATATTGGCATAATATACCTTGAATTTATCCGCGCCTGATTGCAGCAGATTTAATTGACGTATAAGTTCCGGTTTCTGTTCGGCGCTATACTTTGGAAACAACATCCCCTCAATAACTTGTAGTCCTGCCGGCTCAAACACCTGGCCGCTCGCCATCTCCACCTCCTGCACCGGCGGCCCGTTCACAAAGCGGGCTACAGCAGGGTTAAAATATTCGGCGGCCCATTCAAATTTTTTGTAGGATAGCCGCAGCTCCAGGAAACGCCGCTGCAGCTGTTTTTCGTTGGGCTGGTTTTCTTTTGCTTCGTCAAGCAGCGTGTTTTTGGCGTCTATAAAATTGTCAATCTGCCCCAGCACATTTTGGGCGATAACTTTCTCGGGCGGCTCTTTAAAACTGCTATAGTTAAAAAGCACAAAACCGGCCACAACGGCAAAAACAAGGAATATAATGACGATGATCTTCTTCATGTATAAAAACCAACAAAGGGAGCAGCACATGCCACTCCCCGATTGTTACTCTTTTTGCTGCTTGTTTCAGCAGCAATTATGATCAGGTTTAAAAATTAAATGCGTTACTAAGCGGGTTGGCGTTCTTGTCGCGGTCGGCCAGCGGTGCAAGGCCCCATCTTTTTTCGATAAACGACAGGATACTTACAGTTTCGTACTGCGTATGGTCTACTGTTGCAGTTTTAGCAAACGGAGAAATAATAATAGCCGGAACACGTGTGCCCGGACCCCATTTAGCATCAATTTTCGGCGGAGCCACGTGATCCCAGAAACCACCGTTTTCGTCATAAGTAACTATAATAACAGCGTCTTTACCATTAGGGCCGTTC
>JAZJZL010000234.1:0-17105 GCA_040389845.1 Bacteroidota bacterium
AGCAAAAAAACCGGCGCGGCGAAAGCCGCGCCGGTACCCTAACAACAGTGCTTTAGAATTTAAAAGCGCTGATTTCGTCGCTGCCTGATAGGTAGTAAACCATGTTTGATGCAGGGTCAAGCTCGTAGACCGGCTTTTTGTTGTTTAATATTACTGCAGCCTCTTCCTTGCCGTTATCCTTGTTGATGCGCACAATGCCTACTCCTTTTTCTTCACCATCGCTGGTTTTGGTCAGTATCGATTGATAGTTTTCTGTCGACTTTGATGCTTTAAAACGTTTGCTGATTTCGTTAAGCGACGCAGCCGCAATTCCGTTCCATGAGTTTGCTGATTTTTGATAATCGTCAGCAACAGAAGTCGCGCCGACACCACGGGCATAACCGCTCGTGTACGATTGGCTGGCAGCCGTAGCCATTGCAGTTGCGGCCAAAGCTCCGCTCATAATTTTACCAAAGGTGCTTATTCCCGGCGCTGGCTTGTAAACCTTGTAGATCTGGGTGCCGTTAAAATCAACCAGCGTAAGGTTCTGGCTCGATGTAAACAGCACGCCATTGTTACGCAGCTCGCATGAGCCAGGGGCTTCTTTGCCATCGAATTTATACATGTTAGCGAAGCTTTTGAACTGCCCGCTTGTATTATCCATTACATACAGGGTACCATCACCATTAAAATAAGTCAGGTTATCTTTGTCGACACCCAGCCCGCCGTCTTTATATTTAATCGATTTAGGCCATACATCCTTGCCGGTATTTAAATCCAGAATGTTGGTTTCCTCGGTTGTGCGGTAAAGCATGCCTTGCGGCAGCATGCGCACATCGAGGATTGTCCCGTCAACTTTCAACTGTTTCGGAATAGCAGGTTTGCCCGAATCCAGGTCGATTACGTTTACCGCATTCTGGCCTTTGCTCTTTTCGGTTGCGATGCAAAGCTTATTGCCCGAGTAGGAGTAAAATACAACTGAACCTGCAAGGTCAAGCTGGCCGCCGCTCCATTTTTGCGCACCGGTTTCAGGGTCATACAGGCTGATAAATGCTTTGCCGCTGCCGCCGCCATTCATCAGCTTACCCATTAGTCCGTGCGATTTTTTTACATGGCCTTCACCGTCAGTTTTTGGGGCCCGGCTGTCATCGGTACAAAGTAATATGCCACGGTCATCAAATATGATCTGCGCCACGGGCGACTCCAGTTCAGCGCGTTTCCATACTTCTTTGCCGCTGGCAATGTCAAACGCCGTCATTACGGTGTGGCTGGCGAAATATACCAGGTTTGGATTTTTGTATTTTAAAAATTGTGCGGATGTCGAGGTGGCGTTTCCATTTGCAAGGGCGTTTCCTTTACCACCGAATGCACCAAAGCCTTCCGCTTCTGCCAGGGCAGGCGGCTGGGTTTTCATTTCCTGTTTCCACATTACTTCGCCGGTATTGCCGTTAAGCTTGTATATCATTTTAGTGGTTGATATTACAAAGGCGTCGTCAGCAACGGCATAAGGCGCAGCGGTTATAATCTCGCCGTTGCTGTCGAAAAGCTTTTCCTGTTTCCATAGCACATTGCCCGAGGCAGCATTTACCAGCACCATCTGGCCTTTGTTCATTTTATTAAAACCGTAAAACAAAATGCCACCCAGGCGAGGTATTTCGAAACGTTTTTGTACACGCTGAAATTCCATATCTTTTGTTTTGCAGATTACCCTGCCGGTAGATGCATCGATAATTACGTGTTCCGGAAACATTCCGCGTTTTACAATGGCAACGTAGGGCGAGTTTTCAATAGGGTCGTAGTTCTCTTCTTTAAGGTCGGTTAAAAAATCAACCTTCCATTTTACCTGGCCGTTGGTATAATCTACGCCATAAAGGCCATCATTAGCGCTCACGATAAGCATGCCTGACGGGGTCATTTTTTGCCAGTTTACGGTGGAGGTAAATTTTGCCTTCCACACCGGGTCGCCTGCCAGCAGCCTTGCGCATAGCAGCATACCCATAAAAAAGGTGAATAATTTTTTCATGTTGTTGGGTTTTTGTTTGTTAGTGTTTTTTTAATGCCGGTTTTTGAGGCCGGCATTTTTATGATTAAGGATTAGCGCGAATTGATTTTGCCTGAGAATTTCCCTTGTTCGGTAAAACCTGCTTTACCGGCCGAATTATAGCCTGTAAAATAGAAAGTACCCTCAGCCTCGGTGGAAGTAAGTTTGGTAATTACCACCTTGCCGCCCCCCTTAACACCATGACCGTCGTCATTATCTGTTGTGTAGCTTATGGTGTTATCGGTCGGCTTGGTATAGTCTTTGGTGATGAGTGCACCGTTGCCGGCACTATTACCCTGGTCAAGACTGTAGGTGCCCGTTGTGGTAGCGCCTATAAGTACAATGCTTAGGGATTGCGTGGTGCCATCCTTTATGGCAGAAACTGTAAAGGTGCCGGCTGCAACTACAATACCAGCCTGCGTGCTTTTAAATGCAGAACCGCCGCCACCGTCAAAGCCATAATTGTCGGCAGTAACTGATGCCGCTACACCAGCCTTGGTAGTGGTACTGTCTTTTTTGCATGATGTAGCCCCTATAGCTACCAATGCAAGTACAATAACAGAGAGTTTTAATGTTTTCATCGTTTTTGTTTTTTGATTGTTGTTAGAATTTTTGTTGATGTTTTATGATTGTAAATCTCTGATTATTAAGTTTTTGGATATATACCGTGTTATTGGCATATTAAACTGCGTGGTAGCCGCATAGGGGAGGTGGCAGGAGGTGAAAGCTGAAAGGTAAAAGGTTTCGAAGCGCCCTGCTATGGCTGTGGAGACACAGCCGAGGGTATAAATGAAATAGCCCCGGGTTTTAAACCCGGGGCTATTGTATAGGTGAGCGTGTTATTAAACTATCTTCCGTTCGTAGGCATATTTAAGCAGGCCTACAACCGTTTGCGTGTTTGTTTTGCGGAGAATGTTTTTACGATGTGTTTCCACAGTTCGCTCACTGATGAAAAGCTTGTCGGCAATTTGTTTGTTGCTTAATTCTTTTTCAATCATGCGTATAATCTCAATTTCGCGGTCGGTGAGGTGGTTACCTTCAGCGTTGTCTTTATAAGAACGCACCAGGTGCCGGGTAACTTCGGCCGAAAAGTAATCTTGTCCGCCTGCTATTTTGCGCAGGGCGTCTTCCAACTCGCCGCGACCGGTATTTTTTAAGATAAAGCCATTGACGCCCGCGTCCATCATTTCGGCTACTACCTGGCTGTCGCCAAACATCGAGAGCGCAAGCACTTTTATGTGCGGTTTGGTACGTTTAACCAACCTGGTTAGCTCAACACCGCTCATGCCGTTCATGTTGATGTCGGTAAGCAGGATGTCTGGTTTTATCTCGTCCAATAATGCGGCAACGTCTAATGGATTATTACTTTCGCCGATCACCTGGAAGCCGGAAATATCGCCTATCAAAAGCTTCAGGCCATCCACCACCATTTGGTGGTCATCTACAATAAAAATTTTTTGAGATACAGCCATTGGCCAATTAACAGTCAATAATTTACCGTCTAATATACTAAATGTATATCGGGTTTGTTACAAAAAGCTTGCGATAAATGATCTAATTGATAACCAGGTGGTGTCCTACAAAAAAAAGCGGAAATTAATTAGCCGGAACGTGTTCTGTCCGGGTGGTGCCGCCGCCAAAAGTTACATTATTTGTTTTGGTGCCCGAATCGCTTGTGGTTTTAGGTTTAGTTTTGCCTTTATCAGCAAATGCGATGACAGTTAATAAGAGGAACACAAAAGTTAAAATATTTCTTTTCATAAAGTTTGGGTTAGTTTATCCAAATATGCGAAACTAATCACTCAAAACCCTATGCTTATTGAAAATTAAATACAGGCCTATAAAAAATGGTCGAAGGTATCGCTCCTGATACCTAACCTGAGGGTTTCAAGCGGAATAACGTCTGCCGGCGCTATGTTGCCCAGGCTAACGTTAGCGCCAATGAGTTTGATAAACCAAACCTGCTGCGCTTTCTGTGGAGCTTCCCAAATAATGGTTTCTTCCGGAATTTGTGTGAGTATTTCATCCACCAAACCCTGCCTCACCTCTCCCGAATCGCGGTAGATGCCTACGTTGCCGCTTTCGCGGGCTTCGGCTATTACTTTCCATGAGCCTGCTTCAATTTCGGCACGCATCAGGTTTATCCATTTGTAGGGAGCAAATATTTTCTGAACGTCTTTAGAACCTACTTCAGATATTACAGTGGTTATTTTGGATAGCTTTTGAATGTAGTCGCATTTAACCTCATGCTCCAGGGTTATCGAACCGTCTGATACCTCGGCATAGTCCATTTGAAACTTATCCAGCAGGCGACAGTAATCATCAAATTGTCCGCGCACAATCATCGCTTCAAACAAGGTGCCGCCAAAATAAACCGGGATACCGGCGTCACGATATAGCTTTAGCTTCTCCGTAAGATTAGGCGTTACGTACGATGTTGCCCAGCCTAGCTTTACCATATCGGTATAGGTGCCTGCCACTTCAATAAAATCCTCCGCCTGCCGCAGGCTAAGCCCCTTGTCCATCACCATGGTAATGCCGCTATTGCGCGGCTTGGCCACTCTCTCCGGGAGGCTATTGATCTGGTAGTTCATCGTAAACAGAATCGGTTATAGACTATAACAAAAAGTACTAATGGCGCAAAGGTCGTAAAAAAAGCCGATATCTGTAATGATAGCGGCTTTTTTACAAATTCATTAAGTTGAGTTAACCTGGCAGGATAGGCGATTAATAACTTAATCAACCACTCACCTAATTAACTCAATCAACTATTATTTCATATACCTGTTAATAATATCCACAATCACTTTGTTTTTTTGCAATTGCGGTAAATAATCAAACAGGATGTAATGTTTATCCGGATCTGATGTTAGTGCCATTTCAAGGTGGCTCAATGCCTCGTTGTAATCGCCTTTGGCAAACAGGTAGGCCACCATACGGTAATACAGCTCAGCGGCATCAGGGTTATTTTTTATAGCTTGCGCAATTACTTCTATCGCATCGTTCAAGCGCTGCTGCTCATATAATATCGATGAATAATCCAGCCAGGCATCAACGTCAATAGGGTTAAGCTCAACTACTTTTTCATAAGCACGCTCTGCATCGGCCAGGTGGCCAAGCTTATATTCTGCATCAGCAATAGCAAACCAGTAATCTGCATTGGCAATGTCAAGGTCGAGCGCTTTTTTATAAAAATGCAGGGCCTCGAAGTAGCGCTCTTCAAAATCAAGGGTAACACCAATCCCAAACCAGGCATCGGCCAGTTTTGGGTCCATTTTTACCGATTTTTTATAGAAAGCGCGGGCATCGTCCATCTGCTCCAGCTTCTCGTAACATTCGCCGATGGCGCAATACGTATCAGCATTGGGCTGTTCATACTCAAAGGTATGGCGGTACACCTCTATCGCTTCGGCATATTTTTCCAGGTTAACCAGTGCATTACCTTTATTAAAATAGGCCGATGCAAAGTTGTCCTTTATCAATATGGCATAATCGTAAGCGTCGATAGCTTTCTCGAACAGACCGAGCTTGGTGAACGCGTTGCCGAGGTTGTACCATGCTGCATAGCTGTAAGGCTCGTTGTCGATGTATTGCTGATAAAAGGTAATGCTCTCCTCCTGGTTGTCCAATACGTCGTAGCAAAAAGCCAGCTCATATAAAGCATCCTGGTTCTCCATATTTTGCTTTAAGCAGAGCTTTAAATAGGTGATGGATGTTTCATAATCGCCCATGTTTTGGTAAACGTAGGCTATATGCAGCAACACTTCGTCCGTTTCTTCGGCCAGGTCCAGCGCCTTTTCGTAGTTTTCCAGGGCTTCGCCGTAACGCTCCATACTCTCGTACAGGTTACCGCGTATCAAATAAATATCAGGGTCTGATGCTTCCAGCATAGCGGCTTTTTCAAGCGCCTCAAAAGCTTCGGCAACCTTGTTGCCGATCACTAAAAGCTGGGCCTGCTTTATCAGGAAAACTGCGGCAAACGGGTGCTGGTTGCGGGCATATTCGGCAACCTGTAAGGCTTTTGGCGGGTCGTTCTTTTCGATGTAGTAGTCGATAATGTTCTCAAACGCCTGGGCATCAAAAAAGTACTGGTCATGATTACGAATCATCTCTTCGTACCGCTCTACCGAAAATTTTGCGTCTT
Source organism: Bacteroidota bacterium (assembly GCA_040389845.1). GTDB lineage: Bacteria > Bacteroidota > Bacteroidia > Sphingobacteriales > Sphingobacteriaceae > Mucilaginibacter. The sequence goes on from JAZJZL010000234.1 coordinate 6,165, forward strand.
CGGTAAAGCCAAATTCAAATTCTTCTTCCATTCAATTTTGTTTCAGAACATACACTCAGTTCAGGCTAAAAAATCGCTCCGTAGCCCTTTTAATTCCCCAAAAAAACGGGTGAATCTGACTTAAACCGAGATTAAATTACAAGTAATAAACATCCTTAACGCAATTTAGTTATCAACATTCAAACATTGTTAACAGGTGTAATTACAAAGCCTTGATAATTAATGTGAATCATTTTACCGGCAAAGGGCGGGTTGATAATAATTTGCCTTAAAGATTTTTACCTTTGACAAAAGTAACAATTATGGGCCTTAATATTCAGGATATCTTAAATCGTTTACATATAAACGACATTAACGACGCATTTAGTACAGGCAGCAACTGGCACAGTGATGGCAACGCCACTGTAAAAGAAATTGTATCGCCTACTGACGGTAAAAAAATCGCATCGGTACGGTTTGCTACCGCAGATAATTACAACCAGGCTGTTGAAACGGCTCAAAAAGCATTCGTGAACTGGCGTACCATCCCTGCGCCTAAACGTGGCGAGATAGTACGTGAAATAGGCAATGCGCTGCGCGAAAATAAAGAAAGCCTGGGTGCTTTGGTTTCTTACGAGATGGGCAAAAGCTTGCAGGAAGGCTATGGCGAGGTGCAGGAAATGATTGATATTGCCGACTTTGCGGTTGGTCTTAGTCGCCAGTTGTATGGCTTAAGCATGCACAGCGAGCGGCCGCAGCACAGGATGTATGAACAATATCACCCGCTGGGTATCGTCGGCATTATATCGGCCTTTAACTTCCCCGTTGCGGTGTGGAGCTGGAATGCTATGCTGGCCTGGATTTGCGGTGATGTATGCATTTGGAAGCCGTCGGAAAAAACACCTTTAACAGCTATCGCCTGTCAGCATATCGCACAGGAAGTATTTAAAAAACATAACATTGACGAAGGCGTATCATGTTTAGTTATCGGCGACCGTGAAATTGGTGAGCTGATGGCTAATGATGCCCGTGTGCCGTTGGTATCAGCCACGGGTTCAACCCGCATGGGTAAAGCAGTGGGTGCGGCGGTTGGCGCACGCCTGGGTCGCAGCTTGCTGGAACTTGGCGGAAACAACGCTATCATCATCAGCGAAAATGCCGATCTGGATATGTCGCTGATCGGCGCGGTGTTTGGCGCAGTAGGTACAGCCGGTCAGCGTTGCACCAGTACCCGCAGGCTGATTATTCACGAATGTGTTTACGATGCGTTCAGGGACAAGCTTGTAAAAGCTTATAGGCAAATTCGCATTGGCGATCCGCTGGACGAAAACAGCCACATGGGCCCGCTGATTGATACAGATGCCGTTAACATGTATTTGGATGCTATTGAAAAATGTAAAGCCGAAGGAGGGAAGTTTATAGTAGAAGGCGGTAAGCTTGATGGCGCTCAATATTCATCCGGATGTTATGTAAAACCTTGTATAGCCGAAGTAGAAAATAGCTATAAAATAGTGCAGCACGAAACCTTTGCACCGATACTTTACCTGATAAAATATAAAACGCTTGATGAGGCTGTGGCTCTGCAAAATGGTGTTCCGCAAGGACTTTCATCAGCTATTATGACGCAAAATTTGCGCGAGGCAGAACAATTTCTGTCTTCGGCTGGTTCTGACTGCGGAATTGCCAATGTTAATATAGGTACGTCAGGAGCCGAAATAGGCGGTGCATTCGGCGGTGAAAAGGAAACAGGCGGCGGTCGCGAGTCAGGTTCGGACGCATGGAAAGTCTATATGAGGCGACAGACCAATACTATCAACTACTCAAAAACGTTACCATTGGCACAAGGAATTAAATTTGATTTATAATTTTTGGTGAGTGGTTGATTGAGTGAATAGTTGATTAGATTTTTCGACTACTCACGAATCAACTGCTCACTTAATCAACCACTATGAAACTACGCACTTACGCTCTCGCCTCTTTACTATCAGGGGCGATTTTTACAACTACTGCGGCGATGGCGCAAACTACGCCGAAACCGCCTGCCGATCCACCCAAAAACTGGCATACGCTCGATTTAAAAACTGATGGCTATTACGGCATCAGCCTTAAACAGGCTTACCTGTTTTTAAAAGGTAAGAAAAGCAAAACCGTATTGGTTACCACCATCGACAGCGGTATAGATACAGCGCAAAAAGACCTTTCTTCTATTCTGTGGGTAAACCCTAAAGAAATTCCGAATAACGGCAAAGATGATGACGGCGACGGCTATATTGATGATGTGCACGGCTGGGACTTTTTAGGTGGTAAAGATCGCAAGGTTGATGTGAACGAAACAGTTGAAGAAGTACGCGAATACAACCGCTTAAAAGGCAAATACCTTTCAACCACAACAGCCTCTGCCGGGCAGGAAAAAGAGTTTGCTTACTGGCAAAAGGTAAAAACCACCTACGACAGCACCATGAGCAAAACCAACCGCGAGCTGAAGGATGTTTCGTACGAGGTGAACGTGCTTACCATCACCAATGGCTTTATAAAAAGGGAGCTGAAATTAAAATCAGACCAAACCTTTACCCTGGCCGACCTTGCAAAAATACATACGGTAAATGATACGGTAACGCAAAGCAAGGCCGTATGGGAATCGGTATTGGGGCAGATTGGCGGCAGTACCGACAATTCAAAGGTATTAAAAGATATAGGCGAGTACCTGACCAAGCTAAACGCCAACATCACACCCGACCTGGATGCCCGCAGCCGTATTGTGGGCGATGACCCGAATGCGAAAGACGGGAAGCCTTATGGTAATAACGTATTGAAAAACAGCGATGCATCACACGGAACCGGTGTTGCCGGTTTGATTGGTGCTGTACGTAATAACGGTTATGGTATTGATGGTGTGGCGGATAATGTGCGCATTATGTCGATAAAAGCTGTGCCTAATGGCGATGAGTACGATAAAGATATTGCTAACGCGATACACTTTGCAGTTGACCATGGCGCACAGATAATTAATATGAGCTTCGGAAAAAAGATATCGCCGCATAAAGAATGGGTGGATGAAGCATTTAAATATGCCGCATCAAAAGATGTATTATTGGTAAAAGCTTCGGGTAATGACGGGCAGGACATCGACGTTACTCCCGAATATCCGACAGGAAATTATTTGGACGATACCCCGGTTGACAATATCATATTCGTAGGCGCATCAGGCCCTAAGCCCGACACTTCGCTCGCGGCTTCATTCAGCAATTATGGAAAAGTTGGCGTGGACGTGTTTGCACCCGGCGCCAAAGTAACTTCGATAGACACTGATGCTGAATTTAATACCGCCGATGGCACCAGCTTCTCGGCGCCTATTGTTACCGGTATAGCTGCGCTGTGTTTGGAATATTATCCCAGCTTATCATCCAGACAACTGAAAGAAATTATTTTACAATGCGCCACACCTGTAAAAGGCGTAATGGTAAGCAAGCCAGGTGGCAACACCAAGGTTGATTTCGCAACGCTTAGCAAAACGGGCGGGATTGTAAATGCCTACCGTGCTTTGGAGATTGCTTCGAAGATGAAGGGGGAGCGGAAGTAGGTAGCAGTTTTTAGTGGGTGGTTTGCAGTGGCCAAAACTGTCGCATTTAAATATTCAAGAGCCATCGGCTCGACCAATTTTGTAGCGCCGGTTTTTAACCCGACGTTGCTGTATAATCCTATTTAAGAGCCATCGGCTGGATACTTTTATTGTACAGGGCCAAATTACAGTGCATTTTATGTCAAATTTTATAAGATTATTAAATTCTCTTATCTCAAATCCATTACAAATTGCAAATAAGAGTTCATTGCTTATATTTGCGTTCGCTAAAAAAGCATTTTTATAATAAGATGAGAGAAATACAATTCAGAGAAGCGCTGCGCGAGGCAATGTCCGAAGAAATGCGTAACGACGATAAAATATACCTGATGGGTGAAGAAGTTGCCGAATATAACGGCGCTTACAAGGTTAGTCAGGGAATGCTTGACGAATTTGGTGCAAAGCGTGTAATAGATACGCCTATCTCTGAATGCGGTTTTGCCGGTATCGGTATCGGTTCGGCAATGAACGGTTTAAAGCCGGTTATCGAGTTCATGACCTTCAACTTCTCGCTGGTAGCTATCGACCAGATTATTAACGGCGCGGCCAAAATCATGTCGATGAGTGGCGGCCAGTTTTCGGTGCCGATTGTATTTCGCGGCCCAACCGGTAACGCAGGTATGCTTAGCTCGCAGCACAGCCAGTGCTTCGAAAGCTGGTATGCCAACTGCCCTGGTTTGAAAGTGGTAGTACCATCCAATCCTTATGATGCCAAAGGTTTATTAAAGTCCGCTATCATTGACCCGGATCCGGTTATCTTCATGGAATCGGAGTTGATGTACGGCGATAAAGGTGAAGTTCCTGAAGAAACCTACTATATTCCACTCGGCAAAGCCAAAGTGGTTAAAGAAGGAGCCGATGTTACCCTGGTTAGTTTCGGCAAAATTATGAAAGAGGTTATCGTTGCCGCTGCCGAGCTTGAGAAAGAAGGCATCCATGCAGAAGTTATCGACCTGCGCACTGTGCGTCCTATCGATTATGACACCGTTATCAATTCAGTTAAGAAAACAAACCGTTTGGTGCTTATAGAAGAAAGCTGGCCTTTAGGCTCGATAGCTACAGAAGTTGCCTTTAAGGTACAGAAAGATGCATTCGATTATTTGGATGCACCGGTACTGCGCATTATGGGTGGTGATGTTCCGCTTCCTTATGCACCAACCCTGATAAAAGAATACCTTCCAAACGCTGACCGCATTATCAAGGCAGTTAAGGAAGTGATGTACGTTACGCAATAGTTGAATTGGTTGTAGTTGTTGTAAAAGTTGTAGTAGTAAATCATCCCTTTTCAACGTCTATAACTATCACAACACTTGCAACTAATATTAAAATACAAAGCCTGCTAAAAATAGCAGGCTTTTTTATTTACTTTGGGTTTTTAAACTACACACTATGAAATACTTGAACGTTAAGGCCTTGTCCGTGTTGATTATTGCCGCTTGCTGCTTTGTTTTTACTGCGAATGCCCAAACTGCAAAGCCAAAGGCTAAACCGGCCGCCCCTGCAAAAAGCACTAAAGCCAAAACTACTGTGACTACAGGTACGGTCACCGATACAACAAAAGCGGCAGCCACTACCGCTACTCCCGCAGCGCCTGCAACACCAAAAACAGCTCCCGGTATTATTGAAGCCTTTTTTAAGAAATATAAAGACGATGGCACCTCTGCTGCTATCGATTACCTTTTCGGTACCAATAAATATTTTACCAATCCTGCCGGTATTTTACAACTGAAGGCAAAATTGGATTCGTTACGCCAGGGGATTGGTACCTATCTGGGCAGAGACCTGATTGTACAAAAAACAGCCTCGAATAGCCTTATATTTTACAGCTACCTGGTTAAGCACGAAATACAGCCTATCAGGTTTACCTTTATCTTTTACAAACCGCAAAACGAATGGGTGCTTTATCGCTTTAAATATGATGACCAGATGGATGCGGAACTGGAAGAAGCGGGACGGATAAATAACAAGCATCAGTAGTTAAAGATTTGATTGATTTTTGCCATCATCCAAAATTTTTCCGGAACTGTCTCATCGCGATTCCCGAAAAATTTCGAACTAAATAGTTTATATTGGCGTCATAATATTTCTTCGAATTGTATATAAGTCTATGAGTAAGAATAACCGGGTTATATTCTATTTGATATTTATTTGTACGGTAATTATTAATGCTACTACGCTTATCAACGGTGCGCGGGAGCATGAAACCTGGCGCATTATTATAGGTGCTGCGTCGATTGGCTTAATGGCCGGTGCCGGTATAGTTATGCTGATGAATAAACGTCGCCAAAAAAACAGGCAGGCTTCTTAAAAGTGCCTGTTTAATATATTTACTTGGCTGTTTCCGATAATTGTAGCTTCTTTCCGACTTTACCAGGCAATCGTTTATAAAACGATTGCCTGGTCGTTCTTTTCAAACGCAAAAAGACAAGTCATTTGGGATGATCGCCAATATAGCGATGGGTTTATAAACCCATCGCTATGAAAAATGCCGCCAAAAAGTATAAAAGCGATTTCTCTACGGACTTTACTGACTTTCCGACTTTCTTCCTATCTTAGCCTATCAGCGAACCCCTTGCAATGAAAACTATTAACTGTTTATCCGCAGCTATTTTAATTTACAGCTGCGCCTCTGCCCAACAAATGACTACTACCAACCCACTCCAATACCCCGTTACCAAAAAAGTTGATACCGTTGATACCTATTTCGACACGAAAGTGCCCGACCCGTACCGCTGGCTCGAAGATGATCGTGCTGCTGATACCAAAGAATGGGTAAAAGAAGAAAACAAGGTAACACAGGCCTATTTAAGCCAGATTCCCTACCGGGATGCCATGCACGAGCATCTGAAACAGCTATGGAATTACGAAAAGTACAGCGCACCATTTAAAGAGGGTAAATACACCTATTTTTATAAAAACGACGGTCTGCAAAGCCAGGCTGTTTTATGGCGACAGGTAGGGGATGGCACACCCGAGATATTCCTCGACCCGAATAAATTCTCTGCCGATGGAACTACCTCCCTGCAGGGCATAAACTTTACCAAAGACGGCAGCATGGCCGCTTACCAGCTATCAGAAGGTGGCAGCGACTGGCGGAAGGTAATCGTTATAAAAACGGAAGACAAGCGGACTATCGGCGATACATTAGTTGATGTAAAGTTTAGCGGCATAGCCTGGAAAGGGAATGATGGCTTTTACTATAGCAGCTATGATAAGCCTAAAGCGGGCAGTCAGTTGGCGGGTATTACACAATACCACAAGCTGTTTTACCATAAGCTGGGCACTGCGCAAAGCAGCGACGTACTGATTTTTGGGGGCGACGCCACACCAAGGCGCTATATCGGCGCCCACCTTACCGAAGATGAGCGCTTCCTGGTAATAACGGCAGCGAAAGAGACTACCGGCAATGAGCTGTATATACAGGATTTAAGTAATTCCAACAGCTTGATTATGAACGTTGTCGATAACTTCGATAACCAGCACGGCGTTTTGGATAATGCAGGCAGCAAGCTGTATATCCTGACCAATTTGTATACGCCTAATTTTAAGATAGTTACTGTTGACGCGGCCGACCCGAAGCCGAAAAACTGGAAAAATTTTATCGCGGCGACTGCCAATGTGCTTACCGCATCAACAGGCGGCGGTAAAATATTCGCCGAATACCTGAAAGATGCAACATCGTTTGTACAGCAATATAATATGGAGGGTAAGCTGGAGCGGACAATTACCTTGCCTGCTATTGGTACCGCAAGCGGCTTTAACGCAAAGCAGGGAGATAAAGAATTGTATTATACATTTACCAACTATGTTTACCCCGCTACAATTTTTAAGCTGGATATAGCCACCGGGGCATCTACCTTGTATAAAAAATCCGGTGTGCAGTTTAACCCGGAGCAGTATGAAAGCAAACAGGTGTTCTATCCCTCAAAAGACGGCACCAAAATACCGATGATTATTACGTACAAAAAAGGTACGGTAATGAATGGTAAAAATCCACTGCTGCTTTACGCTTATGGAGGCTTTAGCATAAGTCTTACACCGGCATTTAGCACATCAAACATTATCCTGATGGAGCATGGTGGTATTTATGCAGTACCGAACCTGCGTGGTGGCGGAGAATATGGCGAGCGCTGGCACAAGGCCGGCATCAAGATGAAAAAGCAAAATGTATTCGACGATTTTATCGCAGCAGCCGAATACCTCATCAAACATAAATATACCTCCAAAGATTACCTGGCTATCTCGGGCGGCTCAAACGGTGGCCTGTTAGTGGGCGCGGTGATGGCCCAGCGGCCGGATTTGTGCAAGGTTGCCTTCCCGGCAGTTGGCGTAATGGATATGCTGCGTTATAATAAATTTACCGCGGGCGCAGGTTGGAGCTACGATTATGGTACCGCTGAAGATAATAAGGAAATGTTTAACTATCTTTACAGTTATTCGCCGTATCACGCTTTAAAACCGGGCAGCTATCCGGCAACTATGGTTACGACTGCCGATCATGACGATCGTGTAGTTCCCGCGCACTCGTTTAAATTTGGCGCACGTTTGCAGGAATATCAGAAAGGCCCGGCGCCAACGATAATCCGCATCGAAACCAAAGCGGGCCATGGTGCAGGCCAAAGTACCGAGCAGGTAATAAGCGGCCAGGTGGATAAGTGGGCGTTCATGTTTTGGAATATGGGGGTTCGGTATTAATTTCGGAATTTCGATTTCGGATTTAGAAAGTCGGGACCCGGTCCGCCCTCGTCGGTGTTGCCACCGACGAGTCTTAGCAGAACTGATTATACACAACCATAATGAACCTTAAAAAAATTATTGGCCTGTTACTCCTGGTAGTAATTGCCGGTGTGCTTAATTCATCTGCTTTGTTTGCGCAGGGCAAGCGCGACCTTAACATCGTTTTTATCGGTAACAGCATTACCTACGGCGCCGGACTAAGCGATCCGGCGACGGAAGCCCCGCCTGTTATCGCCGCGGCGTATTTAAAGCAGCAATCAAACGTTGGTAATGTCGAGATCGCTAACCAGGGCCATAGCGGTTATACCACCGTTGATTTTTTACCGACTACGGGGGGCGTATTTAAAGATGTTGAGAAAGCTGCAGGCAGCTTTACCAATAAGCAGGCGCTGCTGATATTTTCCGTCAAACTGGGCACAAATGATAGCGCCATCGAAGGGCCCCGCGGGGCGCCTGTGTTCCCTGAAAATTACTATCAGAATCTAAAGGCTGTAGCTGATAGTTTATTGAAAGAATTCCCGGCATCGATAGTTGTTTTTCAGCACCCGGTATGGTATAGTCCCAATACTTATAACGGAGCAAGATACCTGCAGGAAGGCTTAGACCGCTTGCAGAAATACATTCCAGAAATTGATTTACTGGTACAGGATTATGCCGCAACTTATCCTAAGCGCGTATTTGTGGGCGATACCAAAGCCTTTGATTATTTTAAAAAGCATGCCGAAACTGATTTCCAGGCTGAGCAGGGGCACCAGGGCGTTTTCTACCTGCATCCAAACAAGCAAGGGGCGGTAGCCTTAGGTAATTTTTGGGGAGAAGCAATAGCGAAAATTGTAAAAAAGCTGGGCAAGTAACACCCGGAGATTTATATTAAAAAACAACAGCCCCGGGGAATAACCCGGGGCTGCTGTTTTTTAACGATGGTCTTCTTTTCTTTCTTTCTCCCTGGCATGGTGCACCTTTTTTGCGTTGTGCGCTGCCATCTTGCGGTTATGCTTTGCCGCCACGGCATTATGATGTGCTACCTTGCCGTTATGCGCAGCCACCTCATGGTTATGCTCCGCAACTTCCCTGTAATGTTTTTTATAGCGGGCATCAGGACTGTCGCGGATTACTGCCTGCCCGTTGCGACCCTTATAGCTTGCGTACCTCGTTCTTATAACTTCAGGGTGCTCCCACGGATTATGATCATTTACTACAACTTTGTAGGTGCGGTACCTGTCAAAATGGTAGCGTTCGGGTAAAAAGGCACGGTGCACCCAAACATTATTGTCATTATAAATATACAGGTGATTGGTAACATCATAATACGAATCGATGTCGGGCATGTAATAATAATCGGCATGGTCATAACCTACCGGGCCCCAATCGGGCTGGCTGCCAATGTTTACGCTCAAACTAACCTGTGCATTAGCTATTTTGTTTGAAAAGCAGGCCAGCAGCAAAGCAGCAGCAAAAATTAACTTTTTCATAGTATTCGTTTTCACTAATAACCGGGGCGCTCTGAAATATTGATAGCCCTGCGGTAATCGTTGTCTGGGATAATAGACAATTATCCCGGAGAATGGTTTAGATAATTTGAATACCTGAAATTAAGCAACCGGGCATCAGTTCGTAGCGTAAGAACCTCTATGGAAGAAATTTAGTAATATGCCAGCCATAAGCGACTAATTCTTGCTTAAACCTACTAATAAAAAGTACGCTTTAAAATAAGCGGAATTGAAATTAAAAAGCCCTGCGACGGTGAAATCGCAGGGCCTTGAATCGAATAGCAGATCCCTTTATTTCTTCGCCGGCTCAGCTGCCTTTTCAGGAAGCAGCACAAATTTAATCAGGTTACTGCTGCTTAAATATTTATTAGCGGCATCTTTGGTGCTTTGCGGGGTAATATTGCCCAGGTTGCTCACGTGCCTGAGTATATTATCGGGGTTTTCCTGGTTTTGTGAAGATGCACCAAGGTATCCAGCCCAGAAAATGTTTTCCTTTAGCTGAACCTGGGTCGAGCGGGCGTCTTCGGCTGCAAACTTATCAATATCAGGCTGTGCAGCACCATTTTGTTTCAGTTTGTTTATTTCGTCAAGTGCATCTGCGGTAAGCTTGTCCACATCTGCAGGGGCGCAGGTAAATGCCACCGTAAAGCTGTACCGGCTATTTGGTATCTTTTTATAATTTGCCCGCACGCTTGGCGCATAGGTGCCGCCATCTTTTTCGCGCAGACGCTCCAGCAAACGTATCTGTAATACCTCTTCCAGTGCATCAATCTGTATATTATTAGCGTCGTTATATTCGTATGAGCCGCTCAGTACCATTTGTACAGTGGCCTTGTCGCCTATGCCTTTGTTAACAATTTTAGTTATCTGCCCGGCAGGCGGTACTATATTCAGGTTTTTATAGGTCTCCTTTTTGTTGGTCGACGGCAGGCTGGCCAGGTAAGCTTCTATGTAAGGCTTCAGCACATCTACCGTAAAATTGCCTACGAATGTGAAGGTAAAACCGCTCGCATCGGCATAGCGGTCTTTATAAAACGAATAGGCTTTGTCCAGTGTTGCTTTATTCAGCCTTTCCGGCGTTACCGGCGTCACGAAGATCAGCGAGAACGTCACCTC
>JAZJZL010000235.1:0-4653 GCA_040389845.1 Bacteroidota bacterium
AAGCTGGTTAACCCTGCCAATAAGCGTAAGTACGACGTAATTGTTGTAGGTACGGGTTTGGCGGGCGGAGCAGCAGCGGCGTCGCTGGCCGAGCTTGGCTACAATGTAAAAGCATTTTGTTTCCAGGACAGCCCGCGCCGTGCACACTCTATTGCTGCGCAGGGTGGTATAAATGCCGCTAAAAACTACCAGAACGACGGTGACAGCGTTTACCGCCTGTTTTACGATACCATTAAAGGAGGTGACTACCGTGCCCGCGAAGGAAACGTTTACCGTTTGGCCGAAGTATCTGTAAATATTATTGACCAATGTGTTGCACAGGGTGTTCCGTTTGCACGCGAGTACGGCGGCTTGCTGGATAACCGTTCATTCGGCGGTTCGCAGGTGTCGCGTACGTTTTATGCGAGGGGACAAACAGGGCAGCAGTTACTTTTAGGTGCTTACTCTGCATTAAACCGCCAGATACATTTAGGCAAGGTGAAAATGTACACCCGCACCGAAATGCTGGACGTGGTAACCATCGATGGCCATGCCAAAGGTATAGTTACCCGTAACCTCATTACCGGAAGTATTGAAACCCACAGCGCCCACGCAATATTATTATGCACAGGCGGTTACGGCAACGTTTTTTATCTGTCAACAAATGCTATCGGCTCCAACGTTACTGCTGCATGGCGGGCACACAAGCGAGGTGCATATTTTGCAAACCCCTGCTATACACAAATACACCCAACCTGTATCCCGGTAAGCGGCGACCACCAGTCGAAGTTAACCCTGATGTCGGAGTCATTGCGTAACGATGGCCGTGTTTGGGCGCCAAAAACCGTAGAGGTGGCCGAGCAATTGCGCAAAGGCGCAATTAAAGCCGACCAGGTTAAAGAAGACGACCGCGATTACTTTTTGGAAAGAAAATATCCTTCATTCGGTAACCTTGTTCCGCGCGACGTGGCTTCACGTAACGCCAAGGAAATGGTTGACGATGGCCGCGGGGTAGGTGGTTCGGGCTTTGCAGTATTCCTTGATTTTGCTGACGCGATTAAGCGCCTTGGTCAGGAAGCTGTCTCAGCAAAATATGGTAACCTGTTCGACATGTATTACCAGATTACCGACGAAGACCCTTACAAACAACCGATGCGTATTTACCCTGCCGTACACTATACCATGGGCGGCCTTTGGGTTGATTATAACTTAAGCACAAACGTTCCCGGCCTATACGCTTTGGGCGAATGTAACTTCAGCGACCACGGCGCAAACCGTTTAGGTGCATCTGCTTTGATGCAAGGCCTGGCCGACGGTTATTTTGTAATACCATTTACGCTGGGAGATTACCTGGCACAGATAGGACCGAAACCTGTAGATGTTAAACACCCGGCTTTTGAAAAAACAAAGCAGGACGTAATAGAACGTATCAATAAGCTGCTGGCTTTAAAAGGCACCAAAACTGTTAACGAATACCACCGCGACCTTGGCCACATTATGTGGGAATATTGCGGTATGGCACGCACCGAAGAAGGCCTGACCAAAGCGAAAGGTTTGATCAGCGCGCTACGTGCAGACTTCTGGAAAAATGCTAAAGTAGTAGGCGATAACGACGAGGTTAACCCTGCATTGGAAAGAGCCGGCCGCGTAGCCGACTTTTTAGAGCTTGGCGAACTGATGGTTGACGATGCCCTGATGCGCAAAGAATCATGCGGCGGTCACTTCCGTTTGGAATCACAAACCCCGGAAGGTGAGGCGTTGCGTGATGACGACAACTTCGCATTTGTTGCGGCATGGGAGTACACTGGCGATAATCAGCCGGAAGTACTGAATAAGGAAGTTTTGGATTTTGAATTTGTCCATTTAACACAACGTAGTTATAAATAGAGAGTGGTTGATTGAGTTGATTAGGTTGAATAAGTTTTAGAACCGGCAACAAAATCTGCTCAAATAATATAAAATCTCATATCTCAAATCTATTAAAGATGAGTACTGGAAATATGAACCTGACGCTGAAAGTATGGAGGCAGAAAAATGCCGAAACTAAAGGCGCATTTGTAACTTATAAAGCCGAAGGTATCTCGCCTGACATGTCGTTTTTGGAAATGCTGGACGTGGTGAATGAAAGCCTTATCCATAAAGGTGACGAGCCTATTCACTTTGACCACGACTGCCGCGAGGGTATCTGCGGCATGTGTTCGCTGTATATTAACGGACATCCGCATGGACCGAAGAGGGCTATTACCACCTGCCAGCTGCACATGCGCAGCTTTAAGGATGGCGAAACTATCACCATCGAGCCATGGCGCGCTGCTGCATTCCCGGTTGTTAAGGATTTGGCGGTCGACCGTTCTGCATTCGACAGGATACAACAGTCGGGCGGTTTTGTATCGGTAAATACAGGTGTAACTATCGATGCCAATTCTATTCCGATCCCCAAAGTTATTGCCGACGAGGCCTTTAACTCTGCTACCTGTATCGGTTGCGGCGCTTGCGTAGCGGCCTGTAAAAATGCATCGGCCATGCTGTTTGTGTCGGCAAAGGTTACGCAACTGGGTATGTTACCACAGGGTCAGCCGGAGCGTTACAGCCGTGTACAGGCAATGGTTGCCCAGATGGACGAAGAAGGTTTTGGTAACTGCACCAATACCGGTGCTTGCGAAGCCGAATGCCCTAAAGAAATCAAGATGACCAACATCAGCCGCATGAATAACGATTACTTCAGTGCCAAGCTGTTCCGTGAGGAAGCTACGCACGATCACGCCGGCGGCGAATAATGATACACAATTGTTTAATACACCAAGGCTCCGGGAGAAATTCCGGGGCTTTTTGTTTTAGATGAGCCGCCACCAGGCTCGACTATAACGCTTTAAAAAGTGATTCAGAATTAAGCTTTTCCCACCTCGCAACCAATTCTACTTTGGGTTTGCAGAAGGTTTACACTTATAGGGTGTCACCCTGATGCAATCTATTGAAAATAAAGCAGTTATACTAAAACTCTACGGTTGCACCTGTAAACCATGGCTATTTTGTTAAGATTCTGATTTTTAGCGTTTTGCGTAATTGTTTTTTTGTCATCCTGTACGCCTTAAACATAAAGCGGCCAAAGGCACATAAATCCCCGGCCGCTGCTTTTATTTTACGATCGATGTTATATAAAGGACGTATTGCGCGTAATAATTAAAAACAGCACTATGAAACCTTTACGCCCCGTCTTAACTTTCTTTTTCTTTTCGGCTATCGTCTGTCTTGTAGCATCCTGTAGCTCGTCTACCCACGATAATAAATGCTTTCCATGTCCGTTAGCTGTCACCGCACCGCCAAACCTAACATTTAGGGTAGTGGATAAAACAACAGGCGCGGATCTTTTTTTCGGCGCTGCTGCAAAATATGATACCAGCCGACTAAAGGTTCACCATATTGTAAATGGCCAGCCGGATACAGCTTTCCTGCATATAGATGCCGCTAATCAAAAATTTAACGTTCGCATTACAGCCAACCACGAAGTAGATACCGTAACAATGAATATTGCTGACAAGCCCCAGGATATATTGCTCTTTAAAAGAAAAACCTCAAGCGGATGCTGCTCCTCTACCTACCTCAGCTCGGTTACATTTAATGGCGTGATTGTCTATCAGCAGGGCACAAACCCCGATGTAGTTGCTGTATTGGAAAAATAGCCGCAATGCAACCATCTTCAAAAAGTTATCGTCTTGCTATAAAATTCTATAGAGATGATAACCTTACTCCCTAAATTAAAATATGTGGCAGCCTTACTTTTGCTGACCGCTACTGCGACAATAGCGCAAACGAAATATAAAACCAGGCATATCGGCAACAAGCCCCGCGACGGTTCAGCAAACAGCAGCTTCGATTTGCGCAAAGGCAACCAGGTAGGTATTAAAATGAACATCGGCCATAAGCCTGTGCAACTGCTGAAGTTTCATTTCGACGTACAGAATGGCAATAGCGACAGTCTTAAATTTAAGGTAAATGTCTATCGGTTCAGTGATGAAGGTCCGCAAGAGAAGCTTTTTAGCCAGGATATTTACGGTGCGGCGCCAACCGGAAAGAGCTGCGTAAATGTCGACCTGGAGCCATATAACCTGCAGGCAAAAGGAACCATATTGGTTGCCATTGAGAGTTTACACGATTACGGTGGCGACAACCATTTTCCGATAGGTATTCTAAACGGCGGAACCTGGACCTATAAAAACAATCACTGGAAGAAAATACCGATTATTGGCGTCGACTTTAATATGCTGGTGGCGAAAATATAACTGCGGTTTATTTACCTGCATATATCCCTGGCCCCGGAAAAAATCCGGGGCTTTTTTGCGGCGTTCTAAATTACACTGTCAGCTTTTGCCATTCGCCTCACTTCCCAAAATCATAGAATTTCCATTGCGTGGTAAAGTCGCGTGTTAATGCCTGGTTGGTCAGCGTAGCACGAACCATCTCAATAGGCATGGTATTTTCCTTCATTACCGCATCGTGGAATTGTTTGAACGTCATTTTACCGCCATCAACCAGCTCATGTTTTAAACTCATCAATTGCAGGCCGCCGGTTAAGTAAGCCACCTGGTACAGCGGGCTATATCCTCCCTGGAACGAACGGCGCACCTCTCCTTCGGCATTGGCACGCTCATGTCCAACACGGTCGACCAAAAAGTC
>JAZJZL010000236.1:0-9839 GCA_040389845.1 Bacteroidota bacterium
TTCGTCGATTTTTTTTAATCTTTCTTTCGGTTCGAATTGCCTGAACTGTTCCTGGTCGGGATATTTGACGGAAATAATAACATCGACGAAGCGCTTCGCGTCCGGAACATTTTTATCCTTCTCCCATTGTTCAAGGCCGTAAACGTTTTTCATAATACCAAGATAGGACAATGCATTGATTTTGAACATGCGGAAGCGGGAAAAACCAGGATTCGTCCAGCAGCATATATATATGGCTATTTATGTATAGTATTTCTGTTATTTATCAAAATAATTTGGCTGAGAGACAATGATAATGTTTAGTTTTAATGATTGTAAACCTAATCTTATAATAATGCACTTATGAAGTTGCTAAAGATGTGCGTGTTTCTGCTCCTGTTAATTTTTGCATGGTCCTGCAATAACACACGAAAGAAGATTTCATCGGTTAAAAAAGATAATGCAGAGGTAATTATCGTAAGCATGGATAAGTTGGTAACCCGCGACGGCCTCTACCTGCGTTACGACGATAACATGGATAACGAAATGCATTATCCATATGACAAAACGGCTGCTACTCAACCCATGCAGCGCATATCCTCACAAGATCCAGTAATTTTTAATGACGATGATGTTTTAGGACAGGGTGCACGGTATGTGTTAGTACCCGGAGATTCAGTACGAATTACAGAGAACCCCGGCGACAAGATGCTTAAGTTTACCAGCAATAACGACATTAGAAATAATGAGTTAGGCTTTTTTAACGCTTTGAAAAATAACCTGGAGAAGTTCAATTACTACAAAATGGCCCAGGCCATAAAGTTTGGGGGCGCCAAAAACCAGGTACTAAAAGAGATATTTATTTATTATAAGTCTGCCGATTACAAATTTGCCGTAAACTACACCACCGCTAAATACAATGACCAGCTCGCTTTTTTGAAAAGTTACGAGTCGGGACATCCGTTGAGTCCTAAAATGCAGCAGGTGTTTGAAGATATTTTGTACTTTGATTATACAACATTCAAGTTTATGATAGCGCTAAATATGGCTAAAAGAAACTTGAAGCCCGATAACGAATTTGCCGCTGAAGTACAAACCTTTCAACAAAAAATAAGTAAAGAAAATTACAGTTATATATCCGGCTATAGGTCATCGTTACGGGATTATGTAACTTACCTAAACATCACCGCAAACCCTCAGAAATTACCGGTTTATAGCCTGATAAGTCAAAATTTCTCTAGTTATGCGAAAGATTATTTACTGTTTTATACCGTAAGGAAATATATCAGTGCTCAAAAAATAAATGAGCAAATGCTTAATGACTTTTATGGTGATTGCCAAAACAGCGCTTACACCTCTGAAATAAAGCGTATTTCAGATTTATCCAGCCACGAAACACAACGAGGCACACTTACCGACAATATGGGCAAAAAAACAACGCTCGATGCTATTAGAGACAGGTACAAGGCGCAAAAGGACTCTGTGCTTTATATCGACTTTTGGGCAAGCTGGTGTGTGCCATGCATGCAGCAAATGCCCTATGCTGCCAAGCTGCGTGAAGATTTAAAAGATTATCCTATCCGTTTTCTTTATTTATCGATGGACAATTCCTTTTCATCGTGGCAATCCAGCTCAAAGCTGTTAAAACACAATAGCGCTGATAATTTTTTAGTAGCTAATAATTTTCATTCACCGCTGGCCAGCACTTTTAATTTAACCACAATACCGCGGTATATCATTATCAATAAGGCCGGCGAGATCATAGCCCAAAAAGATAACAATGGCGCACCGTCAGAAAAGGGAACGAGTGAATTATTGATAAGGTTAGCTAACGAGAAGATTGCCGCCAATTCGCCTGTAAAAATCAATCGCCCTCAAGGTAAATAGAGATAGGAGACGCGTGACATGGCGTCTCCTATAACCTAGTGATTTGAAATTATCC
The DNA here is from genome assembly GCA_040389845.1 of Bacteroidota bacterium. GTDB lineage: Bacteria > Bacteroidota > Bacteroidia > Sphingobacteriales > Sphingobacteriaceae > Mucilaginibacter. Next base: position 1,922 of record JAZJZL010000236.1, read on the forward strand.
GCACATCCGCACATCAACAATCCGCACATCTACCTCACCACCTCAAACTCCTTCTTCAACTTAATATCTTCAGACGATTGCCCTATCATTACGGTAAACTTGCCGGGCTCAACTGTCCAGTTATTGTTTTTGTCGAGGATGGCCAGGTCGTCGGGGTGGAGGGTGAAGGTTACTGTTTTCTTTTCGCCGGGATTAAGGGCAATGCGTTCAAAGCCGCGCAGGTCATATTCGTAAACGGTAACGCTGCTGATTTCCTGTTTCAGGTAAAGCTGCACCACGTCGTCGCCTTTACGCTTACCGGTATTGGTTACATCCACTGTTACCGTAACATCGCCCTGCTGGTTTTCTTTTTCGGGCGATACTTTCAGGTTATCATAAGCAAAAGTAGTATAGCTTAAACCATAACCGAAAGGATACAGGGCTCCGTTAACACTGGTTTTGCCCCAGCTGTTTTTACCGCCCTGCCCGGCTTGCGATGCAGGTTTGAAAGGGAAATTGAACTCCAGTTGCCCGGTAGTTTTCGGAAAAGTGATAGATAGTTTTCCGCCGGGGTTGTTATCGCCAAACAAAGTCTCGGCAATTACCTTTCCACTTTCCGGGCCGGGGAACCAGGCCTCCAAAATAGCCGGCACATATTTGTTTTCCCAGTTTACTGTAAGCGGTTGCCCGTTTATCATTACCATAACTACGGGTTTGCCGGTAGCCTGCAGGGCCTGCATCAGCTTCAATTGCCTGCCGGGAAGGTTAAGGCCCGTGCGCGAAAGGCTTTCACCTACGCGCTCGGCATCTTCGCCCACTGCGGCAATGATCACATCCGCATTTTTTGCGGCGGATACAGCCGAATCGATAGACGCCTGTTCCTGAGCACTTAGCGGCGTCTCAATAATTTCGCTCTCCGGCCAGGTAGGGTCTACAATGTCGCAGCCCTTAGCGTAGGTTACATTGGCGCTGCTGCCAACATAGTTTTTAATACCATCCAGCACGCTGGTAACCGGGTGGTGCGATGGTCCGTAACGGCTGATGGCATAGCTTTTATCCGCTGCGAGCGGACCCGTTACCAATATGTTTTTAATTTTACCCTTGTCCAGTGGTAACAGATTATTTTCATTTTTCAGCAGCACCATCGATTCGCGGTTCATTTGCAGGCCCATTTGCTGGGATGCTTCGCTGTGCACAATTTTGTCGGCTGCTTTTGGGTCTTTTACATAAGGCTCATCAAACAGACCCAGTTTAAACTTCACCCGTAGTACATCAGCAACGCGCGAATCCAGCGTTTTCATCGATATCTTGCCCTCGCTGAAAAGATGGCGCAGCGGCATAATATATGTTTGCGGCATCGTAAAATTGGTGCGGACATTCAGCCCGGCCTCAAAGGCCTGGCGCACGGCTTCCTCAGGTGTTGCGGCCACGTGATGCTTGCTGTACAGGTATTCAACCGCCTCGCTGTCGCTTACTACGTAACCGTTAAAGCCGAATTTCTGGCGCAATAGCTCCGTTAAAAAGTAATAGCTGCCGGTAATGGGTTCGCCATTCCAGTCGTTATAGCTGCTCATTACGCCCAGCGGGTGCGCTTCCTGGATCACACGGCGGAAAGGGTACAGGTAAAGCTGGTACATTTCCCGTGGCGCCACGTGTGGGTCGGTACGCGCTGCACCATCACGACCACCTTTAGGCACGCTATAAACGGCAAAGTGTTTTAGGGTTGATGCTGCTCCCTCTTCCTGTATGCCCAGGGTCATTTGCTTGCCTAACTCGGCAATAAGGAAAGGGTCTTCGCCATAAGTCTCCACTACACGGCCCCAGCGCTGGTCGCGCGCCACGTCAAGGATGGGCGCATACACGTTGGTATAACCCAATGCTCTTGCTTCCATACCCACGGTTTGCCCGGCACGGCGAACCAACTGCTTATCCCAGGTACTGCCGATACCGATAGGGGCAGGGAGCGAGGTTGCCCGGTCGTGGTTAAGGCCATGAATACCCTCGTTGGTAAAATCCACCGGGATACCCATGCGGGTTTCCTCGACAAACCATTTTTGTATCGTATTTATTGCTGATGCATGTTTGCTATAGGGATAAGAATATTGCGATTGTGCGGCGTCGGTTTTTGAGACAAGGCTGTTGAGTTCCTCATCAATGTTGGCGATACCGTCTTTCCAAACCTCGTTTTTCCAGCTTGGCGAGGGCATTTCCTCTTTTAAAACGCGTTTGTAGCCATATAGAGTAGCCAGCTGGCATGTTTTTTCATCTACCGTCATCTGGCTCAGCAAATCGTCAATACGCTTTTCTATGGTTTGCGACGGGTCTTCAAACACGTCCATCTTGCCATTCTTGTTAAAATCGACCCAGCCTTTATGATAGATGTTTTTTTCCTGGGCGGAGGCAGTGAAGCAGCAGGAGAGCAGTAATGGCAGCAGCAGTGGCAGTTTTTTCATTGAAAGAAGATAATTGGTTGAGCCAAATATATAGGTTGGGCGGCAGATACATGGCTCTTACATCTTAAAAAAGCGGCTTTGTATGATGAAATTTACGATAACGATGTAGTAGATTAACAGGCATTCACTTGTTCAAGGTACTGCTTTAACGAAAGCCAGCGGAGCGATAAACGCAAGCGGGACGCTTGTAATAGATTTAATCCGGGCAGCACGCCTGAATTGGAGGGGCATAAAAAAACAGCGCCACGTTTCCGCAGCGCTGTCTCTCTTTTAAAACAATGGTTGTATTTAATCAGGTGTCAATAACAACATAATCAACCACTCACCCAATCAACATAACCAACCAATTTTCTTTATTCAGCTTTTCCAAACTCACCATTCGCTTTAACTGCAATTTCGTCGCTGATGATAGCATTGCCGAACTTGCTGCCGAAGTTGAAATCAGAACGTTTGATGGTGCCGGTTACCTGGAAACCTGCATCAGGCTTGCCTTGCTGACCTGTAATAGTACCACGGTACCACAAATCAAATGTTACCGGCTTGGTAACACCATGAATAGTCAAATTACCTTTTAATTTATAACGATTGTCGCCCGCTTTAGTAATCCCTGTTGTGGTGAAAGTTAAAGCCGGGAAGTTAGCTGCATCAAAAAAATCAGCTGATTTCAGGTGACCGTCACGTTGATCAACACCGGTATTTACCGAAGCGGTGTTTGCAGTAAGGCTGAATTTAGCATCGCTGAAATCAGGTTTTGAGGCAACTATATTTGCCGAGAAATCTTTGAATTCGCCGTCAACGTCAGATACCAAAAGGTGGGTAGCGGTAAAAGTTAATTTTGAGTGTGCCCTGTCAACATTCCAGGTGCTTTGAGCAAATGCAGCGGTATTTAATAAAGCGGCTGCAGCTAATACAAATAATTTTTTCATGATTGTTTTTCTTCTTTATGTGATTTTTAAATCGCAACAAAGATAATACATGTTTAAACATCTATTTTATAAATAAGTGTTAGAACATGTATTATGACAATCCTATGAAATTGGGGTGGCGGGCTCTTGTTTGTATTGTCACCAACAACGGCGGTAATTTGTCTGAACTCGAATTTATTGAATTAATGAATTTGTCGAATTGATCAGTCAATCACAAATTTGTAATTCTGTTGCCCTTATTGGTGTTATCACCAACAAGCTTACATCCTGTGATTATCAGCGCGCCATTGTTTAATTTCCTGCTTAATTTCGGATGGGGAAAGGTTTTCTTTGGCGGCGCGATCAGCTAGTACAATAAATTCAGTGTCAGGTGCAAAGCGCAGGGCAATAACCTGGGCCATGGTAACCCTGCTATCCAGTGGTTTATGGGTTAATATATAATGACGGAAGTTTTCTTCTGCGCGGATAACCCTGTCCTGTGCCCGTAAAGGGAACTGGCGTAAATAGTAGAAAGCGAGCATTCCGCTTGCAAAGAGTATCGTTATTAATATCGAAATTAAAACTTCGTTATGCTCCGAAATCTGCAGGTAAATATTTACAAGTGAGGCAATGAAGCCAAGAAGTAATAAGGCAGATAAAATAAGGTGATATCCTTTGACGAAACGTTTGTGATGAGCGTTATTTTGCTGTAACATGGCGGGTCTGAATTTTGCGCCAAGATACTACTATTTGATTTATCGCCACCGCCTAAAAATGACTTTCCAATGTCGGCTTACAGAACAAATTAGCTGAACTTGCGTTAATATTTTTCATCAAAACGCAATCTGATATGAACAACGCACTAACAACATCAGAAAAAACATTTACCATAGGCGGCGATTTGACTGTAAACCGGCTGGGATATGGCGCAATGCGCATAACCGGCAAAGGAATATGGGGACCGCCCAAAGACGAAGCCGAAGCGCTTCGGGTTTTGAAACGCGCAGTTGAGCTGGGCGTAAATTTTATCGATACAGCCGACAGCTACGGTCCGCATGTTTCGGAAGAATTGATTGCCAAAGCGCTTCACCCATATCCGGAAGATTTGGTAACTGCCACCAAAGGTGGCCTAACCCGCACCGGCCCCGACCAATGGCCGGTAAACGCCAAACCAGAACACCTGAAAAAAGCCTTGGAAGGCAGCCTGAAACGCCTGAAACAAGACCAGATTCAGCTATACCAACTGCACCGTATAGACCCCGTTGTACCAATGGAACATAGCTTCGAATTTTTACGAAACGCACAGCAGGAAGGCTTAATTAAGCATATCGGCTTATCAGAAGTCGATGTGGATGTTATCAAAAAAGCGCAGGAGTACTTCGAGGTAGTTTCTGTGCAGAATATGTACAGCGTTGATAACCGCAAATGGGAGGGTGTGCTGCAATATTGCAAGGCACATCAAATTGCGTTTATACCATGGTTCCCGCTTAATGCAGGCAACGTAGCCAGCCAGGATAAGCTGAAACAGGTGGCTGATAAGCACAATGCTTCGGTGCACCAGGTGGCCCTTAGCTGGCTGCTTAATCATTCGGACAATATCTTGCTTATTCCGGGTACCTCAAGCGTAGGCCATTTGGAGGAAAATATGGGTGCCGCGTCGATTGAACTTGATGAGACCGATACCAAATTACTCAATAGCATCAATCCGCAGTAACTAATACAAAATCTGCATTTTAAGCCCCGTCGATAATTAAGTCTAATTATTGATGGGGTTTATTATTTTAACTTCAGCGAAACTTTAATGCAGTTTACTTGTTTCAGAAATTATTTACCCCTTAAATAAGTAACCATGAAAAATGTAAAATTCTACTTCCTGGTACTGTTGCTGGCAGCGGCGGTATCCTGTAAAAAAGATGGAGGCTCATCCTCAATAAACATTAAAGGAAATGTTTCGAATGACGAAGCAGCCGATATGGTGGCCGCGTCTATGTCGTCAAATTTTAATGGCGTCGCAGGTGTATCAGGCGATGTTACAGTCAGTGCACAGGCTTTTGTAAATGTGCACCTGGCTTGCGGCGCAACAAAATCAGACAGCGTATCGCGCAGCTATAGTGGCACACAGGTTAGCTATAATTACAAGTTGAAATATAGCTATACCTTAAACTGTAATTCAAGCAATGTGCCTGATAACCTGTCCTCGAGCCTTAGCTACAGCGGTTCGTATGATGGTCCGCGTATTGCTTCGAGCAACTCGGGCAGTTCGTCGTTCACCGTTGCCGGGCTGGCAAGCACAGCAACTAATTTTGGCATCAGCGGCGAATACAAGCGGGATGGTTCTTTCAAGTCAAAAGTTGACACCACTAATGCGGGCAGCAGCCATATCGATATCAACGTACAATCGTTGGTGGTGACCAAAATCGGTCATAAAATCGCCAGTGGCTCGGCAACATTTACCATAACAGGTAATGTGCCTAAAAAGGGAGACTTCAGCTTTACAGGCAGTATCGTATTCAACGGCGATGGCACCGCAAAACTTACCGTTAACGGTACCATTTATATTGTTAACCTGGAGACAGGGGAGAAAACAAAGAAGTAAAAATGGCTTAGGCAAAACTTACGAAGTCTCAAAGGCTTCGTAAGTTTCTGTACCTTACCCCATATTAGCCACCTTGAACGGCTTCACATCAACAGATTCCCAAATACCCTGGGTAATATAAGGCTCTCCCTGTTTCCAGGCTTCCAGTTCTTCTTCGGTCTCAAACTGCATTACCATTACCGAGCCAATCATTTTGCCTTCGTCGCTTAAAATAGCGCCGCCAAAAAGATAATTGCCGCTTTTCTTAAATTCTGCTCCATTTTCAATATGATGCGGGCGCACATTCATGCGGCGTTGTAAGGCGCCTTCGTCGGTAAAGTCGTAACCGGTTATAAGGTATTGATTCATTTTTATTGTTTTTGCGGTTGATAAATAATTTACTAAGGTGTCTATTTTCGTAAACTTCACAACTATCGCAATAAAATAAAATTTTAATAACTGTAAATTTTACATTTTTTATAATATTTGTAGTTCCAACCAATTACGGAACTAAATGAAGGAATTTCTTACGCAGGAGTATAATAAGGTATTTAATAAGAACCCCGAGAATATTTACTTTTCACCCGGTCGCGTAAACCTTATCGGCGAACACATCGATTATAATGGTGGGCTGGTTATGCCCTGCGCAATCACCTTCGGCACCTATTTGCTGGCTTCGCCCAATAGCGACGGAGTTTTCAGGTTCAGGAGTTTGAATTTTGACGACAAGCTGGATATACCTGTACAAGGCGAATACACCAAAACGGAGGAATTCTGGTTTAACTATCCGCTCGGCGTTATTGAATATTTTTTAAAAGATAGTCACCCGGTGTTGGGGATGGACATGCTTTTTTATGGCGATATTCCTATTAGCTCGGGTTTGTCTTCCTCTGCATCGATAGAGGTGGTTACCGCTTTTGCTTTGAATGATGTACTGAACGCCGGTTATACCAAACTTGATTTAGTGAAGCTGGCTAAATCCGTAGAAAATAATTTTATAGGCGTTAGCTGCGGTATAATGGACCAGTTTGCCGTTGCCTTTGGCGAGAAAAACAAAGCCCTGATGCTGAATTGCGATACGCTGGATTACAAGGCTGTCGACAGCAACTTAGGCGAGTATATCCTGGCTATCATCAACACCAACAAACCCCGCAAACTTGCCGAATCGAAATACAACGAGCGGGTTGAGGAATGCCAGGCGGCGCTCGAAGCATTACAGCAGAAATTATCGATCAGCAACCTTTGCGATATCGATACCGGAACTTTTAATAAGCACAGTCACCTAATAACAAACCCTGTTGTCTACAAACGCGCGAAACATGTAGTGGAGGAAAACGACCGCGTAAAACTGGCCGCTGTTGCCCTAAGCAATAATGACCTGGATGAGTTTGGCAGATTAATGTACGCTTCGCACGATTCATTACGCGACCTTTACGAAGTGAGCGGAGCCGAATTGGATGCTGTAGCCGAATATTGCAAAACCGATGCAGATGTTGCCGGCGGTCGCATGACGGGCGCAGGTTTCGGCGGATGCGCTATTGCTTTGGTTAAAGAAAGCGCCTTCGATAATTTCAGCAAAAACGTAGTTGAATATTATACCGATAAGATAGGTTATGCGCCATCTGTTTACAGCTCATTGATAGGTAACGGGGTAGGGGTGTTGTAAAAAAGTCGGAAAGGTCAGTAAAGTCCGGAAATATTCTGCAATTTATTTTAATTCAGTCTTTTTTGATTAGAGCATTTGCTTTTAAGCCTGTTTTCAGGAGACTCCGCTGGAGTCTCAAAATAAGGTGCGATTTTTCTATAAACAGGAGGCTACGCTGTAGCCGCATGTTGTCGATTCGCAAAGCGATAACCTCAGAGAGGTGGCCTGTTTATAGCAAAGCTCGACACGCAATTGGACTCCAGCGGAGTCTCCTTTTTTAAAGCGAACGCTTTTCAGGCCGAGACGCTGCGAAATTTCCTTTTACCTTTGCCCTTTCACCTCATTCAAAAAATGAAAAAAC
>JAZJZL010000236.1:9849-11890 GCA_040389845.1 Bacteroidota bacterium
CCTTACCATTCAGATTCGCGCGTCCTTCCACCATTCGCGCCTTCCAGCCGAGGCTACAAATCAGTTCTAACACCGCATCTGCTAAACATCGTCTTGTATTGGTGAACTCAACCGCGCCACTGTTGCCGAATTTAAAGCGATGGATAAATTCCCGGTGGTAGTGGTGCTGGATAATGTGCGGAGCATGAGCAATATCGGCTCCATATTCCGCACTTGTGATGCTTTTGCCGTTGAGCAGCTTTGCCTTTGCGGGATAACCGCATGTCCGCCGCACCGCGAGATAGAGAAAACCGCCCTGGGTGCAACACAGTCGGTAAACTGGAAATACTTTGAAACTACCCTGCAGGCAGTAGAAGCGCTGAAGCAGGAAGGCTATACCATAATAGCCATAGAGCAGGCGCAAAACAGCACCATGCTCAATAATTTTACGCCGGTAAACGGAAGCAAATACGCCCTGATCTTCGGCAACGAAGTAAATGGCGTAGACGATGAAGTAATGACAACCATCGATGCCTGTATAGAGATACCCCAATTTGGCACCAAGCATTCCTTTAATGTAACCGTTTCGGCAGGAATTGTGCTATGGGAGTTCGGGCGGTGGTTCATAGAGGGTTCATAGTTGATGGTTCATAGTTCATGGCAGCTACAAAATATTCCGCAAATAAAAAGGTTCATAATCTTAAAGACTATGAACCTTTTCTTTTGTAATTCTTGTTCGGCTATGAACTATGAACCATACGCCATGAACTTCTTCGTTCCGGCTATGAACCATGAACCATCAACTATGAACTAAAGATGTATCACCTCTCCGTACGCAGCAGCGGCGGCTTCCATAATGGCCTCGCTCATGGTTGGGTGTGGATGTACGGTTTTTATAATTTCGTGACCGGTTGCTTCCAGCTTGCGTGCTGAAACGCACTCCGCAATCATTTCGGTAACGTTGTGGCCAATCATGTGCGCGCCTAAAAACTCGCCGTATTTACCGTCGAATATCAGCTTCACAAAGCCATCTTTCGCACCGGCGGCGCTTGCCTTGCCAGATGCCGAGAATGGGAACTTGCCGATTTTTAAATCTGTATAGCCTGCTGCGATAGCTGCCTTTTCGGTATAGCCAACTGAAGCAACTTCTGGCGAGCAGTAGGTACAGCCCGGAATGTTGTTGTAATCAAGCGGATGCGGGTTTTGACCGGCAATTTTCTCAACGCAGATAATACCTTCGGCAGATGCTACGTGTGCCAAAGCCTGGCCTTTAACGATATCGCCGATGGCATAAACGCCTTCAACATTGGTGCGGTAGTAATCGTCAACTACCACTTTGCCGCGGTCGGTTTGTACGCCATTTTCTTCAAGGCCGATGCCTTCGATATTGGTTGAAATACCAACAGCCGAAAGAACTATTTCAGCTTCCAGTGTTTCAACGCCGGTGGCAGTTTTAACCTGCACCTTGCACAGTTCACCACTGGAATCAACAGACTCAACGTTGGAGCTGAGCATGATATTGATGCCTTGTTTTTTAAGCGTGCGGGCAAGCTGTTTAGACACTTCTTCGTCCTCTAACGGAACGATGTTATCTAAAAACTCAACCACGGTAACCTTTGTACCGATAGCATTATAGACGTAAGCGAACTCGATGCCGATAGCGCCCGAGCCAACCACAATCATCGATGCCGGTTTTTTTGGCAGCACCATAGCCTGGCGATAGCCGATAACCTTTGTACCATCCTGTTTAAGGTTTGGCAATTCGCGCGAGCGGCCACCTGTAGCGATGATGATATGTTTTGCATTTAATTCCTGCGATTCGCCGTTAGCGTTGGTAACAGTTACCACACCTTTGCTTTTCAGCTTGCCGGTGCCCATTACAACATCAATTTTGTTTTTACGCATCAAAAACTGAACGCCTTTGCTCATGCCATCGGCAACGCCGCGGCTTCTTTTCACCATGGCGTCAAAATCAACACTGCTTTCGCCTACGGTGATACCATATTCAGCCGCATGGTTAATGTATTCAAATACCTCGGCGCTTTTAATAAGTGCCTTGGTA
>JAZJZL010000236.1:11900-23703 GCA_040389845.1 Bacteroidota bacterium
TTGGTAGGGATACAGCCCCAGTTTAAGCAGATACCGCCCAGCGATTCCCTTTCAATAATGGCTGTTTTTAAACCCAGTTGCGATGCCCGTATCGCAGCAACATAACCGCCCGGGCCTGAACCAATAACAATTAAATCGTAATTCATATTTTGATGATAATATGTTTAAATATTTGTCCTTTTTCTGAGGATGTTATAAAAGCTTTGCCTTTTAACGTAGCCAGGGCTTTTTATGTTCGTTGACAAAATAGGATAGCCTATCAACCCCGAAATCGATGCCAAAGCTAACTAAAAGCTGCCAAATGCTAAAATCACATTCGTGTCATTAATAGACCCTCAAAATCTACAAAATCCGTATAAAATACTGGTTAACTATATGCTAATACTTATAATGTTTTTTGGAATGTAATTTCCTTTTTCGATTGTAACTTTCATTATACGAAGTAAAATATTTGTTACGCCGCCGCTTGATGGTCCTGCCCTTAACAATAGCTTAATATTTGCCATGGATGCAAACTATACTTTTGGCCCAGTTAATTGATTTCATTACTTACATAAAAACAAACAAAAACAATGAGGAGACACCTACTCTCTCTATGCGTTTACCTGTGTACAATGTTTACTGCTTTCGCCCAGACAGGCGACAGGCAGGTAACAGGTAAATTGCTCGACGCACAAACAAAAGAACCCCTGATCGGCGTAACAGTTTCAGTAAAAGGCATCCAGCGTGCAACGGTTGCCGCGCTCGACGGTACATTTAAAATAGATGTTCCGGGCGGAAGCAATACTTTAGTTTTTACCTACATCGGTTATGTTACCAAAGAGATTGATATAACCGGCAATAAGCTTGGCACTATCACTTTAGACCCGGTATCCGCCTCATTAAAAGAGGTAACCGTTATGGCCAATTCATCGCTGGCTATTGACAGGCAGACACCTATCGCAGCTTCATCAGTCGGTAAGGTTTACATCGAAGAAAAAGGCGCCGGCGCTGAATTTCCGGAGCTATTAAAAGCATCACCCGGTGTAATGACGTCTAAAGGCGGCGGTGGTTATGGCGACTCGCGCATAAATATCCGCGGTTTCAGCAGCAACAACGTGGCTTTATTGATAAACGGTATCCCGGTGAACGATGTAGAAGCCGGTAAAATATACTGGAACGACTGGGCTGGACTTGCAGATGTAACCACATCGATGCAGGTGCAGCGTGGTTTAGGCGCTTCAAAAGTGGCGGTGCCGTCTCTGGGTGGTACCATCAATATCACCACTAAAAATACCGAAGCACAGGAAGGCGGTACTATATCGCAATCGATAGGCACATTCAATGAGTATAAAACTGTGGTTTCCTACGCCACCGGCTTAACCAAATCAGGTTGGGCAACTTCGTTCCTGCTATCCAGGAGCCAGGGCGACGGTTATGCTCCGGGCTTATATTATACAGGCTACAGCTATTTTGCCAACGTATCTAAAGTGCTGAGCCCATCGCAGACATTGTCATTCAACTTTATGGGTGCAACGCAAAACCACGGGCAGCGTTATACCTTTAATACCATCAACACTTACCGTACAAGCCCGCTCGGTACCCGTTACAACTCGGATTACGGTTACCTGAATGGTCAGCTGCTAAGCGCTGAGCAAAACTACTACAACAAGCCGCTGGCATCCATCAACCACAGCTGGAGAATTAATGATAAATCATCGCTGGCAACTGTAGTTTATGGCTCGTGGGGAGATGGCGCAGCCCGTTACCTGGCCGGCTCAAACGTAACACTTACTCCAGGTGCAGGCAGCTCAGGTGTGCCAAGAACAGGTGACGCCTACTCGCCGATAGATTTTAACGGCATCGTTAAGCAAAACCAGGCTAATACAGATGGTACCTCAAGCCGTTATTTCCAGAATACGGTTAACAATCACCAGCAATATGGCTTCTTAAGCACCTACAAAACCAAGCTTACCGAAAACATAGACTTTATTGCAGGTATTGACGGACGGTATTACGAAGGTGAGCATTACTACCAGATGCAGGATTTATTAGGCGGTCAATATATTCTTGATAAGCGGGTAAACAGTGCTTCCAGTCCTTCGGGCGATATCAACAATCCTAATAATTATGTGGGTGTTGGCGATAAATTCAACAACGATTACCGTTATGAAGTTGCATCGGAAGGTGTTTATACACAGGCAGAATATGTTAAAGATGCACTGTCGGCGTTTGTGAGCCTTGCCGGTAACAACACAAGCAACCGCAGGGTTGATTATTTTGACTACCTGAATTCAGACCCTGCCCGCACCAGCAAATGGGTTAACTTTTTGGGATACCAGGCAAAAGGCGGAGCAAACTATAACATCGATGCCCAGAACAATATTTTTGCAAACATTGGCTATATACAGAGAGCACCGTTGGTTGCAAATGTATTCCTGAACAAGCTAAATGACATTAACCCCGATGCAAAGCCGGAGAAGCTGATGAGCTATGAACTGGGTTATGGTTTCAGAAGCTCGATGTTCAGTGCAAATGTTAACCTGTACCGGTCGTCGTACAAAGACAGGGCAAAAACAACTGCTTTTGTTGACCAAACTGATAACTCTTTTTATACGGTTAATATCTCTGGTATTGATGAATTGCACCAGGGTATAGAGCTTGATGCCAAGTTTCGCCCGATAAAGGAAGTTACCCTGAGCGGTAGCCTTTCTATTGGCGATTATCACTACACTGCCAATACAGGCCCATCGCAGGTTACCAGCGATGCCGGAAAAACGTTTACCCAAGATGCTTTATTGCTTAAAGGATTAAAGGTGGGCGAATTCGGTACTGCTAATACCAGCGCCCAAACCACTGCTGCGCTTGGTCTTGATATACAGGTACTGCCGAAAGTAAAAATAGGCGCTAACTGGAATTATTATGGCCGTTATTATGCATCGTTCGATCCGTCGAAACTTACTACTACGCAGCAAACGCAGGCAACCGTTCCGTATTCAAACTACCAGCTGCCAAACTATTCGACGATGGACCTGAATGCGGTTTATCGCTTCAAATTTGCAGGCCTCGACGCCTCATTTATCGCTAACGTGTATAACCTTTTCAATACCGCTTATGTTGCGGATGCGTTTGAAACGGGTATACCATCAAGCGCGGCAGGGTACAATTTTGTTACCCGTACCAATAATATGGGCGTATGGTATGGTTCGCCAAGAACTTACATGACCACCCTGAAAATTAACTTTTAATCAGCATTTGAAAAGATATTGTTATGAAAAGATTACTATTTAATATCATGGGTATTGCAGCGATAGCAATTGCGTTCAGCGCTTGCCGCCCCATGGACAAAACTTACAAAGAGTTAGGGCCTGTACAAACAGTGCCGCAAAATTTTACCTTAACCCTGGCGGCCGCCGATTACGGCCTGTTACCAACTGGCAACTATGCCAAAACTTCACTCAGCTTTAAAACAAAGGATGATGCTGCAACAAGCATCCCTGTTATATTAAGCTCCAAATATCCGGGCTACGCCAATAAATCGAGCGTGGCAGTAACTTATGCAACATCGCCTGCAACTATTAAACTTGCAGATTCGCTGTATGCCGATGTGGCCTACCCACTTACAGATGACGATTATTTGCTGCTACCAAACAATACGTTTAAGGATTTCAGCGCTTCGCAGATATTGAAATGGTTGCCGTATAAATATCCGTCTCCGGCTCCGAATCAACTGGCGCTGTTAACCTTTAATTATTATGAGAGCGGTGTGCAAAGCATACAAACCCAGTCGTTCCTGTTTTTAAACAGTACCTGGATAAAGATTTATACCATTTCGCCCGCGCAATATCAATCGATCGGGAAAGGCGGAACATTTAACGATTTCAGCTCATCGGATGCGCCGAATCTGCCAAACTACTTCAATACGTTCCTGAAAGCCGACCCGGCTGTTGCAGCAACGGCTAAGGTTGGCGATGTACAATACGTGAGCTTTAAGTATTTCGGCTCTGCCAATAATCAGCGTGTGCTTCCATTAACCTATAACGGCAGCAACTGGACAACCACTGCTAATACTGCCACTTTAACATTTGCAACAACTAACGGAGCCTGGGTTGCTGATAATACGGTTAACTACACACTTGGTGCAGCCGACTATAGCTATATAGCTACCCAAAGCACCGCCGGTACTGCAGATGCCCGTACAGACCTTGGAAAATATGGCGACTTTACCATTACCGGTAGCGGTACTAACGTTTGGTCGGACGCCGATGTGCAGGCTGCGATGGTAGCGTTGTTGAAACACCTGTATACAGCACCTGCTGTAAATCAGAAATTTGTACTAACCTATAAGGCCTACAACGGCGCTACGGTTACACTGGTAAAAACATTCCAGTACAACGGTACAACTTTCGTACAGATATAACATTGCTTTTTTAAATCTGTTAATACAATGTGAGCCGTCCTGCTGATACAAGCAGGGCGGTTTTTTGTTTGCGATGGTTTTTAAAAAAAATATCAACATAGCACTTGTTTTAATTATATGCCCGCTATCGTTTTAAACCAAATAATTTCACAAATAGTTAACAATCATTAGTATTGGGGCAAGTTAAGTGTGGAGAAAATTCAAAGAATTCTTAACATTAATTTAATGCGGACAATTAAACCAATATCTACCTTTGCACCACATTGATTAATTAACAGATTTAAAAATTAAAAAACAACGTATGAGGAAGTTTTTACTTTTCATTTTACTCAGCGGCTTTACATTCTTTATTGGTAAGAATGCATCTGCCCAGGGTGTAACCACGGCCAGCGTTAACGGTATCGTTTCCGATGCAAAAGGCCCTATCCCGGGTGCAACCGTTACCATTACACACACGCCTACAGGCACTGTGTATTCAACCGTTACCCGTACCGACGGTCGTTTCAACCTTACCAACTTAAGGGTTGGCGGTCCTTATTCTTTTAAAGTAACTTTTATCGGTTACAAAGATTTTGCTCAGGACGATCTTACCTTATCTATCGGCCAGGATCAGAAAATTGATGCCAAACTGGTAGATAACACCACTGCCCTTAGCGAGGTAGTAGTAAGAGGAACAGCAGGCAAGGTAATCAACTCATCACGCACCGGCGCACGCGAAACCGTTAACCGCCAGCAGATTGAGGCTTTGCCTACACTTAACCGTTCATTAGCCGACTTTACCAAACTTACCCCATCTGCAAACGGTTTAAGCTTCGGCGGTCGTAGCAGCTTGTTCAACAATATCACTGTTGACGGTGCTTTGTTCAACAACTCTTTCGGCCTGTCAGGCACACTGGGTGGTCAAACCAACTCTCAGCCGATTTCGCTGGACGCGATTGACCAGATCCAGGTTGATATCGCGCCTTATGACGTTAGGCAGGGTAACTTTACCGGTGCAGGTGTTAACACGGTAGTAAAATCAGGCACCAACACAGTTAAAGGTACTGTTTATGATTATATCCGCAGCGTAGGCTTAACCGGCTACAGCGCCGGAAATGTGAATATCAAAAAAGTTCCCTTTACTTATCATACTGATGGTATAAGTGTTGGCGGCCCGATTATCAAGAACAAATTGTTCTTCTTCTTATCAGGTGAACAAGAGCGTTTAAGCAACCCATCTTCAGCTTTCGTTGCAGCAGCAGCTCCGGGTCAGGGTGGTACCGGTAACGTATCTCAGGCTGATGCACAAACACTGAACGCTATCGCGGCTAAGCTTGCAGGCTACGGTTACAACCCGGGTGCTTACCAGGGTTATAACTACTTGACCAGCAGCAACAAAATTACTGCTAAATTTGACTGGAACATCGACAAGAATAACACCTTGAGCGCCAAATATTTCTACTTAAAGTCGTTCCGCGATAATCCGCCGAGCAACTCAAACTCCGGAACTAACAGCTTTAGCCGCGGCGCAAGTTCTACAACGCTTCCTTTCTATGGCGCCGGCTACCGTATCAACAATAACTTTAATATAGGGATTGTGGAGTTAGATACTCGTTTCAGCAGTAAGATATCGAACAAATTAACCGTTGGTTATTCTGCTCTGCGCGATTTCCGTACTTTCTCGGGTAGTGGTGGAAGCATCCCATTTGTTGACATCGGCAACGGAAGCAACGATGGCAATGGCAACATTGTTAACGCAAATGCTACTTTAACTTCATTCGGTTCAGAGTTGTTTACTGCAGGTAACCTTTTGTCAACCAATATCGTCCAGTTTTCTGACGACTTAACTATTTTCTCTGGTAAACATGAGTTTACCATCGGTACCAGCAACCAAATACAGAGCTATACTAACGGTTTTGCTCCTAACTACAACGGTATCTATATATTCAACTCAGCGTACGACTTCCTGCACGATTTACCGGCGAACCAATATGCTACACGTAACTCGGCATTGCCTGACGGTTCATTCCCGTTTGCTAAAATCAAAGCAGGTATTTACAGTGTATACGCACAGGATAAATTCCACGTTACCGATAACTTCCGTTTAACTTATGGCGTACGTGCCGATTACGATGCATTCCCAACCACTTTACAGGCTAACGCTAACGTAACCGGTATAACCTTCCAGCAAGGTATACATGTTGACCCATCGGTATTACCGAATAACCGTGTTCAGCTATCGCCACGTGTAGGCTTTAACTGGGATGTTTATGGTGACGGCTCTACACAGGTTCGTGGTGGTTCAGGTTTATTCTCAGGCAGTATCCCGTTTGTATGGATATCTAACCAGGCTTCAAACAATGGTGTGCTGTTCGGTTCATATACCGTTAACAAATCAGCTACTCCAAATGATCCCCGCTTAAAATTCAACCCTAACCCGAATGCTAACCGCCCGGCGCCAGGTGCAGTTGCTGCCAATACCTCGTACGAGCTTGACATCGCTGACCCTAAACTGAAATATCCAAAAATCTGGAGAACTAACTTAGCTGTTGACCAGAAATTGCCATGGGGTATCATCGGTACTATAGAAGGTGCATACAGTAAAGATATTAATGCTATCTATCACGAAAACCTGGTGCTTTCTGATAGCTATGCTACTTTGCCTGGCCCTGAAGGCCAGATTCAGTACAACAAGTCTAACAACTATATCCAGGGCACTCCTACAGCGCAGAACCCATCTATAACTTCGCTTTATTACATGACTAACACAAGCAAAGGTTATTCATATTTCATCACTGCGCAGTTACAGAAAAGCTTTGCAAGTGGTTTATATGCTAACATCGCTTACACCCACAGTGGTTCGAAAGACGTTAACGACGGTGGTTCAACTGCAAGCACCATCTGGAGCTCACGTGCTACCTCGGGCAACCCTAACGGCGATTACCTGTCGAACAGCTCGTTCGTACAGCCAAACCGTATCATTGCATCATTGGCTTACAAAACACACTACTCGAAAACCACCGCTACCACTTTGGGCTTAATTTTCGAGATGGCTAATAATGGAGCTGTATCTTATACTACTACATCCAATTCTGGCAAAGACCTGAATAACGATGGTCAGACCGGTAACGACCTGATGTGGATACCAAGAACTCAAAGCGACATTATATTGGTAAAAGATTTCGCCCAAGACCCACGCAGCGCGCAGCAAACATGGGATCAGCTGAATGCATTTATCAACCAGGATAAATACCTGAGCTCGCACAGAGGCCAGTATGCTGAACGTAACGGAGTTGTATTACCATACTTTAAACGTCTTGATCTGCATTTTGCACAAGATTTGTACATTAACGTAGGTAAAACCAAAAACACCCTTCAGTTTACTGCCGATGTTATCAACTTCGGTAACTTGCTGAACAAAAACTGGGGCCTTTACCAGGATTCATACACCGGCTTTAACAACGGTAACACTGCCGTTCTTAAATACCAGGGTCTTGATGCGGCTACAGGACGCCCAACTTATTCATTCCCTTACCTGAACAGAACTAGCCTGACCCCGGTTACAACTTCATTCGTGAACGAAATCGGTCAGATATCTCGTTACCAGGTACAGTTAGGTTTCCGTTATATATTTAACTAATACCGAAACAAGTACATAATTTTAAGGCCCGGGGCAATTTGCCCGGGCCTTTTTTAATTCATTTGAAACAGCTAAATTTGATGTAACAGGATTAGATATGGGAAATACATTAGATAAGGAATTATTTCAGGAAATTCTGAAATTGGATGAAATAGAAAAACAATCAGTATTACAAATGTTAAAAGCGTTTTTGAAAGGGCGCGAAAATAAAACTGACCGCATAAACATCGAACAATATAATCGTGAAATCGACGAAGCTATAGCACGCGTGGAAAGCGGCGATTATTTTACACATGAGGACGTTGAAAAAATGGCAAAAGACTGGTAGTGGAAATTAGTAAAATTACCTGGGACAAACAAGCCGTTGTATATCTCCGCAAATACATCAATTATATCAGAAAAGATTCTCCTCAAAATGCAGAGAAAGTAAAAATGGAAGTCTTAAGGAAGATTAGCGAACTATTAAAACGGCCGGAAATTCATAATCCTGATAAATACAAATTAAATAACTCTGGTGATTACAGAGCATTCGAAGTATATAGGCTCAGAATTGCCTATCTTGTTAAAAAAGATGAGATAATAATTGCCCGAATAAGAAGCACAGATCAGGAGCCTGTAAGCTACTAATTAGCCAACGCTGTGTTTAGTTCAGTTATACACAAACTCCCCAAATTCTGAGCGTACCGTAACCTGCTTTTTATCCGACGCCTCAACGCGGCCGATAATTTGCGCATCCACATTAAAGCTTTTGGATATAGCGATCAGCTCATCGGCTATTTCGGCAGGCACATAAAGTTCCATACGGTGACCCATATTAAATACTTTATACATTTCCTGCCAACTGGTTTTTGATTCCTGTTGTATCAGGTTAAATAAAGGAGGAACAGGGAAAAGATTATCTTTTATAACATGTACGTCATCTACAAAGTGCAGCACCTTTGTTTGGGCTCCACCGCTGCAATGCACCATGCCATGTATTTGTGAACGGTAGCCGTCCAATATTTTCTTGATGATTGGGGCGTAAGTACGGGTTGCCGATAGTACCAACTTGCCTGCTGTTACGCTTTCGCCATTGCCGATATCCACTAAATCTGTAAGATTTTTACTGCCGGAGAATATCAACTCATAAGGTATGGCCGCATCATAGCTTTCCGGGTATTTTTCCGCAATAGTTTTGTTAAACACATCATGTCTGGCTGAGGTAAGGCCATTTGAACCCATGCCGCCATTATATTCCTTCTCGTAGCTGGCTTGTCCGTAGGAGGCCAGGCCCACGATTACATCACCCGGCTGGATGGTATGGTTAGATATCACATCTTCCTGTTTCATGCGGCAGGTAACGGTTGAATCCACGATGATGGTCCGCACAAGGTCGCCCACATCGGCAGTTTCCCCACCTGTTGAGTAAATACCAATGCCGGCCTGTCTTAATTCAGCCAGGATTTCTTCAGTACCGTTAATGATGGCTGCGATGACTTCTCCCGGTATCAGGTTTTTGTTTCTGCCGATGGTTGATGATAGCAGGATATTGTCAATAGCGCCCACGCAAAGCAGGTCATCCAGGTTCATAATGATGGCATCCTGCGCAATACCGCGCCAAACAGAAATATCGCCGGTTTCTTTCCAGTAAGTATAGGCCAGGGATGATTTGGTGCCGGCCCCGTCGGCATGCATGATATTGCAATACAGCGGGTCGTTAGTTAAAATATCCGGTACAATTTTGCAGAAGGCTTTTGGAAAAATGCCCTTGTCAATATTTTTTATGGCATTGTGTACATCGTCCTTTGAGGCGGAAACCCCACGCTGGTCGTATCTTTGCGAAGAAATCATCTGCAAATATAATAGTTCATGGCTTATAGTTCATGGTTCATAGTTTCACAAGCACGAATTTAAGAGACACGAATTCCACGAATTGAATCGAATAACACCAATCTGGTTGTGATATGACACTAATTAAATCGAATTTTATTGGTTTGTTTGAGATAACGCGTTTTAAAAATTCGTGAAATTAGATTTAATTAGAGAAAATTAGTGCCATTCAATAGCTTTGCACAAATGTTAACACATATCGGCCCGATATCTGTTTAATAAGATTATACCCCATCGCTTAATGAAATTTATCTCCTGGCTCCGTCTTCAACTTAAAACTGCATTTGACAGAATACGAAACGAAAACTTAAAAAGGAACGCCCTGCAGGCTATCCCTTTTTGGTGCGCATCTATTATTACAGGCCTCGCCGCCGTATTGTACACCAAAATGTTTGTAGCCGCTGAAGATATTACCACGTTTGTTTTTAATCACCATGCCTGGTTGTTGTTCATTTTGTCGCCGGTTTGTTTTGTATTTGCCTGGTGGCTGGTGCAGCGGTTTTCGCCGTATGCGCGTGGCAGCGGTATCCCGCAGGTAATGGCGGCCATACAAGTATCGTCACCCAAAACTACCGGTATAGTCGATAAGCTTTTGGGTTTTCGCATCATTATCGTAAAAGTTTGCTCCAGCCTGGTAATGGCGATTGGCGGTGGCGCCATTGGCCGCGAAGGGCCTACCATACAGATTGCTACGTCAGTTTATAAAATAGTGTACCAGTTGCTGCCTAAATGGTGGCCAAAAATTGCAAAGAAAAACATGATGGTTACCGGGGCAGCAGCAGGTTTGGCAGCTGCTTTCAATACGCCATTGGGCGGTATTGTGTTTGCCATTGAAGAGCTAACCAAAACGCATTTCAGCTATTATAAAACTGCCATATTTTCATCAGTTATTATAGCCGGTTTATCGGCACAGGCGTTGCTGGGGCCATACTTATACCTTGGCTACCCTAAAGTTGATAATTTATCGGCCTTTATATTTTTTGGCGTTGCCCTGGTTGCTGTGATATCTGGTTTATGCGGCAGCGCTATGTCGAAGCTGGTGTTGTTCATCTTTAAAATAAAAGCAAGGTTTAAGTTTCAATGGCAGCACGTTGTTTACGTGGTGACTTGCGCACTGATATTGGTGTCGATGGCTTTTTTTGTTAGTCAAAGTGCGCTTGGCTCGGGCAAGGACATTATGCAAACCACATTGTTTACCCAACACAAATATGTTGCCTGGTATACCCCGTTATTGCGAATTGGCGGCACCCTGGTATCGTTTACTGCCGGGGCTGCGGGTGGTATTTTCGCTCCGGCCCTGGGTGCCGGAGCAAGTGTGGGCTCATTAGTCGCCTCATGGCTGAACGTAACTGAAACCAATGCCAATATGTTAATTCTTGCAGGTATGGTTGGCTTTTTAACGGGAGTTACGCGTTCGCCATTCACATCGGTAATATTGGTTTTGGAAATGACTGATCGCCACAACGTTATCTTTCACCTGATACTTGCCGGCATGATTGCCAGCCTGGTGTCTATATTAGTAGATAAGCATTCGCTTTACGACCATTTAAAAGTGCAATATATTAAGGAATTAAATACACCGCAGGAAACGGAACTGACGGAGCAGGTAGATGATGCGATTATTATGAAAGATTAAAAGGTATTCAATCTTGGCTTCAATCGCTCCGTTAGGAGCGAAATATTGGTAGAAAACCATTAACCCAACGTTAGCGCTCCGTTAGGTGCGTAGCCAGCGTATGCAAATTCCATAACTTAGATGTTCGGGATATGCTTTTGGCTGCCATTTTTGCGATGGGTGTTTCCCATCGCTGACAGATGTAACCCTTACTGGGTATTTGAATTCAGTTCCACATGTATTTCTTTCCCTGAAAGGGATACATCTGTCAGCGCAGGGCATCGCCCTGCGTCATCAGGAC
>JAZJZL010000237.1:0-21721 GCA_040389845.1 Bacteroidota bacterium
TGGGTACATACAAGTGCCGGCCAGTTGGGCTTTCAAAAGTGCATCAATCAGGCGGCCCTTGTTGATGGCCTCTTTCGCAAGGTTATAAAGCTCGGGCCCGGTATAGCCGTTCCTGGCATAAGGTTCTGCCGAAAGACCGGTTACCCGCCAGCCATAATTAAGTTTGGACCAGATGATGCTGATGAGATAACTGTTTTGTTTTTTCTTCGGTAAGAAGAAAGAGATATACATTTCCTGTGCAGGTTGGTTAAACACCAGGTTGTATTTGTTGAGGCCCTTGCCTCCGGACTTTACCGTGTCGGCATCTACATATTTATTTACGAGGTAAAATTCCTCCCAAAGCTGGTAATTGTCGTCTTTAAGCCTGTTGCCCAGGTGCTCAACCAGCGGTTCGGTATAATTGTCGCTATTTAATTCACGTGATAAAACCCCCTTAACCCGTTTTATTTGATCGAGTTTTATATAGGTTAACAGTTCATCTGTACGGGCATGAAAATCGGCACGCACATTTCCGTTTATCTGTTCGTTTTTCCAAACGCCCGGACTGCGGTAACAGCCTTGTAAAATTATGAGCGCAATAAAAAGAGCGAAAAGTTTAAAACGGGGATGACTGTTAGGGGACATATTGAACACGAATATAAATATGTTGCGTTAATATACAATCAAACATTGTTTTATTGACTTTTGTCAACCCTAACAGAGGTGTAAACAGCTTAATTTTGAGGAACTATGAAAAATGAAATAGCTGAATTATTCGATATTCCGCAGGGGGTGGTGTATTTGAACTGTGCCAGCCTTTCGCCACAACTAAGGTCTGTTACAGAAGCGGGTGGCAAGGCAGTGCAGCAGAAGGTACATCCCTGGCAAATTCAAACCGAAGATTGGTTTGTTAACCCCGAAAAGCTGCGTGGGCTAGCGGCGCAGGTTATTAATGCCGATGCCGAAGGAATGGCAATTATTCCATCGGTAAGCTATGGCATAAGCATAGCCGCAGCCAATATACCTATTAAAAAAGGGCAGCAGATTTTGGTGATGGATAAAGAATATCCGTCGAACTATTACTCATGGAATGAGCTGGCGAAAGCCACCGGTGCGGAAATATTAACCGTAAAAAAGGAATCGAGCTGGACTGAAAGTATCCTTGATGCCATTACGGATAGGGTAGCGATAGTCGCCATATCAAATTGCCATTGGACCAACGGCGCGTTGGTAGATTTGGTAAAAGTTGGAGAAAAAGCGCGGTCGGTTGGTGCTGCATTAGTTGTAGATGCCAGCCAGGCGATGGGCGCTTATCCAATCGATATTCGGGCCGTGCAGCCTGATTTTTTGGTGTCGGTTGGCTATAAGTGGATGTTAGGGCCTTATGGTTTGGGTTACCTGTATGCCGCGTCCAAATGGCGCAAAGCCGGTAGACCAATAGAATATTCATGGCTTACCAAAAACGACAGCGAAAATTTTGCCGGCCTTGTAAACTACCGCGACGATTTCCGCCCTGGCGCCCGGCGCTTCGATATGGGCGAATTTCCGGGGTTTATCAATGTACCGATGGCGATTGCGGCACTGACACAGGTATTGGATTGGGGTGTTGAAAATATACAGTCACAACTAAAAATAACTACGGGCCAAATTGCACAGCAAGCGGCGGCATTAGGCTTCGGCTTTCCAGCTGAGGGTGAAAGAGTTGGTCACATGATAGGTATAGACTTACCAGGCGGTGTGAGCGACAAATTAAAGACCGCCCTGAAAAATGAAAATATTTTTGTCGGATACAGGGGTGAGAGCATCCGTATTTCGCCATATCTGTACACAACTTCATCGGATATTGAAAAGCTGTATGATGTTTTAAAACGGAATGCCTGATAGCGGTTTAACCGCAGGGATTCTACAATAATAACCTACTTTATAGAATACTTTATTCTATAAATATCTGTGCGCCCCATGGTGTTACTTAAATGCGAACAGAAATAGAGATGGCCGGGCTGTTTAAAATTTACCGAGGGCCCGAAAGTCCAGAACGCCCCGGCATTAATTTGCTCAGGTAGCTTTACAGTTTTGGTATAAGCACCGTCTTTCCAATAGGCGATGTACAGGTTAGCATTTTGGTCTTTATTATCGCGCGATGAAGTGAATACCAGCGAACCATCAGGTAAAACGGCAGCGTCAAAATCATCATCAGGCCCGTTGACTTTAGGGCCTAGATTTACCGGTTCGCCAAAACCTCCAGGAAATATTGGCGCCGCAAACAGATCTTCACAACCGAAGCCGCCGTGTCCGTTCGATGCAAATACAAATATGGTTGCGGATTGATTGGTGATGGGCGCCCACTCGTTGCCTTTGGTGTTTATCTTTTCACCAAGGTTTACCGCCTTGCCATACGTGCCTGTCACGGCGTTGTAAGCCGCAAAATAAATATCATCGCCTCCAAAGCCGCCCGGCCGGTTCGAGAAAAAGTAGACGCCTTTGCCATCCGGCGAAAAGAACGGGTCGAAATCATTCGAGTCGCTGTCGAAGCTAACGCGTTCAGGCTTTCCCCATTTGCCATTTACCTTGGTCGACTGCCAGATATCCATATCTTTTTTATCCTTTATCCAGTCGATACCGCCCCAAAGCATCTTTTTGCCATCGGGACTGAATGTGAGCTTTACATCGGCATTTTTGGTGGATACCAGGCCAGGCATAAATATTTCGGGCTTACCGGTAAAAGTTATTTGCTGGGCCTTGGTGGCCAAGGTCAGGAACGTGCACAAGGCGACAATTATTAGAAACTTCATAAACAAATATAATGGCATGCCAGCCAACAAATACCGCTAAAACATAAATTGCGACGAAATGGAAACATTCACACATCAACAATAGTTTATCCGCTATGCAAACCATCCTCTTCTTCGGCGATAGCCTTACCGCCGGTTACGGCCTCCGGAATCCAACGGTAGAATCCTATCCCGCCATCATCGGCCAAAAAATAAACGAAGCAGGGCTGGATTACAAAATCGCCAACGCAGGAGTTAGTGGCGATACGTCATCGGGCGGATTGCACCGCATTAACTATTGGTTGAGTCAACCCGTAAGTGTTTTCGTATTGGAACTCGGTATAAATGACGTTATCCGCGGTATGGCGCCGTCAACCACCTTGAAAAATTTGCAGGCTACCATCGATAAAGTAAAAACAAAATACCCTGAAGTAAAAATTGTCATCATGGGTATGCAAATTCCGGTCTTTCTGCATAGCCCTATAGCTGCACAATTTCACGAAATATTTAATAAACTGGCTGCTGACAATAAGACTAGCCTGGTTCCATTTTTCCTGGAAGGCGTGGCCGGTAAAACCCATTTAAATTTATCCGACCAACTGCATCCTAATGCAGAAGGTTATAAAGCAATCGCGAACAATGTATGGCCTGTGATAAAAGGACTTCTGTAGGACCATTACGACCTTACCTGCAGATAGTCCTGAACGTTAAATTCACCCGGGACTTTAACTTTTGGGTTGATTTTGGTATACGATGCTCCCAATTATGCTGCAGATCGCCCTTCATCAAAAACAGGGAGCCATTTTCAAGGTCAATCGAATACCTTGTTTGATGATTGTCCTTTCTTCTCACATCAAAGCGGCGCTGCTGGCCAAAGCTTACCGAAGCAATTACCGGCTTTATACCCAGCTCATATTCATCGTCGCTATGCCAGGCTACAGAATCGTTGCCATCCCGGTAGTAGTTAAGCAATACGCTGTTGAAGGTAGTTTTTGTGTGATTTTCCACAATGGTTTTGATATGCAGCAACTCGTCTGTCCATAGCATAGGATTAAATTTTGTGCCGGAGAAGGCGTAATCACTTCCCGGGTCGCCGTACCAGGCTGTTAACCTAGGAGTAAGCACATCCCGACCATACATGGGTATTACCTGTTGCTGCCAGGGCATGGTGTCGATAAAAGTCTGCATTAAAGCAATGCTTTCCCCTGCGCTAAACACATCCGGATGATATTCCATCAATTCGGGCGGTAATGACAGGGCAGGGGCGGAATTGCCGAATAAATTAAGCTGGTCCATTTTAATAATTACCGGGGTTGAATTTACTTGTTTGATTTGATATAAATATGGCACAAAATCATCTTTTAGATGTCTTTTTTACACTTGTTAGCGTCGGGTTTTTGTATTTAATTTTGAGAAACTCAAAATTATGGAAGACAAAGCACAACCAGCCGGCGAACAATTAGACCTTATAGAAACAAGGAAAATTTTAAATGTAAAGTGGTCGAACCTTAATGGCTCAAAGTTCAGGGAGTTTTGCATGGATAATTCGACTATTGTTGATGTGAGCGCAAAAAACGTAAAGATATCTGATGCTAATTTAAGTGACCTGGAGATTGAAGGCGCGCAGCTTGGCGGTGCATACATACACAATATCGGCATGCCGCCGGAGGGCCATCCCGCTTACGACCCTGCCCTCAAACAACGCCCGCTTAAATTTGAAAACTGTGATTTGAATGGTTCGGTTATTATGGATTGTAATTTAAGCGGAGCGGCTATTAGCGATTGTAACCTATCAGGTATGACGATAAACGGCATTTTGGTGGAAGATTTGCTGAAAAGATACAAGGGCTGAAAGCGCCCTTTGTAACTTAGTTATTACATACAACCGCAGGCTTCTTTTTATCGTATTTCAAGGTAATATGGCAAAGCCTTATCTTACGTGTTATAAATGCGGTGCAATGTTTCATTTTGCAATTCCAAAAGGATGGATATTGCGAAATGTGCTCTTCTTTTTGCCCGTCAAAACGTATTTCTGCGCAAAGTGCAACCGGCGCCGTTTTGTATGGCTGTCTGATAAAGAGGAAGCTAAATACGAAAAGGTTTAGCTGCCCCGTTCCCTTTTTAAATAATTTTGAATATACCAATTAAGTGGTATTTTTTTTGATGAGATGAGTGCACATTTTTGTAATTAAATTATGTGCGATATGCCCAAAAAATATCTGACTTGCCATAAATGCAGCTCAATTTTTCATTTTGTAGTGCCCAGGGGATGGTTTTTAAAAAATGTGCTGTTCTTTTTACCCATCAAAATATATTTCTGCGCTAAATGCACAAAAACGCGCTACGTTTGGATAACCGATGCCAGGGAAGCTGAATATGAAAAAGTTTAGCTTCCGCTTTGATAAGCCATTCGCATATACATCCGCACTTCATCGTTAATATCCTCCTTAAAAAACATCCTGAAGTGGTGGTTATAATCATCGCTGCCCGGCACCGGCTTTATCTTGTTAAAACACAGGTTATCATTATAAGGCTGCTTGAACGGGAAAACCACGTCGATAAAATTTTTGCCAAGCTGAATGATGTAAGCAAACCTGGTCCGCGCAGCAAAGCTGATTATTGATTTGGCCGGGTGCAGCCGAACGTCGCCTATCAGCTTATACTCGTTCACCAAATGGTCGAAAAGCTCCAGTGTATGCGGCGGTTTTCCAGCAAGGAAATCAGACAACGCTTTATCATTGCAGGAGTGTACCTGGTTGGCGTTAACGAATTCCTGTGCGCATAAAGGGCATATCCACATGTGGGTAGTTGATTAGAGAGTAGAGAATGGAGATTAGTTGAAATTCAAATATAGAAACGTTTTAACTAATCTCCGATCTCTAATTACCTAATCACTCGCTTCGCAAACTTTTTACCGGATTCGCCAATGCCGATTTAAATGCCTCGTAGCTCATAATTATAAAAGCTATCATCAGGGATAAAGCTCCCGCTGCTACAAATATCCACCAGGAAATAGGTGTTTTATAGACAAAGCTCTGCATCCATTTGTTCATGGCGTACCAGGCCAATGGCGAGGCTATTACAAAGGCGATTAATATCAGCTTTAAAAAGTCTTTAGCGAAAAGCGCTACCAACTGATTTACCGATGCTCCCAATACCTTGCGGACGCCCAGCTCTTTGATGCGCTGCTCGGCTGAGAACATAACTAATCCCAACAGGCCTAAACATGATATGGCGATAGCAACTACTGCAAAAACGATAGACAACTTCGAAATAATAAGCTCGCTGCTGTAAAGTTTTTTGTATTCCTCATCTACAAACTGGTAAGCAAAAGGATAATCGGGATTTACATCCTTATATAATGCTGATAAGCTTTCGAGGGCTTGTTTGGTTTGGCCGGGTTTGGTGCGGATGATGAACACGCCGAAGCCCTGGTCTTCTTTTATATCCATCATCACCGGCAAAATAGGATCGTGGAGCGATTGGGTGTGGTAATCTTTAACCACACCGATGATGTGGCCTTTTTTGGCCCATGCCGATACCCACTGGCCAATTGGGTGTTTCATGCCCATTTGTTTTACGGCCGCTTCATTAACAATGAATGCATCGGTTGAATCGGTCGGGAAATCGTGAGAAAAGTCGCGGCCTTCAACAATTTTAAGCTTCATTAGCTTTACAAAATCATAACCGACAGATGCAGGCTTTACGCTTATGGTCGAATTATTATCCTGGCCCTGCCATTTGATGGCATTCCAGGTAACCACAAAATCCATGGCATGCGGCGCTTCAGAGCTGCGGTCGACCATTGCTATGCCTGGCATGTTCACAGCGCGCTGTTTAAACGACAAGTATTTGTTTTTATCGGTTAAGTTTCCTTCTACGCGAACATATACCAAATTTTCGCGGTCATAACCGAGATGGGCATTTTGAACATAGTTGGTTTGACGCGTAATAACTATAGTTGCAATCAGTAATATAATCGACATCGTAAACTGGAAAACAGTTAATCCTTTACGGAATAATACCGACCCGTTTGTAAAGCGCAGCACGCCTTTTAATACGCTCACCGGTTTTAGAGACGACAGGTAAATAGCCGGATAGCTGCCGGCTACTAAGCCTGTAAACAAAGTAAGCCCTGTTAACGATAGCCAGAATGATACCTGGCTTGCCGGAAACTCAAATTGCTTACCTGTAAAATTATTAAATGCAGGTATCAGCAGGTACAGCAGTATCACCGATAAACCCATTGCCAGGAAAGCAAACAATAATGATTCCCCAAAAAACTGCAGTATCAAATTGGCGCGCGATGAGCCGGCAACTTTGCGTACGCCAACTTCCTTAGCCCGCTTTACCGACCGTGCGGTAGCCAGGTTCATGAAATTGATACAGGCGATGATGAGGATAAAGATGGCCACCTCGTTAAATATCCTTACATATTCTATGCGTCCGCCTGTGGGTCTGCCATTAGTAAATACATTTTGCAGGTATTGATCGCTAAAGTGCTGTAAACCCACTGTGGTTGTAACCCCCGGATTTTTAGGCAGGCGGCTTTGCAGGTAGCTGGTGATCTTAGCCTCAGTTTTTGTCATATCAGCATTTTTAGCAAGCTGGATATAGGTTTTTACATCGCTTGAAGCGAAGTCGATTAGTTTTTCCTGTGCCTCCCAACTTACCAGGAAATCAAACTGTAACGAGCTATTGGACGGAATATCTTCAAAAACGCCGGTAACCGAAAAGTTAAGCTTGTTTTCGAAACGCATGCTTTGCCCCATCGCTTTTTTCGGGCTTCCAAAAAAAGTTTTAGCTACTGCGCGGGATATAGCTATGCTTTTTATATCATTTAAAACGTTAGCCGGACTGCCCGCGACCAGCTTGTAGCTAAACATGTTAAAGAAATCGCCGCCCGCCCGCGAACCTTCCAGCTTCATTTTTTTTTCGCCCGCCTGCAGTGTTTCAAGGTGGCCCCATGGCAACTGGTAGCCGGTAGTGTAAAGCGCCATCTGTTTAACTTCAGGGATGGCGGCTTTTAGGTCTCTTAACGGAAATGTGGGCTTACCAACAGTGAATATTTCCGGCGATTCGTAATTTCCAGCAACCTGACCGTTACTCGCCGTTACCGTATAAGCCGTATATAGGTTTTTCCCGTTTTGATGGAAATTGTCAATACCCTGCTCATCCTGCACCCACAAGAAAATAAAAAGGCAGCAGGTCATCCCCAATGCAAGGCCCACCACGTTGATGGCGGTGTGTGCCTTGTGGCGGATAACATTCCGCCAGCCGATTTTGATAAAGTTTTTTAACATATTTGGTTCATTAGTTCACTCGTTCATTAGTTCACTGGTAGGATGATTGAAAATTTATTGAGGCTCTCCTGTTCATTTTCACTATTAAAAATTAATTGCTTTAAATCCCCAATCAAAATTCAGGAATTTTATGATTGGGCCGGTTTCAAACAGATTTCAAACACGTTCAATTAGGTTCATTTACTGAGTAGTAGCAGGAGTAAGTAGCAGTAGCGGTCAAATCTATTAGCTGCATACATTTTACAACTGCTACTAAACCCTACCACTGCCACTTATCCAGACCTTTCATACCACAAGCTCCCTTCGGGAGCCATGGCTCATTCTGAGCGAAGGCTCTTTACCGGGTTCATCAACGCTGCCTTTATGCTCTGATAGCTTACCGTTAGCAGGGTAATTATAAATGCACCTGCGGCTGTCAATACAAAAATCCAGGCTGTTATATCGCTGCGGTAGGTGTACTTTTGCAGCCAGCCGTGCATAAAATAATAAGATACCGGCGTTGCGATTATCAACGCTATGCCAACCAATATCACAAAGTCTGTCGATAATAATCTCCACAGGTTAAATACTGTTGCCCCCAAAACTTTGCGGACACCGATTTCTTTTACACGCTGCTCTGCCATGAAAGATGCCATACCGAACAAGCCAAGGCAACTGATAAATATAGCCAATGCCGCGAAAAAGCTTGCGAGCTTGCCTATCCGCTCCTCGTTACCGAATTTTTTGGCATACTCGGTATCGGCAAACTGAAAATCGAACGGCTGTGAAGGATTGAATTTTTTAAATACCGGAGCGATTTTTTCAATGGCCTGGCTGGTGCTTATTTTAGGGTTTATTTTAAGCATTACATAATCGCCGCTGCCTTTTAATATGTGATAAAGCATCGGCCTCACAGGCTCGTACGGTGATTCAACAACCATATCTTTAATCACACCAATAACTTTAAAGGGCACGCCATCCCAGCGTATAGTTTCGCCAACCGGTTGTTTCAGGCCCATGAATTTTGCGGCGGTTTCGTTTATTATGAATGCTACGGAGTCGGTTAAAAACTGCGATGAAAAATCGCGGCCATCTGCAAACTGCCAACTTACTGTTTTGCCATAGTCCGGCGTAACTTCAATGTTCGGGAAATCAACAGAAAGAGTAGGGTCTTTACCTTTCCAGTCGAAACCTGCGTTGGTTGAATATACCGCAGTGGTCGGGCTGCCTGCCTCAGCAATGTTGGCAATGGCTCCGCTTTTAAACAGCTCATCTTTTACAGCAGCAAATTGGTTATGTATATCGCCGCCCACCATTGGCAGCATCATAACGCCGTCGCGGGTATAGCCTACCGGGCGGTTCTTTGCAAATTGTATCTGCCGGTAAACTACAATGGTGCCTATAATCAATGTAACCGATACTACAAACTGTGTTACCACCAATGCCTTGCGGGGTATGGCCGCTAATCGCCCAACTTTGAACGTGCCCTTTAATACTTTTACCGGTTTAAACGATGACAGGTACAGCGCCGGGTAGCTGCCCGAAACAATGCCGGTTACCAGGCTGAAGCCAATACCCATTAACCAAAATAAAGGGTTGTTCCAGGGGACTAACATTTTTTTGCCGGCCACCTCGTTAAAAAAGGGCAGAGCAAGCAGTACAAAAACAATAGCCAATATAAAGGCCAAAATGGTTACGAGTAACGATTCGCTGAAGAACTGGTAAATCAATTGCACACGCAACGAACCTATTGCTTTGCGGATACCTACTTCCTTGGCACGTTTTTCGGATTTAGCGGTGCTTAAGTTCATGAAATTGATGCAGGCCAGCAACAGCACAAATACGCCGATAATACCGAATAGCCAAACATACTGTATGCGCCCGCCGACAATTTTGCCGTTTTTGAAATCAGAATACAGATGCCAGTTTTTCATCGGGTCCAGGAAAACCTGCGGCTTTCCTTTCAGTTCGCTTTTATCTACTTTACTCAGCTTTACATCTTTTATCACCGCCGATGCTTTGCTCATATCAACATTTTCGGCAGTTTGCGCAAAAGCCATATAACAGTTACAGCGCCAGGTGTCTTTTTGTTGTTTCATGCCCTGCACGGTCTGCAAAAGCTCCCATGTCGCAATAAAGTTCACATCCGAGAAGGTAGATGCATAAGGGAAATCCTGGTAAACACCGGTTACTTTCACCGTCATGTTGTTGTCTATCTTCATTATTTTATTCATCGGGTCGGCATCTCCAAAGTAGGATTTGGCTGTCGACGCCGAGAGCAGCACAGATGAAGGATCGTTAAGCGCGGTTTTGCCACCCTTAAGCATATTTACTGACAGCATATCCAAGGCCTGGGGTTCAAAAAATGTCCCGCTTATATTTAGTTTTTTATCGCCGAGGGTAAGTATGTGGCCGTAAGTAAATGAGGCCATGCTTACGGCCTTAAAATTACTGCCGTAGTCCTTACTTATCTGGCTGCCTATCGGCCACGGCACGCTCGTACCCGTGGCCATATCGCCATTGATTAAAACGTTTTGCTTGATTTGCGCCAGGTGGTCGTAGTTTTTAAAGTTTTTATCGAACGATAATTCGTCCCAAATCCAAAGGCCGATAAGCATAGCTACAGCCATACCTACCGATAGTCCTGTAATGTTAATAAGCGAATGCGCTTTGTTTTTAACCAGGTTGCGGTAAGCGATTTTTAAATAATTTTTAAACATAATGTTGCGATTTAATTTCTCAGAAGACCACCGTGGGGCGGTTTCGTGACCCGAAATTATTGCAATAGGGCGTGAAAAAGGTCTCAACGTGTACGTTGGGCGCTCTTTTAGCCAGTTTTTATATTCCACCGGGCTTTTTCCGGTCATATCCCTGAAGATACGGTTAAATGAGGATTTAGAATTGAACCCGGCCTCCATCGCGATACCAACCAGGGTTAGCTTGTCATACGTGGGCTCCTGCATTTTTTGGATTACGTCAGCAACCCGGTATTCATTTATAAAATCATGAAAGCCTTTTTTGAGTACCTGGTTAATTATATACGATAGATCATTGGGCCGTATTCCTAAAGTTTCTGCCAGCGAGCGTAAAGTTAAGTCCTTATCCTGGTGGTATAGTTTTGCCTCCATTACTTCTTTAAGCCATACGCCTTTTTGTTTGAGCTGAGCCGGCAGCAACGGCTTAAATGAAGGGGCCCTGGCCGAAACTTCGGCATCCGGCCTGGCCAGTGCCGAGGCTGCGATCCAGGTTATCATGATAGCCGGAAGAAGAAACACCGGATAATTGGGGATACCATGTCCGGAAAAATGATTTGCCAATGTGTAAAGCATCCACAAAAACCACGACGCACCGAATCCAGCCAGCAAGTGTTGCAGCCATTTTAATTCGTACCGGTAGCGATCGCTTACTTCGTTAAATCTTTGTTGCTGATAAAAGCGTTCCACCAGTTTATTTGATAAATACAGGTAGCTGCTGATGGATATGAATATTAGCAATTGTAATGGCAGGTTTAGCTGTTGAAACATACCGGTATCATAGGCCGCCCTTTCGGACCTCGTGCTTTCACTAACCTCTATTATTGTTAGGCCAAGTTGCAAAAATAGGGGGCTAAAATGTAATAAATCCCCCGGCCGCATTTTATATTCCGGCCAGATCATTCTTAAAACGTAGAAATAAATAAGCGGCCCAAGTACCGGTAAATATTGTAACGGTAACCATTTCCATCGGGGGAAATAGTTAGTAAGACCAGCATGAATTCCCAGTAGCCAAATTACCCACAAAACAACAGTGGTTAGCGCCAGCGCAAGAAACCGGTTTGCGGAACGATGGCGCTTTTTAGTAAACCACAATTGCAAAGCAATACAAAGGCCGGTAAATATCGTTCCCTGCAAGGCCAGGCTATAAAGGTCAATATGGAAAGTATATATGTTCAATCAATTAATTTATTCATCTAAAACGTGGTCTTCTAAGACCTTTATAGCCGGAGGGCTACTCACTCCTAAGACTCCTGACCGGGTTCGCCAGGGCCGCCTTTATACTTTGGTAGCTTACTGTTAAAAGGGTTAGAAAAAGTGTTCCTATAGCCGTAGCAACAAATATCCACCATGATAACCCAGAATGATAGGCGTAATTCTGTAGCCAATTGTGCATAAAGTAATATGCGCCCGGGGTTGCAATGATGAGCGATATAAGCACCAAAAGCACAAAATCTTTAGATAACAGCCCCCATAGGTTAAATACAGTTGCGCCTAATACCTTGCGTACGCCAATTTCTTTAGTGCGCTGTTCTGCCATAAATGTCGCCATTCCAAATAAACCAAGGCAACTGATAAAAATAGAGAGCATGGCAAAAAAGCCGGCCAGTTTACCCACCCGTTCCTCATCTCCAAATTTTTGAGCATACTCCTGGTCAACAAACTTGTAATCAAAAGGATCGCCCGGGGCATATTTTTTTAAAATGGCTTCGGTATTGCGCAATGCCGGGGCTATGCTTATTTGGGGATTAAAGCGAATATTTAAAACACCGGCGTAGTCGACCAGGTGAAAGATAGTAGGTCTTATGGGATCATAAGGCGATTCGACGATCATATCTTTTGTTACGCCTAGTATTGTGAATTTTTTGTCGTCCCAGGTTATAACCTGCCCCACCGGATTTTTGAGACCCATATAAGCAACTGCGCTTTGGTTTAGTACCAGGCCGCTTGAGTCTGAGGGGGACGATTTTGAAAAATCCCTGCCATCGATAAACTGCCAGCCAACCGTCTGCCCATATTCTGCAGATACGGCGAACGTTGCAAACTCTCCTGCGGTCTCCGCACTTTTTGCCGGCCAGTTAAAGCCTCCGCTGGATCCGCTGCCCTTTGTAATTTGGTTGCCCGATTCGGCTATACCAACGGCAGCGCGCGATTGCAATAATTCATTCCTGATGGCTTCAATATTTTTATGGACGTTACCTGAATAAAGCCTGACCATAATTAAACCGGCGCGACTGTAACCAGCCGGGCGTTCTTTTGCAAATTGGATTTGCCGGAGAACTACAACTGTTCCGATTATCATAGTGACAGAAAAAGTGAATTGAACTACTGTGAGCACTTTCCGCGGAACTGCCGCAAACCTGCCTGCAGTAAACGCTCCTTTTAATACTTTTACCGGCTTGAAGGACGATAGGTAGAATGCAGGATAACTGCCTGCGAGTAATCCGTTTAAAACCATAAACCCAATGCCCGTTAACCAAAATAGCGGGTTGGCCCATAAAATACCTATTTGTTTACCTGTAAGGTTGTTAAAATAAGGTAGCGTTAATTGCACTAACAGCAATGCTGCAATAAAAGCCAAAGCGGCCGTAAATAGCGACTCACATAAAAATTGCCAGATTAACTGTCCTCTAAGCGAACCAATAGACTTTCTGATGCCAACTTCTTTCGCCCGTTTTTCGGAGCGTGCCGTGCTCAAGTTCATAAAATTGATGCTGGCCAGCATCAATACAAACAAACCGATAATGCCGAACATCCACACATATTTAATCCCGCCGCCGGAACTTACGCCGTTTTTAAATTCCTGGTACAAGTGCCATTTGCTCATCGGGAAGAGGAATATCTGCGGGTTCGATTTTTTGCCTTCCTGGTCTAAGGTCCGGATTTTGATATCCTTAATTTTTGAAGAAACCTCTGCAATGTTTTTGGCGGTGGCCACCTGCGCGAAAATTTGAAAAGAATTGGCATTCCAGTTAGTTTTTGCCTGCTGTACCTCACCCGCGGCGGCATATACCTCCCAGGGCGCAATGAAAGTAACGTTATTAAGCGTAGTGTTTGCCGGTAAATCCTGGTAAACGCCCGCCACTTTTAGGTTTATACCGTCAAGCTTTAAAACTTTATTAATTGGATCGGTATCACCAAAAACAGCTTTTGCGACTGATTGAGAAAGAAGTATAGATGAAGGATCTTTTAAAGCACCCCTTGTTCCTGCTGCCATATCAAGTGTAAGCATATCGGCAGCATCGGGTTCCATATAATTGCCGGTTGGCGATATATTTTTGTTGCCGAAAGATAGGAGGTGCGGGTTAGTCCACGATGACAAAACAACATGAGTAAAATCGTTTGCGAACGTATGCCGAAGCTCATAAGCGGCAGGAATTGGCATCGCTTTTAGTGAATTGACTTCACCGTTCGCCGTTTGGTTTTGCATCACCCTAACAATGCTGTCATAATTGTTGTGGTATTTATCGAACGATAAGCATGGCAACTGCCATCCCCACAGATAAGCCCGCTATGTTAATAAACGAATGCGCTTTGTTTTTAACCAAATTGCGGTAAGCGATTTTTAAATAATTTTTAAACATAATGTTGCGATTTAATTTCCCGAAAGACCACACTGGAGTGGCTTCGCGACCCGAAATTATCGCAGCGGGGCGGAAAAAAGGTGTCAAAGTGTAATTTGAGCGCTCTTTTAGCCAGCTTTTATATTCCACCGGGGTTTTCCCGGTCATATCCCGGAAAGCGCGGTTGAACGTTGATTTGGAGTTGAACCCGGAATCCATCGCGATACCGATCAGCGTGAGCTTGTCGTAAGCGGGATTATGCATTTTTTCAATTACCTCCGCCACCCGGTATTCATTGATGAAATCGTTAAAGCTTTTTTTGAGCGACTGGTTAATTATGCGCGACAAATCGTTAGGCTGCATACCCAGCGTTTCCGCCAGCGAGCGTAAAGTAAGCTCTGCATCCTGGTAGTACAGGTTTGCTTTCATTACCTCTTTCAGCCAAATGCCTTTTTGTTTAAGTTCTATTGGCAGCAATGGCTTAAATGCAGTGGCTTGCGCCGAAACTTCAGTATCCGGCCTGACCAGCGCCGATGCTGCAATCCCAATCGTCGTGAGTGCTAAAAGTAGATATGCAGGGTAGCCAAACGTTGCCGAAAGTTTATTATCAACAAAACAGGCTGCCAACGTATAAAGCATCAACAAAAGCCACGACAGACCGAGCCCGGCCAGCGAACGTTTCAGCCACCTTAATTCGTGCCGGTACCGGTCGCTTACCTCATTAAATTTCAATTGCCTGTAAAAATGCTCTATCAGTTTATTCGACGCATACAGGTAACTGCCGATGGAAATGAGCGTGAGTAACCGTAATAATAATTCAAGCTGGTAAAAGATTGGGGTGTGATAAGTCGCTACGGCGGTGTTCACGTCTTCTCTCACTTCTATCACCATTAAGCTCAGTTGCAGCAAAAACGGGCTAAGGTGTAATAAATCCGTTGGACGGAATTTATATTCCGGGCGGATTATTTTTAACACATAAAAATAGATAAGCGGGCCAAGTGCAAGTAAATATTGAAGCGAAGGCCAGTTCTGGCGGGAAGGGTAACTGGTAATACCGCCATGAATTGCCAGTAACCGAATCATCCACAAAACAACAGTGGTTAAAGCCAGTGCAAAAAAACGGTTTGCCGGGCGATTAATCTTTTTGGTGAACCACAATTGCAGGACGAAACTAAATCCAATAAATATGATCCCCAGGAAGGCCAGGTTAACGAGGTCAATATGGAAAGTATATGTATTCAATCAACTTATTCACTCAATTGACGTTCCAAATACATAATGTATTGAAATGCAAAGTATTAACACTGTTGTTGTCAGTTGAAATTGTAACAAAAGCGAACAAGCAGGACGGACGGTTGCGGGGATTAAAAAAAACGTCCCGTGTCTCATTGCAGAGCGCTTAAATTAGTTGCAGTGGTAAGTGACAGTCAAATCTATCAGCTGCATATATGTTACTACTGCTACTGCCAGTGATTTATTCCTACTCACTTCTAAGGCTCCTCACCGGATTTGCCAATGCCGCTTTAATTCCCTGGTAGCTTACCGTTAGCAGGGTAATTACCAGTGCTCCCGCTGCGGCGGCTAAAAATATCCACCAGGTTATTTCGGTGTGGTATTGATAATTCAGCAGCCATTTATGCATAAAATAATAAGCTACCGGCGATGCAATCAGCAACGATATTATCACCATAACTACGAAATCTTTTGATAACAATTGCCACAGGTTGAACACGGTTGCGCCCAGCACTTTGCGTACACCTATTTCCTTTACACGTTGTTCGGCCATGAACGATGCCATGCCAAACAGGCCCAGGCAACTGATAAATATCGCTAAACCGGCAAAGCAGCTCGCCAGTTTTCCTATCCGCTCTTCGTCGCCGAATTTCTTAGCATATTCATCATCGGCAAATTTGTAATCGAAGGGGATGGATGGATTGTATTTGTTGAATACCGCAGCCACTTTCTCGATAGACTGATGCGTACTTTTTGACGGATTAAGCCTTAGCAGGATAAAGTTATTTGGA
This sequence comes from Bacteroidota bacterium, assembly GCA_040389845.1. Taxonomy (GTDB): domain Bacteria; phylum Bacteroidota; class Bacteroidia; order Sphingobacteriales; family Sphingobacteriaceae; genus Mucilaginibacter. Next base: position 16,373 of record JAZJZL010000237.1, read on the forward strand.
TAGGTGGATAAGTGATAAAGTGATGCAGCAATCGGCTCATACGGCGATTCTGTTATAACATCCTTAACCACGCCAATAACTTTGAACGGAAGCCCGCCCCACGAAATTGTTTCGCCCACCGGATTTTTAAGGTGCATAAATTTTACCGCAGTCTCGTTAATAACAAATGCCGCAGTATCCGTCTGGAAATCTCTCGAGAAATCCCGGCCGTCTACAAATTTCCAACCTGCTGTTTTGCCGTAGTCCACGGATACTGCTGTGTTCGGAAAATCTACAACCTGTGTTGGATCTTTACCCTTCCAGGCGATATTACCGTTGGTCGACCATACCTCTGTAACCGGCGCCTGTGTTTCGGCCATTTCAACTATGGCGCCTGCGTTTTGCAGCTCGGTCCTTACGGCGCTGAAATTCTGGTGAATATCTTTGGTGAGCATTTGCACCATTACCAGGCCGTTCCGGTTATATCCTGCCGGCCGGTTTTTTGCAAACTGTATCTGCCTTAAAACAACTGTTGTTCCGATAATTAATACCACCGAAACGGTAAACTGCACCACTACCAGTACCTTGCGCGGCAATGCGGCAAAACGGCCAACTTTGAAAGTACCTTTCAATACTTTAATGGGCTTGAACGACGACAGGTAAAATGCAGGGTAGCTGCCGGCTATAATGCCTGTAAATAAAGTAAAACAAATGCCCGACAACCAGAAGACCGGGCTATCCCATAAAATAACAATTGTTTTGCCGGCGACCATGTTAAATGCCGGCAACGCCAGCTGTACCAAAACCAATGAAAACAGGAATGCAAAAAAAACAACCATCAGCGACTCGCTAAAAAACTGTTTAATGAGCTGTCCCCGTACAGAACCAATGGCCTTACGGATGCCAACCTCTTTAGCCCTCTTTTCTGAACGGGCGGTGCTGAGGTTCATAAAATTGATACAGGCCAACAACAGCACAAAGGAGCCTATTATCCCAAACAGCCACACAAATTCTATGAGCCCGCCGGTGCGAACGCCATTTTTAAATTCGGCATACAGGTGCCAGTTTTTCATCGGGTCGAGGAAAATTTGCCAGTGGTAATTTTTTCCTTCAGGCGATGACGCATTTTGTTTAATGTCTTTTATTTCTTGCGATATTTTGTTCATATCGGCATTGCCCGCCATTTGCACATAGCAGTACCAGGCATTCCAACCCCATGGGTCGGTTTGCGTACGTACCCATGGTGCGCTTTGCAGGTATAATTCAAACGGCGCAATGAAAGCCACATCTTTAAATTCCGAGTTATTAGGTAAGTTGGCGTATACCCCCGTTACTTTTACATTAAGCCGGTTGTCAATTTTCATCAGCTTATTCATCGGGTCCGCATTACCGAATATGGCTTTTGCTGCTGATTGGGACAGCAGGATAGATGCCGCGTCTTTTAATCCTGAATAGCTGCCGTTAAGCATTTTCAGGCTGAGCATTTCAGGTGCGCCAGGCTCCATGTAATTGCCATATTGCTTCAGCTTTTTATCACCGTAAGTAAGCACATGGTTGTCAGTGTTGGTCGACATGACCACGTGTTTAAAATCGCTGCCATATTTTGCCCGCAACGCATCTCCCATTATGAAAGGAAGGTTCGACTGTGTACCGATGTCGCCGTTGCTGCCTTTTGAATTTTGCATCACCCTGGCAATGGTGTCGTAATTTTTATGGGTGGTATTGAATGATAGCTCGTCCCATATCCAAAGGCCGATAAGCATAGCCACGGCCATCCCTACAGATAAACCGACAATGTTGATTAGCGAGTGCGTCTTATTCCTGGTAAGATTCCTCCACGCGACTTTTAAATAGTTCTTTATCATAGTTGGTTCATGGTTGATAGTTCATTGTTCATAGCCGGGAGTGATTTAGTAGCAGTGGTAAGTAGCAGTAGCAGTCAAATCTATCAGCAGCATACCTGTCACTACTGCTACTAAACACTGCTACTGCCACTGATTTACTCCTACTCACTTCTAAGGCTCCTAACCGGGTTAGCTAACGCCGCTTTAATGCCCTGGTAGCTTACGGTTAGCAGGGTAATTATTAAAGCCCCCGCTGCGGCGGCTAAAAATATCCAGGCGCTAATTTCAGTGCGGTACTGGTAGCCCTGCAGCCAGTTGTGCATAAAATACCAGGCTACCGGCGAGGCTATCAGCAGCGATATAGTTATCAGCACTATAAAATCCTTCGATAATAATTGCCACAGGTTGAATACCGTAGCACCCAGCACCTTGCGTACGCCAATTTCTTTAATGCGCTGCTCAGCCATAAACGAGGCCATGCCAAACAGGCCTAGACAGCTGATAAATATTGCTAAACCCGCAAAGCAACTCGCCAGCTTGCCTATGCGTTCTTCATTATCAAATTTTTGTGCATAATCCTGGTCGACAAAACCTATGGTGTAGGATGCTGCCGGATCATATTTTTTCAGTATGGCATTTATTTTATCCATCGCCGTATGGGCGCCGGTGAGCGGGTTAATTTTTATGGCGATGTTTTCTAAATGCGACCAATGCCGTGGCAGGCAAAAGAAGGATTGTTTGGGCGCATCGTATACCGAGCCGTTGACCATGTCTTTTACAACGCCGATAATTTTAAATTTACCATTACCCGCCCAGTCGATAGTTTCACCAACCGGGTGTTTAAGGCCGATAAATTTTGCAGCAGCCTCGTTAATTATAAATCCGGCTGTATCCGATGGAAATGCCACGTTAAAATCCCTGCCTTCTTTTATCTGCCAGTTTACTGTTTTACCAAAGTCCGACGATACCGTCATGTTTGTAAACTGTTCCTGCAACGCAGGGTCTTTGCCGCGCCAGGTAAAGCCGCCTGCGCTGATAAGAACGCCTGTTATCTGGCTTTCCGACTGGGCGACGTTGCTTACTGCGCCGCTGGCCAGCAAGTCGTTACGCAGCGAAAGATATTGTTTGTTTAGCGCCTGCGTCTGCAGGTTTACGTTCAATAAATTGTTGGTGCTGTAACCAACAGGCCTGTTTTTGGCAAACTGTATTTGCTGATAAACAACCAGGGTACCGATGATAAGCACTACCGAGACGGTAAACTGCACCACCACTAAAACTTTGCGGGGAATAGCTGCCAGCTTGCCAACCTTAAATGCGCCCTTCAAAACCTTTATTGGCTGGAACGACGACAAATACAGGGCGGGATAGCTACCTGCAACAAGCCCGGTAAACAGTGTAAACGCAATACCACCTGCCCAAAACACGGGGTTGCCCCAAAGCAAGCCTAAATTTTTATTGGCGATATTATTAAACGCTGGTAGTGTAAACTGAACCAACACCAATGCCAGGCAAAATGCCATAAATGCTATCAGCAAAGATTCGGCGTAAAACTGGGCGACAAGCTGACTGCGTACCGAACCAATTGCTTTACGGATACCCACCTCTTTTGCCCGTTTTTCGGAACGCGCGGTGCTCAGGTTCATGAAGTTGATACAGGCCAGCAGCAGCACAAATACACCAATTATACCGAATAGCCACACATATTGTATGCGCCCGCCTATGTTAACACCGTTTTTGAATTCGCTGCGGATATACCAGTCTTTCATGGGCTGTAAAAACATTTGCGAATGAAACCGCACATCGCTTGAATTGATGCTTTTAAGCACATTTAGCTTTACATCATTAATTTTTGCCGATACCTGCGTCATATCGGTATTATCTGCAACCTGTACGAAGGTTTGGAACCAGCTATAGCCCCATGGGTTGCCGTTAAACCTGCCCGGGTAATTTTCGCTGATAGCCAGCATTTGCCAGGGCGCTATAAAGGCGAGGTCGCCGAATGATGAATTTTCGGGCAGGTTTTCATAAACACCGGTTATTTTGGCATTTTGCTGCCTGTCAATCTTTATCGATTTATTGATCGGGTCGGCATCACCAAAAATAGCTTTAGCGGCGCTTTGCGACAGGAGGATAGATGACGGGTCATTTAAGCTCGCGGCATTTCCCTTCAGCATTTTTACCGAAAGCATATCGGTAATTGCCGGTTCCATATAATTACCACTTTGCGTAACGGTTTTATCACCGTAGGTCAGCAAATGTGCATTCGTCCACGAAGCGATAACGATATGCTTAAAATTATTGCCGTAGCTGCTCTGCAAAGCAGGCTCCAGCGACCACGCCGTTGAACTCCAGGTTGCTATTTCATTGTTGATGAACTGATTGTCCATCACACGGGCAATGCGGTCGCGGTTTTTAAAACTTGAGTCGAAGGATAGCTCACTCCATATCCATAAGCCTATCAGCATAGCTACGGCCATACCGACGGCCAATCCTCCAACGTTAATTAATGAGGCAGCGCGGTTTTTCACTACATTGCGCCAGGCGATTTTTAAATAATTTTTAAACATATAGTTGCGATTTAATTTCTGTTCAGACCACCTAGGGGTGGATTGCTGAGACGAAATTACTTGCGCAAAATGGGGTTGGAGTTCCAGTTTATAAACTGGGCTAACTTTTTTCAGGTCATTTTTGTATTCTGCGGGGCTTTTCCCGGTGATTTGCCGGAAGGTGCGGTGAAAGGTAGTTTTTGAATTAAACCCCGCGCTGTAAGCGATGCCCAGTAATGTTATATGATAATAGGCGGGGTCCTGCAATTTGTGTGCTACTTCAATAACACGAAATTCACCGATGAAATCTACGAAGCTTTTTTTTAACACCGTATTAAGTATTCGTGATAACTCGTGAGGAGTAAGCTCCAGCTTTTCAGCCAGCGACGTTAAACTTAGGTCGGGGTCCTGGTAATACAGGTTAGCTTTCACCACTTTTTTTAGCCAACTGCCCTTTTGCCTGGCTTCAATCGGCGGCGGCAACTTTACAAACTGAGGCGTAATTGACTGCACGTTAATTTCCGGCCTTGCGTGGGCTATGGCGGCAATGCGGATTGTAATTATTGCTAAAAGAATATAGAAGGGTTGGTAAGCATGTATTTCCGGCCGGCTACCATAATATACTATAAATGGTATCCACAATATCCATAGCAAGCCAAAGCCATTCAATAAATTACGCAGCCATCGCAATTCGTGGCGATACCTATCGCTAACGCTATTAAATTGTGACCGGTGATAAAAACGTTCTATCAACCCTAAACACCAATACAAGTAGGTAATAACTGAAACGCAAACTGCAAGCTGCAATAGCCAGTACGTTTGCCTGAATAGCAGCGTATCGTAAGTAGCTACGCCTGTTCGTATGCTTTCTCCGATCGCTAATGCCAGCAAACCTTGTTGTAATAACAGCGGACCAAAATGCAGCAAATTTTTCCAGCGGAATCTGGATTCCGGCCGCGTCAGCTTAAGTACATAAAAAT
>JAZJZL010000238.1:0-5445 GCA_040389845.1 Bacteroidota bacterium
GAAAGGCGAAAGGCTTTGAAGCATCAAGTGAAGCGGCTATGAACTATGAACCATCAACTATGAACTAACAAACTCACCCCCCCGTTCCAACGCGTTCCATTTCTTCGGTGGCACTGCCGTCGGTGCGTTTTTTGGTTTTGTAGACTTTGCCAAAGCGGTAAGTCAGAGATATGGTGCAAACCCGGCTGTCGCGGTGAATGATAAAATATTCCGTTGCGTTAGGGAATGAGGTAAAGCCCTCCATAGCGTTAGTGTAAAATAAATCGCGGGCGGTAAAGCGCAGCGTGCCTTTATTTTTTAAGATTGGCCGTGCTACTCCAACGGATAGCTGTCCCGTCGGATATAACAGCTCCTGCACATCATTACGCGCCTTGGTTGTATAAAACGCTGAGATTTCGGCTGTGTAAGTTTTGCCTATATGGAATTGGTTATTGGCGCTGAGGTTGAGTTGGTTGATATTGCTTGTATAGTTATTCCCATTAAAGCCTTTCAGCCGCTTATAAGTGTAGGTAGCCTGCGCCGTAACGGACCACCATTTAACAGGAGATATCGATAAAGCTGTCGACAAGCCGGCAGTATAAGTGCTGCCTACGTTACCCTGCGAGTATAACAATATACCCTTGGCGGTATCAGCAAGAAACAATTGCGAAAAGTAGTTTTTGATACTACTATAAGATACCGTGGTCGTGAGTAAATCTTTATACTGATGTATCAGCTCCAGGTTCCAGCTGTATTGAGGCAGCAGGTAGGCGTTGCCGGTTTGGTAGGTGTATTTATTGATGATGAAGTAAAACGGGTTAAGATTTTGAAATACAGGTCTGTCTATACGTCGACTGGCAGTAAACGTAAAGCTGTTGGCCGTATCCGCCTGGTAGCTGATATAACCGCTCGGAAAAAATTGCCCGTAGTTGCGCGAAAATGCCGAATCTTTTTGAATGGCATTTCCCAACTGGTGAGCGTGATATCCCGTATGCTCATACCTTACTCCGGCCTGAATCGATACTTTGCCCATTTTCTGCTCAAACGAGGTGTAGGCGGCATTTATATTTTCATCGTAGATAAAGTGATTGCTTTTGGTATTATCGTCGACCCATTGGCCGCCCGATAAGTTTTGATAAGCGGCAAAATTGTCGGTACTGCTCGATGAAAATTTGAAACCGGCCTCGATCGTTGAGTTCTTATCTGCCTTTAAGGTATAATCAGCCTTGCCGGATTTAATTTTGATGGATGTAGGGATGTTGCTGCGGGTTTGTTCGGTATAGCCATTTGGCATAAGCAGGTGATTGGTAAAATCCTGGTCGCTGCCGATAGTGTAATGAAGGTAATCGAAGTCGGCTGCAATAGTTTGCGAATTGCCAATTTCCTGGCGCAGGTTGAAATTCGCAGCTCCGTTTTTAAAGCTGCCTGTATTATTATTCCCGGTAAAAATTGCCGAATCGACCGTACCGGAAGGCTGCATCCATGAGGCAGTCGATACATTATTGCCATCGCGATGAATAAACATACCGGTAACCACAAAGCCGATAGTGGTTTTTTGAGCAATATTATAATCGAGTCCGGTTTTTAACGTATTATTTACCGCGGTGCCTTTAAAATAAGATGGCTGTTTAAGCAGCGCCGTTACGTTCTTATTGTCATCATAGTAGGTACGCAGGGCATATAGATCGGTCAGATAATGATTCGTAGCATTACTGTAAGTTAAAAACGTATTGATTTTACCAACGCGATAGTTAAGCACAAGACTATTGTTATTTTTCGAATAAACACCTTGTCCAAAAGCCGTACTTACCGAACCATTGAAACCTTTGAGCTTATTCTTTTTTGTTTTAATGTTAATGATACCAGCATTACCGCTGGCATCATACTTAGCGGTAGGGTTTGAAATCAGCTCTATTTGGGCTACCTGGTTCGAGCTCATACTACTTAACAGGTTGTTCAAATCAACCCCTGAAAGATAAGTTGGTTTGTCATCGATGGTAACCAATACCCCGGTTTTTCCCTGCAGGGCAATGCCTCCATTCCTATCCACGGTAATTCCCGGCGATTTCTCCAGCACTTCCAATACGGTTGTACCAGCATTGGTTACCGATGCGTCGACATTAACAATCACCTTTCCTTTTTGCACCTCTATTGCCTTTGCCTGCGATGTTACCTCAACCTGACTTAGGCTGGTGGTAGCAAGCTGCAGCTTTAATGTATCGCCAATGAGCTTTGATGGAAAATGGTAGACTTTGCTTGTTTGGAACTGGAAACCTGTATACGAAACCGAAAAAGTATAATTACCGGCGGTAATATTTTCAAACTTTGCGGTACCGGCAGCATTGGCGGCTACGGTTTTAACAGCCTTGTTGTCCTTCAAGAGTTTAACGGTGGCACCATCAGCGGGCTGGGCTTTTTCATTTACGACTACAAGGGAAAAAACATTAGTTTCTAATTGTTGGGAGTAAGTGGTTGCAGTGTAAATAATAAAAATAAGACAGGAGAAAAACTTTCGGGCTAGCGGCATTAATTTATATCAGTTAATATGGCAGCAAGTTATCCAACTAATCCTGATTGACGTGTGCAGGAATCACTTTTAAACAATTGGCTCATCTTTAGGGCGTTCCGGTCTTTACTGACTTTCCGGACTTCTTTATAAAAATGAATCCCATTAAACCGCCTAAGAAACCCAGGCCGGCCGATATTTTCATTATTTTACTGTATGCGTTTATAAAGCTTTCGTGATATGCTTTTTCGATGGCTTGCTTTTCGTTGGGGGCGATATCTTTGGGTATTTCAGCATTACCAAGGTTTGCGGCCTGGGCAATAATTTGCTGCTTATTGCTCGCAGTAAGCTTAATATTTGTAAGTTGCTGCTGCAAAGCGCCCGTGAAAAACAAAACCGCCAGCGCACCAAAAATCGCGTTAGCAAAAACACCCGCAATGCGAGACATGGCATTATTTACGCCCGAAGCCGTTCCCGAAAAATGGTCGCTTACCGAACCCATTACGGCGGCGGTAAGTGGCGCTACAGTAAACGATATACCCAGGCCAAAAACAATAACGCCCGGAAAAAAGGTTGTCCAGTAATCATGAGGGCCATTAGTTTGTTTAATAAATGATAAAATCAACAACCCTGCGCCGGCTGCCGCGGGGCCGCAAATAAGGAATAACCGCGGCCCGAATTTATCTGCAAGCCCCCCGGCAACACGGGCAAGCGTTATCATCATGATGGTGAAAGGCAAAAACGTAAGTCCGCTTTGAAACTGGCTATAACCCTGCACCTGCACCATATCAAGGGATAAAAACAACATCCCCGCTCCCAACCCGGCATATAAAAATAAGGTTAATAGGTTAGCACCGGTAAAGGTCGGGTTAGCAAAAAGCGTTAACGGCATCATCGGGTGTCTGCTCTTTTTTTCGATGACGATAAACGCTATCAGCAGCAAAAAACCCACGCCAAGCGAACCATAAGCCTGCCAGCTCTGCCATCCCACAGCGGGAACCCTTAAAAAACCAAAAGTTACCAACGCCAGGCCGAATGCGATGGCAATGGCGCCCGGAAAATCGAGCGCATGGTCAGCGCTTTCGTCTTTAGTTTCGTCCACTTTAAACCGAAGCATTATCAGTGCTATAATACCGATGGGAACGTTGATAAAAAAGATATAGCGCCACAAACCGGCATCGGCTAATGCCCCGCCCAGGATAGGCCCGCCAAGGGTTACTAACGTAGTAAACGCCGACCAGGTACCGATAGCTTTTCCTCTTTCATTTGAGTTGATGGACGAAGATATCAGCGACAAGCTTCCCGGAATCATCAACGCGCCGCCAATTCCCTGTATTATCCGGAAAATGATCAAATAAGTTACCCCGGGAGAAACGCCGCATGCCGCGGAGCCGCATATAAAAATGAATATGCCCGCCATAAATATCTTCTTACGGCCCAGCTTATCGCCAAGAGAGCCACCGATGAGTATTAGCGAGGCCAGCATTAGCAGGTAGGCATTCAGTATCCAGAATAAATCAGCACCCGACGCCTCCAGGCTTTTTTGCAGTGCCGGCAACACCACGTTAAGCGCCGTGGCATCGATAAACGCCATTGACGAAGCCAGTACGGTTGATACCATTATCCATTTACCGGCACTGCTGTAAAGCGCTACTGTAGGCATATTATTGATCTATAGGTTAGTGGTGTAAACAAATATCAGTAGAAAAGTTCGGCAAAACTAACGAAGTGCTATCGGAAAATTTTGACCGTACGTCATCGTCATTGCGCGATGGCTGTGAAGACACAGCCACGGGTGTAAATAATGGCATCCTTTACCAGTAGCTCCACATCCACATACGGGCGGGTATTGGTGTAATACTATTATCTTTACCGTAACTATACGTTCCGATGAAGCTCCAATCCTTTCAACCTCATATATCAATCGCGGACTATGTCGATAGCATTGTGGTGCTGGAGGACGAAAATCTGAGCGATTGCGTGATACCGTTAATTGCTAAAGGACTACCCAGCATCGCTTTCCAGCTTACAGGTTCTTCGAACAATAACGGAAATACGCACCTGGTTCTTTATGGTCAAAACCGCAAGCCATTCGAGTTTTACGCTTCGGGACATTTGACAATAATCGCTTATTTTCTCCGCCCGCATGTTCTCAATAATTTATTTGGCCTAGATGCTTATGAGGCTACCGACCTGGCTATTGATTTGAGTTATACCAAACCCGCAAAAGACAGCAACCTGAAAGAGCAATTGCTCAACGCCGCTTCATTAAACACGCGTCTGCTATTATTAAATAATTATGTATTGGATTTAGCCGGATGTATCCATACCGGTATTAACAAACCGGTAGCTCACGCAACCGAAATTATTCAAAAAAGCAAAGGCCTTGTTTCGCTTAAAAACATACACGATGAACTAAACGTAACCGAGCGAACCTTGCAGCGCATGTTTGAACAGCACATCGGTCTTTCGCCAAAAGCGTTTAGTAAGATTTGCCAGTTTAATTCGGCATTTCTGCAGGTAGATAGTGGCGCTTTCTCAAAGCTGGGCGATATCGCTTACCAAAACGGCTATGCCGATCAAAGCCATCTTATCCGGGTGTTTAAAGAGTTCACTAATATATCACCTAAAGAATATCTGAAGCAAAGCTCGGAGTTTAAAGACTGATTTTTCTTCCCATAACTTTCATTTTGTCGGTTTTGTTCAATTTTGTGGTTTGCGGGCTGCGTTACTTTGTCTCATCATCAAACAAAAAATAAAATGAGAAAGTTAATCGTATCAGCATGGATAAGCCTCGACGGCGTTTTCGACGCAACTTTAATGAATGAATGGTTCAACCCTTTTGACAGCGATAGCCGCCAGGCGTATATTCGCGATGGCATCCTGTCGGCAGATGCTATATTATTTGGCCGCAAAACTTATGAAATGCTTGCACCTTATTGGTCATCCTTAAAAAATAA
>JAZJZL010000239.1:0-10038 GCA_040389845.1 Bacteroidota bacterium
TTTGCCTTACTGGTAAGGGGAAAAGTGACGGTGGTAGCGTCGCTGTATATGGGGGTGACGGGGTTGGGGTTTTTATTGTTCATGTCGGGTGGTACGATGCTGTCGAAGATTATCCGGGATAAGCTGTCGAATGATATTTTTAACCGGGAGAACGAAACCTTTCCGCAGGAGGAGCGGCTGCTGGAAAATGAGTATTCGGTGAACCTGCCGATGCGCTACCAGCTGAGGGGAAAAATGCGGAATGGCTGGCTGAATCTGATCAATCCTTTCCGCTCGGTTTTGGTGACGGGCGGCGCGGGTGCGGGTAAATCTTACTTTGTGATCCGGCATATAATCACACAGCATATTTCAAAGGGTTTTGCGATGATGGTCTACGATTTTAAGTTTGATGATTTGTCGAAGATCGTGTACAATACCTTTTTAAAATACCGGCACCTCTACCCGCCAAAAACGCAATGTGTGTTTATTAATTTTGACCGGCTGCTGAACCGTTGTAACCCGTTGGAGCCACAGACGATGCTGGATATTACCGACGCGGTGGAATCGGCGCGAACGATCCTGATCGGGCTCAACCGGGAATGGAACAAGCGCCAGGGTGACTTCTTCGTGGAGTCGCCGATCAACCTGCTGACGGCGGTGATCTGGTTCCTGCGGCGGTATAAGGACGGGGAGTTCTGCACGGTGCCCCATGCGATTGAGCTGATCCAGGCGGATTATGATCAACTGTTCACCGTATTGCGCACTGAGCCTGAAATTGATGCGCTGATCAATCCTTTTATCAGCGCCTACCTCCGGGATGCGATAGAACAACTGGAGGGGCAGATAGCCTCAGCGAAGGTGACGCTGGCGCGCCTGTCTTCACCACAATTGTATTATGTGCTATCCGGCAATGATTTTACGCTGGACATCAACAATCCGGAGGAGCCGAAGCTGCTTTGTATAGGTAATAACCCGCAGAAAATACAGATCTACGGGGCGGTGATTTCGCTTTACATCAACCGGCTCATTAAGCTGGTGAACAAAAAGGACCAGCGCAAATGCAGCCTGGTGTTTGATGAGCTGCCGACAGTGGATGTAAGCAATATCGATGTGCTGATCGCCACGGCACGCAGTAATAAGGTGGCAACCTGCCTGGGTATACAGGACTTCAGCCAGTTGCGCAAGGACTACGGAAAGGAACGGGCGGATGTGATCATGAACTCGGTAGGCAATATCGTGGCGGGACAAAGCACAGGGGACACCGCCAGGAATATCTCAGACCGCATCGGCAGGATCATGCAGGACCGCGAGAGTTTGTCGATTAATCGTACCGACACCTCCATCAGCAAATCCAAGCAGCTGGAGGCGGCGGTACCGCCATCACGTATTTCCTCGCTGAGTTCCGGCGAGTTCGCAGGGATGGTGGCAGATAACCCGGATTGCAGGATCGATTTGAAAGCCTTTCATTGCGAGGTCATTAATGACCATGAGGCATTGAATAGGGAGATTGCCGGGTACAGGGAAATACCGGAGGTCAGAAAAATCAATAACGCCATCGTCCACCGGAATTATTTACAGATCAAACAGGACGTACAGGAGCTCATCCAGGAGGTAACGGAGCGGCTGTTAAGTAACCCTGCCCTCTCCCATTTGGTGGTCAAAAAATAAGCATCGGGACTAATTTTATCGAAATTAGGAGTATCGGCACTTTTAGTTATCTTTAACTCCATATTAAGTTATAAACCAACCAATCTTGTGGATATTGATGGGCGCTTGTTTTGATCATAGATTGAAGCCGATAGCGTCACCGATAACCCGTAATATTGTTATATTATTATCCATAAATTAAAAAAGCCGTTTATAACTGTTAATAAACACCTGACATTATCGTAGAACCCTAAATGCAAGCACTCAAGAATCACCGCGCCATTATTGATAACTACAAAAGATTTTTGAAGAGCTTTTTCAATATTGCAGATAATCGCATAAAAGAAGCGGTGGAAGAAAAATTTGAAGAAAAATCAAGTGAAGACTCTTACCTGCCTGAGCCGCTGATCCAGTTCAACCCATCGTATAAAATTGGCTCATCGCTGGTCGACATCCCGGGGATACACCCGGAGCTGAAGAACATCCTGGGCAAATTCGACCTTTATTATCACCAGATCGAGGCCATCAAACAAGGCATTTCCGGCAACGGGTTTATTGTAACGTCGGGAACAGGGTCTGGTAAATCGTTAACATTTTTAGCCACGATTTTTAACGATGTGCTTCAAAGTCCGGGGAAGGGCATCCGGGCGGTCATCGTTTATCCCATGAACGCGCTGATCAATTCGCAGGAAGAGGAAATTAAGAAGTATGAGATTAACTATCTAAAGACGTTCCTGCACACTGATTTTCCATACGCCAACATGGATAAAAGCCTGGATGACCAGCTTGCTGAACTCAAGGAATCAACGACGCATCGCTTTCCCGTGACGTATGCAAAGTATACGGGCCAGGAAAGTTCCACCCTAAAGGAAAATGTCCGGGACAACGAGCCGAATATTATTCTCACGAATTATATGATGCTCGAGCTGATCATGACGCGGTTGGAAGAAAAGGGGTTAAGAGAGACCATAGCCGCGAACTTAAAGTTCCTGGCCTTTGACGAACTGCATACGTACAGGGGGCGCCAGGGAGCCGATGTTGGCATGCTCATCCGCCGGATAAAAAACTTATGCAGTAATAAAATCATCTGTATCGGAACTTCTGCAACGATGAGTTCAGAAGGAAATACTGATGACAAGAAGAAAGCAATTGCGGCTGTCGCCTACCGGATATTTAATGAAAATTACGGGCCAGACCAAATTATTGGTGAGCAACTGGAAACGTCTACCAGCTATAATGGCCAAACGCCGGCCGTGGCCGAGCTGGCGGAAGCAGTCCGGGCACCCATTAACCCTGCTGCCGGGGCAGACGTATTCAAAATCAATCCGCTGGCTATTTGGCTGGAAACCCGGATTGCGCTGGTTGAAAATGAGAAAAACGAATTTGAACGCGGTATCCCCTTAACCTTACGCGCCGTTACCGATCAGCTGGCATCGGATTCCGGTGCAGACGGGCCGGCCTGCGAAACAGCTTTATTTGCTTTACTGGAGTGGATTGAACAGCTGAATATCAAGGGGGCCAGCACGCAGCCACGCAAATCTTACCTGCCATTTAAAATTCATCAGTTCATATCGCAAACCGGTACGGTGCAGGTTACGCTTGGCAAAAAAAAGAGCCGGCATATTACGCTAAATGATGAACGTTATGTTAAAATAGGCGGCAAAGAAACCTTATTATTCCCGGTACTGTTCAGCCGCTATTCAGGTGTTGATTTCCTGTGTGTAAAGCTTTTGAACGATAAGATTTTGCCCCGGGACCCGGAAAATACGGAGGACCTGCCGCCCAGGATAACACAGGACGATATCAAAGCCGACAAAGCTACCGGAAAGCAAAAAAGAATATTAACAATCGATGACTTTCCCTATGGTTATATTATTCTTCAGGAAGATGGCGACGAAACCATCTGGACGGACGAGCATGAAGAATCGCTGCCGGACAGCTGGTTTACGGATACGGTGAAACGCGGAAGGAAGATCAGAAATTTCTATGAGCACCGGTTGCCGCAACTGATCTTCTTTCACGAAGACGGTAGCTTTTCATGGGAGCCCGCTGAAAAATACCCGCTAAAAGGATGGTATATTCCTGCCTATTTATTATTTGATCCGACTTCGGGTATTATCTTCGATTTAAAAACGAGCGAGAATACCAAGCTGTCGCGCTTGGGCAATGAAGGCAGAAGTTCGGCCACGACCATTCTTGGCGCCAATATTTTAAAGGCATTAAAGGAAAGCGGCATTCCGGAGAAGAATCAAAAGTTCCTGAGTTTTACGGATAACCGGCAGGATGCCTCGCTGCAGGCCGGACATTTCAATGACTTTTTTACGATCGCCCGCCTGCGTTCGGCCATCTACAAAGCGGTTAAGAAAAACCCGGGCGGCCTGGATTGCAACCAGATCGGGGTTGAAGTGGTTAAGGAGCTTGACCTTTCTGATGAAGAATATGCAAGATCTCCGTCAAAAAACCCGCTTTGGCCGGGCGAAAAAAATAAAAATGCCTTCCAAAAGTTCGTGATCATCAAGATTTTATACGACTTAAAATTAGGCTGGCGATATACCACGCCCAATCTCGAGCAAACGGCATTGGTGAAGATCGACTATTACCGCCTGGATGAATTTTGTTCAAACGACCACTTCTTTACCGGGGTCGAATGGTTAATGGTACTCTCGCCGGAAGGCCGCGCCTATGTGCTCACCCAGATACTGAATTACTTCAGGACTTCATTTGCATTCGACCATATTTTCCTGATGGAAAAGCGGGAAGAAATTGAACTGGAATTAAAGACACAGTTAGATGAAGAAAAATTATGGTCGCTAAACTTCGACGAAAAAATAGAAGCACCTTACGTATTGTTGCCATTTTCCGCCGGTAAGGAAAAAACAAGAGAGTATACAGCATCGATCGGCGCCAAAAGCTATATCGGAAAGTATATCAAACGGTTGATGAAGGAAAACTGCCGCAGAAAAGATATTAAACAAACGGAGCTGGAAACCGAAATCGTCGCGCTCTGCAGGTTGCTGGAGGGCGGTAATTATTTGAATACGGTGGAGGTTAAAGTTGCCGGCGCCACGATCATGGGTTACCGCATCCGCGTGGACAACATTATCTGGAAACCGGGAAATGAAGAAAAGATTCTGCAGGATGAGATCCGGTTTATTAAATATAAAAATGTGGAATCTTCGCCCAACACATACTTTCAGGATTTCTACAAACAGGACTTCAAAACTTATGAACGGCCTGGCCGTGAACATACGGGACAGTTGAGTAATGAGGACCGCATTAGCCGGGAAGATGATTTTAGAAAAGGAAATATCGCCGCACTTTTTTGTTCCCCGACCATGGAATTGGGCATCGATATCAGCCAGCTCAATATTGTGCATATGCGCAATGTGCCACCCCGCCCGGACAATTACGCGCAACGCAGCGGCAGGGCCGGCAGGAGCGGCCAATCTGCATTGGTGTATACTTTCTGTTCGCGCAAGGCCCCCCATGACCGGAATTATTTCAAGAACCCGGCGAAGATGGTTTCAGGTACGGTCGTCCCGCCAAAAATGGACCTGACGAATGAGGAGCTCATCAAAAGCCATTTTAATGCATTCATCCTGATGGAATTGGAACTCAACATCAGCGTGTCCGTGGCAGAAGTATTGGATATTGAATATCCGGGCCTGCCGGTCCACCGGGATATTCAAATCAAAATGGAAGATTTGCACCGGCGTTTTGCTGCGCAATGGATCGCTCAATTTCAAACCATTGTCCGTAATATTGCAGGCATTGCGCAAACCAGCTGGTATGATGATAACTGGCTCGCAACCCAGGCCAACGCCTTTTTGACGACGTTCGATCACGCCTTCCAGCGGTGGCGGGTATTATACAGCAATACCAAAAAAGTACTTGATGAAGCGCATTTAGTCATTCAAACGCCAAATCATCCAAGAATTAATGAGGCCAAACGGACACAGGCAATTGCACTACGCCAGCGGGAATTATTGCTGAACAAGAATAAAGCCTCCTCCGGGAATGAGTCCGAGTTTTATATTTTCAGGTACCTGGCCTCAGAAGGCTTTCTGCCGGGATACAATTTTACACGCTTACCGGTTCGCGCCTTTGTTGGCAGAAATAAGGCGGCACAACAGGGAGAATTTATTTCACGCCCAAGATTTATTGCGCTGAAAGAATTTGGCCCCCATAACCTGATCTACCACCGCGGCAGCAAATATAAGGTCATCAAAATGCAGCTCAACCAGGGCGGCGACCTGATGCAAACGATTAAAACTTCCAAAGAAACGGGCTACGCTTTCATCGGGAAACAGGCGGAGCTGGCCAACAACGACCCCATCACGCTGAAGGAATTAAAGGGCGACTCATTCGAAAAATTTCCGAATGTGATCGAATTAAACGAATCGGAAGCCCGGATAGAAGAACGCATCTCCTCCAATGAAGAAAACCGCGTCTCGCAGGGCTATAACATCGATCATTATTTCTCCTTCTCGAAAGGAATTGAATATACGCAACGCGCGATGATCAACGCCGGTGAGCAGAATCTTTTACAGGTGATCTATGATCAGGCAGCATCCCTGATACAGGTCAACAAAAAATGGAAGGTCACTAAAGATGAAGAGTTTCCCATTGGAAAAGTTTCGGGGCGCTGGAAAACCAGGACCGAAGAAGAACAATACACCCATACCGACGACCCTATTGAAAAAGTGCGGATATACGCTACGAGCACTGCCGACATCCTATACATCCAGCCTGTAAAAGAATTGCAGCTGGATGAAGACGGGGTATGTACCCTGGCTTTTGCTTTAAAACAGGCGATCGAAAATACCTACCAGGTGGAGGAAAGTGAAATCGGCGTCTGGATCATGGGCCAGCAGGAAAGCAAAAATATTTTGATCTACGAATCTGTCGAAGGCAGTTTGGGTATATTGAAGGACTTATTAAATAACGCCGCTCAGCTGCAAAAGATCTTTCGGGAGTCTTATTGCTTACTTGGCTTCGACCCCGTTACGTTAACGGACACAGATCCCGACAGGGTCAAGGCGTCTTATGATGATTTGCTGTCTTACTATAATCAACAGTATCATGAGCGGCTGGACCGGTTCAGCATTAAGCCAGCGCTGGAAAAACTCATGCAATGTACGATTGACAACCAGCAGGGAGGGCGTTCTTTAAAGCAGCAGTATGAATACCTCCTTGCCAATTATGATTTGAATTCATCCACGGAGAAACCATTAATTGAGTATTTGTATCAAAATAACCGCAAACTGCCAGACAAAATCCAACACAACATACCGGATCTTTATGTTAACGCTGATTTCGTTTATAAACTTAGCGAACATCAATTTGCCCTGATCTTTTGTGACGGCTCGGTTCATGACCTGGAGAAGGTCAGGCAAGCGGACAAAATCAAACGTGAAAACTGTCGCCTGGCAGGCTACGAAATCATTGAATGGCATTATTCGGAGCCGATCGACGCATTTGTAAAAAGAAACCAGCACATATTTAGAATTACCCGATAAGATGCCAGAAGTAAATAACAATCAAGAGATCAGTCCGGGGATGCTGGTTTATTTCCGTCACCGGCAGTGGGTGGTACTCCCCTCAAACGATAAGGATGTCGTGCAGCTCAAGCCGATTGGCGGATCTGAGGCGGAGACGACGGCGGTCTTCCGGCCGCTCGGCATCCCTTTGGATAAAATGGAAAAGGCGGAATTTCAATACCCGACCAGGAACGACCTGGCCGATTTTGAATCGGCGAAACTCTTATACGATGCGGCCAAGCTGTCCTTCCGTAATGCCTGCGGCCCGTTCCGTTGTATGGGCAAATTGAGTTTTCGCCCGCGCTCTTACCAGGTAGTACCCTTGGTTATGGCTTTGAAGCAGAGCACTGTCCGGTTACTCATCGCTGACGACGTGGGCATCGGTAAAACGATTGAAGCTTTGATGATCTTAAAGGAACTGATCGAAAGAGGTGAAATAGCGCGGTTTGCCATCATCTGCCTGCCGCATCTCTGTGAACAATGGCAACAGGAATTAAAAGACAAGCTGGATATCGATGCTGAAATCATCCGCTCCAGTACGATTGCTGCACTTGAACGGAAATTGCAGGGCGATATATCGGTTTTTAAACATTACCCCTTTCAGGTTATTTCGGTAGATTATATCAAGTTAAAAGACAAGTTTGGCAGGCGGGAAATGTTTCTGAACGATTGCCCGGAACTGGTTATCGTCGATGAAGTGCATACCTGCGCGAGGCCGGCCGGCAAAGGTGACCAGCTTCGCTTTGAACTGCTAAAGGAAATAGCGTCAGATCTGGACAGGCACCTGGTCTTGCTGACGGCCACGCCGCATAGCGGGAAGGACGAAGAGTTTCAATCGCTCATCGGGCTGTTGAACCCGGAGTTCTATGGGTACAACATTTCCGACCTGGATGAGAAAAAACGAAAGAAACTGGCCCGCCATTTCGTGCAGCGTAAACGGGAAAACCTCGAACGCTGGCGTGCGCATTCGGATGAGAGGAACCCCTTCCCTAAAAGGGATTCCAAAGAAATCCGTTATATTTTATCTGACGAGTACCTGAAGCTTTATAATGATATTCTTGATTTTGCAAGGGGCCTGAGCAGCCAAACCGGCAATAAAATAAAAAATGCTTCACCCATCAAATATTGGGCGGCCCTGGCCTTGTTGCGGGGGGTGATGTCAAGCCCTGCTGCCGGATTGAACATGCTTCAGAACCGGAAAAACAAGCTAACTGAAGATGTTCAGGAGGACGAGGAAGCGTTTTATTTCAAAAGCAGTTTGTTTGATAAAGAATTGAATGGCGACGACTCCACCTCCACGACCGCCGTTACTGAATATGAGGCGCAAAACAACGATGACACCCGGCTCGATAAGTTGACGCAACAAGCGGAATTAATCGTCGCCCGTGCAACCGACCATAAATTGCTGCGCGCAATAACGGTCCTGTCAGAATGGATCAAAGGCGATAATGAAACAATCGACGGATCAAAACAAAAGATATTTTACCACCCCATTGTTTTTTGCAAGTATATTCAAACCGCGAAATATGTCGGGGAGCACTTAAAACGGCATTTTGAGAATAAAGTTCAAATCATCGTCGCCACTTCGGAACTGGCCGATGAACAAAGGCGCGAACTGATCGCTTCGATCAATCCGGAAAAACCACGGATCATGGTGGCGACCGACTGCCTCAGCGAGGGCATTAATCTCCAGGACCTTTTTAACGCCGTCTTGCACTACGATCTGCCCTGGAATCCTAATCGCATTGAACAGCGGGACGGCCGTGTGGACCGGTTTGGGCAGGAAAGTCCTAAAATAAAAACCTACATACTGCTTGGCGAGAATAATGAGATCGACAAAATCGTGTGGGACGTGCTGATCAAAAAGATCTACGAGATACGCAATAGTATCGGTGTTAATATATCGATTGGCGATGATGACGGGTCTGTGGTCGAAGGTTTGATCAAGACATTGATTACCGGCGAAAACAAATCGGAAAACCAGCAAATGATGCTTTTTGCGGATGACCATATCACAAATGTCATCGAAAAGATGCGCCAGAAGGCCGAGAATATTCGCAGCATATTTGCCCATGAAAGCGTAAGCGCCGAGGCCATTGAAGGTGAATTAAAAGAAGTGGACGAAGCCATCGGCGATACCCTCACCGTCGAAAATTTTGTTTCCGCGTCGATCACGGCTTTAAAGGGTAACTGCAATCCGGTATGGGCATCTCAAAAAAACAGTAATGACGGCACAGAAAGGAAATATATTCAGGCCTATAAGATAGATCTGACCAACCTGCCACAGCACCTTAAAGCAACCTTGCCAAAAAGTGGCCGGAATATTACGATCTGCTTTGAGTCGCCAACACCAGCCGGACATGTTTACGTCGGCAGAAACCATAAATTTGTGGAGCAATTATGTCAATTTATGCTGTCCGCGGCGATTGATAACGATCGGAAATCTGGCAGCTTAAAAATTGCCAGGGCCGCTGTGGTGTTGACCAGGGAAGTAAAGGTAAGGACCACACTGGTTCAATTCCGGGTGCGCAACGTGATACGTGAGATCGGCAGCAAGCGGGAAATCATTGCTGAAGAAGTCTTTTTGTGGGGGTACGAAGGGACAGGCGCGTCTCCCCGCATCCTGACGCCGGAAGAAAGCAAACGATTGCTGTTTGAGGCTAAATCGGTAGAAAACCTGAGCCTGGAGTCCCAAGAATCGGAGTTTGACTACGAACAGGACTTATTTGCTGCTAAAGCCCAGGCATTTAAAGAAGTTGCCATACAACGGGCTGATCACCTTGTTGATGCCCACGGGCGTTTCCGCGCGCTGGTGGGCGGAAAAAGTTATGAAACCGTTATACCCGTATTGCCTCCGGACATACTTGGTGTG
>JAZJZL010000240.1:0-14896 GCA_040389845.1 Bacteroidota bacterium
AGACATTATTTATTCCGGAAGGTTAAACCAAAATGTACTTCCAAGACCGGGAGCTGTTTCTACTCCGATCTTCCCTTCATGCCTGTTGACAATCTCTGCGCAAATATATAAACCCAGCCCAAGTCCGCTATAAACCTTGCTTGCCTGTTCGGCACGATAATAACGGTTAAATAAAAATGGCACTTTGTCGGCCGCTATACCCGGCCCCGTATCCTTGACGGATATTTTTATAAAACCAGGTATTCGTTCTGCTATAAGATAAATATCTTTGGAAGAGGGCGCATATTTGACTGCATTGTTTACCAGGTTAGCTACCACCTGCTCAATTCGGCTCTCATCTGCATAAACGATCAGCTGGTCGTCTCCCAGGAAAATCAAATCATGCTTTCCCCCGATTCGAATATCGGAGCAGCATTTGCCCAGCATCTCCGAAATATTAAACGTTGATTTTTGCAACTCGAGCTGGCCGAAGTCCAGCCTGTTTACCTGCAGCAGGTCATCAATTAAGTTCTCTATCTTTCCTGTGCTGCGATTGGCTTGCTCCAACAGTTTGATTTGTGCCGGGGCGGTGAACTGATCTTTCATTCTATCTAACAATTGCAACGTGCTTTTAAGGCTGGTTAGCGGCGTCTTTAATTCATGGCTCGCAATATTTAAAAAATCATCCTTCCGTTGTTCCTGCAACTTGCTTTCAGTTATGTCAACAATTAAACCGTAAAAGTTCCCCGCATTTTGGGCTTCACCCTGGTACAACTTACCACGTGCCCGTACCCAGCGCATTGCCTTGTCCCTGAAACCTTCTATCTCATATTCCTCGTCGAAAACTGCGCCGGTGGCAAGCGTATTTTCTACTGCTTTTCTTACTTTTTCGCGGAAGCGTGCCGTTATCTGTTCAATCCCTGCTACCAACGGCATTTCATCATCTGGCCTGAAGCCGAATAATTCCTTCAATCGCGATGATGGGGTAAACTCACCCGTGCCCGCATCAATATGCCAGGTTGCCAAATCCGCAGAATCAATAGCAAGCCGTAGCTGCTCTTCACCCCACTCAATGGCTTGTCGTGTCAGGACCTGGGCAGTAACCTCAACCGCAACATCCATTACACCAATAATCCGTTCTCCGTCCTTGAGCGGCCTGTAGCTGAAGTTGAAGTAGCGTGTCTCCAGTTTTCCATTCGTCATTATCCGGACAGGCACTTCGTTACCGTCTGACGAAATGCCCTTATTGAAAATATCAAAGAGCAATTCTACGACAGGCTCCCCTTTCAGTTCCGGCATGGCCTCCAGGAGGGGACGGCCGATAATAGTTTCATCCTTTCCTAAAATTTCCAATATCCCATGGTTAGCAAGGTCTACAACCAGGTCCGGGCCGCGAAACACCAAAATGGCCACTGGCGCTTGCTCGACCATCCGGACGAAATCGGTCTGCGATTCCATTAACTGCAAGTTGACACTGCTTAATTTAGTAACCGTTTCCTGTAATTGTCCTTGTGTTTCAGAAAGCTCTTCGTTAGTTACCGCCAGTTCTTCGTTTGAAGCGGCCATTTCCTCGTTAATCGCTTGAACTTCCTCCGAGCTTTTTGCCAGAGCCTCTTCCATCAGCTTCCGTTCCGTCACATCACGGGTCGTACCGGCAACAGCCTCGACCTCACCCTCGGCATTCACAACCGGAATTAAGATATATCATAAATTCGCTTTCCTAAAGTAGCATGTGGAAACGCCACTTCGCCACGTACAGGTTGCCTGGTTGCCCTCACCTGATCGATTTCCCTTTCATGCATCTGTGCATGCCATTCTTCGTACCCGTTTTCTCGCAGGCCCTTACCAATAGCAGTATCCCAGGTTTTACCCCACATATCAAGCAAGGCCTTATTGACATAGGTAAAACGGTACTCCAGGTCCCACACATACATCAGGTCGGGAGTTCCGGAAGTGATCGTTTCATACACCCGCCTTTGCTGATCGGCCGCATCTTTTTCCTTGATCAGGTCGTGTTGAATCTGAACAAACCGGGTAACTTCCGAAACGATATTAACGATCCCGTCTATCTGATCCTGCCCGTTTCGGCGTGCCTGGAAGCTAAATGTAAAGTAACGCTCCAGCGTCGGGCCGCCTTCCTCTTCTGCCACCGGGATCAGGACCTCATTCATTTCATACAACTTACCCTTATGATAAACATCCAAAAGCATTTGTTGTATAGGCGTACCAACTAATTCCGGAAGGGCTTCGAAAATGGGACGGCCCTTATTGGGGACATCCTGCGTCGATCCAATCCGCAATTTGTTTAATTTGGTCGTCTGTAAACATTGGAGGCCCGTTTGCGGGCATTTGACCAATTGAACCGGTATTGGGGTCAAATAAGGGCCCTTTGCCTTGTAATGATAAAATCAAATTACTCGCCGCGGAATTCCCCACAACCAATATCGCCAAAGGCGGGTTTACACCCGGAACGTTGCCTTCGGTAAACTGGGTATATGTTAACTTATTCCAGAAATCCTTGTGCGGGGACACCGGCAGGCCACCGTCCTCCTGGTTGTCTTTCATAACCTTGGTAAAAAAAGCCTGAACATCTGCAAATGAATTTAGTGCCATTGGAATATTAATTTTGTTTGAATTGATCGGTTAATTTTTAGCTGCGTTTTGCATTAAAGTTTTCAATTGTTTGAGTGGTTTGTCCAATTTGGTCGACTTTGGTTTCGCTGCAGTCGGGGCAAATCCATTTCTCATAGCTGAAAACTGCATCGCGATTGAAGGGGTTGTTGTAGGAAATGCGTTAACTTCGAGCGACCATAAGAAATCACTTTCGGTTTTAGTCTGATTATGACAGTTCATGCAACCGGTGCGGATATTTCGTTGGTCAAAGGTTTCCATGGTAACATTCGAAAACGCGCTTGTAGCCCCTGTGCCTGGAAACGTATGCGCGGGGTCGCCGGGGTCACCCGGTGAATTCTTTGTTATTGGCCATTACGTTTCCACCAACTGATAGAACTGCCATATGCTATTTCGGGTCTTTAGTGCCTGTTGGTATTGTTGATTGGTTGTTACCGTTGATGGGTTTATCGGCATAGTGCGGGTTACATTAAAATGTGACGGCGGGATCGCCGGCGGCGGAAAAAGTATTGGGTTTGATCCGGGCATCGGTGTCACTGTTCCATCATTAAATGCAAATGGTGCTATTGCACCACTCTGCGGGACATTGTCTACCTGCTCAAAAGAGGTCCATATCCATTGCGGGCGGCTTGGGGTCTTTTGAACAATATGTAGCCCGACCAAACCAACAAGCACTTTTGAACAATTTCCGCTATTGGGATCAAGTACCCATGCTTGCCTGGTATAATAGCGCTCCGGATGAGCAACACCATTCATAACCATCCATGCAGATTTCACGTCAATAGAGCCAGTGCCCAAAGTCACGTTTGTAAGGTTGCTGCGCACATATAATTTTTGATCAGTGATTTGTTGAAATTCAATCTGATTAAAGCCAGTCAGAAATCTGACGTAAGTATTATTTTGCGCTACTAATGGCCCAACCAGGTCACCAAATCCCGCCTGGCCTAAATTTCCAAATTTTGAAAACGACGCTAAAACCATATCATTAAACCCAATTGGATCGGTTTGGCAAGGTACCGTTGTGCTAAAATCATTCCATGGAGAGGGCGCGCTCCCATCTGTTTTAAAAATTTCCCAGTCTGATTTATAGGTCTCAAATACTTTTGGCGTATTGGGCTGGTCAAGAGAAAGTGTATTGTCGGGCAACCCGCGCTCTCCAGCTTTTGCAGGCCACACCATAGCTATAAACAACCGCCATGAATAATCATCAAAGAAAGCTATAGGATTACCTTGAAATGTATCCACTTCAGGAGAAACGTCAGTCGGCACAACAGATGAAATTACTACCGGTGGAATATCCTGCCTCGTTCCGTTTCCTTTCATAGAAACATTTAAAAAGAAAACTGCAGATAAAAAAAACAGAAAGATGAAAAACTTGATTTTTGTGCTCTTTTTCATGTGACAAGGGTTAAGGTGTAGTAAATCGGTTGTTTATTACTTGAATAAAGGTAGTGTATGTTTTTTGATTAAATTATAAAATATAAAATATACGCCTTACCCCAAAATCTTAAAACGATTTAAAAAACACAAAAACAACGTTTTATTCAGCTGTCTGGTTGAATGAAATTTTGCATTAATGGCATCACTTCCTTCATTTATTTCTTATCAGCAAATTTACGTTAATCCCCTTAAATCCTCATGAAATAGTGCGAGCTTTGCATCACTGGGGCCGCTGTGTTACTGCTCCACCTAGTTAAGGAAAGGAGGACTATCTTAACGCCAAATTTGACACTCATCTCCCATTTTTACCCGATCAAAAAACTCTAAAAGTGGTATAAGGGGTTCGATTGGGCTATCTCCGGCTCCACGAAAGCCTCCAGCGAAAGTTGGAGGCTTTTTGCATGACTATTATCGCGAGTGTGGACGCTCGCAATTATTTTCGGTTAGGCGTGAACGCTTAACCGGGCGGGGGTTGAATCTTCCAGTTCACTTACGTTTATGTGGACACTTTGCATTTCGCTTACAAGATCTAATAACTCCTGTTTTCCAACTTTAAAATTTCTTCTGAAGACAATTTATCGTAAGCGGTGATTTTTTCTATCAAAACATCTTTTTCATCATCATTGAGATAAGTTGTTTTTTTTATAAGAGCTTGTTTACCTGATATATTATGGTGGTTTGACCAACGCCAATAATCATAATATTTAATCGGGTCCATTCCTATAGCTTCAAATTGATCCACGTTTGCCCTTCTTTTAATAGTAATTAATGGTCGGTGAAATATCGGGTCTGATATAAGACGGCTGTAAGTAACATGCTGTATTTCATCCTTAAATTGTGATAGCAACAGACTGGTGTAGGTAGGATCATTTTTTTGTAGCACTTCATCAGAGTTTCCGTATAGCATGATGAAATTATAATAATGCTTACGTTTTACTTTGAAATCGCCATTATTGCCAAAGAGCGTGTTAACCGTAAAACTACAATAGTCGGAAATAATGCTATGTTCAAATGACCGCCATTGTGTTAATTGAGAATAGCTTTGAAAGAAATCCTTTGAGAGTTCATATTTTCTTTCATGAAAGATTTTTTTTGCCGGTGCCTCAATTTCTATAAAATTGAAAAACAACTGCAAAGAATTACCGGTAATAATCAAAAAGTCAGGTTGTCTGTCCCTGGCCAGGCTTTTTATCCGGGGTTGGGATATAATAAGATTGCCTTCAATTTTAGAGTTATTGGAAACGCCGCAAAGAACGCCCAGTAAAGTTGAGGGGTGTTGTTCAAAATATTTTTGAACAGCAAGTTCGTCTTTTACGCTTGATTTCTCTTGATTGCTTACCAGTGTTTTTAAACCAGCTATACTATCTTTTAAATAATCAGCATAGTTCATCAGCTCATTTTTTTCATCGAAAAGCTGATTGAAGTTTTTAGTAATCAGAGGCATTGGGACATTTTAAGTGAATCTAAAAATACAATTAAATTAAAACATTGCCCTAAGTCATTTAATCTACTATTAACTCTCTACACCCCAATCATTGCAAGTTCTTCTTAGATTTATTCTCAAATGAATTATTTAACAACCTGGTATGAAACGATGCGTCTCTTCAAATGGACTCAAGTGCTTCGCGACCACCCATATTTAAAAAAATTGGATGCTTTAAAAGCGGAACTTGGGGGCTTTTTCCCTTCAACCGATTTTGACACTACCGAAAAACTCAATCCCCACAATTGGATATTATTTTTATGTGCAGACAATCAACCTAATTCGATTTACATCTTAAATGAAATCGCTGAACTTATCCGCTATTACAATTATTTAGGTAAGCCTGAAAGTTATCATATTAAAAACAAGGAAGGTGCTATTGATTATAGTCACCTTCAGGAATGGCTATTTGAGATTCAAGTTCATTATTTACTGTCTGGAATTGGCCTGTTCCCTGAGATTGAACAAACATATTTGTCCGAACAAGGTATTATTAAGCCAATGGATATATTGTTGACTTTGGGAGAAAAATCTTATAATGTCGAAACAACCAAATATTATGACCGCTTTAAGGAAGAATTATTGGCATTCGGGACACAAATTATTGCTCATATTCAAACGACGGCAATAAAAAGAAAATTGACACTTGACGAGATCTTTTCGGGCTATTTTGCATTCAAGGAAAGGAATGAACAAGTTCTACGGAAAAACAAATCAGTTTTTACGCAAGGGGTAAAATCCTTTATCCATGCATACCGGTCGGTAAAAGAAACAACTATTTTTCTACCCGCCAAAAAAGTAACTGACCAATTTGAGTTTCATATAGAACCTGCATTCAGCAATAATTATGAGAATGGATACGAAAAAAATCTTGATTCATTCGCTGGATATATAAAATTCCAGTTACGAGCAGACTTATACCTAAACAGGACAATTGCAAACGTAAAAGCATCAGTAAAGGAATCGATTACCGACCGTAATAAACGTTTGCTTGCTAAGATAAAAGACAAAATTAATCAGCATAAAACTTGCCCTCATTCGCTATTGATTGTGATCGCTATTGAGCAAGTTTTTACCAGCCATGAAAAAAACAGAGCATCAGCAATTGATAGTAATGATGTTGATTTGGAAGCTATTCATAAACTGATCTATGGAAAAGCTATTATTTTGTTGCTATTTAAAACACTAAAAATTGACGGTATCACTTACCACAAAATGATATTGGGCGATTTAAGGGAACATCAACCATTAATCACCGCTTTACAGAATATCGATCCTATTATATATTATGAGAAAAGAGATTTTAAAAACTGACTGTGGGCATCTAATAAAAACGTTTGTAAATTTGCTCGCGCCATAAAAAAAATCGAGCACTCACTCTATTAGACCTACTAAAAGCTTCAAGTCCTCAACAAAATGTCTATATATCTGCGTATCCTCGCCTATAGTCTATCAATAACAGGAATTACAGACAGGCTGTTTTGCCTGCGTTAAGTACTTGAAGTCCTTACAAGTGAAACGCTAATGCTTGTTTAACTTCTTACTTGCAGCCGATTTTTCCATATCCTCTATGGCATCTAATATCCCCCCCTTCTGGTCGAATTTTAGCATAGCGTAACTTCGGCTTAAAACCTTTAAGCGTCCAGCTTAACCCAAACAGCATACAATAAGTTTCAAACTATCAGATCTTTATAACTTCCAACAACGCGAAAAATCCCGCTAATTAAATTCAAATAACAGCCCATATATAAATTCATTTTATTTCCATTCCCACAAAAATAATAGTAGCTTAGCCTTTACTAATAACAACCTAGTTCTAAACCGATTCATAAATGATCAAATAAACCTTATCGTAGTTTTATGAGCCCAAAAAAGCTTTTTATCATTCCGCCGGCGGTGACGCCTGCCAATTTTGCCGATGCTATGCAGCAGGCCATCGCGCTCGAGCTGGCAACGATTCCTACTTACCTGTCAACTTATTATTCCATTAACCGGGCGCAGGACCAGGATGCACTTTACCAGATATTAGTAGGCCAGCTTTCCATAATACCGGGTATCCTTCCGGCAGACATACCCATCCTGGCGCAAGAACTTAAGGTTGATATATTGGTGTATGCCAACAAATCTGCAGCCTTAATAATGAGTGTAGCTATCGAAGAAATGCTGCATTTGGCGCTCTCGTCAAACGTTAAACAAGCCATCGTGCAGCAGGCTCCCGATTTGTTGAGCATAAGTAAAGTATTAAATTTCCCAACCCAATTGGATGGTCACGAACCCGAATTTCCTATCAATACGGCAAAGTTAACCTTGAATCAGCTGTCAACTTTTTTGCAGATTGAAAGTCCGGCGCCTTTTGTTTTCCCACCGGATAATGGCCTTGTTGACATGCAGGTGGTGCCTTATCAAACCATCGGTGCTTTTTACAACGATATAATTGCCTGTGTAGAGGCTAATTATCCGGGGCCATACGCCCCCAGGCCACAGTTACTTCCTCCGGCTCCGCAAAAAGCACGACCCTATTATTCTCAAAATTCTGTCAATACAGTTTATTATGACAGGAACCACAACCCGCAATTTGCCAGTACGGATGATGGGCAGGAGCTGATAGGCGTAGTGGATGCTGCGTCGGCCATTGCCGCTATGCAGGAAATTCAGCACCAGGGCGAAGGAAATATACAACCAGATCAAACCCGTTTAGTGTTTGATCCTGTAACCAAAATGCCGATACCTTTACCGGTTGTTGACGGCCAGGTGCATTTTAGACCGGGCGATTACGACGAGAATGGCGAGTTATCGCACTTTGCGAAATTTATGGAGATTTATAGCCTGGGCGGATACTATCAGCAAAAGTTTGCTGCCATACCCGGGCTGACTGATTTCTTTAGCTACTTTGTGATAAACCAGGGACCAAACCCAACACAAGCGGTTTACGATGCCTCTGGAAATGAGGCATTAGCCCTATGCTCAGCTTTAGGCAATGCTATTTTTACCTATATTTTGCTGATGATAGAAACCTGCTATTACCAGGAAGAAAGCACCCAATTTGCAGTGTTTATGTACGGTATTCACAAATCGATGATCTGGCTGCTCAGCGGAGTCGGAAATAATATTAACAAATACAACTACGCTAACGGCGGGCAAACTTATTTAGGGTCCCTTACTTTTGAGTACTTCCCATTCGAAAATCAGTTGTCAAGTCCAAAAGCTCAAATAATGGATTTGGTTAATAAGTTAGCCCTTGCCGATCCTAAAAATTGGGGCTGGTTAACAAAACCCCAATATGATAATTACTGGCCATCGTTGCCAGATGTAGGCCTGGATCATTCTGTAGTACCTAACGTTCCTCAAATACCTTAATATAAAGCATTACATCATGGCAGATACACCAACAATAGTAAAAGAACTTCACGTTTGCATGGGGCTTAACTCGTGCAAGGCAAACGGCTACTCAGGCACCAATTCCTGTGCAGGCATGGGCGATTGCGCTACCATAAACCACCCTTGCCACACCTTAAATGAGTGTAAAGGGCAAGGTGGCTGCGGGCTTTTTGGCACAACAGAAGAATTCTGTTTCCCTTCGCAAAACGATTGCCGTTACCAGGGCAGCTGCGGCTCGCCTATTTTGTCTTCACGTTTCGTAACACAGGGCCCCAATAAAGGGAATAGCGTATGGCAACTTGCCCGGCAACGGTTCGAAGCGCTCCGCGCCGGTACAAACCAGCCTGTTGGCACCCCTCCGGGCGGGCCTTTCGGGCCAAGTAACACTTATGTTAACGAACTGAGAGGTACAACCGGGCTGGATTACTCATCGTGCGGGCAAAGCGGCAGCAGGCATTGTTCTTATTTGGCCGACCCTGCTGAAAGAGCCATGGCTGCTGATGCAAGGGTGCTGGTTATGGAGATAACAAGCGCCGCCGAAATGAAAGAAACCCTATCAACCTGCCCGCCGCGTGTATATTGAGCAGTTACCGAATTTAGGATTAGGCTTAGGTCTTCGCAGCCGGCACTTCAATCAAATTTTGGAGGAAACGCCGGCTGTTGACTGGTTTGAAGTTATCTCCGAAAATTTTATGGATTCGTACGGACGTCCGCGGCAGGTACTTAAACAAATAGCCGAACGATACCCCGTAGTAATGCATGGGGTATCGTTATCTATTGGCAGCACCGATCCCCTGAACTTCGACTATCTTAAAAGTTTAAAGACCCTTGCCGGGGAAGTAAAGCCGGCCTGGATAAGCGATCATTTATGCTGGACGGGTGTACTCAGCGTCAACTCGCATGATTTGCTTCCACTGCCCTTAAACGAAGAGTCCCTAAAGCATGTATGTGATCGTATCAGGCGGGTACAGGATTACCTTGAACGTCCCATTATCATTGAAAACCCGAGCACCTACGCCTCTTTCAAACATTCGACCATTACCGAATGGGAGTTTTTAAAAAGCATGACCGAAGAAACAGGCTGCGGCTTACTGCTCGATGTTAATAACGTATATGTGTCTTCCTTTAATAACGATTTCGACCCGGTTGAATACATAAAAGCCTTACCGCATAACCGCATTGTGCAAATGCACCTGGCCGGGCATCAAAACTGCGGAAATTACATCATTGATACGCACGACCGCGAGGTAGTGGGCCCGGTGTGGAAGCTTTTCCAACTGGCTTATCAGCTCACCGGTGGTACCTCGGTACTTTTAGAGTGGGATGGTAATATCCCTGCTTTTGAAGTTTACCACGCCGAACTGTTAAAAGCAAAAAAATACATGTCGGCCGATTTTGATGAACTATTGTCGCAACCGCAGATTGGCGGGCCGGAACTCGTTTCTAATCCGTTAAACCTGGTTCCGCTTGAATTGACCCATTAACTCCTGCGTTAAATGGCCAAAAATACAGCTATACCCCTGGATAAATTTCAGCAATGGATGCAACACATGCTGCTTAATCCATTGCAAAAAAAAGGTATAAATCCAACCGGCGTGCTTCCATCCGAATTTAACGCCGCGTCGCTAGATGCAATAGTAAATCATTCCGGAAAACTGCCCGCTAACGAGCATTTGGCCATATACCAACGCAGTTACATAGCCAGGTTGCGCAACTGCATGTCCCAGCAATTCAGCGCCCTGGAGTATGCACTTGGTGAGGAACTTTTCAGGGGCTTTGCCGACGACTACCTTGTTTCATACCCATCAACCAGTTATAACCTGGCGGGCCTGGGCGCACATTTTGCCCAACATTTACAAGATACCAGGCCCGACACGCAAGACGATGTAAAAGAAGATTGGATTGATTTTATTATCGAACTGGCAAGGTTTGAATACGATATCAATGTGTTATTTGAGCAAAAGGCAGAGGAAGGCTATCAATTGGCAGACACCAATACCCCTGAGGATAAGCTGGAACTCTTGCCCCTTTGCGCGCTGTTCAAATTCCAATTCCCCGTCAGGTCATTCTACCTTGCCTTTAAAAATGGCGAAAACCCTGCTCTGCCTTTCGGAAACAAAAGCTACTGTCTGGTTTTACGCTATAACTACAAGCTGTTTATATACGACCTGAACCCACAGCAGTTTGAATTCCTTACCCTCCTGAAAAGCGGGATGAGTATTTCCGCGGCACAAGCCACATTTAAGCAACAAAACCAACTCGATGCCAATACATTTGATGAAGTATGGCCCGTTTGGAAACAATATTGGATAGAAGCCAAATTCTTCCGGATATAAGCAGGTAGCAGCTCTATATATAGTTTTTTTTAGCATGGTCATGGGCTTTTGCGCAATTCAAAATACCAGATGTTTTAATTTCAATTTGAAATACGCGTTTTAATAAAATATACATCCCCCTTCTCTACAATAAACAGAAGCTGAGACCCATAGAAAGCTTAATTCATTACTACGTTCAGACGATTTTCCGGGCCCTTCCGGCTTCTAGATATTCAACAACCCAGGCACCAGGCTTGTTAAAACCGGGGCAAGGATAGATAAAGCCACTTTAAAGCTTTCTATAGGAGTTTGCTTTATATTTAACACCGCGGCAATATCCTGACCTCCTCCATCCAGTTCACCCCGGGGTATTTCCTTTAGCATCATCTCCCCTTTGCGTTTCAGGCGGTAATAGATAGGCATATAAATAACAGCAAGCAAGAATGTAAACAGTAAACCATAAATATAGCCATAGTTGCGGGGTACGATATCCATATTTACACTTACCTCGCTGATGATAGCCCGCCTGTAAGTATCAGTATTAAGTACCGACAATACAATCAGCACAGAGTCTATCAGTAGAAAAAATCCAAGCTGGTTACGTAACAGCTCAAATTTAGCAGCTATCTTATTATGAGCGGCAACATCCAACCCGAGAATCGTATTTGGTAATGTGCTGATGGCCTGGTTAATCATCAATTGTCCGGCTATGGCGATAAGGGCGACACTGATGCTGGTTATGATAAAAATGTAAAGATAATCCGGGTGCCCAAGCACTATACCGAGCTTAGCCAGCACTTGCGTCGGTTTCAGCAGGTAGTTGATGTGCTGGGCATAGAAGATCAATATTCCCACCAAAATGGCTAGCAAAAAAGCCAGTAGCTGCCGCCGGCGAGGTAACTTAAATTCCCTGACGATATTATTTATAGCGCTTATGATAACTGGCAGTAAAGCCAGCGAACAGCCAAGCATCACCGAGAAAATGGCGAACCAAACAAGAATCACCGAATTATAGGCAAAGTAAATCGATTCAAAATCAAATGCTTTTCCTACACCTGTGGCAGGCGTTTTTGTTTTTTTGTCCGATACAGCGCTGACTTTCGAATCGGCGTGATGTGTTGCTATTTGGGGATGATAGACAATCGTGAGCGTATCGATGAGTACGTTTTTTTCTTTGCCGGTCCTGCCAGTCGAATCCCGCACTGTCCAGCTTTCTTTTTTATAGCCGTTTATTTTCAAATCGCTCAGCAGGTATTGAAAAGTGCCCATCATACCGGCGATGCCCAATATAATAATAACAGAAATATCAAGGCTTGATGGTATTTTATGCTGATTGGCCTCATGGCTGGAAATATTTTTCATGGGAATTAGGTTAGGAGATATAAATGTAGGGAAATAATGATTACCAACTGATAACTAATATTTAACTAATGAATATGCGTTCCGCGGTGTTCCGGGTGTTCCGCACAGAAAAACGGAACATTTTACTAAAGCCCAACAATCTCTTTCAAACTGTCCCTGGTTAATGTTTGCATGAATGCGATGGTCTTTTTATTTACTTTGCCATTAGTATCAATAACCACGTAAGTTGGAAATCCTCCCTCTGAATTGAAGGCCGTCTTTAATTTGGCTATAATTTTATCATTCACATAAATATGCGTTCCCGGGATTTGCAAGTCCCCAATTCTGTTTTTCCATAAATCTATACTTGAGCCGCTGGTGGTGCACAGGTAAATATATTCTATGGGCAGATCTTTATTTTTCTCGTGCAAATTTTTACTGTAAGGAAGATCAGCGAGGCAGGGGCTGCACCAGGTAGCCCAAAAGTCAATAATGAGCGCTTTATCGGGGAATTTTGATTTCAGGTTTAGTATAAAATCGTCAATGTTAGCAACTGTATCCAGCCTGTATAAGCTGGCATCAAAAGGCAGGCGCATTAACGGAACGCCGATGTCTGCCTTTTCTAACTTCTTTGATAAAGCTAAAACGCTGTCTATCCTTTTTTGGTTTGCCCTTGCTTTGGTTAGTTCATTTATTGCCAACCTTTTGCACCAGCTCGTTTTAATATTACTGATTATCAAAGGGTAAGAACTGGCGTAGTTATCCTTCTGCGGCTCCAACAGCGCTAATTTTAACACGTCAGACCGTTGCTGCGAATATAAGCTGTCAAATAGCTTCATAGCACCTGTAAGCGCGTTTTCCTTTTTAAAGCTTCTTTTACTCACGTTGTAAATACCCAGGTACTTGTAATACCCAACGCCATTGTTGCTTGTAAATAACGGCTGATGTGCGCTTAGTTCCTTAAAGACCTGGTTAGGCATCGTGTCATTCCAATAAGACAGGCAAATATTCCCGTAAAAATCAGACAAGGTTTCATTTCTAACGGCCCAACCATAACCTGGAAAGCCGGCAATAAATTCGCTGTCTATGTTATTCAACAGCTTCAAAATAGAATCGGTTTTAAAGGTGAAAGAATCAGCGGCGTACTTTTTTCTTGAATTGCATAGTGTGCGCAGGTTGTTAAACAAGCCTTCTTTCTGCTCCTTTTTAAAAAGCACATCTTTATTCATTACGGTATTCAATTCCCCGTCGTAACCCGTATAGGCTACCCCCTCGCCCATCATATATACGCCATCTTTGGGTACTTTTTGCGCATCTACGGTAACGGTAAGCCCGGTATTCACATATACCCCGGCGTACAGGTAATCACCGGCGCTTAGCCATATTTGCTGGTATGGCAAATTTTGATCGAGAATTATTTTTGCTGAACCGGCCGCATCTGTCTCTGTATATTTTGTAGCCTGGAAACTTCCGGCCAGCTGTACCACGGCATATTTAATGTTCACTTTTTTGACACTGTCGGGAAGGTTTTTTATTTTGATAGTCAACGCTGCGGGGCCGCGACCAGCGAGATTAGCGTCCATTTTTTTATCCTCGATAGCAACGGGCGGTAAATTTTGGGCATACAAGTAGCCGCTGCAGCACAGTAGTGCTGCGAGTAACAGATTTTTCATGATGAGTTTTTTTATTTTTTAATAGTGTGTAAGGCTTTTATTACGTTTTCCTTTTTATTCCTCGAGATAGGGATACGGGTATTGTCGTCCATGAGCAAGTAACCCGAATCTTCCTTGAGTAAACTTTTGATATATTTTATATTGACCAGGTGCGATTGGTGGCACCGGATGAAATCATAGCTGCTCAACAATTCTTCGTATTCGAAAATGGGTTTTGATACAATGATGCTTTTCCCGTCAGATAAAAAGAACTCCGTGTAAGTATTTGACGATTCACAGCGGATGATATCACCGGTATGCACAAACCTGATTTCTTTAGTTGAAGCCAGGGCCAGTTTGTGCTCTTTTTTCGCATCCTTATCCTTAATAAACTCCATCAAATTTTCAAGCTGAAGGTTAGCCTTCTTTTTGTTAAGCTTGGCTTCCACTTTACTAACCGATGCTTTTAACTCCTCCGGATCAATTGGTTTAAGCAGGTAATCAATAGCCGAGAACTTGACGGCTTGTATGCCATATTGATCAAACGCGGTAACAAAAACCACTTCAAACTGGTGGTGTGGCAAAGCCTTCAGCACTTCAAATCCGTTCTTACCCGGCATTTGAATATCAAAGAACAAACACGCAGTGGCTTTGGGGAAACTGGGGGGGTCTAAAAG
>JAZJZL010000241.1:0-21186 GCA_040389845.1 Bacteroidota bacterium
AGTTGGGTCTTCGGCAGACCTTACCTGGGTTAGGCGTACGCTTATTTTTGTCGACCAGCTATAGTCCACAATTGGCTCCGGTTTGCCTGCCTTCGTCTGTGTTTCCTGTACCTGTTTCAGCAACTGCACTTTCGGCGCAATAGCATCGTAACCGTTCAGCAATGCCCCAAGGTCATCCGGGAAACCCCAGATAGATGGGTCGATGGTGTCCTGTAATACATTGGCGCCATTTACCAGCATAAGCGCAGCCGGGGACTGCCAGGTGATGTTGTTTGGCAACGTAAACTTACGTGGCTGCACGTCATAAAGCGGACTTGGGGCCAACTCCAGTATTACCGGTTTAAGTGGCGCCCCTGCCAGGCCTGCCAGTGCATCAATATCCGGCTGTAGCAGGGTAAACGGCAGTTCGGTGCCCCCTTTTGCGCCCAGGCTTAGCCAATCCAGGCTTTCTGCCAGCTTTAAGGTGAGCTTTTGGTCGAGCACTAAAGCCGAGGCGTCAATTTGCTGACCCGATATCTCGTACATCGCCCTCGGTTCGCCAATTTCCGAATTCTCTTCCGGCAGCGGTACCCTCAGGCCCTGCAGCATAATATTTGCCGACAAGCCCGACAGGTGTTCAAAATCATGATTTTCTTCCATTGCCGCAATCAGCTTATCAACGGTCATCGATTCTGCAAACGGTACTAATATTTTCTTACCGGCAGGGAACAGCCCCGGCACGGATGTATTTTCGGCAATAAGGTCGAGCACATCTATGCCGTATACGCGTGCTACCGACAGCAGGCTTTCACCCCCGCCGTTTTCCGCCGAAGTAACATGTGTAAAGCGTGGAATAACTATCGTAGCGCCCGGTATTAACGTGTTGTTCTCGCCAAATCCAGGCCGCATTTCAACTTCGTGCAGCAATGGCTTAGGGATGCAAGGGTTGTCTGCCTGTGTCCTTAGGCGCGTATTGGCCAGCAGAATTTCGTTATGCTCCACGTTAAACCTGCCGGCTAAGGAGTGCAGCGTATCGTTGTGTTTAACAGTATAATTCACCCGGCTAACACTCAGCTTCGAGCCGCCATTCATAACCCGTGTACGGTTGGCGTGAGCTAATTCTACAGCTGATATACCGAAGTTCGGATTGTTGTAAACGATATCATCGATGCTCTCCCCTTCCTCAACGGTATATCCCAAAGCAGTAAGCCTGTCAATCCCTTTCTGGCTTGCCTCTTTGGCCAATAGCGACATATAGTCTATCAGCATAAAAGTAGCCAGCGATTGCTCATCCTCCTCAGCTGCAAAACCGGTCAATTGCCGTTCGGCATCATCATCCCCGCTGTTTCGTACGGCCAGCTCATTAAAGTAGCGTTTTATCAGTTTCAGCTGGTCCTGGTCGTAAGTATATTCCGCTTTTTCATTGCTGAAATAGATATCTCCGTCTGGCGTTTCAAAAATCAGGTTCGGCAACATCGGCAGTATGCTAACACTGGTTTCAGCTAAAACCTGGACGGTACGCGGTGGCGTAGTAATGTATGCATCCAGGTAACCGGCCATAAACTTAAATACATCATCTACTGTAAATGGCTCTACCAAATCATCCTGCGAGAAATAGCATATAATCTTATTCAGGTCCTCGATGCCTATTGGTTTGTCGAGTATGGTTTGCACAGGCACCCCGTCGCCAGGCTCGCTAAAGTAAGCCGTCAGCGCCCACAGGAAAGCGCCTTTGGCAAACTTGTCGAATGGATAGTCTTCCTCGACGGTTATACCATTCTTTGTTAATGATTTTTTTGTTGATGCCTGGTCGGCAGCGCATTCCAGGTACAGCATAGCTACTGCGCGTGCTTTTTGACCGTCCGCATCATCAGTGGCAGCGCTAAACTGCGGTATGTAAATAAGCTGTAGTTCCACTTTTTCCGGCGGGATAACGGGCTGCCAGTTCATTGCCGGGATGACAGGGCACTGGGTATCACTGTCAATCGCAGTTAAGCTAAGCCGCCTGAACTGGGTAGCGCGTATGCCGGTGGTAATCCATGGTGTCCGTTGTTTCGAACCGATAGTAAACGAGAACTGGATAGTAGTCGAGAACGACAAACTGATGCTGATACTAAATAGCCCCAGGTTTATCCGCACTTTTAACGACACCCTTACCCCGGCAGATAAGTTAATCAGTATCGGTTCATAACTTTCAAAAACAATGCGTGCCGCTACAAATACCTTCAAATCAACCTCTGCCGAAATAATCAGGAAGTTAACCGCCCCATAAACGTGACCGACAATAGAAAGCTTACCGAGTATATAGTAATAGGTCGGATTGTCTTTTTTTGCGACATCGTAGTAATTAAACTGTGCGAATGTTCCTTCAAGAATACCCTGCACAACAATACTGATACCGGCCTTAAGTATGCCTTTATTAATTTCTTTACCTACGCCAACGCGCAGGCCAATGCCAAATACAATTACCGGGCTAAAGTTACCGTTGCTGGCAACAGGAACTTTTTCGGCGGTTTCTGCACTCAGCATACCGAAATAAAATCCGCCCGAACCGATAAACGGCAGCATTTGCAGGCTGAATGATTCAGAGAAGTCATCGTTAACAGGGAAGCCAAGATCAATCTTGAAGTCGCCGTTAGTATAGATGTATATTTTGATGCTCGGCAGCGTAACAGAAACAGCACCAAAATCTATCTGGCGTATGGCGTCAGGCAGCTTCAGGTACACCTGGTAAACGCCCACCGTGTCGGATACTTTTTTGTAGAGTATCTCGAATTTGAGGCCCTGGAAAACTTTTGCCTTCGCGCCGTTTGCGTAAAGCGACAGGCCGTACAAATCAGGATCGAAGAATACGATGCCGATGGCAAACGAATCCATAATCACAAACTGAGTGCCTATCAGCCAGTTGCTCGAGCTGTTAAATTTAAGCCCTGTACCCTCAATCGGGTTGTTCGGATTAGGGGTCGAAGACTCAAACGATTTCTTGAGCAAATCAACCGCAGCTGCAACAGAGCCTGGAATTTTGTCGTCGTTGGCTACGGAAACGTGCTGCCCCATTCCTAAAAACTCCAGCTTGAACAGGTTTTCGC
This sequence comes from Bacteroidota bacterium, assembly GCA_040389845.1. GTDB lineage: Bacteria > Bacteroidota > Bacteroidia > Sphingobacteriales > Sphingobacteriaceae > Mucilaginibacter. The sequence continues at coordinate 3,069 of JAZJZL010000241.1, forward strand.
CCTGTCCGGGTACTGCAGGGGCAGTTTCCGGTTTGGTTACATCCCACGGCTTTGGCAAAGGCACGGCCCCGCCAAGAAATGCCCCCTGGGTAATGGCTATTTCAACAATGCCGTCTTTCGTAGGGTCGTTCGGGAAATAGGTATAGTAAAGCGTTACCTGCTCAATATTAATGAACCCTAAATTTATCTTTTGATTAAAGCTGAGGCCTATTTTATTCTTAGTGATATTGAACGAGAATACAAAGTTTTTCAGCTTAATATTGTTCATCACGTTCCATGGCGATGGAAGCGTAATTTCCTGCCCGGTGGCGGCGCTTACCAGCAGGGCTATCATATCGCCCAGGCTGGTATCATCAGTAAAGTCGAAGCAAATCATGCTGTCGCCGTTTACTTTGGTAAGTATCGCCCGGAACCTATTCATAAACGTGAAGGTGTATATGTTGTAGGTGTCCTTAAATTCCACGCGGGCTTTAAGGGCAATGTTGCCTAAAATCAGCTCACCTTCAATAAATCCTGCATAAATTGGCTTTGCAAGCGGGTCGTAGGTAATCTCCGTTAATGCTTTTATCAAAACGGGGTCGGCAAGGCCAAGATCGAGGCTCCAGGTTGCTCCCAGCTTAAAATAGTATGATTTTTTTACACCCTGGGTAATTATAACCAGCAAATTATCAATGGTTATACCAGTCGTGATAAATCCTCCGAATTCGGGCGGCAGGTAAGCTTTAATCAAATAGTCAAGGTCAATTTTGCTGCCATCCTGTAGGCCGCCGCTAAATACCCAACCGTCTTCAACACCTCCGTAAGCCGCGGAAACAAACAGCAGAATATTTTCGGCTTCATCTTCACTGTCTCCTATCTGGAAATTACCGAGTATACTGCCGGTACCCGCTCCCGCCACATAACTAACATCAAAAGCAACCTCGGTAATAATAATAGGCGTTATCGGTACCGGTATTTCCAGGTCGGTAGTGATAGCAATTTCCAGTGAGTAGGAACTATTTTTGGGGTCGACAGTAATGTTAAGCGTACTCAGCTTTAACGTATCGGGCAAGCTGTTGCCAATTTGCTGGCCGAGTAAATACGTAAGTATGGGTTTTAAATCGAGCGGGGTTTCGTCGTCCAGTGCACCCATAAATACATAGCCGGGGAATGCTGCCGTAATATTAAATATGGCGGCATCGTCGCCTGTACCTAGTTCGATGGTACCGCCAACGGTAAGGCCGGGACTAAAGGTGCCATTAGCATAGGCAATGGTTATCCATAATTCAACAGCTTTTAAAGTAATATATCCCGGAACTATAGCCCAGCTGAATGCAGCCCTTGTACCGGTATCAAATGTAATTGTCGAAATGGATTTTGTTTCTGTGTTGAAGGTCACGGTCCAGTCCTTCAACACAAAATCATTCAGCACCGGCATGTTTGTGGGCATAATAGCCAGCACGTTTTCATTATTAGCCAGTGAAATTATTTCGGACATCCCCACCTCGATAGTTTCAGGCAGTATAGCGCGCATAGTCAGCGCGCTTGATTGTATGCCGATTAAAGTGGCTACACCAATGGTCTCCACCTTATTTGTAACTATCGACTCGATAGGAATGGTGGTTTCAACCAGCAGCTCCAACACAGGCGCCGGTTTGCCTTTATCTTTGCCTTTGGGAATGATATAGGCTGATGCATTCATCGAGAACTGCAGCGTAAACGTTGGCAGCGAACCCAGCTTAATTTCAACAGTCCCGATTTTGCCGATCAGTTTCATTTCAGGCACAACGGTATCAGCAGCGGCAATAAAACCGTCCCCGCCTTTATTCAGGGTAATATCGCCTTTAACTTCAACGGTGTTCATGCCGTTAAACAGGAAGGTTAGCTGCTCAATCATACCGGTCAACAGCAATTGCCCGGTAAACTTAAGACCTGCTGCTGTTAATGAAAGATTAGCGCTTTCGAAGAAAATATACTGTATCCACTTGGTCTTATCTTCCGGGTTATAAAATCCGCCCCAGTTTGTTGTTTTAAGTACCGGAAAGCTGCTGCCGAAATTCCAGCCGTCTTCAGCCTTTATAATGGCATCAGCATTTACCGACATGGATGGCACTTCGTCCTTAACCGTAAATGTGAGCGTGTTGATATTCGTTTGAAAAAACAGGAGCGAGTTACCTGTGCCGCTTACCGTCACAGCGGTTTCATGCAGTGTGGGTACTGCTTTATCCACAACCAGGTCTTCATTAAGCAGGTAAGCATCAAATATGGCGGTAATTTCCGGTGAGGAAATAGTACCAGGTGCAAGCTTTAACGACCCGTCGTTAGCCTGGATGTTTGCATTTACTATGTCGTATATCTCCTGGAGCGTCATAATCAGCTTAATTATGGTTATTAAAAGGTTGTAGTTACCGCTACCGGGTAATGGTTACTAATGGCTTCAATCACAAATGCCCAGGCCTCCTGTACATTTGGCGTTGGTACGGTTGCCACAGCGTCAAAAGCATACTTGTTTGGTATATGAGCGACACTAAATGCCCCCGCAGCGGCAGACAGTGTGCCCACGTAGGCCGGCAATGGTGGTATGGGTGCAAGTAATACCGATGAATGTACCATCAGGTCAATCACTGTACCTGCCCTGGCGACTCCGCCCGCGGGAATTTTTTGAAAGATATTATCATACGCCATCGACCGGTAGGCTAAAGGATTCGACGATCCGTCGCCGCCCGTTTTCAGCGTTGTTTTTTCTGCCGTTGCATTGGTCGACGGCAGGTCCGTAAGTATATCATAATACCACCATGTAGGGCTTGGGTCATAGTCTACGTTAAAATCGCCGGCAATCAAACAGCCGTCAACTACCGTATTTGTGGGCGGGTTATCCAAAAAATCTATGCGGTCAAGTTTGGGAAAGTTTTCCACGCCCACACCGCTGTATATGCCGAACATGGCATGATAGGCAAAAACTGTAAAAGTTTTTTGCGGCATGGCATTGGTGCGGAACGCGCAGTAAAATGGCTTACGCCCGCCCCTGCGCTGACCGGGGCGCGGAAATTGCACGGTATTATCGCCATGAATATCCTGGTTGGTAAGGCCGCTATCTGGCACTACATTAGGGCCGGTGGTTATCCCTCCGGTACTATTTAAAGGTAGAAAGGTACGGTCGACACGGAAGAGTATTAAATAAGCCTCGTTAAACCCGTTATTAACGCCCCTGAAACGCCATGGCGATGGTACCGGCGGAAATACCACCGGCGCCATTGCATTAAGGCTGTTTATTATGCCGGTAGCTATTTGTACCGAAACACTATTGGCCACTTCCATTATAGAAGCGATATCGGCATTCGCACTTAAAATGGTACGTGCTATGTAATTGAACAGGTGCGGCGCATTATGCCCGTTTACCTGGCCCGGGCCAAAGTTTCTGATATTCCAGGATAACATGGTTACGTTCGGCATGCTGCTAATTTTAAGGTTGAACTTCGATAGTTACGGGCGGCACAGGGTTTTGACCGGTTGGCGGTTTCGGCTTCAGGTAATAGGCCGCATACCAGGCCAGGGTTGTCTTATCCACCCCGGAAGCATCGCCAAATAAAATAAACTGCGTATCGGCTGCGCCGGGCAGCTTTTTACCCAACAGGCTCAGCTTAACGTTATTAAACTTAAGCAGGTATGATATATTCTTTTCAACGCCCTGCGGCACCGCGGTAAACGTAAAGCTTTGAATGTTTATGCTTAAAACGCTCTGCAGACTCAGGGTTTTTTGCCCTCCAACGCCTGGTAATTTTATACCGGTAGCCACCCTTCTTACAATTGTATCAGGACTCCAGGCGGTCGAAATTTGCGATACAAAACCGGCCTTTGCTGCCAGTGCTCCCATACTGCCCAGGTTAAGGTTATACAGTAATGCATACCACTTTTCGGTTAACGCCTGGAAATCGATTCTTTTTTCCGCGCGTACAATTACCGGCAGGTAACCTAAATCCGACGGCTTGGCTTCATCGTCTTTTTTTGAATAGATAAGTCCTGAAAGGTTGATAGGGAAATTACGGAACATACTGTTGATGCGCGGCGTGCTTTGCGAAATATCAAACGACATTCGCTGTGGGTCGGCGGTGAATGTCCGGTCCCTTGCCTCGCCGGTTGCGTTGTCCAGCACAAAATCCATATTCACAAACAGGCTCGAAAAGTATAAGCCTTTATTATGGGTATTGTATTCCGATGGCGCATCCCCGAAAGAGAACAGGTCGAACGATTCAACCAGCTTGTAGTTCATAAATCCCCAGAAAACAAAGCGCGACATTATCTTTTCGGTATCGTCGGCCGTATCACCCACTTGCGTTTGGTCGGTTATGGTATAAAACTGGGCTTTTATAATTTCCACATAGTTGAGCACCTGGCTCTTCATCAAAAATTTATACGACTGCCCCGGTCGCGTTAAAAACGTATAGGTATTTACCCCGTTGTGCTTTTCGTAGCTGCCATCAAACTCGATAGTTTGGTTCATCAGCGAATTGCTGCTATTTGGGATATCCAGCGTGGCCGTTTCGTCGAACCAAACGGTGGTTACCAGTTGGATTTTGCTGGTAAAATCTTTTATTTCGGAATTTTCGAATACAACCTGCAGCGTCAATACCCTAAAATCATACAGCGATTCTGCACCCGTTAAAGGCGAGGTTACATCCTGCACCATGTTGATAAAGGAGCCATTTTGCATTTGGGTGCGAATATCCTGCTGCGAGCGATAATCCTTATCCACGTAGTTTATCAGCCCGAATAACGAACTTTTTGGAAGGGATAGCTGACCATTTATATCAGGTTCGATAAAATTTATCTCGAGCCCGAAGTGGTGCGCGTAAAATTCATCGCGATTAATACCGGCAAGCAAGCCCTTCAAATCGTCGGGGAAGTTTTCGACGCCGATGTCAACCTTCAGGGCGATGATGCCATTCCAGAGCGGGTTTTGTACTATCTGCAAAAAGTTAGCATACCGGCTATCGGTTTTTACATTCAGCTTTGCCGTCTCGATGTAAGAAGTTATCCACTTGGAAACCAGTATCGGGTTTTGGTTAAAAACAGAAGGACTGGCCCATGACTGTGTGTCTTTCACCCGGTTTTCGAGGCTGCCCTCGCCGAACTTAAATATTAATATATTGCTGAACAGTCCCTGGTCGCTTCCTTTTCCAACGTTAATTGTGAACGGCCAGTCGGCTATGGTAATCTTGTTTAAAAAGTTGCCCAAAGGCTCAGCTTCCGAAGCTACGAGGAACATCTGGTTAGACTGCATAACATCCCGCAGCTCTTTGGTAACCCCATTTGTAAATTCAAGGTTGTAGAGTATCCCCTTTCCTTCGCTTTTAGCCAAGAGTACAGATTGCCAGTTTAGCCCGAATTTAGGTACCGTAGCCAGCAGGCCCTGAGGCGTGGTAGTTATCAGCGTATCTTCATCGGTCGCTTTTAGGCTGGCAGGCATTTGAAGGTTAATATCGATTGAGGAGACCGCCTCGCGTCTCGCCGCCAGCAATACCTGTTTTTCAAATTTCTGAATATCGGTATATGAAAATGAGGAACCCGAACTAACGCCGGAATAAGGCGCCAGGGGCATCGACTGTGTCACATCAGCCGGGAATAGCGCCGCGACTATATTTTTTAGCTGCAGCACTTCATTGCTTACGTCGGCAATAATACTATCGTGACTGTATAAAGCGGCATCATTTGGCTGTGAGTAATATATAGGCGTACCATTCGGCAAGCCAATATTTTCGGCAGGAAGCGGGTTAGGGTTAGGCCTGACATTTATCCAGGAGGTTTTGTAAGTATCGACGAGCAATGACGGCGCGTTTAGGAGCGTCATTTTATCTCCATTCTGTTTGGCCAGTCGATGCGCCTCAAAGTGCCTCGTAAAAACTTCATTTGCCCGCGCGGTAGACCATGCGCTGGCAGGTTTAGATACCGACGAGTTGATAATTGGAAACACCGGCGCATAAGCATTCTGTTTGGGCACAAACCGCAATACACTGCCGTTAAAAGTTGCCGATTTTGCAATAAACTGCACCGACTCTGCGCCGGAAAGGCCGCAAAGTAAATAATCCGAAATCAATTCATCCGAATCAGCGCTTGCCGCTATGGTCAGCTCAAAATCGCCGGCTGGAGCCAGGTAATAACGTGGCTTACCATCCACTGGCGGCAACTCTTCAAATACCAGCTTGGGAGGGTGATCGCTGCCTGGCATTGGGATCAGGCTCACCTTCTTTCCGTAAACGGTCCTGAAATAACTTGGCAGCGCATTCTGGCCGGCAAGTTCAATATGCCAGCCGCCTTCATTATCTTGTTTCAGCAGGAACATAGTGCCGGTAAAAGCAAGATAAGAGCGGTCCGGGTCAAGCGGCGCAACCGGGTCGAGCACATAATCAAACAGTACCTGTAAACCGTTGTCTGCAGAAGTTTCGAACAGGGGGTAGTTTTGAGCTATCTTTTGATTGTTATAATTAACTACGTAATAAAGCGATGCATTCCAGCCGGTTTCCGCATTGGTCGAAAAATCACCAAGGCTCACCTGGCCTACTAACGCCCCCCTTTTAGGGCCCTGTAGCGACAACTGAATATTGTAAGGCTGCCGTGGCGGCGGGGCGCCCTCATAAGCCGGGTATTCGCAGGTAAAGGCTATAATATTATCGCTGTTATCTTTTACAGGCACAACCGGCGCCGACTGCCTGAGCGGCATGGAATAATTAGCGAAATTAAAAAAAACGTCCTCGGCTACCGTAACAATGGCTTCCGGCGCCAAAGTATTTAACACAGTCCCGCCGCGGATTGTACCCATATCTATCACATAATCAATCCAGGCAAAACCGGTATGTTCAGGGTTAGGATAGTTCCCGGCAAACCAGGTAGTTAGAGCTGCTGCCAAATCGCCTAAATCAGCTTCAGCGGGTGCACTTTTCAAAAACACATAAAAACCCAAATATTCATCCCATGATGGGTTGATATCGATAGTGGTTATTGCAGGATCGAGTACAGCAGAAGTAAAATAACCGAGAAACCCGGCATCTGTATTGGCCTTAATAGTAAAGAGCTGACTGTCCAGGAAACGGCTGAATGTTATCATAAGGCGTTAGGTTAGTCTGTAAAAGGTCGGTCGCTTCAGTCCCTGGTAGCAAATAGGAAGGCCTGAAAAGCTGGTTTAAAGTTAAGGCTATTTTAGCCACAATTAAAAACTTATTTTAAATTAACTGACGATTAAAATAATCAAGCAATGAATTAAAATATGTTCGAAGAAATTGTGATTTGATAGCCCGAAACTCAGCAATCGCCGTATTTATCCCCCGGCAGGTTTCTGCCCGAATATCCTGCTCAGCATACCATACAATTCGGGATGTTTGGTTTCAAATTGTTCCGGCTTTTCAAAGAAATATTCTGATACTACGGCAAAAAATTCCGCTTCGTTAGTCGTCGCATAGGGGTCGATATCTGAATGGCCATTTTCAATTTTGTTTATTTCTTTGTGCATCATGCTTATCCAGGGCTTAACGTACTCATGCGCCAGGAATTGTTCAGGTACGCCATCTGTTTCGCCATCAGCTTTATCCAGTAAGTGCACAAATTCATGAATAGCTGTATTTGAATCGCCGGCCTGGCTTGAAAAACCTTTTATCAATGCGCTGCGCGATAGCAACATTTGCCCGTTCATGTAACCGGTACCCACCATGCCCATTATGTTACGGCCATCAGCGCCTTCATATTGAAAATCCTTATCAAAAGTATCGGGGTAAAGCAAAACATTGGTGATATTCCGGTAGCTCCAGTCTTTGAACCTAAAAATAGGTATCACAGCGCTGGATGCCACCATTAGCTTGTCGGTATCGGTTAAATCAAATCCAACCGCTTCAATATTTACTGCGTCTAAAAATTGCTCTATTTTATCCTCAAAATATAGCTTGTCGGTATCAGAAAGCTTATTGTAATAATCTATATGCTTTTCCAGCAGCTTCTTTTGTACATCGTTAAGAATATGTTGGGTAAGCGCACCCCGTTTGCGCCTTCGTTGGTAAAGACTAAAGCTGATAACAATGGCGATAAGAATTGAGAAAAATATCATGACTACAGCGCATCAAATATATCAAATAAAAAAAGCGATAAACCCTAAAGTCTATCGCTTTCCATATTCTAAATTCGAAATCGAAATTCCGAAATTAAATTAACAATCTCACCGGCTCTTCCAGCAATGCTTTCAGCGTTTGCAGGAACGCGGCCCCTGTTGCGCCGTCAACCACGCGGTGGTCGCAGCTTAGGGTTACCTTCATTACGTTGCCCGGTACTACAGCGCCGTTTTTAACAACCGGCACCTGCTGTATACCTGCCACGGCAAGAATACAAGCGTTTGGCGTGTTAATGATGGCGGTAAACTCGTCGACACCGAACATGCCTAAGTTAGAGATGGTAAAGGTTGAACCTTCCATTTCGTTTGGCTGCAGCTTTTTAGATTTTGCTTTGCCGGCAAACTCTTTTACTTCGGCGCTGATGTGACTTAACGATTTACCATCGGCAAATTTTATAACCGGTACAAGCAGACCTTCGTCAACCGCTACGGCAACACCGATGTGCACATGCTCGTTGGTACGTATTTTATCGCCAAGGAACGATGAGTTAATAGCAGGGTGTTGTTTTAAGGCAACCGCGCAAGCTTTCAACACAAAGTCGTTAAATGATATTTTTACCGGTGCAACCTCATTGATGCGGGTGCGGGCTGCAACAGCCTGGTCCATATCGATGGTGATGGTTACATAGAAATGCGGCGCGGTAAACAAGCTCTCGCTCAGGCGGCGGCTGATAGCCTTACGCATTTGCGAAACATTTCTTTCGGTAAATTTCTCTTCGCCGGTAAATGTTGGCAGTTGAACTGGCGCAGCAGCGGCAGCAGGTGCTTTTGCCTCGGCAGCAGCAACAGGAGCCGGAGCAGCCTCTGCAACGGCAGCAGCTTTAGCAGCCGGAACATATTCTTCAACATCTTTCTTAATAATGCGGCCGCCTTCTGCGCTGCCTTTTACATCATTCAGATTGATGCCTTTTTCTTTTGCAATTTTGCGGGCTAATGGCGATGCCTTCACACGGCTATCGTCAGATGATGTTGCATCAGCCGGACTGTCCGATGGCGTTTCGGCAGCAGCAGCTTCAGCAGCCGGTGCTCCTTCTGCTTTCGCTTCTGGTGCAGCTTCATCATCACTCAGTAACGGCGTAATATCCGTTCCTGCTTTACCAACAATAGCTATGATGCCATTAACCGGCGCAGCTTCGCCTTCTTTAGGGCCGATATACAACAAGGTACCGTTTTCGTAACCAACAACCTCCATCGTGGCTTTGTCGGTTTCAACATCGGCAAGCGAGTCGTCACTTTTTACGGTGTCGCCAACTTTAAAATTCCATTTATTGATAACGCCCTCGGTCATGGTATCGCTAAGGGCCGGCATACGGATAACCGTTGCAGGAATACTGCTTTTGTCAACCTTTGGCTTTGCTTCTACAGCGTCGGCAGTTTTTTTATCTTCAGCAGCTTTAGGAGCTTTCTCTTTTTTGGCAGGCTCGGCTTTAGCTTCCTCTTTCGGAGCTTCCGCAGCAGCGCCACCGTCGCCAAGTGCAGCTTTGTAATCTTCGCCTTCTTTGCCTAATACAGCAATAACGGTATCAATCGGAACAGCCTGGCCTTCCTCTACACCAATAAAAAGCAGGGTGCCATCCTGGTACGATTCAAAATCCATGGTGGCTTTATCGGTCTCAATCTCCGCCAGCACATCACCCGATTTCACCTTATCACCAACTTTTTTATGCCATTTAGCCAATACCCCTTCGGTCATGGTATCGCTCATTTTTGGCATTTTAACTACTTCGGCCATATATTATCTGATTCAATAGTTCTTTGTAAATTCAATTAAATATAACGACTAGCTCATGATGTAAGGATAGTCCTGCTGAACGTAAACGTCAGTGTAAAGCTCCGATGCTTCCGGCAATGGCGACTCTTCGGCAAATTTCACCGACTCATCAACTTCTGCCTTTACTTTGGCCTCAATCTCCTCGAACCATTTCTCATCAGCATAACCTTCAGAAAGGATAGTATGCTTGGTCAGTTCAATAGGGTCTTTAGCTTTGTATGATTCCAGCTCTTCTTTGGTGCGGTATTTCTGCGGGTCAGACATGGAGTGACCTTTGTAGCGGTAAGTACGCATTTCCAGGAATGTTGGGCCTTCACCTGCACGGGCGCGCTGAACGGCTTCGTCCATCGCTTTGTGTACAGCGGCAGGGTCCATACCGTCAACCGGTGAAGACGGGATACCATAAGGGATGCCTATTTTATAAATGTCGGTGTCGGCGGTGGTACGGGCTACCGAAGTACCCATGGCGTATCCGTTGTTCTCGCAAACAAAAATTACCGGCAATTTCCAAAGGGCAGCCATGTTGAAAGTTTCTGTAAGCGCGCCCTGGCGAACGGCGCCGTCGCCCATATAGGCAACGTTTACAAACTCGGTCCCTTTATATTTCTCGGCGAAAGCGACACCTGCACCCAGCGGAACCTGGCCGCCTACGATACCGTGGCCGCCGTAAAAATGTTTTTCTTTGTCGAACATGTGCATCGAGCCGCCTTTGCCTTTCGAGCAGCCGGTAGCTTTACCATACAGCTCGGCCATTATCGCGTTTGACGATACGCCTTTTGCCATAGCATGAGCGTGGTCGCGGTATGCGGTTATCATGCTGTCTTCGGGTTTCAGCACCGACATTGCGCCGGCTAATACTGCTTCCTGGCCAATGTATAAGTGGCAAAAGCCCCTTATTTTCTGCTGCCCGTATAATTGTCCGGCTTTCTCTTCAAACCTTCTCATCAAAAGCATGGCCTCATACCACATCAGGTATGTATCCTTATTTATTTCGATTGAACTCATGTATTATTAAGAATCAATTTAATTACAATGCGCAAATCTAATTATATCTCTGAAATATAGAAACCGGAAAGGGCGCGAACCCCACGATTTTTTAAAAATACGTGTAATATTTACAATATCCCTGTAAACCAGCAGGCAGAGGACTATTTTTTAGGTAAAAATTATCGTTGGAGAATTAAAAAATTAACCAAATGTTAAAATGTTAATAACCAGCAAAATGCGACAATGCATACTATTTTTACATTTGTCTAAATAAATATGCAGCTAATTAACACTTCCGTACAAATGTTGAAAAAAAACTGTCATTTAGTTGCAAGTTTAAAAAATTTAGATAGTTTTGTAGCGAACAATAGACAGGGTGTCCAATTTAATACACAATTTGTTGGCCTAATACAACAAACTAATTGATTAAATGAAGAAAATTACTATCGTTATTGCGTTATTTGTCAGCACGTTAGCTGCCCAGGCTCAAACAAAAACAAGTCCAACTGTATCGGACGAAAAAAATCCTGACGAACAGGAATCATTAGCAAAAGATTATTTATCTCAAATTATGGGTGTGGCCATGTCGGCGACATCTAATATGAAGCTTTTCCACTTTGTGTACGATTGGATAGGTACTCCTTACCGTTTCGGCGGCGACTCACGCAGGGGGATTGATTGCTCGGCATTTACAAAAGAACTATACAGCAATGTGTTTAACATGGATATCCAGCGCAACTCGCGCGATATCTTCAGCATGGTGAGCCCTGTTAAACGCGATGAGCTGAAAGAAGGCGATTTGGTTTTCTTTAAAATACACAGCCGCAGGATATCGCACGTTGGCATATACCTGGGCAATAACAAATTTGCACATGCATCATCGCGCGGGGTAGCTATCAACAGCCTGGACGATGCCTATTATAACCGTTATTTTTACCGTGGCGGCCGCATGCTAGAGTCTTTCAAGGCAGAACTTGAAAAACAAAGCAGTGCAAGCAGCGCTGCCAGTACATCGAATAACAACTAAACTTATTATAAACCTAATTAATTTAGAATCCCTTCCTAACCAGGAGGGATTTTTTGTTTTGGGGATTTCCGGGTGTTCCATCTGTACTGTTCCGCGGAGCGGGTGGAACAGGTGGAACACTTGTGTACAGCCGGAAATTTTATTAAGATCGGGTTAAGACGCTATTATATTGTGATTAGGATAAGAAAAGCTGTGCTCTTGCCGCGGAACACTTGTACAGGTGGAACACTTTGTCCCGGGTCGGGTTTACAATGTCCGTGCTGACCGTCCGTGTTTGCCTTATATTGCCTACATTTAAAAAAACAAGATACCCATGAACGCCAAAATATTTTCCTATAAAGTTGAAGGAATATTGCTCGAACCGCACAACGAACAACTAAAGTTCAGCAAAAGCTTCGACCGCAAGGCTGTACTGGAACCCCTCAAAGAAGCCTTCGCCGCCGATAACTTTAAAATTGATGAAGCATCGTTAAGCTATAAATTGATTGATGACCAGCTGTATATTCAAGGCCTCGCTGTTCAGAATGAGGAAAAAAGGGAGGTGGGTTTTAGGTTTGGAAAGTGAGGGGGATAGGAAATTTATTCTAATGCTCTTCTTGCCTTAAACCACATATTTAAGAATCTGGCAGGTAGGCACGAATAGCATTCACGCTTGGGATCTATTACCGATAGAAGTTTGCCAGAGGCAGAAGGGTAAGTGCATTTTAAATTTTGTTTTTTTGTCGTATATTGCTTATGTATTAAACCTTATCTATAATGTTTGTTATTACCCAGAGTCGATCGTCAAAGCTTATTGAAGTGTGGCTTTTTGAAAGAAATCGATTTATAGCATCAACCTAAATATCTCATGAAACTCGATGAATTTGTAGACCAACTCTCAACCAGTGTCAAAAGCTTCATTATTTTTTATTTTACAATGTTCATCACGATATTTTTAGGTATTTGGACATTAGCGGCGCCTTTCGATATTAAGCAAACATTTCATACGTTACCTGATTTTTTAAAGGAAAGAATATTTTGGCATCTTTTACTCACGCTAATAATTTCAGCATATTTTACTCTTCTTATTGAAATATATTTTAGGAAAAGATATCATTCCATAGTATCGACAACTTTGCTCCGACGTTCAAAGTCTAACAAACGGATTTTTATAGTCGGGGCGAATACGACCGGAGTAAAAATTATAGAGAGAATATCTGAAGCCGGCTTAGTGATTAAAGGCATATATGATAAAAACTCACACGCGGCTGGTATAAAGTATGGACGAGATAAATCACTGGCCGTTTATACAAATCAATTTTCAGAGTTAAGAAGTATGTTAAACCAATGTATCGAGGAGCCTAATAACGAATATTATATTTTTTTAACCACTGAAAACCATAATTTCGTTCTTGCGGCAGATGAGATAATTAGAGGTATAAGAAAACATTCGAAAAATTTTAAATATTACAGACTAGGTATTGATTTTGAGGTTAACCCTTCATTGCCAGATATCCTTAACTTGACATCCGTGTTTTGAATCTCCCGCCGCTGTTAGAAATTTGCAACCTTGCTGTATGTAGACTGTTTTTTATTCCACGCTGTTCGAAGTTTGTAAATCGAATCAATATGCCTGTAGATTGTATCTACAGTTTCCGGTTGTTACCTTACGCATACAAACAAAATTCTGATTTTACGGTTGTGCCCACATGAAAACACATATCGTGGTCATCGAAGACAATCCTGCCTTGTTATCAGCGGTGTCAGAAGTGCTGGAGGACGCCGGTTACCGGGTAACCGCACTCAGTGCTATTGAATCGCTTGAATCCCTTACCGAGCTGCGGGCGGATTGCTTTATTCTCGACGAGCAGTTGCCTGTGGTCAGCGGGCATATTATCTGCATTATGCTGAAGTCTAAACCTGAAACGGCCGATATCCCGGTCATCCTGATCTCCGGGCACGAACAGCTGGAAAGCATTACCACACTGTGTAAAGCTGAAGCCTTTCTCAAAAAACCATTTGTGAACATTAGCCAAATTACCGGTGTAGTGGCCGCTGTTATCGAAAAGCAGCTTACTTCGTAAGTAATAGGGCTGAGTGATGCAAAGTACAAAGAAAAGGCTCGAAATGTTGCGGTTATGCTTCAGGCTAACCGGGCGTAAGTAAGCGAAAGATCTTTCTCCCAGGCGGCCCCGCCGCGGGACATTTCACCAACGCAGGTTATTTTATTGCCGTCACCAGATATTGCCATCGACACGCGCTGCGAGAATTCGGGATCATCACGCCACCATTTCAGCTGATCGCCTTCCAGGCTTACATCGTGCTTTCTTGAAATCCCGCGTTCATCGAAATAAAGCATGTAATACGTTTTCGCCTGGTCATCGCTGCCGAAGATGGCAACGCCATCCGGGAAATCCGGGTGATTGATCTCTGAATGTATAATCAGGAAAGCGCCGCCCTCATGCCACTGGCAGGTTGAGCGGCCATGAAGGGTAATGCCTGGTACCGCCGGATGTGTACCGGTCGTTTGCCATTCGCCTATAAGGAGGTTAAAAGATTGAAGGGCCGGGTTTTTTATTAGCGCTTTGCTGCCGGTTTTTGCTGTCATAATTTATAGTCTGGAATACTTATAAACAACGCAATGCCAATGCTGTTTGAGCTGCGCTCCCCGATTTATCCCCGTAAGCTTATTGTTACCAGCGCCATTGGGGCACTAAGCGATAAAATTTCCCGGTTGGGCAGAGGTGATTACTCCAAAGATGATGACCGGGAAACGGGGAGCCGGCTGTTCTTTTTTCTTTCCAGCCAGGAAGTATAGATAGTATAAAAAACGGAGGTAATGATCGCTCCCTTGAACATCCCGGTGAAGCCCCAGGCCGACAGGCCGCCGATTACACCAAGAAAAAGAACGAGAAACGGAAGCTTGCCGCTTTTTGCAATCATTACCGGCTTAACCACGAAGTCGATGACTAAAATTATAACCGTATAAACAGCAAGAATTACAACCGCGCTGTTATGGCCCTGCAAATATTCCCAGCCGGCAAGCGGTATCCAAACTATCAGCGGCCCTACCTGGATTACGCATAAAAAGAATATAAGGGCCGAGAGTCCTACAGCGAAAGGTATCCCGGCGAAAAGCAGGCCGGTCAGGCAAACAAATGCGGCGATAAATGCAGAACCCATCACGCCGATAGAAACGCCTCTTACGGCCTGTGTAATGGCTTCCAGCAGCTCACTTCCTTCCTGGCGGCTTAGCAAGTTATTAAGGGTATCTTTCACCGGAAGCAGTACATAATCGCCTCTCTCCAGCAGAAATGCCGAGATAATAATGCCTAAAATCAATTGGACTGCCACCCCGATAACGCTAAGCCCGCCGGTAACCAGGTGGTGGAGCAATACGCTCAGATCGCGACCGTGAATATGAACGACTTCCTTCGGGCTTTGCTGCAAGTCTTTCCAGAACGATGCTATGGCATCGCCGACCAGCGGAAGGTTAGTGATTTTATCAGACAAAGGGGGCAGCCCCTGCCTTTGAACGGTGCCGATCCAGCCCACCAGCTCCCTGACGTGCCGGCTTAAAGCCGAAATCAGGAAAATGAAAGGCAGGGCGATTACAGCTATCAGCGAAACCGAATAAACAACACCCGCGAGCTTTCGCCTGCCGCGGAACCAGGCGACCAGCTTGCCATAGGGATAGGAAAAAGATACGGCAAACACCAGGGCAAAAGTGAGCACGCCCGAAAAAACTTCCAGCACCTGGAATAAAGCGTATAGTAAACCCAGGAAAAGCAAAACGACCAGGACCGTTTCCACCAGGCTTTTTGAAATAGGTTTGTTGGATTCAAACATGTGATTATGCAATAAGGAATCGATGTTAGCATTTGTTTTAAATGACTAAAAATAGTGTGTTCATCATGATTTCTTTCCTGGAACAATGAATTATTTAATTTTTCACCGCTTTTCGAAGTAAAAAATGGTTTTAGCGACTGTTTTCATTGCTGTGATAGAGAGCCCTGTTGCCCGTCTTTTTTAAACGAAATGTCAGGAAATTTGTTAATCATACCTGGACCCCTGCATATTTTAAAATTGGCCCGCTAAGGTAACCAAATTAGCAGCTAATTTTGTCTTGAGGTTGATGAATCCATACTCAAATCAACTAGGTTAAACAATATTTAAAACGAGAACAAACAGCAATATCACTTCATTAACGGGGTGTTTGCTGAAGAGTAAAAAAGGAGATATATTATGAAAGCTTTAATAGTGACAGATCAGGCTGCCGGTGCAGCCGGGGTGAAATTGGCGGATCGGCCCGAGCCGAACGCAGCGATAGGCGACGTTGTGGTTCAGGTTCACGCGTCGAGCTTCACCGGGGATGAATTATCGTGGCCGTCGACATGGGTCGATCGCGCCGGTCGTGAGCGCACGCCATCGATCCCAGGTCATGAAGTGGCCGGGGTGGTGACGGCACTCGGCTATGGCACAACCGGTCTTTCGGTGGGACAACGGGTGTTCGGCCTTACAGACTGGTGTCGCGACGGCACCCTGGCAGAGTATGTGGCTGTGGAAGCGCGCAACCTCACCCCCTTGCCGGGAGATGTTGACTTCACCGTGGGCGCGTCCCTGGTAATGCCGGGTCTGACCGCATGGCAGGGATTGTTCGATCATGGCCGCCTTCAGGCGGGACAAACCGTCCTCGTAGATGGTGCGGCCGGCATCGTCGGTTCAATGGCAGTGCAGATGGCGCGTGAGGCCGGCGCATATGTAATCGGCACGGGGCGTTCTGCCCACCGCCAGGCGGCGCTAGACTTCGGTGCACAGGAATTCGTAGACCTCGAAAACGATGTCTTAGAAGACATTGGCAAGGTCGACCTGGTTTTTGATGTGCTTGGCGGCGACATCGCAAAACGATCTGCGGCTGTGATCCGCGCCGGAGGAACGTTTGTAACTGTTGCCGGCGCGACGGATGTGCACCCTGACGGCGGCCTGTCTATTGATTTTGTCGTCGAACCCAATCGCGCCCAATTGACTGAGATCGTTCAGCGATACCGCGAGGGACGCTTGCGGACGCACGTCGGCAACATCATCACACTTGAGGATGCCGCAACGGCCTTCAATCCGGCCGGTCGGGCCCCGGGTAAGACGATCATCAGCTTTCACCGGTAAGTACCCGGCGAGACCGATCACCTATTGTGCACAAAACGGGCCGCAGCTTCATCAGCCGCGGCCCGTTTTCCATAACGCCAGCCTAACTTCATTTATCTAATCTCCCTGCGGAAATATACCCGCAGCCAAAAAGGCATCAACCATAAACCCAGCCGTCTCCGGCCGGTTCCAATCCCTTTGTAATTCGCAGCCTACCTGGCCTATGCTGCATAATTTTGCGCCGGCTTGTTCAATCCTGCGCAGGGCCATTTCATGCGCCACCACAGAGGTGCCGCCTATTGCGTCAACAACTGTATACACTTCATACCCCTCTTTTATCGCATCAAGGGCCGGATAGGTAAGGCAGGCTTCCGTCCACAAGGCACAAATAATCAGTTTTTTGCGGCCGGTGGCTATAATGGCCTCCCGCACCTCTTTGTCTTCCCATGCGTTGATGGTGGTACGGTCAAAAGGATCCACACCATCAAACACTTGGCGTAACTGGTGCAGCATGGGCTTATTAAGTCCGGTTTTTACATTCACGGTAGAGACGACCATCGGCAGCCCGTACGCTTTCATCATCTTTGATAAAATAGTAATATTGGAAACTAACCGCGTTTTATCCATGGATTCGATTGTACTGATCTGCACGGGCTGATAGTCAATCAGCACAAATGCGGCATTTTGTGGAGTAAGCAGGTGATCTGTTAGTTGATCACGCATTGGGTAGCTACTCATCGTTTAAATTTTTTAGCGTTAAGAAAGTGGTTAATAAATTCAATGTGCCGTTAAAGCCCCACCCAAACCCTCCCTGGTGGGAATGGCTTTTAAGGACGGTGCAGCTAAAGTCTCCCCAACCGGGGGAGATTTAGAGGGGGCTTCGCGGGCAGCCTGGAAAAATCTGGGTTATTTATGCGAGGGATCGTTTTTCGGATCAACATAAGTCACTCCGGACGGACCGAAACCGGTGATCTCAACAATAACCGGGTCCTTGCCGGTCATGGCAAAATGGTTCTGCCCGGCCACCTCCGAAGAAGTGCTTCCTGCAGGCAGCTTTTTGAGCTTTGCTGCATCAAATTTG
>JAZJZL010000241.1:21196-30798 GCA_040389845.1 Bacteroidota bacterium
GTCCGGGTGCAGGTGCGCGGCGATTTTTGTATTCGGCGCTACCTTCAGCAGGATGGTGTATAAACCCGGTTTGGCAGGATTACCCACAAGCACAATTTCCTTAACAGCCGAATAATTGGATGAGCCCGGAGCATTGGCCCCGCCACTGCTCTTGAGCGCCTTTATCTCTTGCGGATTCAGGCGGAACTGGCCGTCTTTAGAAACCTGGGCATGTACAGCACCTGCAAATAAAAGCGCGGGCAGAAAAAAAGTAAGTTTGCGTAACATAAAAATGTGTTTTAAATAGTGAGAAAATATTTGAACAATCTATCCAACTTAGGTGCCGGTAATTTATCACACTGATAATCAATACACTTTTGTTTTACGTTAGCTTTTCCAGCACGATATAGCGGGGTTTTAAATGACGACCACGATATGCAGTTGTCACCCACTCCGCCTCCGCCGGTTCAGGCGTCCCGCTTGAACCCCAACCATAGTCAGCGTCCCGCTGACGTTACCTTGGCATTAACTGACCAACGCCCCACCGTAAGCGGGACGCTTACATTTGTCCGGGTTCAAGCGGGACGCTTAAACCGGCGAGCGGAAAAAGATTAAATCTCCAGAATCCAACGGACCGACACCCTCCAGCACAGGTAGCAGGCCTGTGCAAACATCCCTATAAGCCCCATCACCTTAAGTTTTCATTATCTTATCAACCCTCAGAAATATTTATAAATTTGAGGTGCAGTTGATTAGACTATTCCAAAACGTTATTGGGTGAAGCGCGCATTACTTTTTATACTCCTTATTGCATTTTTTTTATTGCCCTTCGGTCGGCTTTATGGCCAGTCAGACCAAACGGCCGTTAACGGCAGCGCAACAACTGCCGAAAATTTTAGCAGTGCAAGCTGCGCTTACAGCTGGACAAACAGCAACCCGTCTATCGGCCTTCCCGCCAGTGGCACAGGTAATATACCGCCGTTTACGGCAATAAATAAAGGGAACAGCCCTGTCAAAGCTGTTATTACCGCTACGCCTGTACAATCGATATTTGCTTATGTAGCCAATCAGTTTTCAAATAACGTTTCGGTAGTAAACACAAAAACCAATAAGGTGGTTACCACTATCCCGGTGGGCTCCCACCCTACCGGCGTTTCGGCCAATCCCGACGGCAGTCGTGTTTATATCACGAATAATACTGACGGTACCGTATCCGTAATTAACACGGTAACCAATAAGGTTACATCTACCATACCTGTTGGCGGCGGTCCGTACGGAATATGTGTAAGCCCCGACGGCAGCCATATTTACGTAGCAAATTACAATTCGGCATCCGTATCGGTTATCGATGCTGCAAGCAACGACGTTACGGCCACAATTCCCGTAGGGTCATATTGCTATGGTATAGCCGTAAGTCCCGACGGTAGCCGGGTATATTCCGCCAGCTCAAACGATAACACCCTATCGGAAATAAACACTGCAACAAATTTGGTTGAAGCTACAATTCCCGTAGGGCCGCATCCGTACGGTGTTATTGTAAACGCCGATGGTACGCGTGTATATGTCTCTAGTGCCTATTCAAATACTATAACGGTAGTAAATTCCACCGACAACACCATAGATACAACCATTACCGGAGCTTACGTTAGCGATACGCCCGCTATGTGTCTTAGCCCTGATGGCAGCAGGCTGTATTTTGTAGACACATACATATATGTAATTAACACCGCTACCAACGCAATCATGTCGAGTTTTTATGGTAAAACGCCCTACAGCATTGCGGTAAGCCCGGACGGCAATTTTCTATATATGACCGATGAGAATACAAACTCCCTGGCAACCGTGGACTTGGCTACAAATACGATTGTTAATGTTGTTGACGTAGGTTCAAATGCCATTTCGTTCGGCAATTTTGTTACGGGCCCGCCCTGTAAGCCTGTTAAGTTTACTATCACTGTAAACCCAGCACCTGGTGCTGCATCCGCTATTACGGCAGGCATTGCAACGGGAAGTATTTCGGCCTGTTTTGGCACGGCATCTGCAAGCCCGCAAATTCAGCAGTTTACTGTTTCGGGCGTTAATTTAAGCGGAGATATAACTGCTGCCGCCAACGGCGGTTTTGAGGTATCGCTCACCGCCAACGGCGGATATGCAGCAAGCGTTACTATTCCGCAAACCGGTGGCTCCGTAAATAAAAAAGTGATTTATGTAAGGTCTGCAGCCTCTGATGCTGCGGGAAGCATCAACGGCAATGTGGTGTTAAGCTCAACCGGCGCGCCGGACTATAAAGTTCCGGTATCGGGCATGGTAAATGCTTTGCCAACAGTAAACCAGGTAGGTAACCAAACCGTTGCAAACGGTGCAACTACAACAGCAATCAATTTTACCGGCACCGGCAATACTTATAGCTGGACCAATGACAGGCCGGGCATTGGCCTGGCTGCGACCGGCAACGGGGATATATCATCATTCACAGCCATAAATACCGGAACTGCCCCGGTAATTGCTAACATAACGGTAACCAGCGCAAATAAACAGGCTGGTTATGAGTATATGCCTAACGAGACAACCGGCCAGGTATCCGTTATTTCGAATGTAACCAACAGCATTGTGGCAACCATTGATGTGGACGCCGGTCCTTACGGTATAGCACTGAGTCCGGACGGGAGCATGGCCTATGTGTCTAACTATATAGGTTCCTCTGTATCTGTAATTAATACGTCTACAAATAAGGTTGTGACTACAATCCCTGTTGGTTATAATCCGATTGGAATTGCCGTGAGCCCCGATGGCCGCAGGGTTTATGTATGCTGTAACGGTGGCTTGTACGTTTTAGATGCGTTAAAGAACCAGTATATTACAGGAACACCTTTAGGAAATTATGAACCAATGGGAATAACTGTTAGCCCCGACGGCAAGTGGCTGTATGTAGCAAACCCCGCCAGTAATTCACTTTTAATTGTTGATGCTGTAACGTTATTATACAGCGCGGTTAATATCCCTACTAATATTACGGATGCTGCATTTAACGTTGCGGTTAGTCCGGATGGCCGCCTGGTATATCTGACAGGAGCCGGCACAAATAACGTATATGTAATCAGCACCGCCAGCCAGTCGATTGTCAAAACGATAAATTTAAATTCAGTAGCTATCGGTATCGCATTAAGTCCCGACGGTAGCCGGATTTATGTTACAAATGAATTTACAAACACGGTTTCGGTTATTGACGCTGTAGGCGGTACTTTAATTACTACGGTAACAGTCGGCGACTCGCCGGAAGGGGTATCAGTAAGCCCCGATGGTAAAACCGTATACGTTGCCAATGCCGGTTCAGGTAACATGACGCTGATCAATACGGCAAACAACCAGGTAATCGCTACCGTTCCCACCGGCCCGGCACCTCATGCTTTAGGGAATTTTATTAAGTCCACGGTCACCTGCAGTGGGCCGCCCATTAAGTTTACCATTACGGTAAACACCGAACCGCCAACAATAACAGTAACACAGCTTTCGGGAACCATTTCAGCTTGTGCAGGCACAGCATCTGCAAGTCCGGATGTTCAGCAGTTTAGCGTATCCGGCAAAAACTTAACGGCAAACGTTGTCGCTACGGCGTCTACAGGGTTTGAAGTATCGCTTGCTGCCGCGGGCGGTTATGGCGGCAGCGTAACGCTCACCCAGGCAGCCGGCATATTAAGTCCGGTCACGGTTTTCGTACGTTCTGCTGCAAGCGCCGGCGCGGGCGCAATAACCGGCAATGTGGTAGTGAGCTCCACAGGGGCAACAGATAAAAATGTTGCAGTATCAGGTACAGTAAACGCGTTGCCATTAGTAAACATTGTTACCACTCAAACCTTAACAAATGGCGATATAACACAAGCTGTCAATTTTACCGGCACCGGCGATACATTCACATGGATAAATGACACCCCGGGGATTGGTTTAGCTGCAAACGGCCTTGGCGACATAGCGCCGTTTACGGCAATAAACACCGGAAGCAACGCTATAATTGCGACCATTACAGTAACTCCATCTTCACAAAACTCGAATTGCAGTGGCGATCCCGTAACATTTACAATCACGGTTAACCCCACCGGCACTCCGGGCATTACGGCCGCAGGTACTTTAACACCGCTCACCACCATTTATGGCACACCGTCAGCATCAGAAACATTTAGCGTGTCCGGCATTAATCTTAAGGCCGGTATTTTAGTCACACCCCCCAACGGTTTTGAAGTAAGTATCGACAATATAAATTTTACAGGCACAGTTTTAGTTGGCAGCAACGGTAACATTACAGCCACAAATGTCTACATCAGGTTAGCTGCAAAAACACCGGTCGGAAATTACGCCGATAACATAGTAACAAGCAGCCAGGGTGCCCGGGATGCGACTATTGCTATGCCGCTCAGTACCGTATTCCCGGCCCCGCTGACAATCAAAGCTGATGATAAAACAAAAATAATCGGCGCAGTAAACCCGATTCTTACTGCCAGCTATCATGGTTTTGTAAATGCCGAAACGCAGGCACAGCTAACCTCGTCTGCTGTATTAGCTACCACAGCGGTTACAGATTCGCCGGTTGGCTTATACCCGATAATGGTAAACGGCGCGGCATCCCCTAATTATACAATAACGCCGGTTGATGGCACGCTTACCATTATTCCAAAGGCAGTGGAAGTAATAATCCCAAACACTTTTACACCTAACGGGGATGGCGTAAATGATACCTGGAACATCGCCAATCTTAACTACTACCCAAACTGCGTAGTTAATATTTATGACCGGTGGGGTCAGAAAGTTTTTACGTCGATAGGCTATGGCAGCGCATGGGACGGTCGTTATAAAGGGCTGCCCTCACCTGTGGGCACTTATTATTATGTAATTAATCTCGAAAACGGTCTTAAACCGTTATCGGGATATGTAGCTGTTATAAGATAAACGAACTACGATCTTCCCCAGGGTCCAACTGACCGACACATTCCAGCACAGGTCGCAGGCCTGTGCAAACACATCCTCCAATCCAATTTCTCATCCCAATAAATTCCCTATCTTCGCACCGATGTAATGGCCCCATCATCAGTTGAAGAGCGCGCAGAAAAGAAAAGTGGATTTGATAAAAACGTGCCTGTTAATTTTTACAGCAATGGCATTGCTATTTTCATCGTGCAGCCAATTGCAAAATACCCCTGCCGACAGTTACCAGGCCAAGGCAAAACCCGCTCCCGTTAAGAAAGCTCCTGCCCCTGTTGTTAAACACGACACCATACAACGCGATTCATTTTGTATTGCAGCAGTAGGCGATATCATGCTGGGCACCTCCTACCCCGATAACCGCACCCTGCCACCTGATAGTGCCAAAGGAAGCTTCAAAAATGTAATCGAACACCTGCAAAGCGCCGATGTTACTTTCGGCAACCTGGAAGGTACCATGTTAGACAAAGGTGAGCCGGCGCATTACAAGCTGCACCTGCGCAGCAAGGGCTATCTGTTTCGAAGCCCCGAAAAATATGCGGCGATTATAAAAGAGGCCGGTTTCAAGGTGGTCAGTTTGGCGAACAATCATATCGGTGATTTTGGCGATACCGGCCGCGTGAATACCATGAGGGTATTGGATAAAACAGGCATCGCCTATGGCGGGCAGGTTACCAACCCTTCGGCCGTATTTAAAATCAACGGCGTTACCTACGGCTTTTGCGCTTTCGCACCAAACGCCAATACTGAATCCATCCTCGACCTCCCCAGCGCACGCGAGCTGATACAGGAGCTGAAGCAGCATTGCGATGTAGTTATCGTATCCTTTCACGGCGGCGGCGAAGGAGCAAATTTTGAGCACGTGCCGTTTAAGATGGAAAGCTTTTTTTCCGAGAAGCGCGGAGATGTGCATACCTTTGCCCACAATGCCATCGATGCCGGTGCGGACCTTGTTTTTGGCAATGGCCCCCATGTATGCCGCGCCATGGAACTTTATAAAGGGCGATTGATTGCCTATAGCCTGGGAAATTTCTGCACCTATACCAGCGTAAGTGTAGCCGGCGTTTGCGGCCTGGCGCCTATATTAAAAGTAAACGTCAACAAAAAAGGCGAATTTTTGAATGGCAAAATTATCTCGGCCCAGCAAACACATTACAACGGACTGCAGCTGGACACCCTGAACAAGGCGGCCAAACGCATTAAATTTCTTACAGAGACGGATTTTCCACAGGCGGGATTATCTATCAGTGATGATGGGATAATCGCTAAAGCGGATGGCACGCTGCAGACGCAGGTTAAAGAATAAGATTTAAGGCCGACAAAAATCGGCAACCCGCATCCGTCAAAACCCCTAAAATCTCCTTAGTTCCGACTACACCTCATCTTTCGTCGTTCTCACCAAACTTATCCCCGTAAAGAAAAATAAGATGGAGATTATGCCAGTCACAATAAGTGTTGTGGTTTGCCCGGAGTGGTTAATAACTTCAACACCGGTGTAAATAAGGCCGATAATTCCCAATACGGTAAGTATGGCCCCGAAGGTTCTTTTTAAGTTCATGGTTGGTAGTGTATCTTTTATATAGCTTTTTTTCAAAAACAAATAGCACACCAATAATTTATTCTACATTTATAATATCTAATATTAACCGATATGACCGCACAATACGCTTCTTTGATTGTCGTTTTCGTTTTACTGGTAATTTTGTTTTCCTCATTTGTGTCTGTAAAACAAGGCACTATCGTAGTGATTACAGTGTTCGGCAAGTATCGCCGCATACTTACACCGGGTTTAAACTTCAAAATCCCGTTCATCGAAAACATCTATTCAAAAATATCTATTCAGAACCGCTCCGTCGAGCTGGAGTTCCAGGCCGTAACTTTCGACCAGGCCAACGTTTATTTTAAAGCGATGTTGCTGTATTCCGTGTTGGACCAGCAGGAAGAAACCATCAAAAACGTAGCCTTTAAGTTTGTAGACGAACGTAATCTTATGCAGGCCCTTATCCGTACGGTTGAAGGTTCCATCCGCGCATTCGTGGCTACCAAAAGGCAATCGGAAGTATTGATATTGCGCCGCGATATTGTTGAACACGTTAAGGAACAGCTGGATGTAATTCTTGAAGGCTGGGGCTATCACCTGCAGGATTTACAGCTGAACGACATCACTTTCGACGACGTTATTATGAAATCCATGAGCCAGGTAGTGGCCTCAAATAACCTGAAAGCTGCCGCCGAGAATGAAGGCCAGGCCCTACTGATAACCAAAACCAAATCTGCAGAGGCGGAAGGTAATGCTATTAAAATTTCTGCCGAAGCCGAACGCCAGGCATCACAGCTGCGTGGCCAGGGTGTGGCTTTATTCCGCGAGGAAGTGGCCAAAGGTATGTCTGTAGCTGCAAAGGAGATGAAAGACGCCAATATGGATACTTCTGTTATCCTGTTTACCATGTGGACAGAATCTATCAAACATTTCGCCGAAAACTCAAAAGGCAACGTAATATTCCTTGATGGCTCAACTGATGCCATGCAACAAACCATGAAACAAATGATGGCGTTAAACCAAATGCAGGCTACTACGTCAAAGAGCAAGTAACTTTGGGGATTAAGAGTCAAGAACCAAGATTAAAGCCGGGCATCAGATTGTGGCTTTCTGAACGTGCAACAACTCTCGGTATTTAACGTTTTTTGTCTTGATTCTTGACTCTTGATTCTTGACTCTAATGAAAGAAAGATTTGTGAGATTGATTTGTCTTGGAATATTGTGCTTTTATGGGATTGCCCATGCATCAGCGCAAACCCAGGAATTCCACCAGCTAACCGCTGATGATTTTAAAGGCGCACCCCGCAGCGATCAGTTTACCGTGGCGTATACCAACTGCTCCATAAACTTTCACTACCAGGCCCGCAGGGAAAGAAATTATTACCTGCTCGATTTTAATATAGGGCTTACGTTCAATAACTATAAATCGTGGCTTGATAAATCGCGCGTAACATCCCCGGTGCTGCTGGCCGAGGTGCTTAAACATGAGCAGGGCCATTATAACATTGCCTACATGGAACAGCAGGAATTGTTGCGCGCCCTCCGGAAAAACGTTTTCTATTCCGATTACCAAACGGTTGCCCAGGCCATCTTCGACCGTATCGACGCCAAATACAAGCAGCTTAATTTAGATTACGATGCCGATACCCAGCACATGCAAAACCGTGCGCAGCAGTTAAGCTGGGACGCTTATTTTAAAAAGAGGCTGACTTATATGCCGGAGGAGTAACATCGCCAAACATCAAAAAAGGGCCATCGGCCCGGTAGATATTGTAGCCCCGGGTTTCAACCCGGGGTAAGTAAGTTCATCAACAAAATTAAAAGTGCCATCGGCACGATCCATATTAGGTATACAGCTTCGAAAACATGGGCCGAACCTATGGTTCTCAACCGTATTTCGTGTTTTCACCACAGGTTGAAACCAGTGGCTACAATATCTACCTGGCCGATGGCCCTTTGAATATTTGATGACGCATTTATTAGTAAACTCTACAGGAAAAAAATGAGTCTTCTTTAGTTGTGGAACAAAACCAGCTCTTTTATAATCTCCCTACATCCCTTTTCAATCATCTGAAAAACCGGCTCAAATTGGCCGTCGTCATAATAAGGGTCGGGTACTATTTTATCGTCGAGTAGCAGCTTTACCTTTTTACGGTCTTCATCGTTACGGGCCAGGGAAAGGATATCGCGCAGGTTATTCTTATCCATCACGAAGATGTGGTCGTAATAATCAAAGTCGCTCACCCTGAACAACCGGCATACCTGGCCGCTAATGTCGATACCATGTTCCCGTGCGGTGCGGGTTGAGCGGCGGTCGGGCCCTTCGCCCACATGCCAGTTGCCCGTGCCGGCAGAATCAACTTCCCAGTCGAGGCCTTGCGCTTTAGCCAGGTGTTCCATAATACCATGTGCCAACGGTGAGCGGCAAATATTGCCGAGGCAAACCATGAGGAGTTTCATTTTGGTTGGAGCTTAAAGCTAAAAGCAGAAAGACCAAGGCTTTTTTGCTTTTAGCTTTGGTCTTTTCGCTTTTGGCTGCTATTTAAAAATTTCATTCAACACCCCAGCCAATCTTACACCACCTTTCAGCATTTGGCTGTTGAGCGTTTCCAGGTAGGCGAAATTATATTTGTAACCAAGGGGAGCCTTAAGCATGGGATCACTATAAATTTTTTCAGCAAGTTGGTTCGATTCGTAAAGCCATTCTGATATCGGCGCTTTCTGCCATTCGGCACGCTGTGCAGCAGTAGTATGGTTAATGGCAGTTGCGTACTCAGTAAAGCTTAATTGCTGAAAATCTATCAGCTGAGAATCCCAAACCGAATGTAAATTAGTATCGTTGTTGAACCATTTTACTTTGATATCATTCCCGCCCTTATCTTCGGTATGACCGGTATGCAGGGGTTGGTGTACATCCTCAACAATATGGATCACCATGCGCAGGTAAAGCAGTTTATTTTCTTTACTCACGTCTTTCTTTTTTAATTCAGAAATAAGGAAATTCAATTTGGTATACGCATCAACATTCTTATCGCTTGCCAGGTATTGCTGCATTTCGGGCAGGGTATACGCCTTATCAAAATCAACAAAATGCCAGTTGTACAGGTAC
>JAZJZL010000241.1:30808-34160 GCA_040389845.1 Bacteroidota bacterium
GATTTGTAATGGTTGCTCATAGCATTACCCGTTGAATACGTGGGATCAGATTTTATAAAATCGGCCCAATTGCTGGCCATTGCTATGGATTCATTGCCCAGAATTTCTTTGATGGCTTTGCGTGCCTGGGGGCTTAGGTAGCTGTCGGCAATTTGTCCGCAAATACGGTGACCCTGCGTGCCCCAGGCCATGGTTTGCAGCGGTACGTAAAACAGGGCTAAGCCCAGCGCGATAACTCTCAAAAATTTTGTTTTCATATTATAGCGGTTTTGGAACACAGGATGTTCTTTTAATAAGATGTGCAGTTATCGGTATTATGTTCGACAGACTGGTAAATTGTACAAGCGAATCCGTCTTTTTGCTGATTTTGAAATACTCTTCGTAAGAGCCCCAGCGCAGGCAGGTCTTTTCGTCCTTCACACTTTTATCGGCCTTGCAAAATTCACCCTTCATGCGCAAGGTGTCATGCCGCTGTTGGTAGGTACCTTTCCAGTACTCCGTCCATTGGCCTGCCGCCATACAGCTATCGCCGCTGGTGTTTACCTTGCTATGGGTTTCTATCTTCACAAAAAAGGAATCGCAGCTAAATTTGAGGTTGTAAAGCGAATAGGCGAGCAGTTTTTTTTGTGCGGGAACAGAGTCCTGCAGCCATTCCCCCTGTATCCAGCTTTGCCCGGTTGTTTGCTTGTTGGGATTAAAGCCGCAGGAGGTGGTGAAAGCCGAAAGCAAAAAGCCCAAAGCCATTAGGAGGTGAAAGCTGAAAGACGAAAGGCGAAAGGTGCTTTGCATTGTTTTATGAAGTCCCTCTCCTTTGGAGAGGGATTTAGGGTGAGGCGAAACGAGTATTATTTCAAGCTTCCAATCATATCTTCAGGGCGTACCCATTGATCAAACTGCTCGTTAGTTAGCAAATTCAAAGCCAGCGCCGCTTCACGCAGCGACAGGTTTTCCTTTAATGCTTTTTTGGCGATTTTGGCAGCATTCTCATAACCTATATGCGGGTTCAGCGCGGTAACCAGCATCAGCGAGTTTTCCAGGTGCTTTTTGATGCCCTCATAATTTGGTTCGATGCCAACAGCGCAATGGTCGTTAAACGATGTGCAGGCATCGCCAATTAAGCGCGCCGACTGCAAAAAGTTGGCCGCCATTACCGGCTTAAACACGTTCAGCTCATAGTGGCCGTTTGCTCCGCCTATAGATATGGTGACATCATTACCCATCACTTGTGCAGCCACCATGGTAACCGCTTCGTTTTGGGTTGGGTTAACCTTGCCCGGCATAATAGATGAACCCGGCTCATTATCCGGAATATGTATTTCGCCGATACCCGAGCGCGGGCCAGAAGCCAGCATGCGGATATCGTTGGCAATCTTCATTA
Source organism: Bacteroidota bacterium (assembly GCA_040389845.1). Taxonomy (GTDB): domain Bacteria; phylum Bacteroidota; class Bacteroidia; order Sphingobacteriales; family Sphingobacteriaceae; genus Mucilaginibacter. The sequence continues at coordinate 32,187 of JAZJZL010000241.1, forward strand.
ATGATACGGCAATCTGTTTCAACGCACCGTGGCTTTCCACAATGGCATCATGCGCAGCCAGCGCCTCGAATTTATTCTCGGCAGTGCGGAATGGCAGGCCGGTAAATTGGGCGATATATTCAGCAACCTTAACATCATAACCTTTTGGAGTATTGATACCGGTACCAACGGCGGTGCCACCAAGCGCAAGTTCAGAAAGATGGTCGAGGGTGTTGCGCAGGGCTTTTAAACCATGCTCCAACTGTGATACATAGCCCGAAAACTCCTGGCCCAAAGTAAGCGGAGTAGCGTCCATCAGGTGTGTACGACCTATTTTTACAACGCTCTTAAATGCTTCAGATTTTGCCTTCAGCGTATCGCGCAGCTTTTCGATGCCCGGTATAGTAACATCAATCACCATTTTATAGGCGGCGATGTGCATAGCAGTTGGATAGGTATCGTTTGACGATTGTGATTTGTTCACGTCATCATTCGGGTGGATAAAGGTTTTGCCTTCGCCCAGTTTATTACCGGCCAAAACGTGCGCACGGTTGGCAACAACCTCGTTCACGTTCATGTTCGATTGTGTGCCCGAGCCGGTCTGCCAGATAACCAGCGGAAATTCAGCGGCAAGCGAGCCTGTTAAAATTTCATAGCAAACCTGCGCAATCTGGTCGCGTTTTTCGGCAGGTAATACGCCGCAATCGGTATTGGTATAGGCGGCTGCCTTTTTCAGGTAGGCAAAAGCGGCAATGATTTCCTTTGGCATGGATGCTTCCGGGCCAATTTTGAAATTATTACGCGAACGCTCGGTTTGCGCGCCCCAGTATTTGTCGGCAGGTACCTGTACCTCGCCCATGGTATCGTGTTCAATTCTGAAACTCATGGTATTTGTATTTTTTGCAGGGCAAAGGTATGGGTTTGAGGCGAAAGCTGAAAGGTAAAAGCTGAAAGCATAGCAAAACCGTTACAGAGGGGTTTTGGGTAGATACTACACGATGTAACCCTGTATTCGTTGTCGTTTTCGCGATGGGTGTTACCCCGTTGGGGTATTAAGTTTTAGGTTCTTCCTTAATCTAATTTCCCTGAAAGGGATACATCCGTCAGCGCAGGGCATCGCCCTGCGTCACCAGGACAGATATAAAACATACAAAGTTCCATCCTCTCAAAAAAACATTTCACCGGCAAGTAGCCCTTTATTTCTTTATCTCATCCATCGTCACCACCCTGTATTTTACATCAAGCCTTTGCGCGTTTTCTTCGACGGTTTGGGAGAAGCCAGCTTTTTTTCGCCGCTCGTTTACGGTTGCCGCATCTTTGATTGGCCAAACAAAGCACGCATTCTTGTCCGCTTTTAACATTCCACAGCTAACTTGTGTGCCATAAACCTGCTCCTTATTTTGTTGCATCAGGTTCCTGTCGAGCATCATGGCGTAAAGGCGGAAGGGAAGTTCGCCGCTTTCAGCGGCCTTTTTTATCACACCGAAATATTGTTCAATTTTAGGAGAGTGCTGCAGCACATACCAGGCAGTTTCGTTTGCCGGAGTATCTACTAGTGTTTTGCCAGGGTAGCCATATTTTTTAATCACACCTTCAATAAAAACCAGGTTGAGTGAATCGAGCCGGTTTTGCTTTGCCCAGTAACGGCCATTTGCCTGTCGTACGGTAAGCGACAATGTTTTGGCGATGGAATCGGCTTTATTTGGGTCCATCAGCAGGGTTAACGTATCGCGGTAAAGTTGGTCTTTAACCATAACGCTGTCCAGCTGCTTTTTCAAAACAACGTTAAGTTTTGACTGGCCACAAGCGCCGGTCACGAATGGCAGCAAAAGAATTATAAAAAGCTTTCTCATAAGCAATGATTAGAACAGGTGATATGCTAAGATAGCTAAATGTGGCTATAACTGTATGCTTGGGTGCGAATCAAATTGTCGCCTCATTGGCCACTAACGCCGGGTTTCAACCCGGCGCTAAAACATCGGCCGAGCCTACGGC
>JAZJZL010000241.1:34170-38802 GCA_040389845.1 Bacteroidota bacterium
ATCGGCTCGATTCATGTTATAGCGCTGGGTTTTAACCCAGCGCGAATTAGCGATAATTTGATTTGCACCCGTATACCTCTTGACCTTATTACTTTCCGGCGGTAAATTACCTGGCTAATGGTCCGAATGCTAACTCCCGCCGATTGTTTACTGTTTATGGCTTGTGTATATTTAGCCGGATGAAGAATTTTATGGAACTAAACAAAAGAACAATGAAAACTTCCGTGAAATCCCCATTAATAACTGCCTGTTTTATCATCCTGTTTTGGCTGCTAAATATGCCTGCGTTCTGCCAGATAATGGTACAGGAAAAAGGTGATAAATTAGAAGTTTACGACCATTATAAACTGATCGACACTCTGCATGCGACACCTCAGCAAATAGCCAAAGTACATCAAATACAGCGGGTAAAACAACTTGTCAACGAGCATTATTACTACGATTTCCCGTTCTCCAGGAACATCGGCATCAGGTTCGATAACAGCGGAAAAACAAAAAGCGAAATTTATGAAGGCAAAGATTGGGGTGATGGCTATTTTTTTAAAAGTGTAATCATTGATGGTAATTGTGATGTAGAATTTACTGCCCTTGATGTCACCGAAAAAAACGCAGCCGATTACCGCTATCGCGTTGTACAAAATGGCACCCAGGAACTGGTGACCTGGACTACCCCCTCGATTTTCAAGCACACTGTAGATAAACGGTTTAAATATGCTTACCTCGGCCGCTTTCCTTACGTCGAAGGCCAGGTGTTGAAAGTGGAAATCTACAATGTAAAAAACATTAAGCAGCAGGACGCTATGCTGGTGGACTGGCGCAAGGTTGTTCCAGCCGATGTATATGGAACGGTACAATATACCAACCCTATTTACCGTAAGCTCGATAATGGCTTGGTGGGAGGCGCTTTAACTGAGGTGAAGCACGCAGCTTTTAAGCACACGATCATGCTTAATGGCAAGCCGTTTGAAGTTCCGTTTCCTGCTTCGCAGAGTTTTATCGAATCGCCATCGAAAAACGATATTCGAATAAGGCTGGGCGACTCGTTGCAAAACATCGATTTTGACATTAATAACGGCCACAAGCTATACAATTACCGTGTTTACCTGATGCGGGACATAGATGGCCAAAAAGATACGACTGATTTTGGTGAAACGAATTCTCATTTTTTATTATACAAAGAATTTTGGAAGACGCCCGGTAAATATAAAATTACCTTTACACCAAAAATTCATAGGCATGGCGGTCAGCCTATAACCGTGTTGCACAACCTGGCAACCAGCATCAGCTTTACTGTGTTGCCGCCATTAAATCAATCGCACAGCATCAACATAAAAACGTTTTTGCTAATCATCTTTATTATGCTGACTACCGGCGCATATATGTTTGTTCAATACAGGGCCGGTCAGAAAAAGAAGCTGGCCGCAGAAGCACAAAACCGGCAGATCGCTACGCTGCAACTGCAGTCGGTACGTTCACAGCTGAACCCGCACTTTATGTTTAATGCACTTGCCGGCATTCAAAATTTAATCAACAAAAATGAAATTGACCTTGCCAATAAATACCTGGCCCGCTTTGCCCGCCTTACCCGGAATGTATTGGATGATGGCAATAAAGAGCTTACGTCGATAGAGCACGAAACCGATTTGCTGAATGATTACCTGCAAATGGAACAAATGCGCTTCGGGTTTCAGTATCAAATCGACATCGACGATATAGACCAGCAGATAGAAATACCCGCCATGCTGCTGCAGCCCTTTGCCGAGAATGCTGTTAAACATGGCGTGTCTACCTTAAAAGAAAAGGGCCTGATTAAAGCTTCCATTATAAAAAGTAAAACGGATTTAATCATAACCATCAGCGACAACGGGAAAGGGTTTGGCGATACAAAGGCCACCGGCCTGGGTACTAAACTCTGTGAAGAAAGAATAGCCTTGCTTAACCGCATCTATAAAAATACCGTTATCTTGCTAAAAACAGACACCGGCGTAAACGGCACAACCGTAACCATCGAATTGAAAAACTGGCTATAAACATGAGGGCACTTATTGTTGACGACGAAGCATCCAACCGCGAAAACTTACAGCAGCTATTACATACCTATGCGCCCGATGTGGAAATATGTGCATCAGCAGACGACGTAGAAACGGGGCTGAAAGCTATACAAGCCGGCCGGCCGCAATTGATATTTTTGGATATTCAATTACATAATCAATCCGGCTTCGACTTGCTGAAACAATTGGGCGAAATAAGCTTTGAGATAATTTTTGTAACCGCCTATAACCAATATGGCATACAAGCTGTAAAATTTGCAGCGCTCGATTATCTTTTAAAACCGATAGATGTTGACGAGCTGGTGACCGCGGTCGAAAAGGCCCGCAAAGCCATTCAGCTAAAACAAAAAAACGAGCGCCTGGGATACCTGCTAGAATACTTAAAGGGCGATACCCAGGCGAGTCCGCGTATAGCCTTGCCGCTATTTAACGAAACCCGCTATGTAGAGGTAGCCGACATTGTCCGCTGCGAAGCAGACAATACCTATACGCGGTTTATATTGAATAGCGGCGAGCAAATACTGGTTTCAAAAACTCTGAAAGAATACGCCGCTATGCTGGGTAACCATAACTTTTTGCGCACGCATCAGTCGCATTTGGTTAATGCTGCCTTTATAAAAAGCTGGCTGCGTGAAGATGGTGGCAGCCTGTTGCTGAACGATGGCACGAAAGTCCCGGTATCAAAGCTGAATCGGGAAAAAATTAAAGAAATGCTGGCGGCTAAATTTAAGTTGTAAATTAGCGACACGACTTATCCCCCATCATGAAAATCAAAAAGAGGCTTTTACTGCTATTGCTGCTTACGCTTATCGGTTCTATTTTATTTGTACCATTTATTGTCGCCGGGGATGATACCATAAAAGGTGCTTTGATTTTTAGAACTACCGCCATTTTTACCCTTGGATCATTAGTGGTTATTGCCTTAACAGGATGGGGTGGCCTCGTATTTACGGACAAACTAGGTATACCTATGCCTATATTAAGAAACTGGGAGCTTGGCGAAAATGTCAATAATAATGACATTAAAAGCATCGTCGGCATCTCGGCTTTTACTGGAATATTGGTTGCCGGATTGGCTTTGGCAGGTAATTACTTTATGCATCCTCCGGTAAACCGTGGCTCATTGCTTGTGCGCATAGATACGGCAATATGGGCGCCGCTGGTTACGGAAACGGTTTCGCATTTATTCCTTTTGTCAGGCTTAATTTTGCTGATAAAAAATAACTGGATATCCATAATCATCAGCGGGCTTTTCTTTGTGGCATTGTTTCATCTCAATTCAGCATTCAGTCCGGCAATGGAGATTTATTTGGCCGCTGTAAATTTTGGCGCTGCGGTGGTTACCGGTTATTTATTTGTGAGAAAAGGATTTGAAGCAGCGGTTTTAACGCATATGGTGATGCATTTGATTTTGCTGGCGGTGAATGTGTGATAATAAACCCCTATTAGAATCAACGTAGAGATTCTGTGAATTATTAATCACGATGTTTATATTCGCAAGATGTAGTGAAAAATGGTTTATCGATTTGCAAATCCCCATTGAAACCCACCGGCTCCAAATTCTATAAAACACCTTTATTTGATGGCCTGGAAGCCTTGGATGCCACCAACTACAAGATATCGTTTCCGGCGCATTTTCATCCTACATTTAACATTACCCTGGTTTACGACGGTGTGTTTCAAAGCAGGCTAAAAGATAAGGATGTTAGCGCCGCTCCCGGCAGCATATTAATAACCAACCCGCTCGAAATACATGCCAATCCTTTTGAAAACGGTAACAGCGTTTCCTTTTTTACATTTTACCTGTCGCCGGATTTTATGAATCATGCCGATGGCAGGAAGGATATTATATTTAATGAAAGGGTAATTGATGATAATGCGTTGTTCAACCGGCTAAACACGCTCGCACAATGCATCAAGGCAGGCGGGGATGGAGCGAACTACGAACAAAAATTCGGCGAAACGCTGCACTTGTTATCTACCAATTATGGCGCGGATAATCTTGATGAAGAAGATGCCGGTTACCAGTTATTTGAAGAATACCTCGCCGAAGAGCACCTGAAATTTTCGCTCACCGAAGCCGCCAAACAATTCGGTATCGATAAATTTAAATTCCTCCGCATATTCAAATCGCAAACCGGCCTATCGCCCAATAATTACTTCAACCTTAAACGCATCGAAAAAAGCAAGTTATTACTGGCCGAGGGCGCCGACCTCCTTGCCATAGCCATCGACCTTGGCTTTTATGATGTGGCACATTTCTGCAACCAATTCAAAAAATTCACCGGCATATCGCCGATGGCTTACAAAACAGGATTATAAGATTCATAGCCCAACTCTAAACAGTTTCCAGTGGATTAAGAAGTATCCCCAGGTTTTGAGGATAAGTAAAATCGATGGCCCATAGGGCCTACCGCTTTGTAGAAAACATATTGAACAAGAATATTGCCTCGTAGAGGTTACCCAACCGTTGGACAGGTAATCAATCCGCATTTGGAACGCGCCGTATATCGACGTAAGGTAACCTCTACGAAGCACAAAAACACTTTTGTTTTATAGCTACAAAGCGGCAGGTCCTATG
>JAZJZL010000242.1:0-18610 GCA_040389845.1 Bacteroidota bacterium
GGGCCGAACAATTACAGGAGCTTTCCGGCGGTTTTGATGTAATACTTGACAGTGCCCTGGGAGACGGTTTTGCCAAACTTCCGGACATTTGTAAACCCGGCGGCCGGATCGTTATCTTCGGTGGCACGGCCGGGAATATCCCGGCACTTAATGGCCGCAAACTATTCTGGCGGCAACTGCAAATTATTGGTACGATGATGGGTAGTCCCGCTGATTTTAAGGCGATGCTCGATTTTGTAAACGAGCACAAAATAACGCCGGTGATTGATGAAGCCTACCCGCTTTCTTCGGGTGCAGAAGCAGTAGCCCGGATGGAGCAATCGAACCAGTTTGGTAAAATTATAGTTCGGCCATAAATATTATGCTTCAGTTAAAAGTTGAAGCCATAAAATGGGAGCTGCCCGATACCGCGACTTTCTTTTTAAGGGAGATATCCGGGCAAAAAATAGTGTATAAAGCGGGGCAATTTATTACGCTGGTTTTTAATCACCACGCAGAAGAAATCAGGCGCTCTTATTCGTTAAGCTCATCGCCCGGCGAGGAACTTTTATCCATCACCATAAAAAGAATAACCAACGGCGAGATATCCCGTTTTATGCTGACAAAGGTAGCCGTGGGCGATGTTTTGACTGCAGTTGAACCTGCCGGTAGATTTACGTTAGCCGACACATCGGGCGAAAAAGACATCCTGCTTTTTGCAGCAGGAAGTGGTATCGTCCCTATCTTTTCTCAACTAAAATACGCCCTAAACCAACCGCGGAGCAGCCGGTTGGTGCTTATCTATAGCAACATCAACCAGCAATCTATCCTCTTTAAAAATGAGCTGGAGCAACTGTCAGAACCACATCCTGAAAGATTTAAAATTATCCACCAACTCAGCAGCGAAGCCAATCGTCTAAACAACCAGGCAGTAGAAAAACTGGTAAAGGAGGAACTAAAATATAACCCGACTAACGCGGAATTTTACATCTGCGGCCCGTTCACGTACATGCGGATGATAAGGCTCACACTGCTTTATATGGGTTTTGATGCCAATCAAATCCGTAAGGAGAATTTTGTATTAGATACCGTCCCGGTAAGTGAAAACATGGTTAATTACCCACCGCGAAACATCATCATTCAATATAAAAATGAAACGCACAATTTAACCGTCGGCGAAAACCAATCCATTTTGCAGGCAGCTATTCAAAATAATATCCCAGTGCCCTACAGCTGCCGTGTAGGCTCCTGCTCAACTTGTGCGGCTATGTGCAAAACAGGCAAGGTGCAAATGGCCTACAACGAGGTACTCACCGATGCCGAACTAGCTACCGGCTGGGTGCTCACCTGCACCGGCCACCCGGTTAGCGATGATGTGGAAATAATTTACCGGTAGTGCTGCAATGATGTCGCAGCGTAAATAGACGCTCCCCACCGGGGGCAAATATTGGTATAACAAACACAAATTAGATTCAGCGCTCCATAGGTGCGTAACCTGCATGCGGTGTTACGCACCTACGGAGCGCTTGCGTGGTTTAATATTTATCTACCGATATTGGGCTCCTAACGGAGCCAGAATTTTAGCACGTTTTATGCCAGCACAAATTGCCGATGCCTTGTGCGTGTAGTTTCCTAATCTCTAATCAACTATCCGCTAATCTCTACACTTGTTTCTTTCCCTTTATCTCCCTAAGTTTGCGCCTCAATTATAATGTTATGTCAAAAGCATCCGAAATTAAAAATGGTAACATACTGCGCTTTAACGGTGAATTGTTACAGGTAGAAGAATTTTTACACCGCACGCCGGGTAACCTGCGCGCTTTTTACCAGGCCCGCATGCGTAACGTTAAAACCGGCAAGCTGGTTGAATACCGTTTCCGCACGGATGAGGACGTAACCATTGCACGTGTTGAAACTAACGATTACCAATATTTGTACGAAGACGGCGACCAGTTGGTGATAATGGACAATAGTACTTATGACCAGCACAACGTACCAAAAATATTATTTGGCAGCGCCGTTAAATTTTTGAAGGAAGGTATGAATGTTATCGTTGCTTTTGAGAGCGAGGAGCCTATAATGGGTTCGGTGCCTTCATCTGCCGAACTGGAGATTACTTATACCGAGCCTGCCGTAAAAGGCGATACCTCAACCGGCGCGCTGAAAAACGCTACTGTTGAAACCGGCGCTGAAATTAAAGTTCCGTTATTTATAAATATAGGCGATAAGGTAAAGGTTGATACCGCTACCGGAAGCTATGTGGAGCGGGTAAAGGGATAAAGCTGAACCCTAAAGGAGTTAAAAATAACAAGGCCTTCCAATCGGGAGGCCTTGTTATTTTAACGCGACTTTTACATAATTAAATGCGCCCGTTCCGTTATTGCAGAGAAAATGGAACGCTTACGTACACACTCTCTCAATATTCCGTTGTTTGTAGGTGTTGGCCGATCGACGCTAAAATTAACTGGTCTTTTATTTCGCCTTTATAAACACATTCGTATACTCCCATTGCAGCGAAAAGCCATTATTCGTTATAGTGTATTCCATCTTTTCCTTTAAATCCGACCGCTTTTTTGGTTTAACGGTGAAGGACATCACCGTTTTAGCAGGATCCATATTGGTGTCGCCGCCATCTTTAGAGCCATACTGACCGGTCTCCGAATTAAAGAAAATGGTCCATTCGGTTTCTCCGGGAGTCGCGAAGAAGCTATACTTGCCTGCAGGTAGCTTTTTACCGTCAATAGTTAGGTCTTTGTCGGTTTGGAAAATGGTCGCTTCATTGGCGCCCGCCCTCCAAAGCTTTCCATAAGGCAAAAGACCTCCGAAAATTTTGCGCCCCTTTACAAACGGACTGCTATAATCGATAACAATACTGGCATCCCCGATTTTCCCCGTGGCTTTAGCATACGGCGTCAGGTTTCTATGTGGGCCATCCTGTGCCTTCAAAAGAAAAGACGACATTAAGCCGACCATAATCACCAGCAAAAATTTAACTGTATAATTTGCGCTCATAGTTTGTTGTTAAGTTTTAGTTTGAAAACAAATCTGCGTAAAAAATTCAAAAGAAGTGCTCATTGCAGCAGTCTCAAAAAATATTTTACTGGTCTTGTGCAGACTGACACCTCCCCGCCCGTTGCATTTATAGCGAAACAACCGGTGGTATGCTGTAATCTGAATCATTGCCTTATCCAATTCAGAAAGTGTTTATCTTGCAGGTATGAAAAAACTTATCATCAGCGCCCTTATTGCCATAAGCGCTGCCTTTACAGCCACAGCACAACAGGTTGATACCGCCAAAGAAAATGCCGGAATACGGCTGCTGGTTAAAAACTACGAAGATGCCTGGAACCGGCACGACCCCAAAGGGCTTGCCGATAATTACACCGTTGATGCTACCTGGGTTAACTGGTTTGGCGCCTATTATAAAGGCCGGGACGATATTGAATTTCATTACCGCCAGGTGCATACCACCTATTTTAAATCGACGCAATATTATACCCGCGCTATTGAAGATATTACCTACACCAAGCCGGATATTGCCATTGCCCATATCCGCACGGGGCTGAGTGGCGACGAACGCTACCCCGGCCAAACATTTGAGTTTCGCCGCATGGTTGTCCTCGTTAAACGCAATGGCGCGTGGAAGATACTGGCCGGACAGAACGCCAAGCTGGAGAAAGGTATAAAATAAACCGAATAACACTCGTTTTGCCGGTTGGGTACACTTGCCTGAAGATGCGCGGCGTCCGGAATTTCGACTTTTACCCCTTGCGGGGGTATCACTAAGGCGGGATAAGCATTTATCTTTAGCCTTCGAAAGAAGCTGCTGCAAAAATGAAGAAAATACTTTTTATGGCCATCGGCCTGTTAACCCTGTCGGCCTCGGTAAACGCTCAAGAAATAAAAATGAAGATACCGGCCTCGAGCACCGGCCAGCGTATCGAGCAGGATTTTGGCCTCGGGACCATATCGGTAAGCTATTACCGCCCCAACACCAGGGGGCGCAAAATATTCGGCGGCATGGAGCCTTATGGAGCTGTTTGGCGTACCGGCGCAAACAACGCTACCGTTATTAAATTAACCGATACCGTACAGGTGGAAGGGAACACCCTGGCGCCGGGCGCGTACGCCCTTTTCACCATCCCCGGCACGGACGAGTGGACCATTATTTTTAATAAAAAAGCAGCCCAGTGGGGCGCATACGCCTATGATGAAAAAGACGATCTGTTCCGCTTCAAGGTAAAGCCATTCAAGCTGGCCAACAAGGTTGAAACGCTCACGCTTCAATTTGCTGATGTAACGCAGGAAAAGTGCAGCTTCCAGATATTGTGGGAGAATACCGGCGTGTCGTTCAACCTAACCAATAACCCTGATGACAGAATTTTGGCGAATATCCTTGAGGCAATGAAAGGCGGGAAAAAACCGTATTACATGTCAGCCATTTGGTGCTATAACCACAATCGTAACCTGGAGCAGGCGCTGGGCTGGATGCAGGAGGCCGAAAAAGCAAATCCCGATGCCGATAACATGAAGTACTGGCTGGCAAGGCTACAGCTTAAAACCGGGAATAAGGAAGCCGCAATAGCAACAGCCAAAGCAGGCCTTAAACTGGCCGAAGACAGCAAGGATGTTGAATACACCCGCCTTAACAAAGAAGTGTTGCGGGATGCCGGTGTGAAATAGCGCAGTCGTGCCGTCAGGCCTTATCCTTTTCCCCGGCAAAATGCGCACGGCTTGTTTAAGACCTGAGGCGCAATAAAATCTTTGTAATTTATTATGGTCCTGCTAATACCCTATAAAAAGCCATCCCCCGGGAGAAATTCGGGGGATCCACTATAGTTCATTGCGCATAGCGGATCTTCCCGGTTCGTTGTTTTACTGCCTTTTTATCTGCAGCAGCCGGGCGTATATTTCAATCATTGCGGCCTGGTCTATAAGGGTTTTGGCAGGTTTGGGGCCTAACATATTGTTTGCGTCACGCTCCTGTTGCCAGGCATTATCAGCGTCTGTTTTAAAGAAATCCAGCCAGCCATCATTTTTATCAATTTTGTAAAGGTCGATATAGCCGCGCAGCATAACTGCATTAAACCAGTAATTGGTTGGAAGCCGGCCATCTTTAAAAAAATGCGCTTTTCCGGCTGCTGCTACGCGCTGTGCTTCGGCCAGGTACTTTTTATCATGCGTAAGCAGGTATAGCTGCGCATTAGCCTGCAGCATAGTACCTGTGTTATAGGTATAAAACGCCGTGGCAATTTTAAGCAATGGTATTTTAATGTTGTCGTAGTAAATACCGGCGGGCGCCTGCAGGTGTGCGTTTGTCCATTTATACAGGGCAAGGGCGGTGTTTAAATAATCCCGCTGTTTTGTAAGTTTATATAAATGCAGCGCTACTAAAATTCCTGGTCCGTTTGAGCAGGTATTTTTGGTGGTTTTATCTCCCTCCTTCCAGTAAAGGCCGCCACCGGCTGCGGTATCCAGTCCGCCAAGCATAAAGTGGTAAATTACTTTTGCATCATCGAGGTATTTTTTATTGTGGGTACGCTCGTAAGCATCCAAATAGGCGATAGCCACCCATTGGTTATCGTCATAAAAGCGGGAGCTATGGCGCTCTTTAAGTACATAGTCCTGGTAGCCCGGGCGCGGCGGAGCATCGGAATAGTATTGATCGATCGCCTTTGCTACAGGCTGCATATTGTTTTCTCCATGCTGCAGGGCATCCATTTCGTTGGTTGCTTGTATCAGCGCGCAAAGGGGCCATAGCCAGCTGTGCGGATTTTCATTTTTGGCGCTGTCGGTGGTTTCATAGTAAAGGCCGGCCTTTTTATCGCTTAGCTTGTTGTTGATGCCTGCATACAGGTAATTGATGCGGATTTTATAATCGGGCAGCTGTGCTTTTGCAGTGCAAAGTAGTATTGACAAGCAGAAAGTAGCAATAATGATTTTTTTCATGGCGGATAGATTGGGCGGCAATTTAGGAAAATGTGGTCAAAAGCTATTTCGGATAATTGATATTGCACGTTTAGCGAAGGGCGATGCCCATCGCTAACCTATTATGCCCCGTCAGGGCGAGGGAATAAGAAAATATATCTCTTTTGATCGTACTAAAGCCCTGAAAGGGTGCCGATCCGTCAGCGCAGGGCATCGCCCTGCGTCGTCATGCAAGGTTTTAATTACCCAAACAACTCACTGCTCAAGTACCTGTCGCCCCGGTCGCAGCAGATAAATACAATGGTGCCTTCCTTCAATTCCTGTGCAACCTTCACAGCCGCCGCTGCCGCGCCGCCGCTGCTCATGCCGGCAAAAATGCCTTCTTCTTTAGCCAGTCTGCGGGCCATTTGTATAGATTCAGCTTCAGAGATATCCAACACCCTGTCAACCCGCTCCGGCTCAAATATTTTGGGCAGATACTCCACCGGCCAGCGGCGTATGCCGGGGATAGACGAGCCTTCGGTAGGCTGGCAGCCAACAATCTGTATGCCCGGATTTTTCTCCTTAAAATACCTGGAATTACCCATAATAGTACCCGTAGTGCCCATGGCGCTTACAAAATGAGTTACCTGGCCATCGGTATCGCGCCATATTTCGGGGCCGGTAGTTTTATAGTGGGCCATATAATTATCGGGGTTGGCAAATTGGTTTAGCAAAAAGTATTCGCCCGTTGCGCCTTTTTCTTCAGCATAATCGCGGCACTTCTCGATACCCTCGAGCAAGGTAACTTTAGCGCCGAATGCCTCCATGGTAAGCGTACGTTCGCGGGTAGAGTTAGATGGCATCACCAGCTCAATTTCGAGGCCGTAAAGGCAGGCAATCATGGCCAGCGCTATACCGGTATTGCCGCTGGTTGCTTCTACCAGCCTGGTTCCTTTTTTTATATCGCCTCGCTCAATGGCGCTGCGGATCATATTTAAGGCCGCCCTATCCTTCACACTGCCGCCCGGGTTGTTACCCTCCAGCTTGGCAAAAATCCGCACGTTGGGGTTAGGGTTAACTTTCTTTAACTCCGCCATCGGCGTATTGCCAATCAAATCAATTATGCCTGCCATAATGTTAATCTTTGTGTTTATTGAGTACGATGAGTGCCGGCTTATGATAAACCGTCGAATTTGGCTTAACACTCCTCGTCAGCCACACATTGCCACCAATGGTACTATTGTGCCCGATAACCGTTTCGCCGCCCAGTATTGTAGCGCCCGAGTAAATCACCACATGGTCCTCAACCGTTGGATGTCGTTTGGTAAAGGCCATATTTTTAGCCACGCTTAATGCGCCGAGCGTAACACCCTGGTAAAGCTTTACGTGCTTGCCTATAACACAACTTTCGCCGATAACGATACCTGTACCATGGTCGATGTGAAAATATTCATCTATCTGCGCAGCAGGGTGAATATCTATACCGGTTTTTGAATGCGCATATTCTGTAAGTATCCTCGGCAGCAAAGGGACATCCTGCTTATATAAACAATGCGCCAGCCGGTAAAACGAGATAGCAAAAAAGCCCGGATAAGTCCGTATCACTTCAAACTCCGTTCGGGCGGCAGGGTCTCCCTCAAAAATGGCCTGGATATCGGTTGTTAGTGTTCTGTATAATTCAGGTAATTCGTCGAATACCGCCTTTGCCGATACCTTGTTGTTACAGCCTTCGCAGGCTTTGGTGGCCTTCATAATATGGCATAGCTCGGCCTCCAGTAGTTTAAAGGCTTGCTGCAGTTCTTCAATCGCAGTAAACTCCTGCCGCGATTGTTCAGGAAAAAGCAGGCGTATTACCTGCAAAGCCCACCCTGCAATCTCGTCGTTTGACGCCACAGGCTCGGTAAGCCGGTGCTTATCAAAAATTTGCCGGAGGAAATCGTTGTTGGTCATTGGTTATCAATCATCGGTCATTAGTACTGACCGATATAGCTTTGGTTTTATAATTTTCTGAATTACGGGGTAAAACTATAGAGTTAATCGTATATTTTTATAAAAGATTGTTGTTAGCGTGTAAATAAATAGAGATTAGAGGTCAGAGACCCGAGATTAGTTACGGAAACGCGTAGTTGGGGTACACGATAATGCAAAATTATAGTACTTGTTTGCGTGTATAGTTAGTGATAGTAACCGTTAAACCTTTTCGCAAATCCTGATCTCTAATCTCCGATCACTAATCTCTAATTTCTTTTCGAATGTGTAGATAATACACTATATTTACCATCACCAATTTTAAAACCAATGAGTACCAGGAGAGATTTTCTTAGAACTTCGGCTGTGCTTTCGGCCGGACTATTAGTGGCCCCTAAATTATTTGCGTACGACAAAAAGTATATCGGCCTGCAACTATACACGGTTCGCGATGCTATGGGCGCCGACCCGGTTGCCGCTTTGGCCAAGGTTGCCCAGATAGGCTACACCTCTGTTGAGGGCGCTACTTACACCGGCAGCGAGAAGTTTTACGGCATGGATGGTGCCGCCTTCTCCAAAGTTTTGAAAGACAACGGCCTTATAATGCCAAGCAGCCACTACCGCCTGGGCGAGGACAGCAAAGACATGAAGGGTACTATTTTAAACGATTGGCAAAAAGCTGTTGATGATGCCGCCGCCATCGGTATTAAATATATGGTGTGCGCCTGGCTGTCGCCTGTTGAGCGTGGCAAGTTAGACCATTACAAAAAAATTGGCGACGACTTAAATAAAGGCGGCGAGATCTGCAAAAAAGCTGGCATCCAGCTTTGTTACCATAACCACGATTTCGAGTTTATACAGGAAGACGGCAAATACCCGTACGAAACCCTGCTGGCGGCTACCGATAAAGACCTGGTAAAAATGGAAATGGACCTTTACTGGGTTACCAAAGCCAAGCAGGACCCTATCGCTTTAATAAACGAGCACCCGGGCCGCTTCCCTTTATGGCACGTTAAGGATATGGACAATACGCCAAAACAAATGTTTACCGAAGTTGGCAACGGCGTAATCGATTTTAAAAAGATATTCACTCATGCTAAAAAAGCAGGCTTAAAATATTTCTTTGTTGAACAGGACGTTTGCCCCGGCAGCCCTTACGACAGCATTACCAAGAGTATTACATACATTAAGGGCAACCTGGTATAAAAATCTATCAATCAATCAACTCTGGCCGGTATACCGTAAGGTTGCCGGCCTTTTTTATGGATTAAGCACTTCGATTGAACTTTGATCCGGCCCCCCGCCCCGGTTGGCGGCGCCGGCAACTATGTAGATTTTATTTTTGTAGCATAACGCGCCGGTATCATGCCGGCCGGTTATAAGACCTGGCAGCTTTGTCCATTTTCCTTTTTTTAAATCGAATGCCTCAACCTCGTGGTGCGATTCGATTTGGGTAATGCTCTCGCCGCCGATCACAACCAGCTTCTGCTTCCAGTTTAATGCGGTACACCCGGCCCGTGGCGTCGGCAGGCTTTCGGAAACCGGCAGGGTTTTCCAAACCTGGTTTTTGAAATCGAAAACATCCACCTCGGAGACGGTAAGCTGCATCAATTCTTTTGTTTTAGCTGATGTACGGCGGCCACCGGCACAGTAAAGCTCATGCCCTATTATTACGGTGTTAAAATGGTCGCGGGCATGGGGAGCATCCGGCATGGTCCGCCAGGCATTGGTTTCGGGGTCAAACTCATCCATCCAGGTAACGGTGCCATCAAAATGCCCATCCTGTATGCCGCATACCAGGTAAAATTTACCATTATAAATCACTGTTCCGCCAGAACCCCGTAACCTTCCTGCCGGCATTGCAGGGCCTTTTTGCCATTCATCATTTGCGGTATTATAGATGTAGATATTTTCCAGCGGCTTTTCGTGCGGATATCCCCCTGTCATGCCGCCAATAACATAGATGTTATTTTTGTAAGCAACCGCCTGGGAGTGGTGCAGCTCTAACGGCGCATTTTTTCTGTGCTCCCAGGTATTGGTCCCGGGGTCAAAAACGTCTACTGGCTTAATGCCCCGTCCGCCAAGAAGGTAAAAATGCCCGTTACACTCCACAAAAGCACAATCCTCTCTTTTAACAGGCTCTTCCTGCGTAGTTATTATTTTCCATCCGCTGGCGTTACTCTTCGCAGTATCCTGCGCATTGGATAATTCGACGGCGCATGTTATTGTGAGCAGGAAAAGGATGAGCTTTTTCATTAAAATAGGTTTGCTTAAATGTAGCATAAATATTTCCATTCATTAAATCTCCCTATACCAAAATCAACGTGTATAGCATGAAAACGAAATAATTATTATAAAAAGCGGGGACGTATTTAAAATACGCCCCCGCTTTTTATAATATGATCAATGCCTTTCGGTAACCCTGGCCAATTGTTAGTCCACGGCTCTTACTCGTGGTTGCTGTAATGCCAGTTAATTTTATCCCCTGGCTTCATTCTTAGCTTATCAAGCACCTGTTTGTGCAATTCTTCTGATTGTTTAACGCCGTCAACTGAGAGATATTTGTTAGTAATATCTATATCATAATCATTTTTATCCTTAATTACCCCCTGCTTTATTAACGACTGTGTTATTACCCTAAACATAGTATCCATTTTAACGGGCGGCAGCGGCGTCATAGCAATCATAGGTTTCATGGGCGCCATCGGCGGTATCGGTTTCGCCATCGCGAATGCTGCCGACATTGGCTTTAACGGAGTCGGCGGCGCCATTGGGGTAACGGGCGCTACCATTGCCATCGGCGCTGGCGACTGAAGCGGGCCAAGCGCCATTACCGGTGCTGCCGGGGCAACAGGGGCAACTGCCGCAACTTCATCATACTCTTCTATCAGGTCGTCAATTTTAGATTGGTATTGGCTCACCGGCTTTTCTTCGCCGTTAACATACACGGCTGTAGCATGGGTGCCTTTCATAAAAAACTGGTACAGTACACCATCCCTTTTAAAAACGTAGGCTGTTTGTTTTTTACCGTCTTTGCTTGCCATTACTTTCATTGTAGTGCCGTCGTCAAAGTCAGCCTGTTTGTACAGCTTGGTTTTCCCCCTTGTGGTATCACTTGCAGTTTCAGCCTTTTGGGCTTGCTCATTTTGCTTTAGCAATGCGTCAATCTGCGGGCGGTATTTGGCAGCCTGCGCATCGGGTATCTTTTTCCCGTTCACTTTAAGTTCGCTTATTTTCGCGTCTGTTTTATTAAAGCTGTAGGTTTTGGTGCCCGTTTTAAAAACATACCCAACTTTAGGGTCTACTGTAATGTGCCTGGTTTGGCCTTGTGCTGTAGCTTGATGATTAGGGTTGATTTTAATCTCCTTGTTTGCCGAAAATGCTACTGTACATATACCGGCAGCTACCAAACCAATGGTAAGCAGTGTCTTTTCCATAATGTTTAATGATTGGTTGTTATTATTTACTATTCGTTTCACCCTGTCGAGCAGGTTGCCTTTTTGCCCGGACATGGCCATGCCGAGGCCTGGTGCAGGCTTGTATTCCTGGCAGCTTAACAGTGCCTGTATATAGCCGTATTTACTGTTGGTATGTTCGAGCGCAATATCGTCGCAGCAGTTTTCCCGTTCGGCTTTTAACAATTGCGAGATCCACAAAACTGCCGGGTTAAAAAAGAACACTATCTCCATAAAGCTTTGCAGCAGGTTCACCAGGTAGTCGCGGCGGCGAATGTGGGCCAGCTCGTGCGCCAGTATCGCTTCAACTTCAGCCGGCGGAAGCGCGTTGATAAAGCCTACCGGGATAAGTATCAGGGGCTTTAAGTGGCCAATCACCATCGGCACCTTAGCAATGCCCGACTCCGCCAAACCTATCACCTGTTTTACTTTAAGCTGCGCGGATAACTGCGCCACCCTATCTTCCCAGTATTTGCTTACCGCACTTATTTTAATTCGCCTTAGCTGGTAAACTTCGTAAACACCCGCAGCCAGCTTAACGCTTTTAATACAGATGATTAAAAACCATATCATCACAATAGTATTGCAGTACCGGTTAAAATAGCTTAGCACTACATTCGTTAAAACCGGCCGGGTTCCATTTGGTGCAACTATTAACTGCGGCTGACCGCCCGCTGCCGCATTAACTACAGGGTTTGCACCGTTTACATAGGTTATCTGAGCGCCGCGTGCAGGCTGTAGCTGCATTAAAAAAGTAATGGCAACGCCGCAGGTAAATAGCAGCATGGCTGCCAGCAACAGGTTATAGCGTAAGGCGGCGGTTTGTTTACGCGTAAGGCTTATGATTAATCCGCCGGCGATAGCCAGCAATACACCCTGCCATAACGAATGCATTAATGTGTTGCCCAATGCTTTTATAAGCTGATCGCCTAAAATTCCGCCTGTTGCTGAAAATTCCATTTTCTGTTGATTTATGGTTTACTGGTTTTTATCTAACTTATTCAGCAGCTCCTTTATAGCCTGCAAATCCTCTTTCGAGGGCGTGTTATTACCCAAAATCTGCATCACCAGGTTGCCTGATGAACCTTTATACATCGACTCTACAAACTTATTCAGCAGGTGGTTCTTAGTTTTTTGCTCATCCTCAATTACGTGGTATATGTGTTTCATCTGGCTTTCGTCGCGTTTCAGTATCTCCTTATCAACCATAATCTGCATCAGCTTTAGGGTAGATGTGTAGTTCACATCCTTTTGCTCATTTAGCCTGTCGTTTACAAAGCGTACGGTAGACGGGCCGTGCTCCCAAAGTACCTGCAGTATCTCCAGCTCCGATTTTGTAGGGTCGAATTTGCGGCTATTTTTTTCCTGTTCTGAATTCATAATACAAACATAGGAAAGTTTTCGTACGAAACAATGCTAACCTTTGTTTTTTTTAGAAAAAGTGATTTTGGCATAGTTTAGATCAATTGGAAAATTTTGTTGTCACAGGCATTTGTAAAACAAAAAACCCGCAGCCAGCGGGTTGTATATCCATTTAAGAATTGAAGACAACTAATCCCTGTCGCGGCTCAGTTTGGAAAACGCCAGCGGATTTTCGTTTAGCTCGAGGCCTTCGCGGCGGCGTTTAACAATATGCATAGCAGCAAACATAGCCTCGCGGAAAGAAATTTCTGACGCCTGGTTTTTTCCGGCTATATCGTACGCGGTACCGTGGTCGGGCGAGGTACGCACAAAGTTTAAACCGGCAGTAAAGTTAACGCCCGATTCAAAGGCGATGTGTTTAAATGGTATCAGGCCTTGGTCGTGGTACATTGCCAGTACAGCATCAAACTGCAGGTAAGTTCCATTCGCAAAAAAGCCATCGGCGGCATAAGGGCCAAAAGCCAGTATATTATTGTTACGCGCCTCTTCAATGGCCGGTGCTATAATAGTTTGTTCTTCCGAGCCGATAAGCCCATTATCACCAGCGTGCGGGTTAAGGCCCAGCACGGCAATTCTAGGCTTTCGTACCCAGAAATCGTTTCTCAGGCTGGCGTCCATCAGCTTTAGCTTGGCAACAATTTTGGCAATGGTAATACTGTCGGCAACCTTTGCCAGGGGGATATGGCCCGTTACCACGCCTACCCTTAAAGTATCGCTCACTAAAAACATCAGTGAATCGGCCGCGCCGCCGCGCTCCTGCAGGTATTCGGTATGGCCGGGAAAATTAAATTGCTCGCTTTGGATGGTGTCTTTGTTGATAGGGGCAGTAACCAATGCATCAATATGGCCGGCAACTAAATCGGCAGTAGCCCGCTCTAACGACTGAAAAGCATATTTGCCAACTTCGCTGTTGGCTACGCCCGGCTCAATTTTAACATCCTCTTCCCAGCAGTTAATCATATTGGGTTTGCGGTGTTCCTTGCGGGTCTCGGCAGCACTGTTAATTACAAAAAAATTAAGGTCTTCAACAGTTGTTGTACGGCGATAAAACGACGCCACCTTAGTATGGCCGTAAACAATGGGAGTACAATAATCGTAAATACGGCTGTCGGCAAGTGCCTTGATTATTATTTCCAGCCCGATACCGTTTACATCGCCTATACTTATACCTAATTTTATTTTCTCGCCCATAGTTTTTTTTGATTACACCGATTTGAGATGATTTCACCGATTAGGGTGATTTCATTGATTTTTTACGGCGGCTAATGCTTTTGGTTTATTCCTGGCTTTCTGCTTTTAGCTTTTCGCTTTCTGCTCTATCCAGCGCAAATAAAAAGATTTTAACCCATTAAAGCACAAATATGCCGTAATTTGCTCAAATATTTGAGTAATAATGACATTGGTAAGGGCAAAAAAACATTTAGGGCAGCATTTTCTTACTGATAAAAATATAGCTGCTAAAATTGTGGACAGCCTGCGGCCTGCCCTGGACTATAACCAGGTGCTTGAGGTTGGCCCCGGAATGGGCATCTT
Source organism: Bacteroidota bacterium (assembly GCA_040389845.1). Classification (GTDB taxonomy): domain Bacteria; phylum Bacteroidota; class Bacteroidia; order Sphingobacteriales; family Sphingobacteriaceae; genus Mucilaginibacter. The sequence continues at coordinate 14,268 of JAZJZL010000242.1, forward strand.
GTCAGACTTTTTATTGCAAAAGGAAGGGCTGAACGTTTCCCTGATTGATATCGATACAGAATCGTACGAGTTTCTGCAGAAAAAGTACCCTGCATTAGGTAAGCGCCTTATTAATGATGATTTCCTGGAGCTGGATTTTCCATCTCATTTTACCGGTCCGATGGGCATTATCGGCAACTTTCCTTACAATATATCTTCCCAGATATTATTTAAAGTGCTCGATAACCGGCAGCAGGTGGTTGAGGTGGTCGGCATGTTTCAGAAAGAAGTTGCTGAACGCTGTAATGCAAAGCCCGGCAGCAAGGAGTATGGCATATTGAGCGTGTTTTTGCAGGCCTATTATAAAGTTGAATACCTGTTTACTGTAAAGGCTGGTGTGTTTAATCCACCGCCTAAGGTGCTGTCAGCAGTTATCAGGCTTACGCGGAATGAAACTAAAGCACTTAATTGCGACGAAAAGCTTTTTTGGCAGGTGGTGAAGGCCGGGTTTAACCAGCGACGTAAAACGTTGCGTAATGCCATATCATCATTAATAAATAAAGAAAAAATGGCCGATGAGCCGATGCTTGACTTGCGCGCTGAACGACTGAGTGTTGAAGATTTTGTAAAATTAACAAACCAGGTAGCTGCCAGTCGATGAACTATTTAAAAACCGCGATAAGTGCTGTTTTCCTATTGTTTTCAGCATTTGGGCAGGCTCGTGCACAAAATTCGGCGGCAGCAAAAAAAAGCATCATACACACGCGTGTAGTGTTGCTTACGTATAAGCACAACGATAGTTCATTATTGGAAGACCATGTTGATACGCTATCCCTGCCTGTGCCATCTGGCAATTATCCCGAACTAAAAAAAGCCCTGTCATTCAGAAACATTGCCGACGCCGATGGTGAAGCCGCGGTTAAGAAGAATTATGCGGAGTGCAGCTGTGGTATTACCGGCCTGAGTTATGAAGTGACTTTCGAAAGCAAGGATTTTTTATCGATAAAAATATTTACCGAAGGGATGGGAGCTTACCCTAGTTCCTCGTGGCAGTGGCTTACGTTGAATGTGCATACAGGCAAGCCTTATGCTATTGGCAATGAAATTAACCCGGCCGGTTTAAAATGGATTTACAATAGTTACAAGGTCTTACTACTACAACGGATAGCCAGCGACCGCAAGGCTAATCCTGCGCCTGCCGGTGAAAGCCAGGATGATTATAACAGCATTTACGATGAACAAAAGCAATCGGTAAATAGCCTTGCCATGAATGAGCTGCTTAAAAATTTTGTGTTTACGGCTAAGGGAATAACTTTTACAACAGCCGGTGTTTTACCGCACGCTACACAAGCGCTTGAAATAGACCGGGAATGGTTAATTCCTTACAATAAGGCAGTGAAATACAAGGCAGCTAATGCCCGGGTAGTAAATAAGTGGACTCACGCTACAATATCTCCACCACAACGGGCTCAATAAAATTCTCCATTTCCTTAACCGATTTTGCCATGCGCTTAATAAACATATAATTGGCTGCTCCGCCTATGGCTGCGCCAACTATTGGGATAAGTCGTTCGGCAGTACGGGTACCTAATATCAGCAGCAGCTTTTCGGCTACCCGCTCCAGCATGCTTTTGGTGAGTGTTACGCCGGCCTCAACTTTTAGCGAGGTGGCTATAAAATGCATAAACTCTTCAAAGCTTACCTGGTAATGGCCGCGCGCCGCATACATAACAGCCATGGTTACCCTAAACTGCTGGGTGATGAGGTTTACAAAGTCGAGCGGAACGCCCACTATCATCGTAATCATTCCGCCCGTTCCGGATATTACTCCCGAACCTGCTGCCAGGTATGCACATTGTTCGATAAATTTATCAAGACCAAGTTTATCTACTCCATTTTTTATGCTGAGCTGGTTAATGCGGTCGAATATTTGCCTGAAACCCTGCTCCGAAAGCCGGCTGGCCTGTATTTTCATGCCGGAGCGTAACTTTTTTAATTTCATTTTTGATTGAATGTTTGGAAGGTGAGCCTTCATAAATATCACAACATCACGATTAATGTTACTGTTTTAAAAATTACTTGCTTGATAGTCCTGTATCTATTCAAATTTATCAAGATGACGCCCGTCCTCTATTTTGTACCAGTCGCTATTAATAAAATAGTATTGCTCCGTGCCCAACATCACTACAGGAAAATATCCGTCGAGTGTAAAGGGCTTTTTATTATCTCCCACCGTAAATGAACCGTAGAACTGTTTTTTTATACTGTAAAAAACTTTTAGTTTTTCGTCAAAATGCAATACGGTGCGTTCATGATAATTATAGCTTCTTTCTGGTGAGGCTGTAGAGCTTACCTTGTTGTTGACGGTTGCAATTAATTGAAAGTTCTTTTTGCTATTTCCTTTAAAGATAATGTTGATTTTGTAATCTCCGGTAAATTCCACACCTTCCGAATTTGTATAGTTTAAAGCAAAAAAAGCTTTTCGAATCTTTTTGTTATCTACGCACACAATTAGTATATCGCCTAATCCAAAGCCCGAACCACCCCTTACACAATATTTTATAGCTATAAAGTTGTTATTTAAAATAGATATTTCGGGAGAGCATCCCCAATAAGGTATTATTTCCATTTCGTCGCCCGGAATACTTATTGTTAAGGAATGTCCGCTGTAATCAGGCGCTATTTTCAATTTTTGATAACCTCCGTTTAAAGCCTTTATATTGAAGGTTTTTGTATCTTTTTTGCTGTCTTTATCTAACGCTATCGTTAAATCATCCTTCTGCGCAAATCCTTTAACGGAAACAATCAATAACGTCAAAAAACAGGCAAAAAAACGGGAAGTCATATTGGGTGAAATTATGCTTAAATTTATTCAATAGAGTTTGATTTTAAAGTGGTTGAGCATAATAAAATTCAATTTATTACATCTAATCAATACGTTTTTTGCTGTAGATGAATATGTTTGCATCAGAATGAAAAATAATATCTTAATCGTCGACGACATACACCCTATATTTATTCAAATGGCCGAAGCAAAGGGCTATCAATGCGATTATCAGCCTAAAATTACCGCCAGCGAAGCCATGCAGGTTATAGGTGATTACGCAGGCCTGGTTATACGTTCCAAATTCAATGTCGACAAGAAGGTTATCGATACCGCCGTTAACCTGCATTTTGTTTGCCGTGCAGGCGCCGGGATGGATAACATCAACGAAGCTTATGCCGCCGAAAAAAACATTACCCTTATTAATGCGCCCGAGGGCAATATGGATGCTGTTGGCGAACATGCCGTTGGCTTGCTGCTTTCGCTGATGAATAATTTCAACGCTGCCGACAAACAGATACGCGCAGGCAGCTGGCAGCGCGAAGCTAACCGCGGGTATGAACTGAAGGGGAAAACAGTAGGGATAGTCGGTTATGGCTTTATGGGGAAAAGCTTTGCAAAAAAACTATCGGGTTTTGAAGTAAACGTTATCGCTTATGATAAATATAAAACCGGCTTTAGTGATAAATATGCCCGCGAGGTAAGCATGGAGGAGATTGTAAAGCACAGCGATGTTTTGAGCCTGCATGTACCGCTTACCAAAGAAACCGAGGCATTGGTGAGCGAAGAATACCTGTTTCACTTTAAAAAGCCCATCTTTTTTATCAATACATCCCGCGGAAAAACCGCGCAGGTTAGGGCCGTAATAAACGCCATTAAACAAGGCAAAATATTAGGTGCAGGCCTGGATGTATTAGAAGTTGAGAAATTCCCGGCGCTTGCCGAGCAGGAATGGTTTGATGAGCTAACTCAAAGCGGAAAGGTACTGCTAACCCCGCACGTAGCCGGCTGGACGTTTGATTCCTATCGAAAAATAAGTGAAGTGATGGGGGTGAAGTTAATGGCGTATGGTTCATAGTTCATGGAGCGGCAGTTTCGGCTATGAACCATGAACTATCAACTATGAACCAATAAAGTGTTATCTATCAACCTTGTCTTGCCCACTTTTGCTGCTACCAGCGCTACTATGGTTTTGCTTTGTGGTGAGGCTTCATGCAAGGTTTCGCCGTCAGCGATCTCAAAATAATCAAGTACTACACCGGGTTCGGCATTGATGAGCTGAGCGGCTTCTGCTTTTAGGGCCGGGATATCGTCATAATTGAATTTATCTTTAATGTAGTTCAGCGTTCTTGAAAGGACAAGTGCGTGCTGCCTGTCGTCAGCAGAAAGATGCACATTGCGCGAGCTCATGGCCAATCCGTCTTTTTCACGGGCGGTCGGCACCACACGGACATCCACCGGAAAATCCAGGTCCGCCACCATCTTGGAAAGCACCACCACCTGCTGCGCGTCTTTTTGGCCTAAGTACATCACATCCGGC
>JAZJZL010000243.1:0-13416 GCA_040389845.1 Bacteroidota bacterium
AAGTGCGACCGAAGCCAGTAACTCCGTATGAAGCACAAACTTATGATGACCAAAATGCCCTTCCCCAAAGCTGTCACACTGAGGCACAAGCCCGCCCAGAGGCCACCCGAAGGGAAATGCGACCGAAGCCTGTGCCCCCGTATGAACCACAACCTCATGATAACCCAAAAGCCCCGCAGATCTGTCACACTGAGGCTCTCGAAGTGCGACCGAAGCCTGTAACCCCGTATGAAGCACAAACGCATGATGACCATAATGCAGCTTCAAAAATCTGTCACACTGAGGCTCTCGAAGTGCGACCGAAGCCTGTGCCTCCGTATGAACCACAAACTTTTGGCACCCCAAACGCTACCAGCCCTTCACCTACCCCCACCTCAATCATCGAAATAATCATCCCTCCCCAAAAACAGCGAAAGCCGCAAAACAATTCCGCACCCAAAATCCCGGGCTACAAGCCCGAAGGAGGCTTCCTAACCATTGATGATGAAATAGAAGGGCTAAGCTATCTCGAAAAATACGCGCCGGTACTGTTTACAGCAGAATACAAATCCCGCTTACAGTTGCTGAAAAAAATGAAAGAAGAAGTATTTGATGGTTAATTATAGGTTATTGGGGGTGTCATATTAATTGCGCAGAACCCACATTTCTTTTTTAGTTACTAATTACTAACATAATTAGCAAAAAACCTTGCCTTTTTTTTAATTTAGCTGCCATTCACGATATACAATGGCAACCCGGACGACAAGAAATTTCAGCGAAAATGACAAACGCGACCTTCTAAAGCAATTGCAGGAATGGCGTTACACCTGTGTACAAGTCTGCACCAAAGCCCCAATTGGCGGAGACGCCTACCGGATGGCCGATAAACTAATCACCGGGATTGATGAAGCCGCCAAAACCCTCACAGGCGACCGGAAATATTTTCATGTACAACCACATTCCACTGGAAGCAAAGCATAACGCCGCTTAGCGATTACACTTTAAGACATAGGTATCTTCCTATACAGCATAAGGGGTCTTACTGTATTCGCCAAACTATCGGAATAGTCGCATGTTGGTAATGCATGTTCTCTACCGGTACTGTGTGCGCGAGTAGCTTTTGCCCTTCTGGCCAGCCCGACATACTCGCGCATAAGGGTTTACAGTTGTCCTGGGTTAAAGTGTCTCGGCGGCACCTTCAAACAAAAAAAAGATTGCTTTAATTCAATCTTAATAATAGCTTTAAAAAATTTTAAACGAACCTTGTTAAACGAATCACATACCCGTAAAGAGATCATTGATAAACGCTTACTAGAAGCGGGTTGGGATGTTACAAACAAAATTCAGGTAATTGAAGAGTATAAACTCGTTGTTGAAAACAGTACTATTGCAGCGGAGCCTGAAGCAACTTATATAACCAAACAATTTAGTGATTATGTATTGCTTGGATCAGATGGTAAGCCCCTGGCTGTTGTTGAAGCAAAAAAAAGCTCTGTTGATTCAGCAATTGGAAGGGAACAAGCAAAACAGTATTGTTATAATATCCAAAAAAAACAAGGTGGCGATCTTCCTTTTTGCTTTTTCACGAATGGGCATGAAATTTTCTTTTGGGATTTGGAACACTATCCGCCGCGAAAGGTGCATGGTTTTCCTACAAGAGATGATTTTCAACGATATAAAAATCTAAGAAAATCTCGAAAGGCATTAGCTGGTGAATTCATAAACACGAAAATAGCAGGTAGAGATTATCAGCAAAGAGCCATCCGTTCTGTACTTGAAGCGGTTGAGAAAAGGAAGCGAAAGTTTCTATTAGTAATGGCGACCGGAACCGGTAAAACAAGAACTTGCATCGCATTGGTTGAAGCTTTAATGAGGGCCGGATGGGCAGAGAAAGTGTTGTTTTTAGTTGACCGTATTGCGTTAAGGGATCAAACTCTGGATGCTTTCAAAGAGCATTTACCCAACGAACCAAGATGGCCAAAACTTGGTGAAAAATCTATTTCAAAAAATAGACGTATTTATGTGTCCACCTATCCAACGATGTTAAATGTAATTCGGGATGAAAACAATTCTTTATCTCCTCATTTCTTTGATTTAGTTGTAGTAGATGAAAGCCATAGGAGCATTTACAACACTTATCAGGAAATATTGGATTATTTTAACACCATCACGCTTGGACTTACAGCAACACCGACCGATGTAATCGATCATAATACCTTTCAATTGTTTGAATGCGAAGAGGGTGTGCCGACCTATGCTTACTCCTACGAAGAGGCTGTCAATAATATTCCGCCGTACCTTATCAATTTTCAGGTAATGAAAATTAAAACTAAATTCCAGGACGAAGGGATTAATACGATCTTCTACCATATCGAATGTATTTATCTTGATTATAAACCAGAAGGATTCGAAGGGGAGGGAGAATTTAATCGGGTACATACATCTGGATTTTTTCCCGAAATGTGCTTTCCCGATGCCTTTGAATTGGAATATAGAATTCCAATAAAATGGAAAATGGTTTCTAAAACTTGGGAAGAAATGAAAACCACTTCTTGGACCGATTTAAATGCACACATCAGAATTACTAAAAAAAAAGCTAAGGTTCCCATTATTGAATGTTTAAATAAGGAACTTTTTGAAGGAAATGGATTTTTTAAACTTGATGATAACACAAAAGAAGAGACATCTGAATTGAGTAGAATTGGCGTAAAAGAAATCCTTCCGGATTTTATTGTAGGATACTCTTCAGGCGAAAACGAAATATTAAGTCTACCATTTTTAAAAATGAGGTTTATTAATTTCGATGAATATGACGATAACCTTCGAAACGAAACAGGATATGCTCGGCCGGAAGGTAGACTAGTTTATGTTGATACAACCCATAGTCAAGCAGTCTTTTTGGCAAATTTTTTAATGCAAGACGAAAGTACTTTAAAGCCAATTTTTGAAACCATAGGCGTAAAATCAATAAGGAAATTTAGAATAATTATTAACCAAAATAAAAGAGTGCCAAAATACCGGCCAGTTGCGGGGCAAGAAGAAGATGGGAGTATTGGTGATCAGATGACTGATTTTTTTGAGTTAACCTCATTATTACAACAAAAGGGGCATAATTCAAAAGACTTAAAACCGATTGACAAGTTAATCATGTGTGCAACAAGCACGTTCTTTGACCAAGAAGACAAAGTGTTATATTTAGACTATTTTATTGATGAGGATTTTAGAGACGAAAAAGGTGAGATTCTCAGAAATGAGTCAGGAGACTTAATTGGTCTGAGCGAAACTAAAAAGGCATTTAGGGCCCATTTTGATAATAACCCATTAGAACTTTTCCGAGCATTTCAAGTTTTGCTTACATTAAATCATTATGGTGTTGATGATAAAACAAAAAAAGAATTATATAAATCGAACAGCCTATACGTAAATGAGACGATCCCTATTCTGGCATCAGAAAAGCGTATCATGCGATTTAAGGAATTTGAAATATTAAAAGGTAAAAACAATACTTCCCTCCTTAGCAAGTCTCTATCTGACGGAGAACATCAATATTTACATACCTTGGGCATTTGCTTATTATTTAGAAACTCAAATTCTCTTTTTTTATTAGATGAACCAGAAACTCACTTTAACCCAGACTGGCGAGCCAAGTTTATTTCAACGCTTCGAGAATGCTTGGAAAAGGATTTAAAAGGTCAAAATTACTTGAGAGAAATACTGATAACTTCTCATTCGCCCTTTATTATTTCCGATTGTCATGAGGAAAATGTCTTGGTTTTTAAAAAACAGGATAAGTCCAATAATGTGATTGCGGATCGTCCAGGATTTAACACTTTTGGAGCTTCGGTTAACGAAATTACGATTGAAATATTTGAAAGGTCTGATACAATTGGCGACTTAGCAAATGGAGAGATTCAAACCTATCTACAACGCTTTGAAAATGGCGAAGATTCAACCACTTTAATTAAAGAACTAAATCGAAATTTAGGGGACTCTGTAGAAAAAACCATATTAATCAACAAAATCAGAGGATTTATAAAAGATTAATATGCTTTTTAAATATAAATATGTAAATCACGAAATAGAAAAGTTTCAAATTTATTGTGATTTTCTTTTTTTGGAAGTATGGGTCAAAGCTAGAGGTCCCTTTGACGCTATAAAACTTGATAGATGCCCGGAGCTGAAAAACATTTATGAATTACTACATTTCGACGATGGAGAATGGGCACGATTTTTTAATGGCAGTATTGAAACCATCTATTCTAGATTTCTTAATCTTGGGAAATCACAGCGACGTGAATTAAAAAGATGGTATCTAATAAATAATAGAATATCCTCTTTATGTATCAATAATAGCATAGAGCCAATAAAATATTCTGATTTGCAAAACCAATACCCTACTTTACTTACTCCAATAAGAACTTTTTATGAAAGGCTTTACGGTACAACTTCTCCTTTTATTCTTGCAGCCTTTGGTAATTTAAAAACAATAAAGAGTTCTCACTATGAAGAATTTATAAATGTAAATTTCGATGGACACGAGGGCATTTGTCCCTTTTGCGGATTGAATAGTATAAAAGGTAATGATCATAGCAAACTTGAAGCCTATGATCATTTTTTGCCAAAAGGGGTTTACCCTTTTAATTCAATAAATTTCAAGAACTTGGCTCCAATGTGCCATGAATGTAATTCATCATATAAACTTGTACAAAACCCGGTAATGAATATAGACCCCCTATCAGGTTTAATGTCAAGAAGACGTGCATTTTATCCATATTCTATTGACCAATGGAATTTGCACATAGGTGTAACCTTACTAAATAACGACCTGAAGTCGCTGGCAAGCAGTGAGATTGAAATCACTGTTCAATCGTTAGGAAAGGATGAAGAGATAGCAAGTTGGATGGAGGTCTTTGGTATCGATGAAAGATATAAAGCTAAGTTACTTGGAAAGCATGCAGGAAAAAAGTGGTACAATACTCTCAAGGATGGAATTAACAATGCAAAAAAGATCTTGAAAAAAGACGATTTAACCAAGGACGAATGGTTTGCTTTATTAATAAATCAATGTGATGAGGATGTGTTTTCAGATTGCAACTTTCTTAAAAAGCCTTTTTATGAGGAGTGTGTGCGAATAAACATCAATTAAAGTTGAGGTCAAATATTTCATATTCCCCTCCTGGCGCTAGTATGTCGGGCAATGGCCTGCGCACAGTGGCTACTAGTGCCCCGTATGCTAAGTAACCACCATGCCCGTTTCCAGCACAACCCACCCTGCCTAAACCCGATAGCAGCGATACCGGCCCCGCGCCTAAGGCCTCGCGCAGTATGAGCGCATAGCGGGGCTGCCGGGAGTAGCAAAGCACTGCCCTAACGTTTTCTTATAAATTCACTTATCAATTTGTCATTACGGGGAATAGCCCGTCCCGAATTTATTGGTGGAAAGTAACCTCGTCGCCATACTTCGCCAACTATGCATCACGTTAACACAAAGCGACGAGGTTGCTTCGCTAGTTCCTTGCTACCTATGACAGATTTTTACCGAACCTGTGTTGGCCTGTCACCCTGAGCTGTCGAAGGGCGACGTGGGCAAAGGCCCTTGCCCGCACGCCCGGCATAATGCATAGGCCACTGCGCTCATGCTTCGGGTGCCTCAGCATGACACCCCATTTGTCACTACTCCTTCAAAGTCCGGCGTGACGCTAAAACCCGCCATCAAAAATTTGTAATAATCATTTATCAGAACTCCGGCTGAAAGCTAAACTTAATCCCATACTCCGAGGCGCCAGGGTGGGCGAGGTAATTAAAGCGGCGGATAACATCCACCCTTAAAAATTTAAAGATATTGCTTATCCCCGCCCCTGCTTCGATGTATGGGGTGCTGCCGAGGGCGTAGGTGCCGTGGGCGCCATTGGTGGCGGGCGGCAGGCGGTAAAGTCCGGTGCTTAGGGCTGGGTTATTTTCGTCGCGCAGCCCCCCGTACAGTATTTTGGCAGAGAGGAATTCGCGCCATTTAAGGTGCTGTACCAGCGGTATCTTGTTCAGGAAAAAGCCGTTGGGGCTGTAGGTAAAGTTAATGCCGGCGTAATGGTCGCTCACAAATTCCAGGTAGTTCATCTGGTTATAGGCGTCGCGGTCATACGCAAAGGATTGGTTGGCCGGGCTGATATTCAGCAGCGGGAAAGGCACCTTGCCCTGCACGTATCCACCCAAAAAGGTAACGTCGGCAAAGCCCAGCTGCGAAAAATAAAACCGCTTGTAAACATTAAAGCCAATATCGTTATAGGCGTACGAGCCGTTCAAAAAGCCTTTCAGGCTATGGTTAATCTGCAAATCAAAAATGGGGTATTTGTTGTGTATGCTGTGGCGCTCTTCGGTGCCCTGCAAAATCTGTTCGTGCGGGGCGTAGCGCAGGTGCAGGCCCAGCTCGCTGGTAGTAAGGTTATGCACCAGGGTGCCGGCGCCATCGTTCATTTGGTAAACCAGCTGCGCCGCCGGCGACTGGTTCCAGCTTTTAAAGCCTACGTTATACGAAAAATGGTTCTCAAAGTCTTTTACATACTGCAGCTGGAAAATGCCGCTGTACAGCCAGTAATTGGTACTGCCCGTTTGGAAAGACGAGAACGCCGCCTGCTTGTTGGTGATGGAAAAGGTATGCCCCGGCACATCCACATCATACAACCAGCTCACCCTGAAATAATCGTTAGGAAAACGCCAGGGCGCAGTTTTATTGAGCGAGATATAGCCGATGGCATCCACTTTGGCCGTCTTATCTTTTGTGCCGATAGCTCCATATCCCTGGAAATAGAATGTACTGTCGAACTTCGGCGTAGTGCGTGCGCCGCCCTCAAAGCGCAGGCCCTCCTGGCTGTTAAACGAGAAGAACTGCCCTATCGGCCCAATCTGCACCGGCCCCACCGCGGCATACCCGCCCGTAAGGGTGGACGCCCACCACATGGTGCGCTTGTAGGACGGCATCTGTTCCAGCTTGCGCATATTGCCGTAAACCCGTGCCTGCTGCGCGCCCAGCGTGTCGGTGCGGTGGGCGGCCCAGTAAGCGGTATCGGCATTCTTGGCATGGGGCGCAACCTGCAAAGCTTTGCCGTTGTAAAAAGCCTCCGCCTGCGGACTGTCCAGCTTATAATTACTGAACGACACCGTGCGCTGCCCCAGCACGCCCCAGCCCTTAGTTTTCGAAAGGCCGAAATCTGCCCGCACATCGCTCTTTGTTAAATAATATCTGCCGTTGGGCTGCTGCGCAAAGTCGAGCCGCATTTTAAGCGTCCGCAAAAAGCTGACGTTGATTTCTTTATTCACATTCATCTCGCAGGCGGTAACGGCATAGTGTCCGTCCAGCGTTACCACCAGCTTACCCTCAAACAGCAGGTCGCCCTTGGTGCGCGGGGTAAAGGCCACCTCAATTTGCTTGCCCGCCGGCGTGCTGATGGTATCGGTAATAAAATACTTATAGTAATTGTAAGCGTGGTCGGATATGGGGCTTAAAAATTGGTTGGCGATAATGAAGATGTTATTCTGGTACAGGTCGATATTATTGCCATACAGCTGGTTTACATACACATGCAGCCCGGCGGTATCGATGAATTTGATGATATTGGTTTCTTTCTCGGCATTCAGCACCTGTATGGTTTTTTCGGGCTGTTTGCGGTAATATATGTCCGACAGCTTTTCGCCCAGCAGCACCGGCAGCTGGGTTTGTTTCCTGCCGTCAGCATCCACGGTAGTGTCCAGCATAAACTTATACTTGCTGAAAAACTTGCCGTTCACAAACTTCTGCGACAGGTTAAAAAACGACAGGTTGAGCCGCTCGTACTGCTTGTATTGCAGGTAGGCGGCGCTTTCCATGCGGTTTTCGGCTTTATGGTTGATGATCTGCTGGATGAGCGACACAGCAGGGTTATCCTTATTGCGGTATTTTTGCTTTTTGGCTGATGTAATGACAACGCCTTTCAGCTGTGTCTGGCTGCCGCGCATGGTTATACGCAGGTCGTTCTCCTGCCCCGGCTTTATCGTTTTCACCACGGTTTGATAACCCATGTGCGAAAAGGTAACCTTAGCAAAATTCCCGGCCCTGCTCAAGCTGAATTTCCCCAGCGAATCGGTACCTACAGAATTATTGCTGCCGACAAAGCTGATGCTGACATAGGCCAAAGGTTTGCCCGCAGCATCTACAACCTGCCCGGTAACGGTGGTCATTTTCTGTGTGGTATCTGCAGCTTTTTTAGTAGTATCGGTTGATTTTTTGAGGGTATCGGTTTGCTGTGCAGCAGCGGTCAGGCTAAGCAACAGCAGCCCGAAGCAGCTCAATAATTTTAGCGGACGGTTAAAAATCCGAAACCCATTAACTATGCCTGTGTGATAAAAACCCGGCGCGGTAGCCCAAATCCAACGAAAAACTAACAAAATACGAATACAATAAATTGATAAACCGGAAATTAACAAACGTATGTACACAGCAATAAAGTATTATGGCTCACATTTTTAAGAGGGATACCACTTAATAAACCTGAATAAGGGAGAATATGTTTTAACAAGTAGTTGAGCAATAACCGGGGCACACTAAATATACTACTTATTTAGTAGAATTTAAATAAGATTTTCTTTCAACGTACGCGATACCGCTTCGGTTGCGGAGTGAACATGCAGCTTATCATATATCTTTTTGATATGAAAGCGCACGGTATCAATGCTGATCTTTATTTCGGAGGCAATCATTTTATAGCTGTAGCCGTTTACCAGCAGTTGCAGTATGGCCGTTTCTTTTTCGGTGAGATTGCATTTTTCCTGCTCGTGGGTTTTGGCTTGCGGCAGCATGGTTAGCACCTTTTTAGCTACGGAACCGGTCATGGGTGCCCCGCCTGTCAGTACGTTCCTTATCCCTGCGGGCACTTCTTCAGTAGCGTACATTTTCAATATATAGCCCGATGCGCCGGCACAGATGGCCTTAAAGATATTCTCGTTGTCGTCAAATATAGTCAGCATAATTACCGGCAGATCTTTGTATACGCTGCGTATCAGCTTTACCGCCTCTACACCGTTCACTGCGGGCATATCAATATCCATCAATACCACATCGGGGTGATGGGTTTTCAGGTCGCGGATAACAGATTGCGCATCGGGAATAGCTGCAACCACATCCATGTCTGGCTCGTCGCTCAACAGGGCGTCCATGCTCATGCGCAGCGCGGCATTGTCATCATAAATCAATATCCTGGTTGCCATACCCAAAGTAAGTATATTTAACACTATTATACAGCTACATCATCATGTAGGGAGAACTTTTCTTCACAGGCCTGCGACCTGCGTTAACATTGATTTCACGTAGCCGGAATTTTCATCACTACCGCTGTGCCCCTGTTCTCGCCGGATATAATTTCCAGGTTTCCGTTCATAGCCATAGCCCTGGTCTGCATGTTTTTTAACCCGTTGGAGGATGTTTCGGTACGCTCAAAGCCTTTGCCGTTGTCGGTTATCTCCATAATAATATTGTTCATGGCTTTCTGAAGCTTAACCTTAACCGCACAGGCGCCCGAATACTTAGCCGCATTATTTATCGCTTCTTTAAAAATCAGGAACACGTCCCTGCGTTGCTGCATATCCAGGTTCTTTTCCAGGACATCATTATCTACCGAAAACGACACCTCAATATCTTTCGATTCCAGCGCATAGGCAGCATATTCGCGCATACGCACCAGCATATTTTCCATTTTGTCGTTATCAGGCTTTATGGCCCAAATTATATCGCTCATCCCCTGCTGCATCTGCGCCGACTGCTCCGTTATTTTTGAAAGCATAGCCGTGGCCTTTGTTACATCCCGATTGATGTTGTTTCTCGATACCTCCGACAAGATTTTTATACTCGTCAGCGTTGAACCGATTTCGTCGTGCAGATCGCGGGCAATATCATTTCTTACCGCCAGCATCTGCTGCTGTTGTTCTATTTTCTTTTTAAGCTGATAACGGTTGAAAATAAATCCCGCAAAAAGCAGCATAGCGATAACGCCACCGATAATGATGTTTCTCAATTGCTTTTGAGCCAGCAGCTCTGTTTCTTTTAATTGCTGCGCCTGTCGTGATAATTTAAGCTGCTGCGCGTTATTTTGCGATATCAGCAATTGTTTTTCCAGCTTTTCTTCCTGTTGTTTCAGCCGTGAATCCTGCAATTCCTTTTGCTGCGATAACAGCTTGATTTCGTTTTCCTTTTGTTTGGCTTCCAGGAGGTTTCCCGCTATGGTGGCCTTTTGTTTTTCAATCTCCAGCTGTTTTATTTTCTGCCCGGTATTCAGGCGGACTATTTCATTGTCTTTCTTTTTTGTTTCATACCGGGTGCTGATTTCCGCAATAGCCGATTGCGTGTTCTCGGAAATGATGCTGTCTTTATAAAGGATATATTTTTTATAAGATACCAGGGCAGCCGCGTAATTTTTATTGGCTGTATAATAATTATACAGGTTTACGTAGTAATCGCGCAAGCTGAATTTATCGTGCGAAAGGCGAAGAATGTTAAGCGCCTTTTCAAAATAGCCTAATGTAACGGCAGTATCTGTTTTCAAATCCTGGCTGATAACGCCTGCACTTACATAGCGCCGGGCCAGCATCGCCGGGTCGCCTTTGTTCTTTTCAAGCAGGGCTATTGCTTTTTGCTCGTATTCATAGGCATCGGCATAACGTTTTGTGGTGGTATAAAGATAAGATGCCGTAACATACGAGTGGATAATACGGTCCTGGTCATTGGTTTGCAGGGCGTATTTTTCACATAATTTCAGGTATTTTTCGGCCTCAGCATTATCTATACCGATGTAAAACTGGCTCATATTGCAGCAGCTTAGCGAGAGTTTTGCCTTATCGCCATCCTTCTCGCGGTAAGCCAGCGCCTTTTTGGCATAGTCAATCGCTTTTGTTTTTTGGTTAACGCTGTAATAAAGCGTCGACAGGTTGCTTAACGCGATGCCTATCTGCCCATACTTATCAGGGAAATACTTTTCGTAAATAGTAACCGATTTAATGAGGTTATCCGCCTGTTTGCTTAGCTCGCCCTTACGGCCATAAGTGTAGCCAAGATCGTTATATGCTAAAGCTGTATAAGTTGTGGGATGCCAGGTGAGGTATTGTAAACTCTCCCTAAACAGCGGAATAGCGCCATCGAAATCATTACTGTACATCTTCACCTGCGCCATTTGCATTTTTGAAACAGCGGTAACCAACGAGTCTTTCATTTGTACGCCAAGCTTATTTACTGCCTCGGCGTACAATTGCGCCTTCTGCAATTCGTCTTTATCGATGTAAATATCAGTTAGTTCGATGAGCGAGTACGCCTGCCCCTTTTTGAAGTTTTTTTGTTTGGCAAGATTTTGCGCCTTAGTGCAATAAAAAATAGCAGATTCGTAATTATTTTGATTAAAAAACGATTCAGCCGTACTAATCAACGAAAATACAGCCGCCGAATCCGCTTTCGCAGATTGCGCCAGGTTTGCTGCCGGCGACAGGATTGCAGCAATTATTAAAATAATGTGCCAGGCCTTTTTCATAGGTAGAAATTAACCTTTGGTAAATTACGATTTTTCTAACGAAAAAACAGGAATCGCACTGTTTTAACCCATTTTCGCGTTCGGACTATGTTTGAAATATTTTGCTATACTGAAGAAAATTCCCGAATTTACTCTGGCAAACCAAACCAATTATAAACCTTTACAAAGTGGAAAATCAAACCAACCAGCCCTCGCCTGCCGGCATAATGCAAATCGGCACAGGTTTTTGGGCGTCTAAAATTTTGCTTACCGCGGTAAATTTTCAATTATTTACCCACCTGGCGAAGCATGGCGGCATGACAGGAAAGGAAATCAAAACCTTGCTTAGCTTCGATTGTCTCGACAGGCACGTATTTGATTTCTTAGACACACTTACCCATTTTGGTTTTTTAAAACGTGATGGGCTTTTGGAGACTGCGCATTATTCAAACAGCCAGGATACTGACCTGTTCCTTGATAAGGCTAAGCCATCTTACATCGGTGGCTTACTGGAAATGCTGAACGACCGGTTGTATGGTTTCTGGGGCAACCTGGAAGAGGCACTTCAAAGCGGTAAATGTCAGAATGAGGTTAAAGGCGGTGGCGTGCCGTTTTTTGAAACCATTTATAAAGACCCGGAAAAGCTAAAAGGGTTTGTAAACGCCATGACCGGCATACAGGTGGGCAACTTTGCAGCACTTGCACAGTCGTTTGATTTTTCAAAATACCATACATTTTTAGACGTGGGCGGCTCGGCAGGGATTTTATCCATAATGGTTGCCAAACATCAGCCGCATATAACCTGCACCACGCTCGACTTACCACCGATAAAACCGGTAGCCGAAGAAACTATCCAAAAATTTGGCGTAGCCGACAGGGTAACAGCTGCCAGCGGAGATTTCTTTAGAGAGGGTTTTCCCAAAGCCGACGTTATAGCCATGGGCAATATACTGCACGACTGGAACGAAGACGTTAAATTGATGCTGATGCGCAAGGCATACGAGGCCCTGCCCGAAGGCGGCGCCTTTATCGCCATTGAAGGTGTTATCGATAATGAACGCCGGGAAAACGTTTTTGGGATGATGATGAGCCTGAATATGCTTATTGAAAATACCGACGGCTTTGATTACAGCTTTGCTGATTTTGAGGGCTGGGCTAAGCAAACCGGCTTTAAAAGCACGGCTTCAATATCTTTAACAGGGCCTACAAGTGCGGTTATAGCATATAAATAATTATAATAAGCGTAACCGGGAATGCTTTACCTGTCGTATTTTATTTCCAGGTTCGCAAAGTCATTTGTTAACCCATCAGAGTAAAGGCCAAATAAGCCGTCCTGCCTGTTGCTGAGCATGGTAACTGTTAATGATGGGGTGGCCGAATGATTAACGTAAACCGATAGCTGCATGCCTTTTATTACGAGAGTGGCATGAAACCAGTCGTCCATTTCGGGCACTGGTGTAACCTTGTTTTCGTATACCCCTGGATGTTCTTTACGCAAGCGGGCATAATCGTTATCAGGGATATGCATATAGGCTACCGACCATTTGTGTCTGCTGGTATCCGCGTGCTTAAAATTAAAAGGGCGAAAATAAAGAATATCACAGGTGGTGGTGTCCGTACCGCGGAATGCTATACCCAAAAAGCTTTGCAGGAAAACGTTCTTTCCGCGCAGGTCAATATCAATGGTGCCGTTCCTAAACTCAATCCCTTTAATCCAGTTGATGCCTTTGGTGGTGATGGCGCCCTTTTTAGTGCCGTCCAATATCTTAGTATCGTGACTAGCGACAGTAATTATTTGGTCGTTCTTCAAAAGGCGCTGCAGGTTATACTTTTTTACCTGCGCATTTGTTGTCAAAATACTTGCGGTCATAGCCACCGTTAGCAGGCTGGATTTTATCAGGGTTGGAGTTTTCAT
>JAZJZL010000244.1:0-19699 GCA_040389845.1 Bacteroidota bacterium
ATCTTTTCTTGCTCCTTTAAAGTTTACCGGACAACAGTGATCAAAAATCCGCACATTATTCCAATCTCTTCCTCTCGAGCTCCTTACTATAACGCTCTTTTAAAGGTATTTTGGGGCCTACGAGCAGGAACACTGCTGTGCCATGCTCCCTTGCAAGCGGATTTTCCACCTCGCCTATCTTGCGATAACTTTCCAGTGCAGATGCAAAGCTTTCAATATTTTTGCCGCCCCGGTCGTCAACATAAATAATATATTTCGCATTAAGGCTGTCGGGCGCCCAAAGGGTAAAGCTGCTGTTTAGTGAAATCACTTCGGGCAGGTTATATTGCTTGCCAAAATGATGCACAGCACCGGCGTCGCCATAATTATCGGCGTAAATCTGCGTGTGCTTTCTTTGCTCTGGCGTTAGTTCGTTCCAGGCTTTTGCTACTAAAGCGGTCATGTCGTCCCACCCGAACATATCGGCATAATCCTGGGTTAGCGGGTGCTGTTTATGGTCTTCCCAGGTTGTGGCAAACCTTGTCATCGGCACCTTTTCATTCAGGAACTTAATGACAGCAAGTGTTTGGTTAATGGAGAAAATGGGCAGTACTATCGGGAAGAAGATTAAGTTCGGCAGCGTGAAGATAGCAATAGCAGCTGTCCGTAATGCATATCCGCTTGTTTTCAGCCATCGTTCAAAGCCAAAGCCGCCGGCAGCAAAAAGCATCGGGAAAGCACCGAATAAGTAATACGGCTTGCCGTGCATTATCAGCAAAAAGCCAAATATCAATACAAAAGCCACCGCCACAAACTGGAACTTATGCAGCCTGAACGAGAATAACAGGAAGATAAAGCCGGTAAGCCAAACGAAAAGCGCTATCCCGTTAATCAACAGGCTTTGTTTTATAAAGTCAGAAGGCTTGTTATAATCCAACTGCTGCTCCTGTAGGGTTTTCATGTGGGTTATTACCGGTAAGTGATGTGTAAATTGCCAGATAAGGTTAGGTAAAAATATCAGCAATGCCAGTATAGCAGCGCCAATAATATGCCTGTTAAGCAGTAGTTTACGATTCTTGCTGAATACCAGTCCTACAATCAACGCAAACGTGAAGAAAGCCATAGTGTATTTGGTAAGCATACCAAAACCTATAACCATTCCGAGAAAATACAGGTATTTAACAGAAGAGGTGTTGCAGTATTTAACCAGCAGCCACACTGCCATCACCCACCAAAGCTGGTCGAATACCACCGGTTGGAAAAGGTAGTCGCTTGCCGCGAATGCAGGTGAAAAAATCAATGCCAGGCATGCTAAAGCTATTGCAAACCGGCGCCCGCCAAACTCAACGGTAATAAGGCCTGTAAACCAAACGATTAAGCCGGCGGCGATGGTTGGAAAAATACGAGCTGCAAATACTGAATTGCCGAACAGTACAGCTGTTCCTTTTGCCAATAGTGCTATAAATGGAGGGACTTCCTTGTAGCCCCAGTCAAGATGGTCGGCCAGTACCAAATGCAGCAATTCATCGCGATGAAAACCGAAATGTGATATCGCCAGTAAATTTAGTCCGACTTTTATAGCAACAAAGATCAATATAAAGATAGAATAGCTAGATCTTTTGTTCTGGTAGGGCATCTGTTATAAATAGGTTCGCGGATAAAGATAAAGATTAGTTTAGAGAGATTAGAGACCAGAGATTAGGAAAAACTAACCTCTGGTCTCTAATCTCTGACCACTAACACTAAATGCGTTTAATATTGGCTCCCAGTGCTATCAGGCGTTTATCGATGTTCTGGTAACCGCGTTCTATTTGCTCGATATTGTAAATGGTAGATTTGCCTTTTGCTGAGAGGGCTGCTATCAACAAAGAAACACCCGCACGAATATCCGGAGACGTCATGGATATGCCGCGCAATTGCACTTGCTTATCCAGGCCGATTACAGTAGCGCGGTGAGGGTCGCATAATATTATCTGTGCGCCCATATCAAGCAGCTTATCGACAAAGAACAGGCGGCTTTCAAACATTTTTTGATGAATAAGCACCGAGCCTTTTGCCTGTATAGCCACAACCAGGCATATGCTTAATAAGTCGGGGGTGAAGCCGGGCCATGGGGCATCGGCAATGGTCATGATAGAGCCGTCGATGAAGGTCTCTATCTCGTAATGGTCCTGGGCCGGGATGTAAATATCATCGCCCCTCAATTCCATCTTTATCCCGAGCCGGCGAAAAACGTCCGGAATCATGCCGAGTTCCTTATAGTGTACGTCTTTAATAGTAATCTCAGAGCCGGTCATGGCTGCAAGGCCGATGAAAGAACCGATTTCTATCATATCCGGCAGCATGCGGTGTTCTGTTCCGCCAAGTTGTGTAACGCCTTCGATGGTAAGCAGGTTTGAGCCAATGCCGCTGATTTTGGCGCCCATTCGGTTCAGCATCTTGCACAGCTGCTGCAGGTATGGCTCGCAGGCAGCATTATAAATGGTAGTTATGCCCTTAGCGAGTACGGCGGCCATTACAATATTAGCCGTACCGGTTACCGAAGCTTCGTCCAGCAGAATGTAGGTACCTTGTAAGTTGGAAGCATCTACATTAAAGAAACCGGTAGCCGGGTCGTAGTCAAAGCGTGCGCCGAGTTTTTCAAAGCCCAGGAAATGGGTGTCCAAACGCCTGCGGCCAATTTTATCGCCACCGGGTTTTGGTATTGATGCCTTGCCAAAACGAGCCAGCAGCGGGCCTACTATCATGATCGAGCCACGCAGACCACCGCCTTTTTCCTTAAATGCGTCAGACAAAAAGAAATCCAGGTCGATATTTTTTGCCTCGAAGCTGTAAGTATCCGGAGCCAGCCGCTCGACGGTTACACCCATATCGCCCAGCAACTCAATCAGCTTGTTCACATCCTTTATGTCGGGGATATTGCTGACAGTTATCTTTTCTTCTGTTAACAGTACCGCCGAAAGAATCTGTAAAGCCTCGTTTTTAGCGCCCTGTGGTATAATTTCGCCTTTTAGCGGCGTGCCGCCAATTATTTCGAATGCGTTAGTCATGTATTAGTTCATAGTTGATGGTTCATAGTTCATAGCGTATAGTTCATAGTTGATGGTTCATGGCCGAAATATACAACGCAAAATTGCTGTTTTACTATGAATTATCAACTATGAACCATGAACCAAATGGATAGCGTATAGTTCATGGTTTATAGTTCATAGCCGAAGCCTATAGCGCAAAATTGCTTTTTTACTATGAATTATCAACTATGAACCATGAACTAAAAATTAATATTTCTTAGGTCCGTTGTTGTTACGGTTACGGTTTTGATTGTTGTTGTTATTATTGTTTCGCGGATTATTGTTATTTGTGCGTCCGCCACCGCCGCCGCCACGGTTATTCTGATTGTTGTTATTTGTGCGTCCGCGATTGTTATTATCGTTTCGTGGAGCAGCGCGGTATTCAACTTTGTTCAGGTTCACATTTTCTTCCAGCTTGAGCTGGCCGCCCGACATGGCATAAAGGTCGCTTATGATGCTTTCGTCGGTTACCGAATCCTTGTTCCACTGCACATAGGCCATTTTCATGAAATTAGCAATAGCCTGTACCATGTGGCGTTTGCGCTCCGGATCGTCGATGTTTTTGGCTTTTTCAATCATCAGCTCGATGGTTTTGCCATAGTGTTTGTACCTGATGCGCTGGTTCGGATACCGTAAAGGTTCGGGTTTTATATGTATCGCGTCAGGCGAAGGTTTGGGGTAGGGAGAATCCACATCAATCTGGAAGTCAGAGATGATATGAAGGTGGTCCCACAGCTTATGTTTAAAATCGGCAACATCGCGCAGGTGGGGGTTCAAAAAGCCCATCAGGTCAATAACTACCTGGGCATAACGGTTTCTTTCTTCTTTCGTGGGCAGCGCAACAATATATTTCACCATATTCTGCACGTTGCGGCCGTATTCAGACAGGATGAGCTTATTCCTGGTTGAGTTATAATCAAATTGTTCGGACATAGTAATTTAAGCCGGTTAAATAATTTTTAATGAAGAGTTATTAAAATCAGCGCAGACATTTTACCAGGAAAAGCGGAAAAATGAGGCTAAAGTTGAGTTTTGCATGGTGCAATACGCAAATATAGTGCAATTGTTCGGATTTGCAAATTGTTGAATCCGGGAAGTTTGTAGGACGCACTGTTTAAGACCTTGTTTTAAAAAAGTCCATGTCCTTTTCCTGGCCTACTTTATCATCACGCCAACCTTATTCACTACAGGAAGTTTCATAAAATTCATTTCAACAATGCTTTCAGGTAAAAAGATGAATTTCTTATCGTAGATATTGCTGCCGATATAATAGCTGAGCCAGTACTCATTGTTCAAGCCGAAGGTTTGTTCGTCAATTGGTTCGATAAGCTTGTATGAATTGGGCTCAACCAGTGGTATCATATGGCGCAGGGTAGAGGTTTTAACCGGAAGCCCGTCCTTATCACCGTATCCTTTTGAAGTTACCAGCACATTTTCAATCGGCTCGTTTTTTAGGTTGATTAAATAAACGTACCAAATTTTACTCTCAACGCTTTCTTTTTCCAGCGCTACAGCAATGGCTATATCTTTAACCGTATTATCGGGCAGGTCTTTTATCATTTTGGTTGTAGTAGTTGTAAGCGTTGTAAAAGTTGTAGTGGTTGAACATTTACAACTACTACAACCCCTACATCTAAATTATTTCTTCTTCGGCGCTGCCTTCTTTTTTGCCGGCGCTTTCTTTGCGGCAGGCTTGGCTGCGGGTTTTGCCGCAGCTGCTTTACCGAAGCGACTCTTTTTGCCATCCTGCGGAGTTGCGTCGGCCAGGGCTTTGCACTCTTCGTAGGTTAACGTATTCGGGTCTTTGTCCTTAGGTATTTTAACGTTCAGCTTTCCGAATTCGATATAAGGTCCCCAGCGGCCATTTAATACTTTCACTTCAGGGTCTTCATCGAAGGTCTTTATCAGGCGCTCTGCGTCTTTCTTGCGTTTGGCCAATATCAGTTCGACGGACTGTTCTTCAGTAACATCAAGCGGGTCTATCTCTTTCGGCAGTGATACAAAAACGTTATTGTGCCTGATGTAAGGCCCGAACTTCCCAACGCCGACAGTCATCTCCTTTTCCTCAAAAAATCCGACCTTTTTAGGCAGTTTAAATAATTCGAGGGCATTTTCAAGCGTTATGGTTTCTATACTTTGTCCTGCACGCAGGCTGGCATATTGTAATTTCTCATCAGGCGCATCCGGGTTACTTTCGCCAATCTGTACAAACGGTCCGTAACGACCGATGCGTACAGACATCTTCTTGCCACTTTCCGGGTGAATACCCAAATCACGCTCGCCGGTAGCTTTGCTGGCAGTCTGCAAGGTGCTTTCTACCTCTTTATGGAAAGGCGTGTAAAAACTGTGGAGCATTTCGGTCCAGTTTTTCATACCCTGGGCTATCTCGTCAAACTCCTTTTCAACGTTAGCCGTAAAATTAAAGTCGACGATACCGTTAAAATACTGCACCAAAAAATCATTCACAACGGCACCGATATCTGTAGGGAACAGCTTGCCGCGTTCAGCACCGGTGTTTTCACTCTTTTCTTCTTTGGTGATATTGCCGCTTTTTAACGTAAGGACACGGAATATACGGACTTTACCCTCGCGGTCTTCCTTAACCACATAACCGCGGTTTTGAACAGTGGAAATCGTAGGGGCGTAGGTCGATGGTCTGCCGATACCTAGTTCTTCCAACTTTTTCACCAGGCTGGCCTCTGTATATCTTGCCGGCGGGCGCGAATAACGTTCAGTTGCCGACATTTCCTGTAAAACCAGTCGTTGCCCTTTGGTTAAGGGTGGCAGCATTGTATTCTCGCCATCCTGTAAGTTATCGTCCTCATCGTCGCTCGATTCAAGGTAAACTTTCAGGAACCCATCGAATTTCATTACTTCACCGTTGGCGGTCAGATCTTCGGGGCGGGTTGATATGCTGATTTTTGCGGTCGTTTTCTCAAATTGAGCTTCACTCATTTGTGAAGCGATAGCGCGTTTCCAAATCAGATCGTACAGGCGCACCTCGCTGGAGTCGCCCTGGATGCTGTGCTTGTTAAAATAAGTCGGCCTGATGGCTTCGTGCGCTTCCTGGGCGCTGGCACTTTTTGTTTTATATGTTCTGCGCTGGTGATATTTGTCGCCATAAGCTGATGTAATTTCCGCAGCGGCAGTATTCAATGCTAAATCCGACAGGTTTACCGAATCGGTACGCATATAGGTAATGTGCCCTGCCTCGTACAGCTTTTGC
This sequence comes from Bacteroidota bacterium, assembly GCA_040389845.1. Taxonomy (GTDB): domain Bacteria; phylum Bacteroidota; class Bacteroidia; order Sphingobacteriales; family Sphingobacteriaceae; genus Mucilaginibacter. Next base: position 6,277 of record JAZJZL010000244.1, read on the forward strand.
GCCACCTGCATGGTGCGCGAAACCGAGTAGCCCAGCTTGCGGCTGGCCTCTTGCTGCAATGTAGAAGTTGTGAACGGCGCGGCGGGCGAACGTTTGGTCGGCCTGGTTTCGAGCGACTTTACATCAAAATCAGCCCCTATACAATCACGTAAAAATTTCTCAGCATCTTCCTGCTTGCTGTAGCGCTCCGCAAGCTCAGCCTTAAAAGCCTCCCGGCCTTTGCCGAATATGGCTACTATTTTATAAGCAGCTTCTGATGTAAATTTATTTACCTCACGCTCGCGATCTACAATCAATCTTACGGCAACTGACTGAACACGCCCCGCTGAAAGTGATGGCTTTACTTTTTTCCACAAAACGGGAGAAAGCTCGAAACCTACCAGTCTGTCGAGTACACGGCGCGCCTGTTGAGCGTTCACCAAATTGTAATCAATTTTACGCGGCGTTTCAATAGCCTTTAAAATGGCCGGCTTGGTTATCTCGTGGAATACGATGCGTTTAGTATTGTCTTCCTTCAGTCCAAGTGTTTCAAACAGGTGCCATGATATAGCCTCTCCCTCGCGGTCCTCGTCGGATGCGAGCCATACCATATCGGCCTCCTTGGATAGTTTCTTCAATTCGCTGACCACCTGCTTCTTATCAGCAGGAACCTCATAATTTTGTTTGAAATTATTAGCGATATCAATGGCGTCGTCAGACTTCACCAAATCGCGGATATGCCCGTAGCTCGACTTCACGGTAAAGTCTTTGCCGAGGTATCCCTCGATGGTTTTGGCTTTCGCCGGAGATTCTACTATGAGTAAATTTTTAGCCATCTAACCTGTTTTTTCTGCAAATAAACTATAAAGTATGCGAAACGCAAATTTGTTTTTGGTAAAAGAGCTGGAATGTTTGAATGGTTAAAGCTTGTTAAGTGCTGTAACTTGGGAAGATTTTAAGGTTGAAATGTTGTTAAAAATAACTTTCCAACTTTACAACGTTTCAACATTACAGCAAGAAATTACATTAGAAATCCACCGCCCAGCAAATCGTTCCCTTCATAGAAAACGGCTGATTGACCAGGTGCGATGCCCGATACTGCGTGATGAAAATCAACCTTTATGTGTTCGCCCATTTGTACGATGCTGCTTTGAGCACCTGCATCTTTGTAGCGTATCTTTGTAATAGCTTCTAACGGCTCGCTGATAGTTTCATATTTTACCAGGTTAAGGTTTCTCACCCAGGCTTCCCTGCGTTCCAGTTCATCGGCAGTTCCAAGTACAACGGTGTTTGTATCGGGCTGAATACTTGTAACAAACATCGGGTGACCTAAAGCAATCCCCAAACCCTTACGCTGGCCGATAGTATAAAAAGGATAGCCCTGGTGTTGTCCAACTACCTTACCATCGGTTAAAACGAAGTTACCGGGACCTACGCGTGTGTCCAGGTCTTCCACCTTATGGCGCAGGAAGGCACGGTAATCGTTATCCGGCACAAAGCAAATTTCATAGCTTTCGCTTTTGCCTGCCAGCTCAACCTGTCCCATATCCAAAGCCATTTGTCTTATTTCAGGTTTCGAAAAGCTGCCTAAAGGGAATTTGGTACGCGCCAGGTTTTTCTGTGAAACGCCCCATAGTACGTACGACTGGTCTTTATTTTCGTCTTTACCTTTTGATATTACGTAACGGTTGTTATCCTGCAGGCGGATATTGGCATAGTGACCGGTTGCAATAAACTCGCAATCAAGCTTATCGGCGCGTTTAAGCAAAGCTTCCCACTTAATATGGGTGTTGCATAAAACACATGGGTTTGGAGTACGGCCTGCCAGGTACTCATCCACAAAGTTGTCAATTACAAAATCGCCGAACTCGCTCCTGATATCAAGAATATAGTGGGGAAATCCGTAACCAACAGCCAGGGCACGGGCGTCGTTAATGCTATCGAGACTACAGCAGCCGGTTTCTTTTGAGCTGCCGCCGGAAGAGGCGTAGTCCCAGGTTTTCATAGTAAGCCCGATGACCTCGTAGCCCTGTTCGTGCAGCATCACTGCCGCTACCGAACTGTCAACTCCGCCGCTCATTGCCACTAATATCCTGCCGTGCTTACTCATAATTTTGCAAAGATATCAATAATCAGCCTCAAAAATGGGAGAGGATGGAATTTGACGGTTTCGTGAGAGAGGCGAGGTGAGAGTCAGGAACCAAGATTCAAGAATAAAGACAAAAGAAACATCACGCATTTTTTACCGTCCTGGCTCTTAATTCCTGGCTCTAAGCGTTTTTGCTTTATTTCTCATACTGCTTGATATCTCCGAATTAAAAGGTGTCCGAACGCTCCTTTATTCATTTACGGATTTCGTGTTTGCCCATCACCACGAACCACCCATTTATAGCTGGTCAACTCTTCCAGCCCCATTGGGCCGCGGGCGTGCAGCTTTTGGGTGCTGATGCCAATTTCGGCGCCGAGACCGAATTGTGCACCATCTGTAAATGCGGTAGATGCATTTGCATAAACGGCCGCCGCATCTACGTTATTCAAAAACCTTTCAATCCTGCCGGCATCTTCGGATATAATTGCTTCGCTGTGCTTCGAGCTGTACCGGGCAATATGGTCAAGCGCCTCTTCAAAGCCATCTGCAATCTTAACGGCCATACGCATATCTAAAAATTCAGTACCAAAGTGTTCTGGTTTTGCGTGAGCCAGGTAATTAACAGGATAATGCCCTTTTAAAATCATAAAAGCTGTTTTATCCGCATATATTAAAACTTTCTTTGCTCCTAAGGGCCTCACCAGTTCAGGTAGATCGCGCAGGCGGGAGTAATGCACCACCAGGCAATCCAGCGCATTGCAGACGCTCACACGGCGGGTTTTGGCATTCACGATAATCTGCGCGCCTTTTTCTACATCGCCAAACTCATCAAAATAGGTATGTACGATGCCTGCGCCGGTCTCAATAACCGGCACTTTACTATTCTGGCGAACATGGTCAATCAATCCCTGGCTGCCTCGGGGGATCAATACGTCCACATAGCCAATCGCATTTAATAATGCATCACCGGCCTCGCGTTCTGCGGGCAAGAGGGTGGCCACGTTGGCGTTGATATCATGGTCGGTTAATACCTGGTGAATTATCGAAATAATGGCTTTATTGGAATGATGCGCATCGCTGCCGCCCTTTAAAATACAAACATTACCGGTTTTAAAGCACAGCGAAAATACATCGAACGTTACATTCGGCCGTGCTTCATAAATAACACCCACTACACCAAGTGGTACACGCACCTTGCTAATCTGCAAGCCATTCGGCATTGTTTTGTCCGAAAATATATGGCCTAACGGGCTTTCAAGCGAAGCTACATTTCTTATCTCCGATGCTATGCCTTCAATACGGTCTGTTGTTAGTTTCAGCCGGTCGTATTTTGGGTCTTTTTTATCCATGCGGTCCAGGTCTTTTTGGTTCTCCCGGAGCAGGTATTCGGTCTGCGCTATCGCAGCTAAAGCGAGGTCGTTTAAAACATTATTGATGGTAGCAGCGTCGACAGTCTTCCTGGCGGCATCACGGGCATTTTCAAAAAATGATACGTATTTATTGGTCATGGCAGGCAGAGGTTAGCATTCTAAGTAAAGATAATCATAATGTATTAATGCTTTCTGATTTTTTTGGCCCATCATCTCGGCCGCTTTTTCTGAGCCATATTCCGCGATACCTAAACCGATAGAATTATTGTTTTCATCAACCAGCTTGATAATCTCTCCCTTTTTAAAGTCTGACAGGATGTTTATTACGCCGACAGGCAGTAAACTCGACGCTTTGGCTGATGTTAACGCCAGCCGGGCACCGGCGTTAACCTGCACCACACCTTTTGCATAAGCTCCTGCATGCGCTATCCATTTCTTTTTTCCGGATGCCGATTTGTTGGGTACAAAATATGTATGAGCAACCTTACCGGCCAGGACATCAGGCAAGATGTTTTCCCGCGTACCGTTGGCTATATGCACGGCGATGCCCAGCTGTGCTATTTTTTGCGCCATAGTTGATTTGGTTATCATGCCGCCACGCCCGAACTGCGAGCGCCCGGAGCTTACAAACGATGAAAAATCGATATGCTTTCCGCTTACTTCTTCAATCACTTTGGCGCCGTCTGCGGAAGGATGATTGTCGTAAATGCCATCTACGTTGGTAAGCACAATCAGCGCCTGGGCGTTTAACATGGAGGCTATTAACCCGGCAAGCTCATCGTTATCAGTAAACATCAATTCGGTAACTGATACCACATCATTTTCATTTACCACAGGAATAACATGATGCTGGAGCAATATTTTCAGGCAGTTCTTCATGTTGAGGTAGTGCAGCCGGTCGCGGAAGTCTTCTTTGGTTACCAAAACCTGGGAGCAGAGGATATTATATTTTTCAAACTCATGCGCATAAGTATTAATCAGCTTTACCTGGCCGATAGAAGCGAAGAGCTGCCTTGTAGCAATTGAATCAAACTTATCAGAAACAGTTATCAGGCTCCTGCCGGAAGCAACCGCCCCGGACGATACCAGCACCACCTCGATACCTTGCTTTTTTATTTTAGTAATCTGTTCAACAATATGTTCGATGCGTTCCAGATCGGGGAGGCCGTCCTTTTTTGTTAATACGTTTGAACCAATTTTTAATATGATTCTTTGATAATTATGAGTCATTTATTCAATAAATCGCGCAATATAATGTAAAATTATATGAATTTCCTATTTTTTAGAAGTGGGTTGGTGTTTAAAAATCAATTTTAATATATTTTTAAGCTAAATAATATAATTTTTTATATTTTAGGTATAAAAAATGAAATAATTCCAGTAAAATATGCGATTCGTCTCTTTTTAATAAAAACTACTAATTCCGTAGATAATATAGGAAATATAAAAATTAATTTTATATTTGCCCGATATTACAATTACAGCGTTATTGAAATGAAACCAGATTTGTATTTTATTGAAAAAAGTAAAGTCGTAAAGGCCAGGGGAGAACTACTCGCTCTTTCAAGCTGTTGTTGCTGATTAATTCTTCCTTAACCGGGCATTAACCAATCTATTTCCCGCATGTAATACCAAGGTGTAAAATACACCAGCAGGATTTTTATTGCCCTTATCAGGGGTAATCTAACCACAATTTATAAACGCAAACGAGCTAAGAAAATGTACTCATCACAAATAAATCACTCAACCTTTAAAACCATGAACAAACGTTTACTCATTCTTATATTATTAATATTCCCGGCGGGTTTGGCTTTTGCCCAAACCGCAGTAAAGGGAGTAGTCAAACGCACAGACGGCACGCCCGTACCCGGGGCCACAGTTACCATCCGCGGCACCCGAATAGGCGTAGCTGCCGATGATAGTGGTAAGTTTGTCATCGATGCTAAACAGGACCCCCCGTTTTATCTGCAGGTAAGTTCTGTTGGTTACAAGCCGCAGGATTTCCAGGTGCTCAAATTCCAGGATGCACCTTTGGAATTGATACTTGTTGAAGATAACCAGCTGACCGAGATTGTTGTAACATCCAGGAGGCGTAAAGAAGTATTGCAGGATGTACCCATCGCAGTTTCGGTTATAGGCGGCACGCAGATAGATCAAACCGGCGCATTCAATGTTAACCGCGTTAAAGAGCAAATACCATCCTTACAGCTTTATACTTCAAACCCGCGAAATACGGGCATCAATATCCGTGGTATTGGTTCACCATTCGGACTTACCAACGATGGCCTCGACCCCGGAGTAGGTTTTTATGTAGATGGTGTATATTATGCCCGTCCCGCTGCTGCAACCCTTGATTTTATCGATGTAGAAAGCATAGAAGTATTGCGTGGCCCGCAGGGAACCTTGTTCGGTAAAAATACGGCTGCCGGTGCTATCAACATAACCACACGCCAGCCCAGCTTTACACCTCACGTTGCTTTTGAAACCAGCTTCGGAAATTACGGTTATATACAGGCCAAGGCTTCTGTAACGGGCCCATTGAGCAAACAACTGGCAGCGCGGTTCTCGTTCTCCGGTACGCAACGTGATGGCTTGATTGATAATGTAAAAACGGGAATACCTGTTAACGACATTAATAATATCGGCTTTAAAGGCCAGCTATTATATAAGCCTTCAGACAACACTTCGATAACACTGTCAGGCGATGTTTCCGATCAAAAACCAAACGGCTATGCGCAAGTATATGCCGGTGTAGCGCCAACACTTCGGGCAGGCTACCGGCAGTTTAACAATATTATTGCAGACTTGGGATATAAACTGCCCAGCCTGAACGCATACGACCGCAAAATAGACGACGATACGCAATGGAAATCGAACAATCAGCTCGGCGGCCTTTCGTTAAACGTGGATACTAAAATTGGTTCTGGTACACTTACCTCTACAACTGCCTGGCGCTACTGGAACTGGGATCCTTCAAGCGACAGGGATTTTACAGGTTTACCGGTATTGACTAAATCGCAAAACCCTTCGAAGCACCATAGCTGGTCTGAAGAGGTTCGTTACGCAGGCGATTTCGCTAAAAATCTGACCGGCGTAGTCGGCTTATTTTACCTCGATCAAAAAGTAACAACCACCGGCCGCGAGGAAGCAGGCTCTGCAGAGTGGCGTTTCGCGCAAAGCACAACCAATACTGCCCAATGGCAAACTCCGGGGCTTTTTGAAGGCTATGGCATATCTACCGACTCGTGGATAAAATCGCAGAGTGCTGCTGCTTTTGCTAACGTGGACTGGCAGGTAGCTGATGGATTTCATATCCAGCCGGGCATCCGCTTGAATTACGACAAAAAATCAGTTTACTACAACAGGGTGGCCAATGGCGGGATTACCATCACAGACCCGGCACTGATAGCTTTGAGAAAAGGAGTATACAGCAGCCAGGCGTACGATACTGATTTCGACGAAAAAAACTTTACGTACCAAATCACAGGTTCGTACAGACCGAATAAGCGCATCAACACCTTTGCGACATTTTCAACCAGCTACAAACCTTCAGGTGTAAACGTAGCCGGTTTGCCTACAATCAATAACGCCCCGGCCTTAAACCTGGCTGTTATAAAACCCGAGAAAACCAAGCATGAGGAGTTCGGCATTAAAACCAACCCGACCGATAAACTGATGCTGAACCTTACTTTTCACAACTCGGATATTAGGGATTATCAAACCAACGTTCAGTCGCCCGAATTGGGTGTAAACCGTGGCTATTTAGCTAATGCAGAAAAAGTAAATGTGAAAGGTGTTGAGTTTGATGGCAGCCTGCAGGCCAGCAAAAGCTTCTCTTTTAATGCTTCAGCCGCGTACACCGATGGCAAATACGTAAAATTCACCAATGCCCCGCTACCGCTTGAGCAAACAGGCTTAACCGTGAACGGGCAGCAGGTTGCATTTAAGGATATTTCAGGTGCGATACTTCCCGGTATCTCGAAATGGGCTGGTTCATTAGGTGGCGAGTTCGACACGGATGCAAAATTTGTGAGCGAGAAATCGAAATTCTTTATCGCTGCCGACGGCTCATTCCGTTCATCGTTTTCATCAAGCCCAACGCCATCCGCTTATTTAAATATTCATGGTTACGGCTTGCTTAACGGAAGGGTGGGCTTTAAGGCTGTTAAAGGATTTTTGACTTACATATGGGCGCGTAACCTGCTTAATCAAAATTATTACGAACAATTGTTACCTGCGGGCGGTAATGCCGGCCAGTATGCCGCAGTATTGGGCGACCAAAGAACTTATGGTATCACACTGCGCTACACGCTGTAATCAAACTTAAAACTAATAACTGATCTATAATTCAATCAAGGGCCGCTGTTAAACAGGCGGCCCTTTTAAATATAAACCGGCTAATTATATCAATACTGTTGGCGAAATACTATCCCGCCTGATAGCATGTTTTAAATTTGTCTCCATGACCGACAGCGTTTCCAGGCAGTTTGCAAATACATTTTGGCGTATGCCACAAACCATCAAATCATCATTTTTCCTGACAGCATCTTTAATGGACGGAATGTTGCTTCTGCCTTTCTCTGATAATGATATAAAATGCTTACGGCGGTCTTTTGGGTTTTGCTCCACCAGTATGTAACCCTTTTGATTAAGATAATCTAAAATAGTCACAATCCGGGATTTGTCAATGTGCATTAATGCGGCCAATGTTTTTTGGGTAACCGGTTCGCACTGCGCCGACAATGTCAACAATACGTCGAAATAGCGATCAATGTCGAGCCCGGCCAGAAGCTGCGAAAGCGAATTCGTATATAATCTCGCTATCCGGTGCAGTATTTTTGAAATGTTTTCGTTGCTTTCCATAACGCTTAATTTAAACTATCGCCTTGTTTTATTTCATCTGAGGCTTTGAGTACAATCTTATCGTTAACTTTTAGGTTGCCGAAAACCTCGGTGGAATCTTTGGCGGCCAAACCCTCTTTTACTTCAACTATATCCGCCTTGCCTGCGTCGTCCCGTACTATATACTCTTTTTCGGTTGAGCGTATGATAGCACTGTTTGGCACCAATAGCGATTTTGCGCCAGAGAGCATCGGTATTTTCACTTCAGCATACATACCTGGTTTTAATTGTCCGTTGGTATTCATTACGTCAATCTCGATAGCTTCCGATCGCATACTGCCTAAGGCATTTGCTGATCGGCTGATTTTGGCGGTGTGTGTTTGGCCGGGCATAGCATTGTAAATGAATGATACAGGCTGCTTTAAATCTACCTTATCTACATAATCCTCCGGGATATAAACTTCCAGGCGCAGCTTCATGATATCCTGTAAAATCAGCATGGGCTGGTCTGTTGATTTACCGGGCGCAACCAGCGCACCGGGCGACACATTACGCTGGATAATCATACCATCAAAAGGGGCGTAGATATTTAGGTAGCCTTGCATCGTTTTTACGGCCGCTACATTAGACTGCTCGGATTTGGCCAGCGCCGCATCCGCTTTCATTTTCGCGGTAGCGTTATCCAAATCCAGTGGTGATACTGAGCCCGGCTCTGCCGCGGCTTCTTTTAGGCGCTGAAATTTTTCCTTACTGGCCTGTGCATTTTCCTGTGCCTGCAAATAGCGGGAGTTAGCGGCTTGCAATTGGGCTTCCATTTCAGGCGCTTCAAGCGTAATGAGCAACTGGCCCTTTCTTACGATAGAGCCTCGGTCGACAAGTACGGTCTTCACAAAACCATTTACCTTAGGGAATAAGTTAACCTCGTTAAACGGACGAAGCTGCCCCGGTAAACGCGCCGATGATGACAACGCTTTTTCGGCTACTGTGCCGTATTGGTATTTACTGCCCTGCTGTTTTTTTCCGGCTGTAAGGTCAACCGGCTTTTCGTTGCCGCCGCATGCCGCAAAAGTGCAGGCGATGACTATTAATATGATGAATTTATATTTCATGGTGTTGTTATGCATTTAATGGTTGAGTTTCTGTTGATTGTTCAGGCAAAAGTTCGGGTGAATCATAAGTCGATTTATTTTGCACCCAGGCAAATACCATTGGTAGGATGAATAGCGCTGCCAGGGTAGAAGCTACCAGTCCGCCAATTACTGCACGGCCAAGTGGTGCGCTCTGTTCGCCGGCTTCGCCTAGGCCGGATGCCATGGGTATCATACCGGCTATCATCGCGAAGCTGGTCATCAAAATGGGGCGCAACCTTATGGATGCGCTGGTTATAGCCGCTTTGGTAGCGTCGCGATATTCCAGCCGCAGGTTTTCAGCATTGGTTACTATCAGGATAGCGTTAGCCACTGAAACACCAGTAGACATAATCATCCCCATGTAGGATTGCAGGTTAAGTGTCGAGCCGGTAAGCAGCAGCGCTGTTATCGAACCTAAAATAACCGCCGGGATCGTTGATAATACCGTTAACGACACTTTAAACGACTGGTAGTTGGCTGCCAGTAACAGGAATATCACCATAATAGCCAGTACTAACCCGCTTTGTAAGCTGCTTAAGGTTTCAGTGAGCAGGTTCGACATACCGCCAAGCTTTGCAATTAATCCTTTAGGAGGCTCGCCGATAGAATTAACGGCCTTTTGTACATCTGAAGTAGCGGAGCCCAAATCTTTTTTATAGATGTTTGCACTTACGGTGAGAAACCGGCGCGGCCCTTCACGGTCATATTCCCCGGGAGCGTAATCCGTAGTAAATGTGGCGACATCGGCGAGGGTAGGGCTGCTCTGCCCTTTTACCAGTGGGATTTCCTTTAGCTCATCCATGGTATTCATCACATATTCCGGAATTTGCACCTGTACCTGGTAGGTATAGGCTGACTTTTCATCCAGCCAAAGATTTTTCTCCGTAAAACGGCTGGACGATGTACTGGCCGTTACAGAACGGGCTATATCCTTTATATTCAACCCGAACTGCGCAGCTTTTAGCCTGTCCAGCGTAATAGAAACCACCGGGAATTTAAGCGGCTGAGCTATCATTACATCACGCAGGTAAGGTATGGCTTTCAGTTTAGCCAGCACCTTATTACTATATGCTTCAATCTGTTTCATGTCCTTACCGGCAACCTGCACCTCGATAGGAGTAGACGCGCCCTGGCTCATGATTTTTTCAGTCATGTCTATGGGTTCGAAGCTGATGGTCATTTCTGGCAGCGCGTAAGCAATGTTTTTGCGCAGTGCATCCTTCAGCTCGTCCATGTTCACTTTAAACTTGTCATCCAAATTCACTTGTAATACAGCCTCGTGAGTACCGGTATTGAACACATACAGGTTACTTGCGCCAAAACTGCTCGGCACCAGACCGATATAGCCGGAACTAATCTCCACATGGTTGTTAACCGTTTTGTTGATGATTTGCAGTACCTCCTTAAACTTATCTTCAGTGCGCTCCAGGCGGGTGCCCTGCGGCTCTTTCATGCGGATTTGAAACTGCCCGTTGTTAAGCTTTGGCATCATATCCTTACCTATAATAACAAAGCCGGCACCCGCAAGCAGGAATACAGCAATAAGGTAAACCGGGATTATCAGCTTTTTTCGGGGCATCAGGTTGGTGATAATCCGTGTGAAACGGGTTTTAACCTTTTCAAAAAAGTCGTTTTGCTCGGGGTGTTCCAGTTCTTCTTTGCGGTGGCGTTCAACCTGCTTTTCTTCGTCATAGTCCAGCGCCTCGCCGGCATGCGCATGTACCTGGTCATGGTGATAATGCTGATAACGCTCGGCTTTTATCATCCAGTTACTTAATATCGGCACCATAGTTTGCGCCAGTACATAAGAAACAATCATTGTTAAGCCGATAGACAGCGACAGTGGCAGGAACATCGCCTTTGGCACCCCGGTCATTAAAAACGATGGTGCAAATACAGCCAGGATACACAATAATATCAGCAGCAACGGGAATGAGATTTCCTCGCAGGCATCATAAATAGCCAGCCGCTTACTCTTGCCCATTTCCAGGTGCTGGTGAATGTTTTCTATCGTAACCGTCGCTTGGTCCACGAGAATACCGATAGCAAGCGCAAGCCCGCTTAACGTCATGATGTTAATGGTTTGGCCGAACAGGCTCAGCAACAGCACGCCAATCATAATAGAAACAGGTATGGTGATTACCACAATTAAGCTGCTCCGTAAATCGCGCAGGAATAGCAGCACCATCAAGCCGGTAAGCAAAGCGCCCAGGCCACCCTCGGTCATCAGGCTTTTTACCGCATTCACCACAAAAACCGACTGGTCAAACTCGTACGATATTTTTATATCGTCAGGCAGCAGGTTTTGCATTTCGGGGAGCTTTTTCTTCAGAGTTTGTACCACTGTCCAGGTAGATGCATCGGCTGTTTTTACCACGGGGATGTATACCGAGCGTTTGCCATTTATCAGTGCGTAATCCACCGTGACGTCGGCTGCATCGGTGACGCGGGCGATGTCTTTAATATAGACAGGCACTCCATTTTTGGTGACGACCGGGATATTACCAAATTCATCTGCCTTTTTAACCAGCGAGTTGATGGTAGTCAGATACATCGTGTTGTTCAGTCGCAGGTTCCCTGATGGCGACATGGCATTGAACTTGGATAATGCTTCAACCACCTCATCTGGCGTTAAATTATAGCTGCGCAGCTTATTAGGGTCAACACTCAATATTATCGACCTTGCGTTTGAACCGAAGGGCGGGGGAGCAGACAGGCCGGGAATGGTTGAAAACATTGGCCTTATGCGGGTTGCCGCCATATCGTAAATATCTTTCAGGCTTTCTGTTTTACTATCGAGCACCAATTCACCAACGGGTAACGATGATGCATCAAACCTGACTACCTGCGGCGGTAATGCGCCGGGGGGGAAGAAGCTTTGCGCCCGGTTTACCTGCAGGGCTACCTGCGCTGAAGCTTCGGCCATATTAGTGCTTTCGTAAAACGACAGCTTAATCAGCGTGAGGCCCTGGATGTTTTTACTGCTGATGTTTTTAATACCGTTTACATACAGGAACTGGTCTTGCAGACGCGTGGAAAAGAAACCTTCCATCTGTTGGGCCGACATGCCCCCGTACGATTCTATGATGTATATAGTCGGCAGGTTTAATTGCGGGAATATATCTATGGGGATATTTATTGCGCTAAGCACAGCAAATATCAACAGGCTCAGTGTTATTACCACAGTGGTAATAGGCCTTTTTAATGAGGATGTTACTAGTGACATTGCTGTTTATTTTAATAAGTTTAAAACGGTGTTTACCTGGTTCTGGGTAATGGCTTTCTGGAATAATGCATTGGCATATTGGTATTTAGCCTGCATAAAATCAGTTTCGGCACGGTAGAGGATATTAAGTGCTGCGTTTAGCTCGATGATGTCCGTAAGCCCGCTTTTGTATAGCGAAAGCTTTTGTCGATAACCGTCATTGGCAGCTTTTAACTGTTTAGGGATTTCCTGTAAACGGTCCAGGGCGGTTTGCATTTCCACATCTGCCTGGTCGGAGCTTGATGCCAATAATTGCTGCTCTTCCTGTAATTTCTTTAGGGAGTAATCAGTGCTGGCTTTTTGGGTACGAAGCTTAAGCTGTCTTCGCCTTAAATCAAAAAGATTGTAAGAAAGACTTAGGCCTACGAGGTAATTTCCCCTGTCAAATCCATAACCACTGGATACGCTGCCGTAATTGCCATTACCATCTATGCTTGAGCCGCGTTCCCACATAGCCGCTTCAAAAGATATTTTGGGATTGTACAGCTTCTTTACCAGATCTTCCCTTTCCAGGTTATTCTGGTAAACCGATTTGTAGAAATTGGTGAGTGGATGATTAGCCGTATCAGCTGTAAATAAATATGCCGATGGCTGATTGATCAGGCTTCCCTCAACGGTGCTATCCGGCACAATGGTTTGATAGGGCAATCCACTGATAGCAGATATACGCAATTGGAGCTGCTTTAGCTGGTTTTGCAGTTCGATATAGTTCAGCCGTGCTTTTGAAAGTTCGGCCTCGGCTATACTG
>JAZJZL010000244.1:19709-37190 GCA_040389845.1 Bacteroidota bacterium
CCACACCGGCGCGTACACCGCTTTTGGCAAGCGACTGGATGGAGCGCCGTATCTGCTCATTACGCTGAATATTGCGGCTTTGTATATTCAGGAAATCCTGCAAGCGAAGCAGCTCCAAATAACTGCCGATGGTATAGGCCTGTAACTGATATTTGGATTGTGCAAACTGGTTTTGCTCTACGGTAATATCGGAATTGGCCACACGATTTTGAGCACCGTATTTGCCGAAGTTATAAATCTCCCAGTCGAGCGCGGCTATACCTAGGTTATCGCCCACAGCCGTTGTAACGCTGGTATTGCGCACACCACCTGAACTGGAGGGTACCATGCCAAAGCCAAAGTATGGGCCTGTAGTATTATTGCTGGTGCCGATATCGGCCTGGTAGTTTAATTTAAGATTTGGCAGCCATGCGCTGCGTGTTTCGGCGGCTTGAGCCTGCCTGATGAGTATAGCGGAAGAATCTGTAAGCAGCGATGGTGCTTTTTGATTTACCTGCCTTAACAGCTCTTTTAAAGTTATAGGGGTTGATTGCTGAGCACGTGCGGCCAAGGCTATAAAAAGCAGCAGCACCATGCCGTAGCATCGTTTAATATTTAACATTTTGAAATTGAGAATTGAGTACGAAAAAATAATTATCGTTGCAGGTTATACCGGCAGCATGTAAAGTCACGAAGTGATAGGCACTTCAAAAAAATCAGATAAGTAAATTTCCGTTGAGCAGGTAATACGGTTGGGTTGGCGGCAGTCTGAACTCTAACTCCCGTAATATGCGATTAGCAATATTTTCAGCGCCAGATAGTAAAGGCAATACAATGCTCAATAACGCAGAGAATGTAAGCAATATTGAATCAGCCGGATTTCTTAGTTTTTTTAAGACTGTTTGAATATCAAGGCTGCTGCCTTCGATGTATTCCTGCTTGCGTTTGCTGAAAGCCTTAACGCAAATGCTGATATGTTTTATTTGATGAAGCTGTTTAAACGCTCCGAACCCTATAAATGGTTTGGCAACAAACATCAGCACCGCGAAGGAGAGAGAAATTAGTGCTGATTTGATGAGTTGCATTTTAATAACCACGTAAAATAAACTACAAAGTTAAGTACAATGTTGCGCTGATTTTGTTTAGTTGTGTTAAGGTAACATTAATGTTGCATTAAGGTCAAGGGCCAAGAACCAAGAGAAAAAGGATTTTGCCCCTCTTGATTCTTGGCTCTTCATTCTTAATTATAAATAATTCACCGAATAGGGCCCCTGGTTAAACAGCAAATCGACAATACTGAGATTTTTGATAAAACCATGCCTGTCCTCAAATACCTGGAAATAGGGTTTGTTTTCGTAAGCCGATTCGAATTTTGGGTTGATGTTTTCACGGTAATCATCTAAATCGGGATAACTTGCCTCATAGCTTTCAGTATAACCGTAGTCAAGCTTCAGCTTCATCGCCTTTAGGATAAACTGAAAATATTGCTCGTTATAATCAAAAAGATAATCGAAGCGCTTTTCGTAAAATTTAATTAAATCATCTTCATAAAATTCAAAATAAGCCGAGCGGCGGTAACAGGTTTGCAGGGTAGACCACTGTATTTGCTGCCACCTGAAGTCGTAGCTTATTTTAACATCTTTAACTTTTGTGTGATTTTTTGAGCCTTTTATAACGGGTACAGTTATGGACAGCAAGCCGTCGGGCGTGTAAATATTGGCGCGGTTGCGATAGGTCTGTTTAGGGAAATGTTCCTCTTTTTCGATAAGTATGCCCTGTTTGTGAGCAACAAGTTTTGTAAAGTACTCAACTGGAGCGAGATAAAACATAGGGAACACAGCGCCTTTTTCAATCATATCTTCTATTTTTGCAGCAAAAATCGGACGAAAATAATGATAAAAAAAGGGCTTTCAAGATTAGGGACATTCTTTTTGTACCTACTGTCGTTGCTCCCGTTTTGGTTTTTGTACATCATCGCCGATATCCTCTTCGTTATACTTTATTATATAATGGGTTACCGCCGCAAGGTGGTACAGGAGAATCTCCGCAATTCCTTCCCCGAAAAATCTGAACAGGAGCGCACAGCCATCGAAAAAAAATACTTTAAATATATGGCTGATTTGATGATGGAAACCATCAAGTCGGTAAGTATGTCGCGCCGCTCTGTCGAGAGGCGTATGTTTTGCACCAACCCGGAATTAATAAAACATTACTTTGGGCAGGGAAAAAGCATATTGGCAGCTGCGGGCCATTATTGTAACTGGGAGATGGCTTGTTTAAGCTTCGGTTTTTTAATGACTGAACGCAGGATGATTGTATATAAACCACAGTCGAACGAGGTTTTTACGGACTTTTTTAACCGTACCCGTTCACGTTTTGGCGCCACCATGATATCAATGAAGCAAACGCTGCGCAAAATGATCGAGTTTAAAAATGAGCTTACATTCACCGTACTGGCATCCGACCAAACACCGACAGCACACGAAGCCCAATATTTTACCACGTTTTTAAATCAGCCTACAGCAGTCTTTTTGGGGATTGAAAAACTAACGAAGGTTGTAAACAGCGTGGTGGTTTTTTATAGGATAGATTTGGTAAAGCGCGGCCATTATACTTATACTTTTATCCCACTTGTTGAAGAGCCGGAAAAGACGAAGCCTTACGAGATAACTGAAATACACGTAAAATATCTTGAAGAACTGATACGCGAAAAGCCGGAATACTGGCTATGGTCGCACCGCAGGTGGAAGATAAAGCCGCCGGAGGGAGTAGTGGTTCATTAGGAAGGGAGCGACACATCTCACTATAGCGATGCGTTTTAAACCCATCGCTATGAGAAAAGCCCTGTGATAGTGTCGCAGGACTTATAATTTGATAGTTAGATAATCATGTCTATATTTAAAGCGCCCTGAATAATCAGCGGGGAGCATGCTGGTGATTTTATAAACACCGGTATAGGCTTATAAAACAAATGACACCAGATATACCCAAAGTAGCCGTAGTTATATTGAATTGGAATGGCGTGAAACATTTACGCCAGTTTTTGCCCTCGGTTATGTCGTCGGTATATGCTAACCTGGATATTATTTTAGGCGATAACGCTTCGACCGATGGTTCTGTTGAGTACATTAAACAGGAATATCCTTCTATAAAAGTCATTCAAAACGACCAAAATTACGGCTTTACCGGCGGCTACAATCGCGTGCTGGCACAGGCAGATGCGGATTACTTTATATTGCTCAATTCGGATGTTGAAGTTTCACCCGGATGGATTATCCCGGTTATCGATTTAATGGAAAGCGATCCGCTTATAGGTGCGGCAGCGCCTAAAATAAGAGCATTTAACCAGCGTACTCATTTTGAGCATGCAGGTGCAGCGGGTGGTTTTATCGATAGCTATGGCTACCCGTTTTGCCAGGGGCGCATGTTTTACGAGATAGAAGAAGATAAGGGCCAATACCAGCAATCTAAAGAAGTTTTTTGGGCAACAGGAGCGGCGATGTTCGTTAAGAAAAAATGCTGGCAGGAAGCTGGCGGTTTTGATGAACGCTTCTTCGCCCACATGGAAGAAATAGATTTATGCTGGCGGCTAAAGAATATGGGCTATAAAATAATGTATTGCGCCGAATCAGAAGTTTTTCACCTGGGCGGTGGTACACTGAATGCAGAGAATCCATTTAAAACTTATCTCAACTTCCGCAATAACCTGCTGCTGCTGGCTAATAACCTGACTTTCTGGCGCGCGACTTTCGTCGTAATTGTCCGTTTTTGGATGGACCTGTTGGCTTTATTCCGTTTTTTAGGCGAGGGCAAACGCAAAGATGCATGGGCCGTTAGCCGTGCCCATCAGAATTTTTTTATCGGTCTGTTTAAAAAGAATAAAACCAAACGCCCTGCCATAAAACATCATGCCAGTCCGAATAAAAAAGGGATATACAAAGGCAGCCTGGTTTGGGCCTTTTTTGTGAAAAAGAAACGCCATTTTACCGATTTAGAACCTGAGCGCTTTTACTAACCGTTTCCAACTCCTTCGCCGTTATCAGCATGTTTATTGGTACTCCCATCGTTTACATTTAGCGCAGGCATGCCGTTAGGGAAGTGCAGGTTGATGTCTTTTTTATCCGACGGTATTTCAACGCCTTTCTCATCGAAAGCACCGTAAATTTTAGTCATCAGGTCACTTTTCAATAAAAGGGCTTTGGTGTTATCTGCTATTACCCAAAAAAGCAATTTAAAGTCTACTGATGCATCGCTAAAATTCTCTATAAATATCAACGGTTCCGGTGTTTGTATAACCTCGCTGTGGGTGCTGATAATTTCCCGCAAAATACCATCGACTTTGTTTATATCCGACCCATGGACAACGTTTATCACCAGCTCTATCCGCCGGTAATTATTGCTGAGCGTCCAGTTAATTACATGTTGCGATATCAGGTCGCCATTAGGGATAATAACCTCGGCGCCATCGCTGGTCATTATTTTGCTCGAACGGATGCCAATTTCCCTCATACGCCCAGAGCGGTTATCCACTTCTATCAAATCGCCTATCTGTATTGGCTTTTCAAACGCGAGGATTATACCCGATACCAGGTTATTGACTATATTCTGCAAGCCGAAACCGATACCCACGCCAAAGGCGCTGATAATAATGGTCAGCTTATCCAGCGGAAAGCCGGATGCAGAAACGGCCAATAAGAAGCCAATTGAAAATACACCTATCCGTATCAGCAGAGCAGAAGTTTGATTTTTCTTTTTGGCAATGGATAAGTCTGTAACACGCTGCGATGAAACTTCATAAAAATAACTCACCACTTTCGAGAACAACGAAGACAGCCATATTACCAGGATAAATATCACAAAGCCGCCGAATGTGAATGAGGAACCGGCAACGGAGCGCTGTTCGCTTAGCAACCCGGAGATTTTATCGGCCACCCAATCGTCCACATTCAGATTTTGCAGCAGGAAGAACAGCCAAAGCAATGCCGCAAGTGTGCCAAGCACCTTTTTAAGCTTCTTTTGAAGCATAGCATTATCTATATAGGCTACAATGCTTTTACTGTCCTTTTTAACCTGGAATTGCAGGAAAAAGCCTTGCAATAGCACCTGCACTACAAAGAATAGTATTACAGCAAACCAAAGGTTAAACACGGCGGTTATGCCGATTATTTTAGCAAGGCTGAATCTACCCGAAAGGTTAAGCAATAACGACAAGATATGCAGCCCGATAAAAATCCTTAGGGCAGTGCAGGTATGCGGTAAATGATCGCTGGTTGCTTTTTTAGCATTCCGTAATATAATTGTCCCGGAAATAATAGATATGATGCTCAAAAGCAGGATAACATACCTGTCGATATTGGTTATTTGGACAAATAGGTTGCTCAGGCCATAAATAATCGCAAGTAGAAATAATCCGCACAAAAAATTGAAGGTCTCGCGAAGAAAATGCCGCCTGAGCAGGATAAGCGTGCAGACCATTACCGCGAGGAATAAGGTTTCTAAGAATACCACCGGCGGATGATCATAAAAATAAGGTACAATAGCCAGCGTCACAATCAGTGCCGAAACCGCCGGGTTACGTGAAATGTAATTGGCCTGCCCCAGAACTGTATCCGGGTTTTCTATCCGATGACGTGTTCTGGTACGCAAATAAAATATCCAGCCCAGCATTATAAGCAGGGACAAGATGCAGATATAGTGGATAGCCGTATCAGTTTTCAGGAAATAGCTATATAAGATGCCGTTAAGCCTGACTGTGCCTTTAAGCGCAATGTTAAAATCCTTTACTTGCAGCGATGGCTTTAAAATATTATCAGCCTCCCCTGATAGCGCCCTCGCGGCAAACCTCCTTATTTTAAGGTCTATCTGGTCACTTACATCCATTACCCGGGTAAAGGCTATGGTAATCTTATCCTGCAGTACATTTACTTTTAGCAGGTTGGAGCGGTTAGCCGAATCTGTTTTGTGAAACATTTTTCTTGCTTTGCGGCGCTCATCAAAAAAGGTACTGCGGATAACGCTGTCATAAGGAACAATATTAAGCGACGTATCTTTCGTGAATTTTATCAGCTCATTTTGGTTCGATATCAGTTTAGCGCTTACTGCCTCAAGGTCGCTTTGCCAGCCTGTAAACATATCCTGCATATGGTCCAAATTATCACGTAGCACAAACAAATAGCGCAATGTGCTCGATTTGTGCGTGTTCGTAAGGCTGTCAATTTTATTTAGCCTTCTTAAAACGGGCGGGAAGCCGGTGCTTACATCAGCGGTATCGAGTCCTTCGGCCAGGTTGTTTTTTATCTGGTTAAAAGTAGTTGTATAGTGTTCAACCCGTTGCATCAGGCCGTTTATCGACGTATCAGCCCGGTTAAAGACCCGCAAAACAGAGTCGCGCACATGCATGCGGTGTTTCTCACTCTCCCGTTTTGATTGTTGCTTTTTGGCTTTTTCCTGCGGGTAGCCTTTTTGCAGGCACAGGACAGCCAGTAAAATTATAATTAGCGGGGTTAGTTTAATTATTTTACGCATCGGGATAATATGGTGTAATTAATCAGGTATTGAGCAAGTTTTCGATAGCTAAGCGGTACGAATCCATACCGAAACCGGCAATAACGCCACGGCAGCTGGCTGCCAGCATAGAGTGGTGCCTGAATTCTTCGCGCTTATAAACATTGGATATGTGTACCTCGATAACAGGCGATTTGATTGCCGCAATGGCATCAGCAATGGCAATAGAAGTGTGTGTATAGGCACCGGCGTTGATAACTATACCATCGATGCTAAAGCCCACCTCATGAATTTTATTTATAATTTCGCCCTCGACATTGCTTTGGTAGTAGTCTATTTCAACTGCAGGATAACGCTTGCGGAGGTCGCTCAGATAGCTTTCAAAATCTGTATTACCGTAAATGGATTTTTCGCGAACGCCGAGCAGGTTTAAATTGGGGCCGTTTATAATTTGTATCTTCATCACACCAAACTTAAATAAAAACATTAAATAAAATCAATTGGATTGGCGTTCGGCGATAAAAGGGTTTCAGTCGTATTTAAAGTTGGAGAAATCGCTTTCTGCAAACTCTATCGAAGCCTATAGCAGGGATATTGAAAAGCTGCATCAATTTTCTGACAGGGAGAACTTTAAATGCAATCCGGAAAGTATTTCTCTGGCTCATTTACGCGACTTCATCGTTTGGGCCGCCGACCTCGGCATGATACCCTCTTCGCAGGCCAGGATTTTATCAGGCATCAAGGCTTTTTATAAATACCTGCTGATGGAGGACATTATCAAAAGCGACCCATCGGAACTGCTCGAATCCCCCAAAATAACGAGGAAGCTGCCGGACACGCTGAGTACTGACGATATAAACCGGTTAATCGATGTTATCGACTTGTCCAAACCTGAAGGCGGGCGCAATAAGGCCATAATTGAAGTACTTTATGGCTGCGGGTTGCGCGTATCCGAGCTTACAGAACTGAAGCTATCAAATTTATACCTCGATATCGAATTTATAAAAGTTACCGGCAAAGGCAGTAAAGAGCGCCTTGTACCCATCGGTGCATCAGCAATAAAGGCGTTGAAAATCTGGATGGAGAATATTCGCGTGCACGTACCTATAAAAAAGGGGGAAGAAGACATGGTATTTTTAAACCGCCGTGGCGCCAGGCTGAGCCGTGTTTATATTTTTATGCTGATAAAACAATTAGCTGTGCTTGCCGGCATCCATAAAACTATTAGTCCGCATACGCTGCGGCATTCTTTTGCTACCCATTTGGTTGAAGGCGGCGCCGATTTACGCGCAGTGCAGGAAATGCTGGGACATGAAAGCATCACTACTACAGAGATTTATACGCATTTGGACAGGGAGTATCTTAAAGGGACGATAATACAGTTTCATCCGCGTTCATAATTATTTTTGTGATTTCACCGATTTGAGAATGATTTCACCGATTACACTGATAAAAATATCTGTGTCATCCGTTCATCTGCAAACATCAGCGATCTTAGCTCATTTCAAACTGTAGCGAGCTCAAATATTTGTATAAGCCGTTTTCATGGTTGATTAATTCCAGGTGATTGCCGGATTCGATGATTTTTCCCTTTTCCAAAACGATAATATTATCTGCTTCGCGGATGGTTGATAGGCGGTGTGCGATAATTATGGATGTACGGCCTTTCATCAGTTCTTCCAGTGCTTCCTGTACCAGGCGTTCTGACTCAGAGTCGAGAGACGAGGTAGCCTCGTCGAGTATCAATATCGCCGGATTTTTTAGCAATGCCCTGGCAATGGCAATACGTTGCCTTTGACCGCCAGAAAGCTTCACGCCACGCTCGCCAACAACTGTATCATAACCTTCGGGGAATGACATAATAAACTGGTGGGCATTGGCACGCTGGGCCGCCTTGATAATTTCATCTTCGGTGGCCGTAAGCTTACCATAAGCGATGTTTTCGCGAATGGTGCCGCCAAACAGCATTACATCCTGCGGAACTATGGCTACTTGGTTACGGATATCGGTTAGTGAATAAGCCGATGCGGGCTTACCATCAAATAATATTTCGCCGGACTGAGGATGATAAAACTGCAATACCAGTGCCGCCATTGTCGATTTACCCGAACCGCTCGGGCCTACAATGGCTATGCGTTGCCCGGCTTCTGCATAAAACGACACATTGTTCAAGACGGTGAGCTCCGGTCGTGAAGGGTAGGCGAACGCTACGTTATTGAAGGATATATTGCCTGTTATTTGTTGATTAATAACGTTGTTAGTTTGGCTTAGGGAGATGTCCTCACCCTGCTCATCCAAAATTTCGAGTACGCGCTCACTGGCGCCTACCGCTTTTTGAACGTTGGCATACAGATCAGGAAAGCTGCCCATGGCGCTGCCTACAAAAACGGCATAAAAAGCAAACTTGATCAATTCACCAATAAGAAGGTCACCATGACTAACCAAAATACAGCCATATCCTACAATAGCCACAACAGCCCCAAACAAACAGAATACGATAAATGAAACAAAAATGCCCCGGTATTTTGCGCCTTTGATGGCGATGTCGGCTACGTCACGAATGTTTTTACCATAACGTGCTGCTTCGTAGGCCTCATTAACAAATGCTTTAACGCTGGCGATGCCTTGCAGTGTTTCCTCAATAACGGTGTTTGATTCTGCCAGCTTGTCCTGCGCTTCCCGTGATATTTTCCGAATAAACTGCCCGAAAAATATGGCGAAAACGATAAGCGGCGGAAGTAACAACAGCAGCGCAATGGCAAGCTTACCCGATATGATAGCCATAAATGTAATACCGCCAACCATCAGAACGATTTGCCTCATCATTTCGGCGATAGTTGTGGTAAGCGTATCCTGTATCTGCGACAAGTCGGCTGATATACGGCTGTTTAGCTCCCCAACGCGACGATTGGAGAAAAAGTTCATGGGCAGGGTAATGAGCTTGAAGTAAGTATCCCTGCGAATATCGGCCAAAGAGCGCTCGGCAACATTAACGAACCATAATATTCTGAAAAATGAAACGAATGCTTGTGCAAACAAAACTATACCGGCCAATTTCAGAATGCCCCATATTGTTCCGGGGAGTATCCCGTTACTTGCTTTGCCCTGCGCAGTGTCTATCAATCCGCCGATAAATGTCGGAAACGCCAATCCTACCAGGCTGGACAGCAATAAACAAAACAGCGCCGCGATGAATTTACCACGATAGGGTTTTAGATACGAAACTAAGCGCGAAATATTATTGAGGGTTTGCTTGTTAAGTTTTGCTTTGGGAAGCTCGGCCTCAGGGGCGTTGCTGCTGTTTAATCGTCTTCTTGCCATTTATTTGTCTTGTTTCATAGTTTAAGACGATTGAGGTATCGAAAGATTTTATAGATAAAAGTAATTATTCTGAGGATTACACTGGCTTATTCTATAGTGATGGGTTTTTAAACCCAGCGCTATGGTATAATTTATTTTCTCCGCCTTGTAGTTGCGGTGCTCTTTTTACCTTTAGCGGTGCTACGCTTACGCGGCCTGAAAAGCGCCCATAAAATAATAACCACGCAAATGCCGATTATAATCAGCACGAGCGTATTCCGCGTTTTTTCGTGCTCTGCCTCCTCCTTAACGGCTCTGTGACGAAGGGCATCATTTTGTGAGCGGAGAGTATTGATAGTGGTCATGTACCCAAGGTTGCTGCTTTCGGCTTCCTTTGATTTTGTTTGAACCTGCCTTTGCTGAAACGTGCGGAACTCGAGCAGGTTTTTTAATTCTTTGTAGATATCGTTGTCTGTTTTAACAATATCCATCAATATATCATTGGAGCGGCGGATATCCTTTTTGGTTTGCATGCCGAAGATGCCCGTATGTTTGCTAAGGCTTTCGTCATACAAACCGAACTTTTTGGTGCGTTCCGCCAGCATGGCGTTTATTTTTTTGCGCTGTTGCTGGTAGGCGATGGAATCGGATTTGAATTGGGCAGAAGCAGTTATGGTGACGAGCGTCGATAGCAATAATAGAAGTAGCCTTTTCATTAACCCTCAAAATCAATTATAACGCTATCCCCCAAATTAAGCCCCAGTAAACCTGCGGCATTGCCTTTATTTATGGCAATCTCCAAATGGTCGCTGATACCGAAGAGGCATAATTTCTCGCCTTCAGGAACCTCGTTATAATGCCAGCTTAGCTGACTGATGGTTTCGTTACGCTTAAAGGAGAGCGTAAAACGGCGGTTTTGCTGAACTTTATTAAAAAACTCCTTGGTGATATTGGTAATTACATTCTGGAACGAATCGATATAGATAACCACGCCTTTTATCAGGCTCTTTTCAACCACCGGCTGCAGATTCATCTTTTTATCGATGTCGCTAACAGCTATGCCTATTTCAGTCAGTGTGCCGCCCTTAGCCAGGTGGCATGCCGCCTTTACAAAAATATCTGCAAGCGGGAAATGCAGGAATTTTAAATCCTGCATGATATTAATTTCCACTATCTCATCCGGGTCCTTTTCAAACATCAGCGAAAAAATGCCGTTATCGGCCCCTACAAAATAATGGTTGCGGTATTTGACTGCAAGGTAACGGGTACCGGTATTGAAAACGGTATCGATGCCGATCAGGTGTACGGTATCTTCCGGGAAATAATGAAAACTATTCTTTAAAATGAAGGCCGCCTGCTGTATATTGTAGGCGGCAACACAGTTGGTTATGTCGACAATATTTACGGTTGGCAATAACTTTAGTATACTTCCTTTTAGGGCAGCCTGGTAGATGTCTTTGTCGCCCAAATCGGTTGTTAAAGTTATTATTGCCATTAATTTTGTAAATATTTATCGCTAATCTTGTACGTGCAATTGTGAATAGATTTGAGACGTGAGACATTAGATTTGAGACAGACCATCTCACTTCTCATATCTCAAATCTTGTAATCTAAAACAGCTACAAATATTCAATTTTAATTCATAAAAATCGGCAACTAAAAATCAATTTGTATTGAACGAACTTAAATTATCGATTGAGCAAATCAATCCGGCTGTATTGTGGGGGCCGAATAACGATCACTTCGAAATCATTAAAAAGCAGTATCCCAAGCTAAAAATCGTAGCCCGCGGCAGCGAGGTGAAAGTGCTGGGCGATGACGCGGAACTAAATATATTCCAGGAAAAATTTAATCACCTGCTAGAGCATGTTGAGAAATACGAGAATTTAAATATTACCGATCTTGAGCGTATTCTAGGCTCAAAAATAGATAACACTAAAGCTGACCCGTCTGCCGATAAATTTGCCAGCGGAGAGGTAATCGTATTCGGCCCAAACGGCGTTATGGTAAAAGCCCGTACTGCTAACCAGCGTAAAATGGTGGAGTGTATCGGTAAAAGCGATATCCTTTTTGCCATTGGCCCTGCGGGTACCGGTAAAACTTATACCGCGGTGGCACTGGCAGTAAGGGCGTTGAAGAACAAGGATATTAAGCGCATTATTCTGACCCGTCCGGCAGTTGAGGCAGGGGAGAACCTGGGGTTTTTACCGGGTGATCTTAAAGAGAAGATAGACCCCTACCTGCGCCCGCTTTATGATGCCCTTGACGATATGATACCCGCAGAAAAGTTAAAGATGTACCTGGAGAATCGCACCATAGAGATTGCTCCCCTGGCATTTATGCGCGGCCGTACGCTGGATAATTGCTTTGTGATTCTGGATGAAGCACAAAACGCTACCGATATGCAGTTGAAGATGTTCCTGACACGTATGGGGCCTTCAGCTAAGTTTATAGTAACCGGCGACGTAACACAGATAGACTTACCAAAAAAGCAGCAATCAGGTTTGCATACGGCACTGCGGATATTAACCGATATCAGTGGAATTGAAATTGTTTATCTTAGCGGCGAAGACGTGGTAAGGCATAAACTGGTACGGAAGATACTGGCAGCTTACGGAGATATACAGTAGTATAGTGATTGGAGATTAGTGAGTAGAGATTAGTTGAAGCGGGTAGATTTCCAAAAAAGTGAATTAAGTATTTGATAAAGATGTTTGATTTGGGCGCAGAGATTTTCCTAATCTCTTGGCTCTAATCTCTAACCTCTAAAAAATGAACGCAATAAAAGAAACCCATTTTGATTTTCCCGGGCAAACCAATTTTTATAAAGGTAAGGTCCGTGATGTTTATACGATTGATAGTAAATATTTGGTAATGGTGGTGAGCGACCGTATCTCGGCTTTTGACGTGGTACTGCCGGAGCCTATCCCATATAAAGGCCAGGTACTTAACCAGATTGCCGCTAAATTTTTAAAGGCAACGTCAGATATCGTTCCAAACTGGGTGGTAAGTGTGCCGGACCCAAGCGTAACTATTGGCCGGATCTGTGAGCCATTTAAGGTGGAGATGGTTATACGCGGCTACCTTGCCGGTCATGCAGCAAGGGAATATGCTGCAGGCAGGCGCCAGGTTTGCGGCGTTAGTCTGCCGGAAGGACTGAAAGAGAACGATAAACTGCCTGAGCCTATTATTACGCCGACTACAAAGGCTTCCGTTGGTCATGACGAGGATATCTCCAAAGAGCAAATATTGGAGAGAGGAATCGTATCTGCTGAAGACTACGAAAAGCTTGAACAATATACGCGCGCACTATTTGCACGTGGCACTGAAATAGCTGGTAAACAAGGATTGATACTGGTTGATACCAAGTATGAATTTGGCAAAGCGGATGGTACCATTTACCTGATAGACGAAATACACACCCCGGATTCATCAAGATATTTTTACAGCGAGGGCTACCAGGGACGCCAGGATGCCGATGAGCCGCAAAAGCAGCTATCGAAAGAATTCGTCAGGAAATGGCTGATTGAAAACGGTTTCCAGGGTAAGGATGGACAAAAAGTTCCGGAAATGACACCGGAAAAAGTAGAATCGATATCGGAACGCTACATTGAATTGTACGAACAGATAACAGGGGAAAAATTTGTAAAGCCCGATGCCGGCAACGTATTGGCCCGTGTAGAGAATGCCATAAATAATGAACTTACTCGATTGTAATTTTTATTTATTACACAAATAATTATATCTTTAGCTTTTAATTACAACACAAAAAATGAAATTTACGGTTGATAAGCACGAAAAATATATTCTGTTAAAGCTGAATGAATCAAAATTGAATTCATTGATAACACCTCAGCTTAAATCTGAATTGATTTTAATCAACACCGAGGGTCAGCGAAATATCATTTTCGACCTTTCACAAGTAAAATTTGCAGATTCGTCTGGTTTAAGCAGCCTGCTTGTAGGCCACCGTTTGTGCAAAAATGCATCCGGCTCATTTGTTTTAACCGGTCTTAACGATGCAGTTTCCCGACTCATAAATATTTCGCAGCTTGATAGTGTGCTGGCAATTGTTCCTTCATGCGAAGAAGCTATCGACTTAATTTTTATGGAGGAAATAGAAAAAGAATTAAAGAAAGAAGCAAAATAAGCTTCCCGACTGTTTACCAGGTATGAAATTCGAGGTGACAATACTTGGCAGCAGTTCTGCAACCCCCATTTTCAATAGAAATCCTACTTCACAGGCGCTCAATATCAATGAGCGCCTGTATTTAATTGACTGCGGCGAAGGCACCCAGCAGCAGATGCTTCGCTTTGATGTAAAAGCCAGTCGTATCGAACACATCTTTATCAGCCACCTGCATGGCGACCATTATCTCGGCCTGGTCGGCTTACTGTCGTCATTGCATTTAAACGGGCGCATAAAGCCCCTGTATATTTATTGTCCTGCACCCCTTAAAGAAATTATAGATGTACAGCTGAAATACTCTGAAACCGAAATTCAATACCCTTTAGAATACAAATTCACCGATGCAGGAAAGGTTGAAGTGTTGTTGGATAACCAGGATATTACCGTTACAACCATCCCGCTAAATCATCGCATACCCTGCACAGGCTTTTTATTTGAGGAAAAGAAACGCTTGCGTAAGCTGATAAAGGAAAAAGTTGAGCAGATGGGTATTCCTGTGGCGTATTTTTCAGGCCTTAAAAGGGGAGATGATTATACTGCTCCTAACGGGGAAGTTTACAAAAATGACACGTTAACCATTGATTCTGCCGAACCGAAAACTTACGCCTATTGCTCGGATACAATGTACGATGAATCGTATTTTGAACAAATAAGCAAGGTTACCCTATTGTATCATGAAGCTACCTTTTTACATAATATGCTGGACAGGGCGCTGTCCACCCATCATACCACGGCACTGCAAGCCGGCGAAATAGCGAAATTAACCGGCGCAAAAAATCTGCTGATAGGCCACTTTTCCGCGCGTTATAAAACGCTCAATGAACTTTTGGAAGAAGCACAAAGTGTTTTCCCGGATACGGAACTGGCGATAGAGGGGAGAACCTTCGAAATTGGAGAATGAGTTTGCAGTTGACTGTGTACAGTTAGCAGTCACAAATGGTATATATGAGCTGCCAACTGCACACTAAAAATTGCGAACTAATCTTTCTTCCCCCCAAATACCGAGAAGCTCACATACCGTTTAGGATGCGCCTTTAAATCGATAAATAACGAGTTCAGGTTGGCTGTGGCATTTTTCAGGTTGTTGTACATCTTATCATCATTAAGCAACAGGCCTAAAGTTCCCTGGTTGGTGCTTAATTTGCTGATGGTAGCCTGCAGGTCGGCCATGGCTTTGTTGGCGTTATCAAGTGTTTGTTTAAGATTTGCGGACGCGATATCATTACTTACCTTTTGGAAGTTGTCGGTAATGCCGGTTAAATTAGCTGTACTGTTTTTAAGATTGCCGGATACGCTTTCGGCATTAGCCAGTATGTTATTGATATGTGAGCTTTGTCCGCCAACCAACGCATCAATTTTCTTAGTGGTACCTTCTAAAGTCTGCAATGAGTTTGCAATACTGGTAAAGCTCCTGTCGACGTTTTTCTGAAAGTTTGGATTTAATATCTTATTGATTGCCGCCAGCGACGAATCAAGCTTGGTAATCAGGTTCTCGGCTTTAGTTTGAATTGGCTGCAGGCTTTCGGCCAGGCTGCCTTGTATGTCAGCACGCAGCGTATCATTATCATCGGCAAAGGTATTGCTATTGCCATATTCAAATACTATGGCTTTGCCTCCGAGCAAATCAGTACTTACCAGTTTGGCCAGGGTATTTGATGGGATATTATATTTCCGGTCAACCTTAAATTGCACAACTGTATGGCCATCCTGCCGTAAGGTCATCTTAGAAACATTGCCAATCGGAAAGCCGTTTACCAGCACGGGTTTGGATACTGAAAGCCCGTCTACGCTTTTGTAAACAGCATAGTACTTGTTAGAACCCGAGAAAACGTCGTTTCCTTTTAAAAAACTATAGCCCAATATCAGTATAGTAATGCCGATGGCCGTTAATGCGCCTATTTTAGTTTCGTTTGATATTTTCATGTTTAGATAAATATGAGATTTGAGATGCGAGATATTAGATTTAAGGCCGTGAGTTTAAGATGGCGACTGTTGTTAGTCTCAAATCTAATATCTCAGTGTCTCAAATCTATTCTCTATAACCAATTATTGTGATACTTGTTCTACTTCGGCCTTATAACTTCCCAAAGCTCTTACTATGGAAGCTACTATTTCGTTTTGGCCCGCTTCTGAATTCAGGTAGTCTTCCTCATCGTGGTTATTGATAAATCCTGTTTCAATCAGTACGGCAGGCATGGCGCTGTGGCATAATACAAGCACTCCCTGTTCTTTAACCCCATCGCTGCGGCGGCCGTCGCCGTCTGTAAACTCGCCGTTCAGCATATTGGCAAAATGAATGCTTTGCTTACGGTATTTCGCTTTAAATGCATTTATAGCAATCATAGCAGCGGGGTTATCCTGGATGTCTACATTTTGCTGGGTTGCATCCTCCACCTCAAATAAGTTTTCCCTCAGGGCCTCATGTTCTTCTTCTGAACGGCCAAATCTATAAACCAAAAACAACACGCCTTTCCCCGAACGGTCGGGAACTGAAGTAGTACGGTAAACTGCCTTGCCTTTTCTGTGGCCAACTACTTCGCGAACCCTTCTGTCGGACAATGAGTTGCAATGTATGGAGATAAAAAGGTCCCCTTTGTTGGTATTAGCAATTTCAGACCGTCGTTGCAGGCCGACATCAGCTTCGGTCGACCGCGTCATCACCACCTTTAAATCGGGTATATCTTTTTCTATCGCCTTTTGTAATTTAAGTGCTATGGCAAGCGTTACATTACTTTCCTGGGAGTATGACCCCGAAGCGCCGGAATGGGTTCCATTAGGGCGGGTGCCGTGGCCGGCATCGATAACAACCGTTTTAAGCTTATAAGCTGCGGTAACAGTATCCTGTTGTAAAGGGGAATTTTCAGCTAACGAAAAAAAGGGTAGAGATGCAAGTAAAACCGGTAATCCGTAAATCAATCTTTTCAATGCCTTATTTTTCATTATTTTTGAACGCTGTTAACTATATCTGCAAAAATACTATTCATAATCAATTTTGAAATTCGTAAGCCTTTTTTTTCTTATTGCATTCATATTAACGGCACATGCGATGGCTTCATCACGCATCAGCAGCGCGGTTTATTTTACATTACAAACGGATACAACTAAGAAATCTGATACAACTAAGAATAATAAACCACCTAAAGGTAAAAAAACTAAGCCAATTCCCGCCGGAAAAACGGTTCCGGCTAAAAATGATACTACAAAGGAATCACTTGGCGATGTTAAATCAGAAGTGAAAACACATGCGGAAGATTCAACTATTACCGACAATGTGCATAACATAGTTTACCTGTATGGCCAGGCGCGTGTTACTTACGAGGATTTTGAGTTGGATGCCGATTATATAAGAGTTGATAAAAACAACAACCTGTTGTTTGCTAAAGGCAGTATCGACCCGTTAACCAAACGCTACGTGGGCAGGCCGATCTCTAAGCAGAAGAATGATAAACCGGTAGAATCAGACTCGCTTTTGTTCAACTACAAAACAAAAAAGGGCAGGGTGTTTAACC
>JAZJZL010000245.1:0-5504 GCA_040389845.1 Bacteroidota bacterium
GTTCACCATGGATGAGTTTAGGGCCAGCGCGTTGGGCAAATCGTTTTTATCGTTCACCATTTCGTAAACGAGCGATTGTCGCGCCGGCACATCGAATGCGTTGATGATACCGAGCATAACGCTTAGCCCTAATATTTCCCAAACCTGGTAATGATTAAACAATATTAATAGGGCCAGCAACCCGGCCTGCACCAGCGAGGCAATTTGTGTGATGAGCAATACCTTATATCGATTGTACCTGTCGGACACTACGCCGCCAATCAGCGAAAATAGAAATGAAGGGAAAAGACTGGCGAAAAGCGTTACCCCCAGCATAAGGGTTGAATGTGTTAGCGAATAGATTACCCAGCTCACCGCCGTTTTCTGCATCCACGTACCGATAAGCGATACCGATTGCCCGGCAAAATATAGCCTGTAGTTGCGGCTTTTAAATGCCGCGAATGTTCTGAATGATTTTATAGTTTGTATTGTCATTTAATTATCCTTCTTTTTCGTCATGCCGAACTTGTTTCGGCACCTCACATATTGGTAACCCACATGTCAATCGCCTTTCATATCGCAAACCTGCTTAATGGGGTGCCGAAATAAATTCGGCATGACATGATTTTTATTCTAAATCGCAATAATCTTATTTATCGGTACCAGCGCCTGCTTCAGCAGTTCCTGCTCTTCCGGCGTGCATACATGAGCTATTGCATCGGCCAACCATTCATCGCGCTCGTGCCTAAACTGTTGTAGTGTATGCTCGCCAAGCTCAGAGAGCGCTATATTAACCTTTCGCCCGTCAGTTTCAGAAGCTGTGCGGGTGATATAGCCTAACTCCGACAAATGACTCAATACCTGCGACATGGATTGATTGGTAATCATCTCATTGGCGGCGAGCTCGCTCGGCAGCATGGCTTTGTTCTGATAAAGCTGTGCCATCGTCGAACGTTCGGTTAGCGATAACTGCTGCCCGGTGGGCGATTCCTTACGGAGCTTTTTTACCAGGCGGGTAATTGCACTGCGGAGGTCGGAGGCCAATTGTATATCTGCGTTGCTATCCATAATTAATAAGTTAAACTAATAAGTTTACCTTACAAATATCGATAACTTTTTGGGGACGACGGTCATTTTATTGTAAGAAGCCATTCCAGGAAAGCTTTGCAACAAATGGCATTATTAAACGTCATACTAAAGCGCTGTTTATTTAAAAAGATGATTTCGAAATATTAGGATTAACCAAGCGTAGTTATTTTTGTGAAAATCATCAAAACCAATTAGTAAGTTTATATAATCTTTCAAATTAAATGGGTACCGAAAAGCCATATATACTTACCTGGCGCGAGCTGGCAGAGCAGGTGCTCGGCTGGGATGACAGCAGCAATTGGGGCGACTACGACTTTGAGAAGTTAAGCGAGCAGATATTCGAAAAAACGAATACCCAATTAAGCGTATCAACCCTAAAAAGGATATGGGGCAAGGTGAAGTACGATAACACGCCCACTGTTATTACCCTGAATGCTCTCGCCTTGTTTTTAGGCTTTGCGGATTGGCGTCAGTTTAAAAAACATGCAGATAGCGCTAAGATTTTGGAACCTGTGGCAAAGGCGGAAGAAGCGTTTGCCGGGCCATTAAAGAAAGCACGTAAAAACAAGTTTCAAACCGTTGCACTATCGGTTATCGGCGCTGTTGGCGTTTTGTACCTATTATTGTCGCTGGTGGTTAACAAAAAGCCTGTTGCCGATAAAAACTTTAAACCTCAGTTTACAGCAAGGGTGGTGAGCGACAAAATGCCAAACTCGGTAGTATTTAACTATGATGCATCCGGCTATCATTCCGATAGTGTTTTTATCCAGCAAAGTTGGGACCCGCGCCGGCGTGAAAAGGTTGGCGGCGATGGCAAGCAGCATACTTCCATCTACTACGTACCCGGCTATTTTGATGCGAAACTGGTTGTTAACGGGCAAATAAAAAAAGAGCAGCCCATATTTATAAAAACGGCCGGCTGGTTGGGCCTTATCGATAAAGACGCTGTTCCCTCATACCTCAACAGTGATTCTATCCACATGCCGCGTGCGCTGGGCGTAACCGGGCAAACGTTTACGCGGATAAAAGGCTCTTCTGTGTTTAATGATTCATGGGCTTTATTTTATAATGTGCGTGAATTTGACGGACTTGCCGGCGATAATTTTAGCTTTGAAACTACGGTAAGGAATACTTCCAGCCAGGAGCAATCGTCCTGCCGTAAAATGATTATCGGGGTTATCGGTAGCGGCAACGGGCTTAATGTCCCCTTAGCCGACAAAGGTTGTATAGCAGCGCTCAATATCTACACCGGTGAAAAAACCATCAGTGGCAAAGACGCTGATTTAAGCGCCTTTGGCTGCGATTTTTCTAATTTTCAGCACATGGCCTGCACCGTAAAAAATCATAAGTTTATTGTCAGCCTGAATGGCAAAGTGATTTTTACGGACGTTGTTAAAGGAAGCATCGGTAAAATCAGGGGTATTATGATAGGCTTTGAAGGCGCCGGGGAGATAAAGGATGTAAAGCTGGGTGACGATACGCACGTGGCCTACCAGGAAGATTTCAGCAAGAAGCAGGTTTTGGCGGCAAACGGCGGCAGGTAACACGAACCTTTCATTAGCCGTCAGCACAGGGCATCGCCCTGTGATAATATGCAATAAACCATTCCCTAATTATCCGTAATTTTGCCGCCGCATGAAAAAATCCCAACCTACCATACTTGTTGTAAATGATGATGGCATAACCGCGCCGGGGATAAAAGCCCTGATGGATACCATGGCCGAAATAGGCCGGGTTGTAGTGGTTGCACCCGACAGCCCGCAATCGGGAATGGGGCATGCCATTACCATCGGCAAGCCATTGCGGCTGGACAGCGTTGATATTTATGAGGGCATCGAGATGTACAAATGCTCGGGCACGCCGGTTGATTGTGTTAAGCTGGCGGTAACCAAAATCTTTAAAGGCCAAAAACCGGATCTGTGTGTTTCGGGCATCAACCACGGATTGAATAATTCCATCAACATACTGTATTCAGGTACTATGTCGGCAGCGGTTGAGGGGGCTATTGAAAGTATTCCGTCGATAGGTTTTTCATTGGATGACTATTCCCTGCATGCCGATTTTTCACACTGCCTTAAATTTGTAAAAGAAATAGCATTGCAGGTGCTGCAAAACGGGCTGCCGACTGCCTCTTTATTGAATGTAAACTTCCCGGCGGGCGGTGGCATCAAAGGGATAAAAATTTGCCGGCAGGCCAACGCCAAATGGGCCGAAGAATTTGACGAGCGAACCGACCCTTACAAGCGCCCATACTACTGGCTAACTGGTGTTTTTCAGAATAATGACCATGGAGAAGATACCGACGTTTGGGCACTGGAGCATCATTACGCTTCGGTAGTCCCGGTTCAGTTTGATATGACGGCGCATCACGCCATCCCGGTATTGAATAGCTGGAAGTTTAATGTGTAAAATATGTTCAACAAAAACAGCTATCTCACCGGCTTTCTCGCAGCACTAATTTTTCCCGCGATTGCATGCGGCGCAGATTATTATTTCAGGTACACTGCCGAACTAATCAACCGGCCTGCCCTGCCTTACCTGGTTGCCGTTGCGCTGAATTTACTGGCAATGCGGTTTATTTTCAAATACGATTACGATAAAACAGGCAAAGCGATGATGGCGACCACGTTTATCGTTATGATTACCGCGTTTATTATAAAGGGGCACGTGCGATGAAATATTACCTGGTAGCCGGCGAAGCATCCGGCGATTTGCATGGCGCAAACCTGGTGAAAGCGTTAAAGGAGCACGACCCCAATGCTGTTTTTCGTTACTATGGCGGCGAACTGATGCAAGCCGAGGGCGGCGAGCTGGTTAAGCATTATGCCGACATGGCCTTTATGGGTTTTATAGAAGTGGTGGCCAATCTGCGGACTATCCTCGCTAATCTTAAAGCTTGTAAAAACGATATTGCCGAATGGCAGCCGGATGTACTTATTTTAATCGATTTTCCTGGCTTCAACCTTAAAATTGCTGAGTTCGCTAAAAAGCAGGGGCTGCTGGTATGCTATTATATCTCCCCAAAGGTTTGGGCCTGGAACCAGAAACGCGTGCTAAAGATAAAACGCATCGTCGACCATATGTTTTGTATTCTGCCTTTTGAGGTGGATTTTTATAAAAGCTGGGGAATGGATGTGGATTACATCGGCAACCCGTTGCTTGATGCGATTTCGGCCTTTGAACCCGATAAAAATTTCATTGCAAAAAACAACCTGGAGGGCAAAAAGATAATAGCCCTGCTGCCCGGCAGCCGCAAGCAGGAAATCAGCCGCCTGTTGCCAGAGATGGCCGGATTGGTTGATAAGTTTCCGGAATATCAATTCGTTATCGCGGGTGCTCCAACATTCAATGCAGACTATTATACAGAATTTACCGGCGGCAAAACCATCCCGGTAGTATTTAATGCCACCTACCACCTACTAAGTAATGCCGAAGCTGCTGTTGTAGCATCGGGTACTGCAACTTTAGAAACAGCATTGTTCCATGTGCCTCAGGTGGTGGTTTACAAAGGGCACCCTATATCTATCGGTATAGCTCGTATGGTGGTGAAGATAAAATTCATTTCGCTGGTAAATTTGATTATGGATAGCGGAGTAGTTAAAGAATTGATACAGGAGGATTGCTCGACTCAAAAGATAGGTGAAGAGCTTCATTCAATAGTTAGCGATAAAGCCTATCGCCAAAAAATGCTCGATAACTACAACCAACTGGATGAGCGAATGGGTAAACCCGGAGCATCGGCAAAAGCAGCCGGATTGATTGTAAAATATACCAGGGATAAAGGCCGGTAGGCTGGTTAATATGCAGTAACGATTATTTTAGCGCTGTGCCGGCTTTCAAATCTATTTGTTCCGTTTTTTCGGATATGTTTTTGATGATATCGTCCAGTTCATTGGCAGATGTCTGAAGCAAGGCCAGCAATTCTTCTTTTTCCTCTTCGCTATCGGTCGAATCTTTCATCAGCTCGGTAAGGCCCATAATGCGCGATAGCGGCGCCCTAACCACATGCGATTGCGTCCAGGCTATTTCGAGCAGCTTTTTATTTTGTTTTTCGATAGCGGTGATGTAATTAAGGCGCTCTGTTATATCCCGTATAGCACCAATCATGCGCATCGGCTTGCCCTCATCGTCGCGTATAATATGGCCATTACCTTCAACGTAGGCATAGCTGCCATTGGCCTTTTTAAAGCGACAGGCCCCTTTCCAATTACCCTGGGTAACATTAGCAATTGCATCGTTAAAGCTTTTGCTTATTTTTTCTTTGTCGGCAGAATGAACATTCGACAGCCAGTTTTCGATGGTATGCTGGTCCCCGTTATCGAAGCCGAACAGTCTGAAAAAGGCATCTCCCCACTTTATCACGCCGGTTTTTATATCCCAGTCAAAAATGGCATCCCTGGTCGCTTTATTAACGTACTCGTAGCGTTCATTGCTGA
>JAZJZL010000245.1:5613-7391 GCA_040389845.1 Bacteroidota bacterium
CAAGGCTGTTTCTGCGTTTTTAAGGTCGGTAATATCCAAGCCGATACATTGAATTTCAGCAGTTTTCCCTTTAAAGTCGGGCAACCCTATGAAATGCCATAGCGTCGGCCTGGCACCGCCGTCCTGCCGTATCTTATCTATCTCAACCTGGTAAACCTTATTAGGGGTTTTTATGCATTTTTTTGTGATAGCAGCAACTAATAGGTGATGGTAGGGCTTAACGGTGAGGGATGCATCGGTATCTGCTAACTTCTTATCTTTCAATATCCAGTCAAAATCTTCTATATATTTTTTGTTGAAATAGGTGTATTTACCATCAAGGCTTATGCGGATAACATAATTTGTTTGCGAATCGGCCAGGCTTCTTAAACGCTGCTCGCTCGCTTCCAGCTCCTGGCGTGTTTTTTTGCTTTCAGTTATATCCAGGCAGGCCCCTATCATTTCCACAGGCATGCCGTTAGCATCAGATTTTAATTTGCCCCATGATTTAAGGTACCTGATTTCGCCTGTTGGCCTTATTATCCGCTCCTCAAATTCAACGTCTGTTTGGGTCTTTAATACATTTTCCACGGTTTCATACACCCGTTGCCTGTCTTCGGGATGCAGCAATTCCTGGTAGCCTTCAAAGGTGGCTTTAAACTCCTTTTTGTTTAAACCGTATATGGTATAAAGGCTGTCGGACCAGCGTACCACGTTGTTTTGTACATCCCAATGCCAGTTGCCAAATTGGGCTAATTCCTGGCTTTGCGTCATCATAAAGGTTGCTTCGGCTATTATTTCGGCTTTCTGTTTGTTTTCCAGGATAATCTTCAGCAGCGATGTTACGCGTTCAATTATCCTTAATTCCTCCTCATTGGGCTTTTTGGGCGTATTGTAATACATGCCCAGGGTGGCCATTACTGCGCCTTCTGAATTGATGACCGGGTGAGACCAGCAAGCGCGCAGGTTATGCTTTAATGCTACGTCTTTATATGCCACCCATCTCGCATCGGTTTCAATATCAGTAACGATGACTTTCTTTTTCAGGAAGGCGGCGGTTCCGCATGAGCCCACGTTTTCGCCTATCGGGAGGTTTTCTATTGCTTCTATATACGGCCCGGGCAGCGAGGGCGCTGCCCAGTTGTATAAACGGCCACTCTTAACCTGCAGGATAGAACAGAGCATGGCCGGAAACATCGCTTCTACGCCTTTAAGATAATACGACAGTATATCCTGTACAGCCACGTGACTTTTAGAGTTCAGTTCCAATACGTTTCGTTCCAGGTTTTCAAGGTTGCTTAACCGCTTTGTTGTGGTTATATCCAGCAACAATCCTCTAAGCCATTTTTTGCCCTTTTCCCGCACTACCGAAACTATTTGTTTTATCCATGTTGTTCCACCCTCAGCATTTATCATTCTATACTCCAGCGAGAAGCTTTTGACAGATTTGGCCTTTGAGTTGATGTAATTGAGCACTTCTTCCCTGTCGCCGGGATGTAACCGGCTTTCCCAAAAGCCCGGCCTCTGCACCCAGTCTAAAGGCTGAAAGCCCAGAAGTTCTTGTGCATAATCGCTTACAAAGGTAAACTTAAGGGTTTCAGCTTCCGCCTCCCAAACTATCCCTTCTATGGTTTGCAGCAGGGAGTAAAACTGATTTCCCGGCTCTGCAACAGTCTGCCCGGCATTTTGACCGGCTTTAAGTTTCGGGCTATGGTCTGTTATTGAGTGTACGATGAATAAAACCTTATTGCCGCCATCCGTTATGGCTACCAAAATGAAGTTGAAAATAGCAAAGGCAA
>JAZJZL010000245.1:7401-13866 GCA_040389845.1 Bacteroidota bacterium
AATTTACGCTCCTTTCCCGGGCCGCCCGGCATGGGGACGCTATAGCTTCTTACCGGTATTTTGTCCGGCGTCTTTTGGGCCAGAACTTTTTCCAGCGACTCCATCCAACCAGAAATATCATAGTCCTTATCGATATAGAAAGTCTCGAAAAAACCTTTCCCGATTAGCTTTTCCCTGCCAATACCTTTCAACTTTAAATAAGCGTCATTTATATCGATTATAGAAAACAGCGGTCCTTCGGGTCGTAAAACAACCGTTGGCAACGCCGAAGACTTTAAAAGTTCTATAAGGTATTTGTCGCTTGTCATAAGTTTAACCAGTTCAGGTATAAGATTGTGATTCGGCAGGAAAAACCAGCAGGATTATTAGGGTGTAATCCTGCATAATTTTGTACCTAAATATACGCAACAACCTGCCGGAATAAAAATACGAATAAAATTAAGCATTGTTGGTTTGTAAAAAACAATTAAAATCATCGTATAATTAAGAATGATACTGGGACTGGCACAACAGCGTAACAATCTTAAATTATATGGAAAACTAATTTCCTGGCCTGCTTATTAATTTGCATTTTTACACCTCGTGGTTAATAATTAAACCCCTGACATTAACATACAATAACAAACAATGGGCAAAGTAATTTTAGTTACCGGTGCATCGTCCGGTATAGGTTTGGCTTGCGCCACCGCATTGCATGAAAAAGGACATACCGTTTATGGTTCGTCGCGCAATTTGAAGCGTATGAAATCGGTTCCGTTTAAAGCTATCGAGCTTGACGTTACCGACGATGCTTCGGTGAACGCAGCTATCGATAAAATCATCAAAACCGAAGGCCATATTGATGTGCTGGTTAACAATGCGGGCAATGGTGTTACCGGCCCGGCTTATGCTATGCCGGTTGAAAGCGCTAAAAAACAGTTTGAGGTAAACTTTTTTGGCGTGGTTAGGGTGAGCAGCGCCGTATTGCCGCACATGATAGCCGTTAAAAACGGGCTCGTGGTAAACATCAGCTCGCTGGCCGGTTTGTTCGGCTTGCCTTACCAGAGCATGTACAGCGCCTCAAAATATGCTATCGAGGGCTATTCGCAAAGCCTGCGTATGGAACTCCGTAATGCCGGCGTTAAGGTTACGCTGATTAACCCCGGCGACTTTAAGTCCGACTTTACCCAAAATCGCGAAAAGGTTACTTTCCCGATAAAGAATGAACTGCTCGAGAAGGAGTACCATGCCGCAGTTGCTGCCATGGAAAAAGACGAAAGCATTGGCGCCAATCCTGATATAATAGGTAAAAAGCTATGCCAGATAGTTGATTCATCAAGCCCTGCACATCGTTACCTGGTAGGCGCTATCGGCCAGACTATTGTACCTACACTAAAAAGCATACTGCCCGGCGGAATGTTCGAAAAACTGATGAACGACCATTACGGGATAAAATAGTTTACAATGTATTTGCGCCAGACTTACGAAGTTTTGAAAACTTCGTAAGTCTCTTCACCTAAACCTCGTATATTCGAAACAAATTTCAATCCCATGGATACCTACGTTATTATTAAACAATTGCATTCAGGTTTCAGGTACATCGTTTTCCTGCTGGTGCTGGTTGCTATTATTCAATCGGTGCTTGGCTGGCTGGGCCGCAAGCCGTATACCGAAACTAACCGCAAGCTCAATTTATTTGCCCTCATATCTGCGCATACGCAGCTGCTTATCGGCATTGTGTTGCTTTTTAAGAGTCCGCTGGTTCAATTCAATAGCTCAACCATGTCTAACGATGTTACGCGCTATTTTTCTGTTGAGCATTGGGTAGGAATGATTATCGCCATCGTTTTAATCACCATCGGCCACAGCAAATCGAAGAAAATTATACTGCCTGAGAGCAAGCACCGTATCATTGCTATATTCTATATAATAGCATTTATAGTGATTGTGGGTACCATTTTGGCCGGACATTTGCCTGTTTTGGGGTCGCAATCATAAAAAAGTGTAGAAAAAATTTGCCAATTCAATTTTCTTTATAAATTTGTGACCGTAATGTTCAGCGCAAATCATAACAACAGCTGGTGGCACCACTTAATTTTGGCAGCCGGCTAAGTTTTTGAACTGATAATTAATCAATTGTAAACCTAAATAGCAAACCCGGCGAACCTCATTCGCTGGGTTTTCTGTTTTATGGAGTTTTTTAAAAAGAAAAATGAAAAAGTATAAAATAATAACAACGCAGAAAAAGCTACTGGCCGACACCACCACACCGGTAAGCATTTACCTGCGCCTGCGGGATGTGTTCCCCAATTCATTGTTGCTGGAAAGCTCCGATTATCATAGTCGCGAAAACAGCATGAGCTACGTTTGTTGTGAACCCATAAGCGGCTTTGTTTTGAACGATGGTGCGCTTAAGGTTACCTATCCCGATGCAACCGAAACAAGCTATGAGCCCGGCACCTTCGATTTGATTGAAAGGATAAACGAGTTTATTGCCAGCTTTGAAACTACCGTTGTACCCGGCAAAATTATATCGAATGGTATATTCGGATATTTTACACACGAGGCGGTTGAGCATTTTGAAACCATTAAGTTAAAAGTTACGCCCGATAATCCCCGCAAAATACCGGTGATGCAATATCATGTGTACCGGTACATTATTGCCGTGGACCATTTCAAAAACGAGCTTTATATCTTCCATAACCAACCGGAGGGCGAAGCCGATAACAATGGGCTGGAAAAGTTAGCCGACCTCATCCGCAACAAGAACTTCCCTGAATATCATTTCGAAAGTAAAGAAGCCGAGCAATCAAATTTGACAAACGAAGAATTTATTGCGGTGGTGGAGAAAATGAAGCAGCATATTTACCGGGGCGATGTTTTCCAGATAGTGCCATCGCGCGGCTTTTCTAAAAAGTTTTTGGGTGATGAATTTAACGTGTACCGGGCGCTGCGCTCTATCAACCCATCGCCCTATTTATTTTATTTCGACTATGGCGATTTCAGGATATTCGGATCCTCGCCCGAGGCGCAGATTACCGTTAAGAACGAAGTTGCGAGCATATTTCCGATTGCGGGCACCTTTAAACGCAGCGGCGATGATGAAAAAGATGCCGAGATAGCCCGCCAGCTGGAAGCGGACCCAAAAGAATCTGCGGAACATGTGATGCTGGTAGACCTTGCCCGAAATGACCTGAGCCGCCATTGCGGCGACGTAACGGTTAAGGCATTCAAAGAAGTGCAGTACTATTCGCACCTTATACACTTGGTATCGCACGTAAGCGGCAAATTACAGCCGGGCGTATCCTCATTTAAAGTGGTGGCCGACACCTATCCAGCCGGCACCTTAAGCGGCGCGCCAAAATACCGCGCCATGGAAATCATCGACGAAAACGAAAAAACCAAACGCAGCTTTTATAGCGGCGCCATCGGCTTCCTCGGCTTTAACGGCGATTTTAACCACGCTATTATGATTCGCTCCTTCCTCAGCAAAAATAATACGCTGCATTACCAGGCCGGTGCCGGCATCGTAGCGGGCTCAATAGCCGAAAGTGAACTGAAAGAGGTAGATAACAAAATTGCCGCGCTAAGAAAAGCGATTGAACTAGCAGAGGAACTATAGCCCCCTAACCCCCTAAAGGGGAACAGAAGTTAAACGACCAAAAATGGAAAAAGACAATAAAAATATAACCGCCAACTCCTCCCCCTTCAGGGGGGCGGGGGGCATATTAATCATAGACAATTACGATTCATTCACCTACAACCTGGTGCATTTGGTTAACGAAATTGGCTTGCAATGCGAGGTATGGAGGAATGATAAGTTTAGCATCGGCGATGTGGATGCCTATGATCGCATCATCTTATCTCCCGGACCGGGTATCCCCCGAGAGGCGGGGTTGCTGTTGGAGGTGATTGAAAAATATGCGCCAACTAAAAGTATATTCGGCGTGTGCCTTGGTCAGCAGGCTATTGCCGAGGTTTTTGGCGGTAAGCTTTACAACCTGCCCCAGCCCATGCATGGTATAGCTACACCAATTAAAGTAATCGATAAGGGAGAGCGCCTTTTTAAAGGTCTACCGGAAAGCTTTAAGGTGGGCCGGTATCACTCCTGGGTTGTTGACGAAAATGCCCTGCCGGATGTTTTAAAAATAACGGCAATTGACGAAGCTGATAATTCACTAATGGCACTTAGCCATAAGCAATACGATGTGCGCGGCGTACAATTTCACCCGGAATCGATATTGACGGAGTTCGGGAAAGAGATGATGAAGAATTGGTTAGGATAAGTCAGGTATAAGGGGATTGTAGGGGCGTATTGCATACGCCCTATGCAAGCGACGACAACATGATTAGCTATAACATGCGGACGAGGGCGTATGCAATACGCCCCTACGTAAATTGTAATTAAAGACACCCGTTGGTAACGGGAAATTAGGTGAACAATGAACATTTTAGATAAAATAGTCGCAAACAAAAAACGTGAAGTAGCGCGTGCAAAAGACCGCGCTTCATACGTCAAGCTCGAAGAATCGGAACACTTTCACAGGGGATGTTATTCCTTTAAAAGCTTCCTGCTCGATCCTGCACGTACCGGCATTATTGCTGAATTTAAACGCAGATCGCCTTCAAAGGGCATTATCAATGATAAGGTAAGTGTAAAACAAGTTACCACTGGTTATGCCGCTGCGGGCGCTTCGGCGCTGTCTGTTTTAACCGACCGGAATTTCTTTATGGGCAAAAAAGCGGATTTGACGGCTGCCCGTAACGCCAATAAAATCCCTATCCTGCGCAAGGATTTTATGATTGATGAATACCAGGTGATAGAAGCGAAATCATTAGGCGCGGATATCATACTACTGATCGCAGCCATACTTACCCCTGCGGAAATACAAAAACTGGCCTCGCTGGCAAAAAGCCTGGGCTTAAATGTG
Source organism: Bacteroidota bacterium (assembly GCA_040389845.1). Classification (GTDB taxonomy): domain Bacteria; phylum Bacteroidota; class Bacteroidia; order Sphingobacteriales; family Sphingobacteriaceae; genus Mucilaginibacter. Next base: position 12,312 of record JAZJZL010000245.1, read on the forward strand.
TTGCTGGAAGTGCATAACCTTGAAGAACTGGAGCGAAGCATTAATCCCAACCTTGATGCCATTGGCGTAAACAACCGCAACCTTGCAGATTTTACCGTATCGGTTCAAACCTCGTACGATTTGGCGCCGCATATCCCGTCAGAGTTTTTGAAGATATCTGAAAGTGCGATAAGCAACCCGCAGACTATAAAAGAGTTGAAACTGGCGGGCTTTAACGGGTTTTTAATCGGCGAGAATTTTATGAAACAGGAAAATCCGGGAGAGGCGATGGCAGAGTTCGTGAAGGAACTTTGATTTACGGACTTTTCTTAAACAACACATGCCTTATCCGGCCCGAATTAACCTCGAACCCGGTTATTTGCCCTTTGGTATTTCTGAGTATTAGCAGGTTATCCATCCACCAAAAATCATCGGTTAAGTTATTGTTGCCGTATAATTTGAGCGGCGTGTCATTGTATTTGCTGTTGGCTAACACCAGGTGATGGTCCTTTAAAACAATCCGGTAGCTGCAATTCAGTTCGGGGGAATAGTAGTTGCCTGCATAAGTGCGCAATTGTTCGTCTGTTGGTTTAGCATCCGCGTCGTATTTTACCAGTTGGCGATGATTATTAGGCCCGTATTCATCAACTACTGTTTCCCTGGCACTCTTTACGGTGAAAACAAATTTTACGCTGGGCTCATTAAGCATAACCAGCGTATCATTTTTCCGCCTTGCTAACTGGTTGTTACTGTTGCCTCTTTCCCAAATTAATCTCCTTTTTTTTAATTTGAAGCTAAAACGAACGCCATCCTCCGAAATATAATTGCCGGTAAATTTTTTGATAGCCAGCGTATCGTTAAAGATGGCCCCGGTGCTATCTATCGTTGCTGATTTGGAAGAGGTCTTTTTGGGTGAAGAATCTTTAATAAACAAGTCGTTCAATTGTAAGGCCTTTCCAAACGGATCGGTATCGCCCAGGTTGCTAAAAATAATAAACCCCATTTTCAGATCAGGAAAAACACTAACCATGGTGCGGTAACCGGCATCCGCGCCGTTGTGCGAATATATTTTATGCCCTTTGTAATCATTTACCGAAATGCCTAAGGCGTAGTCTATTTCTGTACCGCTGTTCAATTTACCTTTTTGCGTCAATTGTTCAATATCCAGTTGGTCGCCCACTTTATGGTTGTAAAAGTTCATCTCCCACTTACTCATGTCAATTAGGTTGGTAAACAGGCTGGTAGCGCCGGCAACCGAATAGCTGAGGACACTATTTGTGTAACGCGTGCGGTCTTTACGGTCGTACGAGTATGCGCGGTTGGGCACTATCTCGGTGTAGTCGTCATGAAAATGCGTATTCGTCATACCCAGCGGCTTAAAAATGGCCGAGTCGGTAAACTTCCGAAGGCTTTTACCGCTCACAGCCCGTACAATTTCGGCCAGCATGGTAAATCCGCTGTTGGAGTAGCTGTATTCGTCGCCAGGTTTAAAGTTAAGGCCCTGCTGTTTGCTCAATATCTTTACTATCTGATCCTGGGTAATCACATCGTCGAGCCGGGTGCCCGCCATGGCAAG
>JAZJZL010000246.1:0-783 GCA_040389845.1 Bacteroidota bacterium
AACTGGATGCACCTTGCCCGTGAATACACCGAAAAATGGCATCACCAGCAACAGATACGTGATGCAGTAGGTAAACCCGGGATAATGCACCGTGAATTGTTTTATCCGTGTATCGACACTTTTATGCGTGCATTGCCGCATACTTACCGTAATGTTACGGCGCCTGAAGGAACTTTGATAAAAATGACCGTGAGTACCGATGCCGGTGGCGATTGGTTTTTGCTATACCATTCGGGCGAGTGGATAATGCCCGGCAATATTGATGGCGGTACTCCCCGGGCTACTGTAGCCTTAACTCCCGATACTTCATGGAAGTTATTCACCAAAGGCATGACTGCGGCAGATGCTATGGCTAAATCTGAACTGATCGGAGATGACCGACTAACCCATCCATTATTTGGAATGTTATCGGTTATGGCCTGATTAATCACCTTTGTTTTAACACAGGTATTTTATTTATATTTAACCAAACCCTTATTAAATGAGAAAACTATTACTCTCCTTTTTCCTGCTGCTTTTTATTTCTAAGCTTTCAGCGCAGCAAACCATAAACCGCCGCATTAACTTTAATCCAATTGATAAGGATAGTCTCAACATGTCGTTGAATGATCAATTTATGCTGATTGAAGATAGCTGCGCGGCAGTTATAAGGCACGCACGGTTCAATTTTGACAGCCGTAAATTTCATGGAAAATTTACCGATGTACGAAAAGATAATCCGGTAGTTATTCTGACCGAGGGTTATTACAATGCAGAGGGGCAAAAAGAAGGGACATTTACTTT
>JAZJZL010000246.1:793-4462 GCA_040389845.1 Bacteroidota bacterium
CGTGATGAAATAGGAAGACGTAAAGAATTTATTTTGAAGCTAAAGGCAATTTTAAGAATGATGCTTTCGACGGCAAATGGGAAGTATATTATGACAATGGAAAACCTAAGCTGATATTTGAAGCCAATAACGGTGTTTATACGATAACCGACGCCTGGGACGAAAAAGGCAGTAAAACAGTCGACCACGGAAACGGGACCTATTCAGCGGAGATAACGACAATTACCTGGGAGGGAAAATTGGCGAACGGCAAGCCGGATGGCACATGGAAAATGTACAGCAGCACCGATAAATATAAAAATACGATGGCGACGGAGCGCTTCAAAAAAGGTGAATTTGTTAAGGGAGAGAATCAAATTTCATCTTACACTGACGCATCACGCATTGTATTAATAAATAAGGACATTTTTCCTTTTGTTAACGCCGAACGATTGCTGATAGGGATGCCATGTAATATGCCTTCGGTAAAACATACCCTTTTAAACGCACACTATAAAAATGGAATGAATTCTTTTAAGGGTAGATTAACGGATGCCCTTACCTCTTTTTTTAACGGGCGTGATCTTTCGGGGAGTGAAGGAGAATTTAATATTGTAGGAGAGATAAATACCGGGGGGGATATCGTAAATCTCACAAGAAAAGGCGGCAGTAGCCTGGAATCAATCGCAGGAGGAATTATCAGGATTATTTCGGACCTCCCCCGCTTAATTCCCGCTACTATTGATGGCAAACCGGTGACAGAAGGGTTTAAACTTCAGCTTAACCTTGGCCATGGGGCTTATTATTATAACTTTCAATTCCTGCCAATTTCATATCATCAATAGCATCTGACTACAAAACTGTACATTTTTAAGTCCATAATTCAACGCCGGGGAAAAAGCAGCGCCGGCGTTTTTTTGTTTTATTTCCCTATTGCTTCGCGATGCGTATAGCTCCTTTTTTGTCGACTGTTTATCAGTACGTTAAGCTGTGGTTAAGACTGACGCAGTTTCCCGTCCGGCTTTAACGATGTCGATATGTTGAAAACATTATTGCAGTAGTGGCATTGATGTTGCCTGCCGGGGTCTGTGCGTGCCCTATAGAAAAGCACACACTTAAAATCAAACATCATGAAAACACACTTAACAAAAGCCGGCCTGCTATTAACCGGTTTACTGGTAGGCGGCAAATTATTCGCTCAAACAGCCGATACTACCAAAGCAGTTACAACAGATTACGTTCAACCATTTTCATCTGACGATGCATTCCGCACCTGGTCGGTAGGCGTAAACGGCGGATTAATGACACCATTCACCATTTTTGGCAAAAAAAGTTACCAGGATTTTAAGTCACCACACTCAAAAATAGGTTATGGTGCTTACATAAAAAAACAGATTACCTCGGGTTTTGGCTTACAGGCTAATTTTATGGGAGGCCAGCTTGCTGGAGCGAATAGCCAACCTGACGGATCAGGAAACACAATAGATAGCTATGAAACTAAATTAAACTATGCGGTAAGCCTTAACGCCATCTTATCTGTAGGGAACATTACATTCCGGCACAATCAAAATTTTATACAACCCTATGCAACGGTTGGTATCGGCGGCTTAAATTACAGCCCCGTGATTACCACTAACGGAACTTCACAGAATGTTGGCCCTAACGGCAACTCGCTCAATGAGTGGTTTGTTCCGGTAGGGGTTGGCTTTAAAGTTAACGTTTCGAAAGGCATAAATATCGATTTGGGCTACCAGGTTAATTTTGCCTATGCCGATAACCTGGACGGTTACAGGTTTGGACCTCATAACGACCGCTTCTCATACGCCCATGCTGGTTTGGAGTTTGCTTTAGGCAGCAAATCAAAGCCACAATTAGCGGCACACAACCCTGTATCGTCAATGCGGACCGAATACATGATGGAGAATCGTGACACAAGAGCCCAGTTGCAGAGGCAGATTGACGCACAGAAAGCTGCCAACGATCAGTTGAAGTCCGACCTCGCTACCACAAACGCTAACCTTGCAAAGTTTACGACTGATAGCGATAATGACGGCGTGCCTGATTTTTATGACAAGTGCCCTAACACCCCGGCAGGTACTAAAGTTGATGGTTCTGGCTGTCCACTGCCTGTTCCGCCTCCGGTAAAACAGGTTACTGTAATTACCGAAGAAGACAGAAGAGTGGTTAAAGACGCTATCACCAACCTTGAGTTTGATTTTGGTAAGGCAACCATTCGTGAGCATTCATACCCAAGTCTTGACCGTGTTGCAGCTTTGCTGGTCAACAAAAACTTCAGCCTGAAGCTGGCTGGTCACACCGATAATGTAGGTTCAGATGCTGCCAATATGAAGCTGTCAAAAGACCGTGCGGAATCTATCAGAGCTTATCTGGTAAGCAAAGGCGCAAATGCATCGCGCATTGAAGCTACCGGTTACGGCGAAACTCAGCCGATTGCAAGCAATAAAACGGCAAAAGGACGCCAGCAAAACCGCAGGGTAGAGTTTACTTTATTCTAAGAGAGCATAAATTGATAACAGGAGAGCCCCGGTGAAAATCGGGGCTCTTTATATTTTATATGGACGATAAACGAACGCTTATGCCTAACCATGTCATAATCTTGCCTCAGAAGAATAGGTTTTGGACCTGTGAAGTTCTAATCCTGTAAATCAAGAAAATCCTTGAATCGTGTTCGTGTTATTCCACCTCAAAAAATTCAGCCAGCGCGCCAAAATAGCTACTATCCCATCCTTCAACAAAATCAGCATATTCCGCATCCGGGATATTGGTATGTCTCAACTCTATAGAAGTACCGCCTTTTTCGGGATGAAGCTTTATGGTGACAATAGATTCCGCCGGCTGTCCGTCAAAATACCACTGTTGTACCACCTTTTTGTTCTCCTCAAACTCAAGATTTTTACCGACAATACTGCCTTCCCATATCGAAAATTCCGAACCCGGGTCTGTCGACATTTCAGCAGCTTCGCCGGTCCACAATTCAATAGTAAGCGGGTTGGTTAATGCCGCATATATTTCTTCGGGAGAGGCAGGAAGGTGGTAATATTTTTTAAAGTCCATTTTATTTTTGTGATTTCACCGATTGGAGAATGATTTCACCGATTTATTAGGTGATATCATAGAACAATCCCGCGCAAATCTATCCAATCATTCTAAAATCCGAACAATCATTTTTTTTCTAATCGGTGAAATCTTTTCAAAATCGGTGAAATCCCTTATATCGGCCAAACAGTTCTGCCATATAGTGGATTCAAAACATTAGCGATACCTGCATAAATAGCAGAAGCGCCGCAGATGATGCCTTCAAAGCCGGCTATTTTACCGATTAGTTCGTTGCCTGTTGCATGCTCTGCTGCCAGTAAAAAGAAAAGTACGGTAAGCGATGCGAAGATAAACTGCAGCGCCCTGTTAAGCTTTAACGTGCCGAAAAACATAAACAGTGTGAACAATCCCCACATAAGCAGCCATGCCGGTTTCAGATGCTTTTGGAGCCCAGCCGAATTTAGGGATAACTATTAAACCTACCAGTGACAGCCAGAAAAGACCGTATGACGTAAAGGCGGTTAGTCCGAAAACGTTGTTCTTTTTGGCTTCGATAACGCCGGCTATCACTTGGGCAATGCCGCCGTAAAAGATACCCATGGCCAATATCATTGAATTTAATTCAAAGAAACC
>JAZJZL010000247.1:0-19084 GCA_040389845.1 Bacteroidota bacterium
CAAAGCGGCAGGTCCTATGGGCCATTAAAAGTTCCAGATGAAAAGATTTGTGCATTCAGTAGTGCGATAAAAGGGCCCTTATAACTACTGCAATATTTTACAATAGAAGCTTAGGCCACCCCGGTAATTTTGTACCAGTTACCGCAAGGTAGCTTATCAAAATTATCAGTAAAATAAAATGAAAAAGCTCATCATCCTTGTCCTGGTGTTTACTTCGGTAAATACCTTTGCCCAGTCTTACACATCTAAACAATATAAAGCCGACTTTAACTATTTCTGGAATACCATCGACAGCAATTACGCCTATTTTGCCAAAAAGCAAATTAACTGGACAAACCTTAAAAATACATACAGCCAACGGGCAGATACCATCAATTCCCGCAATTCATTCGTTACGCTGCTGGAAGATGCCATTTATGAATTGTACGACCACCATTGCTCCCTGCGTACCAATACCAAATTTTCAAGACGCCTCGTGCCAACATCAGCCGATATAGGGGCTGATTATTTAAGTGGCAGGCCAATAATCAGGGAAGTACGCAAGGGCTTTGGCGCAGAAAAAACCGGCATTAAAGCAGGTATGGAAGTAATTGCCGTGAATGATATCCCCGTTGCAGAAGCTATCAAACCCTTTATGGGCCACAACGCCAACGCTGAAGCCAAAAGCTTTGCCTTGCGATTGGTGCTGGCCGGCGACCATCATACCAAAAGAAAAATCACGATTAAAACAAGTGGTATCGTTAAGGATTATTTCCCAGACGAAGACGGCCTGGCGCTGGAAAACGTGCATTATAATGCAATGGTTGAATCGCAGCAGGTTGGCGACATAGGGTATATCAAAATCAATAATTTTCTGTTCGATAACAGCCTTATTGCAAAATTCGACAGCGCATTGAATACTCTTTTAAAAACCAAGGCTATGGTTATCGACCTGCGGGAAACACCCAGCGGCGGAAACACTTCTGTAGCCCGTGCCATTTTGGGCAGATTTATTACCCAGGAACATATCTACCAAAAACATGAGCTGCCCGGCGAAGAACTGGAAACCGGTATAAAAAGAAGCTGGATTGAAATAGTTTCGCCGCGCGGCGTTGCCTACACGCATCCGCTCGTAATCCTCGCCGACCACTGGACCGGCAGCATCGCCGAGGGCATTACCATCGCATTCAACGGCATGAAAAGGGCGACCGTTATCGGAACTGAATTAGCGCGGCTAAACGGCGCTGTTTACAGCTTCGAAATGCCAAATACCAAAATCGGTTTTAATATTACCGCCGAAAGGTTATATCACATAAACGGCCGGCCACGCGAATTATTTAAACCAGCAATTGAGGTTGATGTAACCAAACAAAAGCCAGTACCTGACGGGGATGTGATATTAAATAAAGCAATCTTATTTTTGAAGAATAAAATCCGTTAAAACATGCCACATAAAATCAATTTCGCCAGCGAGAATTATGCCCCGGTCCATCCGCAGCTAATGGAAGCGCTTATAGAAGCCAATACAGGTAACCAACCATCATATGGGAACGATGACATTACCCGCGAGACCGTTCAGCTATTCAAAAAAATATTTGGTGATAATATCGATGTCCACTTTGTTTTTAACGGAACCGGCGCTAACAACTTTGGGCTAAGCTGTATGGTTGAACGGCATCATTCTATCTTCTGTTCCGATGTTGCGCACTTATATGTTGATGAATCCAATGCCCCGGAAGCGGTACTTGGATGCAGGCTTTACCCGGTAAAATCTGCCAACGGGAAAATCATTATCGATGAACTAAAAAAATCGATAAAACGAATCGGCGATGTGCACCACCCGCAGCCAAAAGTGATATCGCTTACACAGCCTACGGAATACGGCACGGTTTACACACTTGACGAGCTAAAAGCGATAAAAGATATTTGCACAGCAAACAATATGTTGCTGCACGTGGACGGTGCACGTTTTTTTAACGCCGCCGCCGGATTAAATGTATCTCTTGCCGCATTAAGCAGCGAAGCAGGCGTAGATGTGCTTACACTGGGCGGAACAAAAACCGGGCTTATGTTTGGCGAAGCTGTGATATTTTTCAACCCTGCAGCCAATAATCCTTATCGCTTTAATTTAAAAAGGAGCATGCAGCTGGCCTCAAAAAACAGGTTTATCGCAGCCCAGTTTAAAAGACTACTACAAGATAATTTGTGGCGCGAAATAGCAGCGCATACCAATACCCTCGCTAAGGAGTTTCAAAAACAAGTTGCAAGCATCCCCTCGGTCAACGTGGCTTACCCTATTGAAACCAACGCCGTATTTTTAAATATGCCGCGGGAATTGTACGACAAAATGCAGCAATACGCCAATTTTTACTTTTGGAACGATGATAAAAGCGAAGCCAGGTTGATATTCTCGTTTAATAATACCATTGAGGAAATAATGGAATTTGCAACGGGATTGCGTGAAACTAAACTTACGAAGTTTTAGAAACCTCGTAAGTTTAGAGAGTAAGCTTTTAGGAAAATTTTATTGATCGTCGTTATCGTTATCGGCGGCTTTTTTAGTAGCCATCGCCAATACTGGTTTGCCAATAACCTTATAATTGCCTTCACCTTTAAGTATCTGGGCGATTTTGTCCTTATCCTGCATGATTTTTACAGCCTGGGCAAGTTCTTTATCGTATTTAAAATTTGTCTCGTAACGGCCCTTTTCAAAGTAGTAGCGGGAAGATATTTCATTTTCCAGCACTTGTTTAATCTCATCTTTATGCTGTTGCAGGTCGTTTTTCTTGCTGGCCATCATTTTGGCTTTCAGTGCATCGTATTCGCTTTGTATTTCGCCGAACTGCTTTTCCTTGGTCGCTTCGTTTTTAAGGCTGGTCAGCACCTTTTCTGAGGTGGTGGTGTAGCTATAGTTTTTACCATCTAAAAACTTCACAAAGTCGGCGTAGTCTGCATCAGCTAAACTGAATTTTCCGCCTGTCGGTATAGTCGGATGCGCATCGCGGTAATGGTTGGCGTAATCAAAAATAAACAGCTTGCTTACCAGCGCCTGGGTAACATTGGCGAAACGCTCCTGTTTTACAAAAACATCCGGATAAATGCCGCTGCCATCATAAACGGAACGGCCATTTTTGGTTTTAAACTCATGAATAAGGGAATCGGCAACCTTTACTACGCTGCCGTCATCTTTACGATGGGTGTAGTCAATTTCCTGCACACAACGCCCGGACGGAACAAAGTATTTGGCAATTGTAATTTTTACCAGGCTATTATAAGGCAGGTTAAAAGTTTGCTGCACCAACCCTTTACCATAGCTGCGCTGGCCTATAATAATGGCGCGGTCCAGATCCTGCAGCGAGCCTGCAACAATCTCGGATGCCGAAGCAGAACGGCTGTTTACTAAAACTACCAGCGGTAAGTTCGGCTCAAGCGGGGCGCTAACGGTATTATACGTGAAGTTCTTCTCCTTTATCTTTCCTTTTTGCGATACAACCTCTACATCTTTCGGCACAAAAAGATTTACAATTTTTACTGCTTCCTGCAATATACCGCCGCCGTTTGAGCGCAGGTCGAGGATGATGCCGTTTGGCTTATTCTTTTCAATGTCTGTAAGGGCTTTGGTAACCTCATCGGCAGAGTTTTCGAGAAATTTATCGAGCTTGATATAACCCATATTACCATCCACCATACCAGAATAAGATACATTGGGTTGCCTGATTTCGTCGCGCATCAGTGTTTTGTCAACCGGTTTTGCGTCACCGTCGCGCTGCATGGTGAGCTTTATGTTAGCTCCTTTTGCACCTTTCAGCAGCAGGCTTACCTGGTCGTTGTTTTTACCATCAAGCGGAATGTCGTTTATTTTCAGCATCTGGTCGCCTGGCCTGATGTCTGCTTTTTGGGCCGGGAAGCCCTGGAAAACATCAGATACATATACCTTATTGCTGCGTACAAATATACCGGCGCCTATGCCGCCATATTGTGTACTTACATAGTGTAGCTTATAATCTTCAATTTCAGATTCAGGGACGAATTCCGTGTATGGATCCAATCCATCAAGCATGGCATCTACGCCGGTCTTTATCATTTTTGTTGAATTGATATCATCAACATAATTGATATTAACTTCTTTGTAAACAGATGCAAATACATCCAGGTTTTTCGACAACTGGAAAAGGTCGTCTTTAAAGCTAAATGCCCCCGCAGCAATCACCAATATGCCGCCAATAAGCAGCTGTTTTTTATGCCTGTTCACAATACCCTTATTCATCCTAAAAGTGTTAAAAATATAAAACTACAAAAAAGCACGATAGTTTTAATTATCCCGCTGTTTTACAAACGGTTATTATCGATGTTAACTAACGCTTTTTTCAGGGTAAATAGTACGTAGTTTCTGTCGCGGTTTACCAATTGCATCAAATTTGTTATCAGGGCGTCCTCCTGGCCTTCGCTGTATTGCAATTGCTGGTCGCTAAGGTTATTGTATTTACGCTGGATTTTAATTTTTACACGTTCCCACTCTTTGTTAGAGATACTGATTTCGGCCATCTTAAAATTATTTTCAACAAAAATATAAAAATACAACGTGCCTGCTATTAATTTTTTGGCAAGGCTATTGTTAGGGCAATGTAATTAATTACTGAATTACGCGTTTGGTAACTTAATTATAGATAACGGGGCCGATTACCCCTCAAGGCGGCCCCAATCAGAAACTAAATTTACATTACTTATGAAAAAGATTTTATTAAGTGCAGCCATACTGTTAGCAGCATGCATCAGTGTAAACGCACAAGTATCAGTAGGTATTAAAGGCGGTGTTAACTTCTCAAAAATCAATACCGATAACTTAAGTTCATCAACCCGTACGGGTTACCAGGCGGGGCTTTTTGCGCGTTTTGGCAGCGCACTTTACCTGCAGCCCGAACTTTATGTTAGCGGCACAGGCGGCGATTTCCACTCCAGCGATAACTCGGTGAGCGGCCACGCCAGTTTCACTAATTTAAATGTTCCGCTGTTATTAGGTCATTCATTCGGCGAGAAAAACCTGAATTTCAGGATTATGGCCGGTCCGGTTTATACTTCGGTGCTAAGCAAAAACCTTTCGCAGAGTCTACAGGATGCGTATGCTGATTTTGGCCATTATAAAAACAGCACACTTGGCTTCCAGGCAGGCGCCGGTGTTGATATCGGAGCTATTACTGCCGACCTTCGCTATGAAGGCGGCCTGACAAAAATCAACTCCGACTTCGGCCAGCGCCAGAACCTTTGGGCCTTGAGCATAGGATTTAAGATACTTTAATTGTATTAGTTGGAGAGGTTGTAGTAGTTTACAACTTTTATAGCATGAAAAGTCCTGGTGTAAACCCGGGACTTTTCTTTTTTGGGGAAAATTGATTTGCATGGTTAAACTTGTCGTGGTTATGCAAGGTGATGCCCCGCGCTGATAGATGATGCCCTTAAAAGGCCGAAGGGTAGCCGGAGAACTCTTTTGCAATTACAAAGCTTTGTAAGAACAGAAAACACGCTAATCAATCCCTGTAAAAAGCTGCCGGCAAGCCCCGAATGTCATTTCCATGTCTCAATATTCTCATTTCATCTCATTTTCATAAAACCCCGCTAATTTAGCAGCATAAGTTTGGCGATACTCTGCCCTGTTTTTTAAAAAATACAGTCATCGCCGGAATAGATGAAGGCTTTTAAGCCCTCTAAATTTGAAAAACGTATGCTAGCTATTAAGACCATTTCCCCTAAGTCAGTTGTTTTCAGGCGTTCAGTGCGTTTGATGGGTTCCCAATTCGAAATAAGCGTAGTTGGAGATAATCCTTCATGGGCCGAAGATTGCTTTGAAACAGCTATAGCCGAAATAAGCCGCGTTGAAAAACTGCTGAGCGCATTTGGCGATGACAGCTGCATTAACCAAATAAATCGTAATGCGGGCGTGCAACCTGTAAAAGTAAATGCCGAAATTTTCAGGCTGATTGACCGCTCGCTGCAAATATCAGCGCTTACTCATGGCGCGTTTGATATTACTTACTACACAGCTGCAAATGATTATACCGAAACATCGGGCGCCGCAGTTAAAACCGCCATCAACGCTAACTACGAAAATGTGGTTATTGATGCAAAAGCACAGACTGTATTTTTGAAAGAAACAGGTATGCGCATCAGCTTTGCGGCTAACAGCAAGGGCTACGCTGCCGACCGCGCAAAATATATACTGCAACTGGCAGGTGTAAATAGCGGTGTAATTAACGCCGGAGGCGATTTGCTAAGCTGGGGCTTACAACCGGACAACGAGCCATGGACTATCGGCATTGCCGACCCATCACAGGAAAACCAGCCTTTTGCCGATGTTGCTATCAGCAATATGGCGGTGGCCACATCTGTTAATTCAGAGAACAATGCTACTGTAATCGACAAAAAATTGCTCGGCGCTGTTGCGCCTAAAAAAGGTTTCCCGGTAAGTAAAACAAAAAGCGTAAGTATTATCAGTACCACCGCCGAACTGGCCGACGCGATGGCAACCCCTGTATTATCTATCGGTATTAATGCAGGTTTATACCTGATTAACCAGTTAAACCAGATAGCAGCCGTGATTATTGACGACCACGACCGCGTTTATACTTCAAAAAATATAAGTATCAATTGATTTTTTATTTTTTCATTATAAAATGAAAAAATAAAAGGTATTTTTAATCCGTGTTGGTGTACACATCACACACTTAGCTATTGTTATAAACCTCAATTATATACTTCCGATAAGTATAAGTTTAATAGCCGCCTGTTTATTTTGAAGGCAACCGACTTTAAAAATAACCGGTTGGCGAATTTAATTGCGTGCTATTGAAAAGAGTTTTAATATTTTCTATCCTGTAATGATAAAGTGGTTTGCGTATATTGTCGTCTTATTAATATTTGCGCCTGTTTTATCGTCTGCCAAAATAAAAAACCCTCATTTCAGTTTTGTTTGTAATAATTTGACAATAAGTTTGTCTTTTGATAATAAGATATTAGCCGATACGACAAAAACTAAAAAACAAGAGCAGGAAGACAAAAAGAAAATTAAAGAAGTAGCCAAAGCAAAAAAACAACCCAAGCCCGAAAAAGTAGCGCCTGCCGAAAGCCAGGCCACGCCAAAGCCGAAACCAAAACGGCAGCGGCGACCCGAAGGTCTGGAACGTCCGCCCGAGATACCAAGGCACAATGGCAACTAACAAATTACCAACTTATTGCTGATACATAGATGAGGTACTATTTAGCATTGCTACTTTTCACGATAGGGATATCCGCAAATGCCGCTGCGGTGAAGCTACTGCCCGATATCGGCGGAACTCGGCAGGCTCATCCGGATACCGATACGGTTTTCAGGAAGCGGTCTGTTTCTGTAGGTATTAACTATGGCAGTGATGTACAGTTTTTTGGCCGCACAGGGCCGATAAAATATCCGTTCCTGAGTACCGATGTAATTTATAATACAAAAACGGGGTTCTTTATATACGGTTCGGCAGTGAAAGTATTGGGGTATGACCCATTGGTAGATGAAGTTGATTTGGGTGGAGGCTATTTTTATAAGTATGGCAAATTTGTTTCGGGCACCATTAGCTATACGCGTTTTTTGTTTATGAAGACGGCGGCCGACGTAATAAAATCCGCCTCCTCAAACGACATCAACTTTAAAAACAGCTTTGATTATAAAATCGCCAAGACGAGTGTTACTGCTGATTATCTTTTCGGTAAGTCGAGCGACTTTTTTCTGACGTTTAGCACATCTAAATATATCGAACCTAAATGGACGATATTTACTGACGACGACTATATTTCATTTAACCCCGGCATAAGCGCCATATTTGGCACGCAGAATTTTGTGGGCAAATACTCGCGCGACCATCCTAATCGCTTCGCGCTGGCCGAGATCGGGGCCATTCCGCCCGAGGGCTCGCCGTTACGACCGTATAACAACGGCCGGTTTAATGCGCTTAATTATAGTGTGAAATTACCCGTTGCTTATAACCGGCCTCATTATACTATAGAGGCAGCCTGGAAATATTCTATCCCTGTAAACGTGGAGGGTGAGCTAAAAAACAGGCACGAAGTGTTTTTTAATCTCACGTTTTATTACTTATTTTTCTAGGCGTATGAATGTACTGATAATTGAAGACGAAAAGGCCCTGGCGGAAGAACTGGAGATTTTTTTGATCAATTATAACTACATCTGCGATGTTTGCTACAACGGAACCAGTGGTTCCGAAAAAATTGCCGTAAACCTGTACGATTTTATTTTAATTGACCTTGGCCTGCCTGATTATGACGGTCTCGACCTGCTTAAGGAAGCCAAGAAAAATAACCCCGAGGCCATTTGCATCATCCTGACAGCCCGCGCCGAAGTGTTCGACCGCATAAAAGGGTTGGACCTTGGCGCCGACGACTATTTAGCAAAGCCGTTTTCGCTGCTTGAGCTGCAAAGCCGCATGCAGGCCATTACCCGAAGGCGTTTCGGCCTCAATCAAAACCTGGTTGATTTGGGCGGCTTTGTGATAAACCTTACCGAGCGTATAATTGTATACGAAGACACCGAAGTAAGTACCATAACCAAAAAGGAATTTGACCTGATAGCCTACCTCATCCTGCATAAAAACCGAACACTTACACGGTCGCAATTGAGCGAGCATATTTGGGGAAGTATCGTGAATGACGACTACGACTCTAATTACATCGATGCGCATATTAAAAACATCCGCAAAAAATTAAATGCACACGCCCCGCCCGACTGGCTGGAAACGGTACGCGGTTTGGGGTATAAGATTAGAATTGCAGGGTAGAAGAGAGAGTCAAGAACCAAGGATCAAGAGCCAAAACGAAAAAAACGCTTTTGCACTTAATATGACTTTTTTATCTTGACTCCTGATTCTTGACTCTTGGCTCTGTTCCGATATGAAGCTTAAAACAAAACTTACACTGTTCAACACTATTTCGAAGCTGGTTATTGTAACCCTCTTCGTTTTGCTGTTGCCTGTGCTTATCAAAAACCTGAACCAGGGCTTCACCGACAACAAGCTCCAAAAACAAAAAAGAAAAGTACTCCAGCTAATTAAAACATCGGGCATAAAAGAGTATGTATATGCCGCTTATTCTCCGTTAAAAGAAGAATATTATAACCTGGATGAGGACTCGCTAAACGAAAGCCTGGATACTATAAAAAACGAAAAGCGTAAAATTGAAGGCGATACTATAGCCTATAGAATATTAAGCTACAATTTTACCGTCAACAAAAAGACTTACCTGCTTGAGATAGGAAAAAGTATCGACACCATCGAGGAAACTGCAAAACCTTTGCAAAATATAGCTTTCCAGGTTTTGGTAGCCATGATATTACTCACAATTATGGCCGATCAGCTTTATTCAAATTATGTGCTGAAGCCATTAGGGTTAATTATTAAAACCAAGCTACTAAATCAGAAATTTCCAAATTTTGGGTCTTATAAAGAGGTAAAAACAAGCACGTCAGATTTTCAGCACCTGGACATCAGTATCCATAAAATGATACAAACTATTGAAAATGCCTTCCAGAAAGAACGTGAATTTATCTCGAATGCATCGCACGAGCTGATGACGCCGATATCAATCCTGCAATCAAAAATTGAGAACATGTTCGGGCGCGATGATATTGTTGACGAGGTAAAGGCCCGGTTGCTGGAAATGCAGCGTATACTCAACCGCCTTAAAAGCATCACCAAAACCCTGCTCCTGATATCGCAGATTGAAAATGAGCAGTTCATGAAGGATGATAATATTGCTCTTTCAGAAATCCTTAATGAGGTGGGCGACGAGATTTCGATAAGGTTCCAGGCCAAAAACATTACTTACGAGGCAAATATACCGGCAGACTGGCACCTGGTTAAGGTAAATAAGTTCCTGTTGTTTAACCTGTTTTTCAACCTGATTAACAATGCCATAAAATATAATAAACCTGATGGCGAAATCAAGGTGACGACCGCCCACGAAAACAATATCTTTACGGTAAGCATAACCGATACCGGAATAGGCATTGCGGCAGAAGATATTCCTTATATTTTTAACAGGTTTAAAAAGATAAGGCAATCATTACAGCAGGATAGTTTTGGATTAGGGTTGCCGATCGTAAAATCTATAGCCGGTTTTCACCATATAAAAATCGTGGTTACTTCCGAGAAAACGGTGGGGAGTACTTTCAAGCTGGTTTTCCCGCCAGGCGCTATGGAAATCAGGAAAAAGTAAAGCTTTCCACTCAAAAAAAGCCCCAGGGGGCGACACAATGCAGCACAGGTTGCAGGCCTGTGCGAAGCGTTTTTACCCTGATTAGGAATTTGATTTTCTTATCAATATTTTTGATTGGGTGATTAAACCTTAACGGGTTTTATTTGTCTAATGTAAAAAGCGATTTATTTTAGATCCGCCGAATACTTTAAAAAGATTTTTTCTGTTAACTATCATATAAATAAAAAGATGAAAAGGTTGTTTAACTATGCGTCCGGTTTGTTATTAACCGGCATGCTTTCTGTGCTGCTGATTACCCCTGCAGATGCACAGCGCGGAGCTAGTCATGGCGGGGGCGGTGTTCGGATTGGCGGTGGCGGTGGCAGCTTTGGCGGTGGCATTCGCGGCAGCAACATAGGTGTTTCACGACCGGCTACTAACGCAGGTTTCGATGCCCGTGGTAACACTTTATCTACCCGTGGCGCTGCCAACATCCGCGCAAACCAGGCGGCTGTCGGTTACAGGGGCCGTACCGGTAATTACCTTGGCGGTTCAACCGGCTACCATGCAGGTGCATTTTACCGTACCGGTTTAGGCTACTATGGCTATCCGCATTTAGGCTTTTATATCGGCGTGCTTCCGTTCGGTTATTATCCGTTTTACTGGGGCTCATCGTTATATTACTACTACGGTGGCGTATTTTACAGCCCGTATGATAATGGCGGCTACCAGGTTACCGAGCCACCTGTTGGCGCCGGTGTTCCTGACCTTCCGGAAGGTGCACAGCCTATAAAGATTGATGGCGTACAATATTATGAGCTGGATGGTGTTTATTATAAAGAAACAACTGACGACCAGGGCAAAAAGGTATACGTAGTGGCCGGTAAAGATGGCGTTTTAAATACAAACGATTCAGTTACCGACCCTAATGCAGCTGTTGTTGCTCCGCAAGTTGGCGATGTAGTAAACCAGCTGCCTGACGATTGCCGCAAAGTTACCCTGAACGGTAAAAAATACTTTGTTTCGCCTAACGATATTTACTACGAAAAAGTAACCGGTCCGGATGGTAATACGGCTTACAAAATTGCCAGCATCCCAACTGACCTTAAAGGTATTTAATAGCCGATACAGATAAGTTTTAAGATGGCCCCTTACCACTAAGGGGCCTTTTTGTTGGCAGGAAGTGTAGCAAATATAAGGCAGGTTAGAACCAGGCGTCAAGAACCGAGATCCAAGACAAAAAAGTAAGTGGGTATTGACTCATGTTGAAAAATATCTATTTGCGAAATTTCTTCGATTATAAACGGCTGCAACACTTTTTCGGCCTTGATTCTTGACTCCTGGTTCTTGATTCTCTCCCCCGTGTAACAGGTTTGATACTTTTGGCATTCGGTTTGCTAAGAGGCCGATATACACTTCAAGATATTATGGAAACTCTAAAATTAAAGATTGCTACGTTCAGCATAGCTTTGGCCATGACCGGCGTTTTAGCCACAGGTTGTAATTCACTTACTAAAACACAAAAAGGCGCAGCCATAGGTGTTGCAGGCGGCGGCGCATTGGGCGCATTAGTTGGCAAGGCTGCCGGTAATACAGCATTGGGCGCCATTATTGGCGGTGCTGTGGGTGGTACAGCAGGCGCGCTAATCGGCCATAAGATGGATAAGCAGGCTGCCGAAATAAAACAAACCGTACCCGGTGCTACTGTTACCCGCGCAGGTGAAGGGATTATCGTAAATTTCAGCTCGGGTATATTGTTTGATACTGACAAGGCCGACGTAAAGTCAGATGCGCAGACAAACCTGGCAAAGTTTGCCCAATCATTACAAAATAATCCTGAAACCAATATCCTGGTTGTCGGCCATACTGATAATACCGGTTCTGATACGCATAATATGGATCTATCCATCCGGCGTGCAGAAGCGGTTAAGGCGATAATTGTTGGAGATAAAATTGCTGCCTCAAGAATGACCGTACAGGGTAAAGGCGAGACCGAACCAATTGGTGATAACACTACCGTTGACGGCCGCGCGCAAAACCGCCGCGTGGAAATCGTAATCGTAGCCAACGACCAGATGAAGACGGATGCCAAAAGCACTTCCGGTAATTAATAGGTTACTTTATACTCAGCATAATGCAATAGACCCTGCCTGTGTGGCGGGGTTTGTTGTTTTATGGCAACGGTTTCTACCTTAATTAATTTTGATACTCTGAAATTTATAGTAACCGGGCAGATTTTCAAATGCTGCACTTGTAAGCACAAGTGGTTTTTTCTTATCCAGCAGGGTCACCCTGTAGCATTTATAATATAAGCCGTAGCTTAATTTATCGCCAAAAAAATTCGGCACCGTTTCACTTGACGTATACCGTTCCTCAATTTTTGCGTTTTCAACATCCTCGATTTTTAACGTTGTTTCCTTCTCATCGTTATTAACTTCCGCCGACATACTGATAGTGTTCTTATCCTTTTGGGTTATTGTTGGATGAGTAGGGATTCGTTGGTCTATAATTATGTAGACACTCGTATCATCAATTGGTACTTTTCTTATCCACACACCTTTATCTACCCTGGGCAGTGAATCCGCAACCATGAATTTGATGACATCGGTTTTATAAGTATTACCATTAAAGGTGAACGTTAGCGGCCCTAGCTCATTTTCGCCGGTTTTTAATGCTTCTATATTTACACTAAAAGAAGTTTCAGTACTTGTAGAATTTGAGTAGTTGTTTATTTTGAATTTTCCCTGCGGCAGATTAAAAATCTGTTTACTTATAGTATCGGAGCTAAAGGTTATATAAAAGCTTTGGCCCAATCGCGGCTGCGGCAGAGACAGATCCAGTTTAAGCGTTTGCGAGTAACTGCTGACTGAAATAAGCAGTAAGGAGAAAAAAATCAGGTATTTCATTATTAGAATTTAGGTTGGTTCGGGGCAGATTCAGTGCTTTATTATACTAATATAGTGATAAAATCGCATATCTTTTTCCTGTTCTCATATCTACTGCAAAGTATACCCGCCGTCCAGCAATAAGTTCAACCCTATCGCAAACGAAGCCGCATCTGAGCATAGCCATATTACCCCCTGCGCCATTTCTTCGGGATTGGCCAGCCGTTCAATGGCATGTTTCATGGCTATTTTGTTTAGCTTTTCTTCGCCTCCGTTTTTTATCATCGACGTTAGTGTAAAACCGGGACTGATGGAATTAATACGCAGCCCGGTGGTAGCATATTCCAGCGCGGCGTTTTTGGTTAGTCCAAGTACACCGAATTTTGAAGCTACATAAGCTGAATCATTCATGTAAGCAACGGTGCTCAATACCGAAGCGCAATTAACAATCGCTCCTCTTTGCTGCTTCAATATGTGCGGTACCTGGTATTTCATGCAAAGGAAAACAGCGCGAAGGTTCACCGACATTACCAGGTCCCAGTTATCTGTGGGATAATCCGCAACTTTTGCAAAATCGCCACCGATGCCTGCATTGTTATAAGCATAATCCAGGCGGCCAAAGGCTGCAGCTATTTCATCGATTGATGATTTAATATCGACCTCGCTCGTCATATCGCAATGTTTGTAAATAGCGTTGCCGCCTTTGCTTTTTATCGCGGATACCAGCTTATTCGCTGCTTCATCATTAATATCCAGTATACCGACAGCGGCGCCGGCTTCAACAAATTTCCAAACCGTGGCTTCGCCAATACCTGAAGCGCCACCTGTTACTATGGCAACCTTGCCTGTTGCGTTAAATGAACATTCCATACCTGTGACTATAAATGAGAAGATAGCTATTAATCCTATCCCGAAATTATCATAAAAGCCCGGGATAAAAATCCCCCCGCGCGGGATAAATAAAACTACTGATAATAATGTATTATACTTTGATAGCATTATTAGGATCAGCGCAATGTCGGTACTGTAATCAATAAACTTAAATATCCGGCCCTGGCAATTCAAAAATGAATGGGTTTGAACGTAGTTGAAATGCGTTTGAAATCTGTCCAAACATGCAAATCATTGAATTTTGAGGCACACTTTTAAACTCAATATTTTATATGAAAAAGACTGTAAAAACCGCAGCGATGGTATTATTAATCACCGTTACAACCGCCAACCTGTTTAAAGCAAGCGCACAGGAGGAAGACAAAAGTAAACGCCCGAGCCCGCCGGCTATGGCCATGGCGAAAGTGGGGAACGCCAACATCAGCATAAACTATGGCCAGCCGTCGGTTAAGGGCCGCGAGGTATGGGGTAAGCTGGTACCATACGGGGAGGTTTGGCGTACCGGCGCAAACGAGGCCACTACTTTTGAGACTGATAAAGACATAAAAGTACAGGGCAAAGTATTGCCGGCCGGCAAGTATGGCTTCTTTACCGTTCCGGGAGAAAAGGAATGGACCATAGTATTTAATAAAGTACCAAACCAGTGGGGTGCTTTTAAATATGACCAGGCACAGGACTACATGCGCGTAACCGCCAAACCAAAAAAGTCAGCAAAGTTTAACGAGAAATTGCTTTACAGTATTAACAAGGGATGGGTATCTATCGATTGGGAAAATTTGGATGTAAGCTTTAAGGCTGAGTAATTGCCAATATAGCGATGGGTTTACGTGACGCAGGGCGGTGCCCTGCGCTGACGGATTTTTGCCCCTTTAGGGCGATGGATTGCGAGCTCCTTCTTATTCAACATTCAAAAGCCCTGTAGGGGCGCCGATCTATCAGCGATGGGCATCGCCCATCGCTATTACAACCATTTCACAAACCAACCCACCAGCATTTGCATTTCAAGGGGCGATGCCGTGTGACCCAGGTTGGGTTGGACGAACATGGATAATTTACCGGTTGCGCCGCTGGCAGCATAAGCCGCCTTTGCCGAATCGTAAGCAATCATAGCGCCGGGCAAGGGGTTATTCAAATCCTTTTCGGTATTCAAAATCAGCAATGGTCGCGGCGCAAAAAGGCGCAGCATTGATGGGCAGTCGAATTCCCCGTTTAAACCGTGCGCAACTTTATCCCATAGCGCCTGTATATTCTTTTTGTTTATAACGGTGTCGCCCATATCCTTCGCGGCTTGTTTGTGTGCATCCTGGATGGTACCCACGCGCCCCTGCCACCGGTCGTTATCCAACGACCACTTAAAGCTTTGCACAGCAATATCCAGAACCGCCACTTTAATGCGTTTATCTACCGATGCAGCCAGCCAGGTTTCAATGCCGCCCATGGATATGCCCGTCATACCGATACGTTTTGGGTCTACATCGCGGCGCGTGATGAGATAGTCGGTTAAACGCCAAAGGTCATAAGCGGTATCGTAGTAAAATGGATGGGTTTGGTGCGCAGGGTCTTTATTTTCCCAGGCCTGCGTGATGGCATTCACATATTCCTTGCTGCCGTGTGCGCCGCCGGGGATACGTTCGCCATGAAAACGCGCATCGATAGCCACGGCTATAAAGCCTTTTTTGCATAGCTGAAACAGCATTTTTTTAAGGCTGCCATCGTCCTTTGAGCCACCTGTACCATGCAGGAAAATCACCACGGGGAAAGGTCCACTCCCGGTAACTGGTTTAACAATCAGGGTTGGCACCTTTTCGTTTTGCTCACTATAAAAGTAACCATGTTCGATGATGGCGGAATCCGTTTTAGTGATTTGAAAAGATGCATTGAGCGGAACTTTAGGCCTGTCGAGCAGTTTATGAAAATCAGCGGCGACTTGTGAAGATGGTGGGTAATCGGGCGTTTGCGCAAAGCTGGATGCAGCGCATTTTAAGACGCAAAGGATGATTAGAAGGGTTTTGTTTTTTACGGGCATGGTATTAAAT
This sequence comes from Bacteroidota bacterium, assembly GCA_040389845.1. Lineage (GTDB taxonomy): Bacteria > Bacteroidota > Bacteroidia > Sphingobacteriales > Sphingobacteriaceae > Mucilaginibacter. The sequence goes on from JAZJZL010000247.1 coordinate 16,022, forward strand.
TAGGCAAGGTAGTGTTTGATATAAAAGTAGCAAATAATATGAATGCGGTAACACTCCGGCCTTTATCTCCTATAATTGGCGCCTTGACCCGGATGTGAATCGTAGGGGCGTATCGCATACCACAGCCGTTAACCTAAGGACAATTTATCCTTTGTAGCGGGTTAAAGCCCCACCTAAATCCTCCCCGGTTGGGAGGACTTTAAAAAATCGAACGCCACCGCAGCTAAAGTCTCCCCTACCGGGGGAGATTTAGAGGGGGCAACATACGCGAATGCCCTTAGGTTAACGGGTATGGTATCGCATACGCCCTCGAAAAGCGACAGGTGAAAATGTCTGCATGGCGTGGTTTATCGCATAGGGCGTATGCGATACACCCCTACCGAAAGGCAATATTTACGGTCGGGCAGAATCGGTGCTTAGCCTTTAAGAGTAAAATTTCAACTATAAAAAGTACCTTTGCCGCATGGCATCCATCAAACCATCAGTACCAAAAGGCACCCGCGATTTCTCGCCTACCGAAATGGTAAGGCGCAATTATATTTTCGATACTATTAAAAGTATTTTCCGCAAATACGGCTATCAACAGATAGAAACACCGAGTATGGAAAATCTGTCGACACTTACCGGGAAGTATGGCGATGAGGGAGATAAGCTGATATTTAAAGTATTGAACAGCGGCGATTTTTGGGCGGATGCGGAAAGCAGAAAGCAAAAAACAGAAAGCTTTGAATTCAACTCAAAAAGCCTCATTTCTGTAATTTCCGAAAAAGCCCTCCGTTACGACCTCACCGTGCCGTTCGCCCGTTACGTGGTGATGCACCAGAATGAGATCGCCTTCCCTTTTAAACGTTTCCAGGTGCAGCCGGTTTGGCGTGCCGACAGGCCCCAACGTGGCCGTTACCGCGAGTTTTATCAATGCGATGCGGATGTGGTTGGGTCAGATTCGTTATTAAATGAAGCTGAATTTGTATTGATTTACGATGAAGCTTTAAGTAAGCTTGGTCTGCGCGATTTTACCATCAAAATCAATAATAGAAAAATACTTTATGGTATAGCAGAGTCGATAGGAAAACAAAATTGGTTAGTCCCTATGACTGTTGCTATAGATAAGTTGGATAAAATAGGAATGAACGGAGTTCAAGAAGAACTTCTAAGAGTTGGGTTTGATAATGCTGACATTGCCGCGATCCAATCATTCTTAGATGCATTTTTTTATACTAATTTATCAAATAAAGAAAGGGTTCAGCATCTTAGGGCAATGTTTGGAAATTTGTCAGCAACCGGCCTTAAAGGCTGCGATGAAATTGAGGAAGTATTCAACTACATCGCTAACTGCCCGCTGCAAACCGCCGGCTTAGAGCTGGACATTACCCTGGCCCGCGGATTGAACTATTACACCGGCGCCATCTTCGAAGTAAAAACTAACGAGGTTGCCATGGGCTGCATCGGCGGCGGTGGCAGGTACGACGACCTTACCGGTATGTTCGGCTTAAAAGGCTTAACAGGCGTAGGAATTTCCTTCGGAGCCGATCGTATTTATGATGTAATGGACGAGCTTAACCTGTTCCCGGAATCGACAGGCCAAACTACTAAACTCCTTATTTGCTGCTTTGATAAGGAAGGCGAAAAATTTGCTTTCCCGATCCTGCAAAAGCTGCGCAGCCAGGATATCAACGCAGAACTATATCCGGCAGGCGCTAAACTTAAAAAGCAGCTGGATTACGCCAATAATAAAAACATCCCCTTTACCATCATCATCGGCAGCGATGAAATTGAAAGCGGCTTATTAAGCGTTAAGGATATGAGGGCCGGCACACAGGAAAAGATGACCGTGGAGCAGGTGATGGAGGCGATGAAATAAGTAAATTGCTTATTTGTCTGAACTACTATTGGGGAAAAACTTACGAAGTTTCTAAAACTTCGTAAGTTTCATACGTGCTTATCCTGCAATCCTTTAATCCAATAAATCTTAGTTAAACTTACCCGGCGACACGCCAAACTTCAGCTTAAAGGCATTGCTAAAATGCTGCACCGAGCTATAGCCCAATTCAAAAGCAATTTCACTTATGGTCTTTTTTCGCTCAAGCAAATCTGTTTTAGCAAGTTCCAAACGGGTTTCGGCCAGGTAACCGAAAACGGTATTGCCGAAAAGTTCCTTAAAACCTTTCTTCAGCTTATATTCATTTATACCTGCAACTTTTGCCAGGCCGGTGAGGCTGGGCGGCATATCCAGGTGTTGTATAAGATATTCGCGCGCGTAAACAATGCGCTCTTTATCGTAGTCGGTTTTAAGATAGCTTTTGGTGTCGCTATGCAAATTATTATAAGCCTCGGCTTGTAAAACCAGCAGTTCCATACATTTGGAGAGCAGGAACATCTTTTTCAGATCCTGGTGATATTTACAGGCAACTATGGCATTTATGGCGTTAAGCATGTTGATATCCATATACAGGCTATCGTCGCTAAGCGAAACGGTCTTTCCTTCCAGCACATTACCGCCAAAACGCTTCAGCACGTCATTTGAGTCCTCGGTCAAACGCAAAAATGCATCCTTGTTAAACTGTATCATAAATGTATTCAGATACAGGTTGTCATTTTTTATAGTGCCCTCGCCGGTTTGCGAGTAAAACAAGTTATGCTGGTACTTGCCAAGCTCAAAAGGCTTATCCGAATTTTTATTGGCGATGGTGGTTTTGCCCTTCATATTAAAATAAAGGGTCACCATATCCAGGTCGCCTTTCCAGGCCATTTCAATGCGGTCGGTATAATGCCAGTTATAGTACCCGATTCTTATACCGTTAAAATACCATTGTCTCATTTTAGCCTCGGCAGCAGGCAGGCTAAAATGTATAGTATCCTCAACCAGCCTTTCGCTGTTAAAATCATCGCCCGATAAATCGTTGGTGTGCAGAATTTTATCATCCGCCTTATTTCTTAATTCAAATGGCATAAGCTCCGTTTTATATAACTCTTGCTCCTTTTGGTGTAAACCCGGGAATGCGCCTGTGCAGACCTTTGTAATGTTAATTAAACGCCCGGTATGGCCATTGGTTACGCCAACAG
>JAZJZL010000248.1:0-3757 GCA_040389845.1 Bacteroidota bacterium
TAAAAGAAGTAAAACATCACCTAAAACACCTTACAGATTTCGCCATTGCCTGGTTTCAGAAACTGAAGGATAAATATGGCAAAGACCGCGGCCGCAAAACCGAGCTGCGCACGTTCGACAGGGTTGAAGCGGCGCAAGTGGCACTGGCAAATGTTAAGCTATATGTAAACCGCGAGGATGGCTTTATCGGAACCGGTTTAAAGAAAGACGAGTTTGTGACTGATTGCTCCGACATCGACGAGATAATCGTTTTCCGCGAAGATGGCAGATTCCTTGTTACCAAAGTGCAGGACAAGGTATTCGTGGGCAAAGAAATTATACATGTGTCCGTGTTTAAAAAGAACGACGAGCGCACGGTATACAATATGATTTATAAGGACGGGCAAAGCGGTGTGAGTTATATCAAACGCTTCTCCGTTGTCGGCACAACCAGGGATAAGGAATACGACCTGGGCAAAGGCACAAAGGGTACCAGAACGCTATACTTCAGCGCCAATCCGAACGGCGAGGCGGAAATAGTGAACGTGCAATTGAAGCCGCACAGTAAGCTAAAGAAGCTGCAGTTTGATGAGGATTTCGCCGCGCTTGCAATTAAGGGCCGTGGTTCGATGGGCAATATCATCACCAAATACCCGGTTAAAAAGATAGTGTTGAAGAGCAAGGGGGTATCTACATTAGCCGGCCGCAAAATATGGTACGACGATATTTTGAAACGCCTTAATGCCGACAGCCGCGGCAAATACCTCGGCGAGTTTGATGGCGATGATAAAATACTTACCGTACTTGGCAATGGAACATACGAGCTCACCAGCTTCGATCTGAACAATCACTTTGACGATAAGATGATTGTGATTGAAAAGTACAACCCCGAAAAGGTGTACACGGTAATCCACATCGACGGCAAATCGAAAAACTACCTGGTAAAACGTTTTTTGTTTGAAAACCTGGTGATAGGCAAACAGGTAAGCATCATCAGCGAAGAAAGCGGCTCGAAACTGGTAATGATAACCGGGGCTAAGCAGCCTGTAGCAGAGCTTGTGCACCTAAAGGGCAAAGACCAGATCCCGGAAACCCTTGAAGTGGACCTGGCAACACTTATTGATGTTAAGGGAATGAAAGCAATGGGTAACCGTTTATCACAACACCCGGTAAAATCGGTTGAACTGATTGCGGCACCCGAAGCGGAAGAAGCAGACGAAACTCCATTTGCTAATGATAACAACGGAGCGGATGAAGCAGAAATAATAACAGACGTAAAGCCGGATGAAGAGGATGACACGGATGGCGATGTTGAGGCCGGGAATGATGAACCGGATGATAAACCTGTTCCGCCTGCGCCGGCTGAATTACCAAAAGAAAAACCTGCGGAACCTGCTCCCCAAGCTAAGAAAGTAGATTTGGAGATAACCAACCCGGAAGATATTCAGTTAGGGTTGTTTTAAAAGATAAAAATTGTGCTGCCGCGAGTTTAGTCCGAAGGACGTAACTCGTGGTGCGGCATGGTGTAAGCTTTCAGCTTACGAAGCAGGAAGTTTGTGATTGTATTTCGAGATGGCTAGCACGTGTCGGTGAAGCTGAAAGCTTCAGCCATGCACTAACACGAGATACGCTGCGCTAATCTCGCGGCAGCAAAAATATTAAAACTCGCGGCAGCTATTTAAACCTGTACTTCTTCAACTTTTCATACATATAGCCCCGACGTTTAGTAGCATCGGCAATAGAGGAATCGCCCATTGTGTCTCCCAAAACTTTCGGCACGGCAATACGCTGTGAACTGTAAATTCCTGAGTTTCCGCTGAAGATATAGGCAGTAAAGCAAGCCACCGCAAACAGTAAAGCATGCTCGCCGCCAAATAATTCAATACCCATAAAAGTACAGGCCAGGGGCGTATTGGTAGCCCCGGCAAAAACGGCGATAAACCCAAGCGCGGCAAATAAGCTAACCGGGGCGTTCAGTAAACCGGAAAGCGTATTACCCAAAGTAGCGCCGATATAGAACAGTGGCGTTACCTCGCCGCCTTTAAAGCCCGTGCCGAGCGTAACGGTGGTATAAATGGTTTTCCAGAGCCAGCTCCAGGTATAAGCGCCGCCTGCATTGAAGGCCGAGGGAATTGTTACCGCGCCAGGATGTTCAGGGTCTACGCCGAGGCCGAGATAGTCTGGCTTGCTATTGATAAAAGCAAGGCCAATAATTATCAGCCCGCCAAATACCGGTATAATCCACTTATGTTTAAAAAGCTTTAAACAGGCGCTTTTAATCTCGTGCACCGTAGTAGCGAATAACCAGCTGACCAGTCCGAATGCAGCCGAAGCGATTATTACCTTACCCAGCAATAACCAGTCGTAACGTATATAGGTGCTAATGATATCGGGCGTGTGGTTAACCACGTCGATATGATATTGGGTGTGGTTAACATGCCATGCGCTAACGGTAACATCGCCGACTATCCCGGCTATTAATGCAGGCAGTAAGGCGTCGTACTTTATACGGCCGATAGCCAATACCTCCAATGCGAAAATGGCCCCGGTAAGCGGCGTACCGAAAACCGCCCCAAAACCCGCTGCGACACCCGCGGTAAGCATCATACGCATGTCAACGCCTTTCAGCTTAAACCATTTGCCAAACATAGCTGCAATACTGCCACCGATTTGCACGGCTGTTCCCTCGCGCCCGGCAGAGCCGCCAAACAGGTGCGTAATAATGGTGGTAAACAAAATAACCGGCGCCATTCGCCCGGGCACGCCGCCGCCTTCCTGGTGTATCTGATCAATAATAAGGTTATTCCCCTTTTCGGACGATTTGCCTACGGTCTGGTAAATAAAATGAATAAGCAAACCGGCCACCGGCAGTAAAAATAATAACCACGGATGACTGAACCGGTAATGAATTGCCGTAGTAAGCAGCCACAGAAAAAAGGCCACCAGGCTGCCAATAACCACAGCAACAGGCACGATCAGCAACGTCCAGCGGAATAAATGTTTAAGAAGCGCGAGGGATTGTTTAAATGGTACGGGGTTGTTTGTTGAATTTTTCACCTGCATAAAAATGTTTTCAAGCCGCAATATTGCGGTCGATTAAAATTGCAGGCGCCATCAGCAAACGCGGTTTTTAAAAGGAAGACACCATTTCCTGCATGCAAGGTAATACTTTTTTGGGGATTTAACAGATTTGAGAATGATTTTTCGCGGGTTGTTTGTTTTTTAAGGCGCTCAAGAGGACCACGTCGTTTCACCGATAAGACACGATTAAAGGATTAAAAACATTTCAGGATTTATCCCGGGAATCATTCGGAGGTAAAATAATCAATACATAATCACTAAACCATCAATAAAATCGTGTTCAAATTAACGATACCATCAATCGGTGAAATCATTCTCAAATCGGTGAAATCCCAGAAAAACTAACCACTGAAATCATTCATTAATAAATGACGCTATCAGTAACCCTATCAGCGCACCTGTAATAAATGAAATTATTACGTCGGCATATTGATGATAGCTGAGTCCGAATGCAAAGCGTATCGCCAAAACTACTGCGGTAACCAGCAAAATCTGCAGCCAGTAGCCGACAACGCTTTTTGCTTTTGTTAGCTCCTTTTTGGGCAGGGTTAAATAGCTTATCCAGATAATTAACGCGCCAACTAAAGTGCTGCCGTGCTGCAATATAGTAAATACATACAAATGGTAACCATGTATCCGCACAATACGCATCAGCACAGGGAAGCTATGGATAAACATGCCCTGCGGATGTGTCAGC
>JAZJZL010000249.1:0-20426 GCA_040389845.1 Bacteroidota bacterium
GAAGGATTTTCGATAGGGGATAATATTGCAGAAAACACCTTGTTTATAGTGGATGAAGCTTCGATGATTTCGGATGATATCGGTATCGGTCATAAAGCATCTTTATTATTCGACCTGGTAAATTATACCTATAACACTAAAAACTGTAAGCTGATGCTGGTTGGCGATACGGCACAGTTGCCGCCTGTCGGTTCGGATGATAGTCCGGCGCTGAACCCGAAGCTGATGAAGGATAGGTTTGGTTTGGATATTCATACATATGAGTTAACGGATGTGCTGCGACAGCAAAAGGATTCGGGGATTTTATATAATGTTACCAAAGTCAGGGACATCATCCGCCGAGGTAAAGAAAAAATGCCGCAGATTATCACTAAAGGCTATAAGGATGTTTACCATATGCGCGGCGATATGCTGGAAGAAGGCCTTAATTATGCCTATAACAAATACGGCAACGATAATACGCTGGTAATCTGCCGTTCCAACAAAAACGCCAATGCCTATAACCGGCAAATCCGCAACAGGATTTTATACCGTGAGGAAGAGCTAACCGGCGGCGACCAGGTAATGGTGGTGAAAAACAACTACTTCTGGATGCCCGAAAAGGAGGAAAGCAGCACTGACTTCATCGCCAATGGCGACATAGCCCGTATTAAAAAGGTACGCCGATTTGAGGATATGTATGGGTTCCGCTTTGCAGATGTGCAGCTTGAGTTTATCGACTATGCCGAAGACCCTGTTATCGACTGTAAAATAATGCTCGATACGCTTTATACCGATGCGCCCGCTTTACCCCAGGACGAACAAAAACGTTTTTACGAAGAAGTAATGAAGGATTATGAGCATATCCCCGCCAAGCGCGATAAATGGAAAGAGCTAAAGCAAAATCCTTATTACAATGCCTTACAAATAAAATTCGCCTATGCCATTACCTGCCACAAAGCCCAGGGCGGTCAGTGGGATGCTGTTTTTATAGACCAGGGCTTTCTTACCGACGAAATGGTGAACACCGATTTCCTCCGCTGGTTTTATACCGCTTGTACCCGTGCTGTAAGTGAATTGTACCTCGTTAATTTTAATAAACAGTTTTTTGTAAAGGGAGAAGAGGAGTGATGCAGCGATTATTTTTCTCTCTATGAGCGCTTCGTGTTTTCTCTCCATGTTCGTGGTTAAAATCGCCCGCATGTCCAACCAAATGCCCGCCATCTTGTTATACCCTAACAATGAAATCAAAAGCATTCATTTACATCTCTTTAGCGGTTGATTTGATAATTGCGGCATCGAAATTTACGGCGGCGGCATTTACGGGCAGTGCGTCTATGGTATCGGAAGGTATACACTCCATTATCGACGCGGTGAGCCAGGTCCTATTGATATGGGGGATCAACAGTAGTAAAAAGCAGGCCGACCTGGCAAGGCCTTTTGGTTATGGAAAGGAATTGTATTTCTGGTCGTTCATCGTATCGCTGATGATTTTTGTTTTGGGCGGATGTGTATCGGTTTACCAGGGCATCGTTCGTATACAACACCCGGTGCTCGATGGTAACGAGATGTGGAACTATGCTGTGCTGGGCATCGCATTTATTTTTACCTCGATATCATTACACGCCGCGAAAAAGGAATTTAATAAACAGCGTGGAAAAATATACTTCTGGAAAGCGATAATTCAAACAAAAGACCCGTCGACCATTATTGTATTGCTTGGTGATATGGGCGATATGCTTGGGCTGATAGTAGCATTTCTCGGTGTATTCCTTGGCCATTTATATCATAACCCTTATTATGACAGCATTGCCTCGATTGTAATTGGTTTGATATTGATTGCCATAAGCGGACTGCTGGTTCGCGAAAGTAAAAGTCTCCTGTTGGGCGAATCGACGAGCAGGAAAACGCTTAAAAAGGTAATCCTCCTAACACAGGCCGATGAAGCGGTAATCAAAGTAAAAAAGCACTTCAGCACCTATATGTCGCCGGAGGAAGTGCTGTTGCAATTAAACACGGTTTTTAAAGACAACCTGGATACCCGGCAAATTACCGATGCGATAGAACGCATCACCAAATCAATTCAAAAAGATTTCCCGAGGATAAAGCAGATATTTATAGAGCCGGTTAAATGAGTTGGCATTGAGCAATGACGTCGCCAAATAACAATTCACTACTTACACCTCAGCACTCACCAAATTTTTTTATGTTTATCTCGTTTTAAAAACTAATATGCAGGAAACTATTTTATCCCGCCTCGAGGCATCCCGTAAAGAGCTTTTAGATTTAGGTTTGCGCAACCCACTGCTAAACTATAAGGCCTCAAAGGCGCGGGGATTACATATCGTACAGGAAAAATCAGTTTATATTTATGATATACTGGTAAAGCAGAATAAATCGATGACTTTTTTGGGTATGCCCGAGAAAAAAGGGACGGAGCAAGGGGGACTGTTCCCGGAGCTGTCTCAACCTGAATTGCTTGAAACTTACCAGGATACCAAGTTGCAAACCGACGAGGTTGACTTAAAGCTGCAATCCAAACTGTTAAATACTTATTATTTTGCCCGGACGAGCATAGAAGAGCAGGGTGTAAACACATTATACCTTTCTTTAGGAATGCTGAAATGGTACGAGGCTGGCAACGATGAAGACGTCCGGCAAGCCCCGCTGTTGCTAATACCTGTTTCACTCGAACGTTCGAGCGCTAACGAGCGTTTCCGTTTACGGTATACCGGTGTGGAAATTGGCGGGAACCTGTCGCTGCAAGCCAAGATGTCTACCGATTTTAATATTTCGGTACCGGATATGCCGGAAACAGAGGAGTTTGATTTGGAAGCATATTTTGAAGATATCCGCAGCCGCGTTGGTCGCCAGTCTGCGTGGACGGTGGATGACGATGCGATAGAGCTGGGCTTTTTTTCGTTCGGCAAGTTCATGATTTACCACGATTTGGACAGCAGCAAATGGCCGAAGGATGAACAACCCGCCAATCATCCCAATATAAACGCTTTATTTACCGATGGCTTTAAAGACAAGCAGCCGACAGCAGATGAAGACGATTATTTAGATACCGATACCCCTGCGAATGATTTATTCCAGGTTGTTGATGCCGACAGCTCACAGGTATTGGCGATGCTTGCGGTACACGAGGGCCGTAACATGGTTATCCAGGGTCCTCCGGGAACGGGTAAATCGCAAACTATCACTAACATGATTGCCAATGCTGTAGGGCAGGGGAAAAAGGTGCTATTCGTGGCGGAAAAGATGGCGGCGCTGGATGTGGTAAAGCGCCGTTTGGATGCGATTAATTTAGGAGAAGCGTGTTTGGAGCTGCATAGCCATAAAGCCAATAAAAAAGAGTTACACGAGGAATTAAAACGCGTGCTGGAACTTGGCAAGCCGACTTTCGAAGCCTTACAGCAGGAACTGGCTTTGTTGCAGGCCTACAGAAGTGAATTGAATGAATATTGTGCGGCTGTTAATAACGCTGTTATCGGCAGCGGGTTATCGGCACAAAAAATAATCGGCTTTTTATTGTCGATAGGTAAAACGGCATCGCAAATTCACCTGCCCAAAATACCGCTCGAGCAAATTGAGCAGTGGGATGCCGCGCGGATGAGCAGGGCAGAAGCCATGGCCGACAGGATACAAGCACGATTAAATGATACCGGCACGCCTTCAAAATTATTGTTTTGGGGCAGCAAACTGACTGTACTATTGCCCCACGAAGAACAGCCTGTGCAGCAATTGCTTTCAAAAGCTTTACAGGATTTAATCGCACTGCAACAGGAACTGGAAAACATTGCCGCTGAATTTGGCGTTCCATCGCCAAAAAACAGGATTGGCACGGCTGATTTGCTGGAACTTTGCAAACGGGCTGCACAAGCCCCGGACCTGAAAGGCATCACCATAAAGACAGATGAATGGCTGCATAATCAGCACGATATAAGTGAACTCCTGGACACAGGTAAACGTTTCGCTGCCTTACGGCGGGAATATGAGCATATTTTGATACCGGAAGCCTGGGGGCAAAATGTACTGGAGATACGCCAAAACCTGATGGCCTACGGCGACAAATGGTACAAATTTATGATTGGTGCTTATGGAAGGGCAAAAAAACAATTGGCCGCCATGAGCAAAATACCGTTGCCATCGGGTACAGCGGAGAAGGTTGCTTTGGTTGATGCGATATCCGAATCGCGCCGGCTGGAGCAAACACTTAATGAGCTGGAACCATTGGGCGTTAAACTATTCGGCAGCAGGTGGATGAAACAGCGGTCGGATTGGGATGCGCTAGCGAAAATAGCGGCATATATGGCTGAGTTGCTATTCGCCATAGCTGATTCATCCGTTCCGCAGGCTATTCTGGATTATCTCGCTAAAAATGAAAATGGCGGGAATGCAAAAGCAAGTATGGACAAGCTTTCGGCTCAAATAAATGCGCAGCAGCAAAGCCTGCAAGCCGTGCTGGAAAAGCTTCAGGTTGATTTGGCAGTCAGGATGCCGGAGACAACATTAGAACGCCTGTATTACCATGCGCAGCAGCAAACTATAGAAGGTTGGATAAACCGCTTCCCCGAACTACAGAAGACTATCGCCTGGAACAACCTGGCAAAAATGACGGCGGAAGAAGGTTTTACCTCATTAATCAATGCCTCATTAAGCTGGGAAGGCGCAGGCGAACATTTAAAAACAGCGCTGCAGAAAACGTGGTATGAATATTTAATAGAGCAGGCATTTAGCTTTAACCCCGCCCTTATAAAATTCGAGCGTGCCAGCCACGAAGAAGTAATTGAAAAGTTTAAAAAGCTTGATTTGCTGAATTTGCATTTCAACCGTGCCCGCGTGGCCCTGAAACACTGGGAAGGCGTGCCAAGGCAGCAGGCTGGTGGACAGGTAAATATCCTGCGCAGCGAGTTCAATAAAAAATCAAGACTGATGCCTATCCGCAAGCTCATTTCGGAGGCGGGGGCAGCTATACAGGCTATTAAGCCGGTGATTATGATGAGCCCGATGTCGATAGCTAACTTTTTTGCGCCCGGCAGCATCGAGTTTGATTTGGTAATTTTTGATGAGGCCAGCCAGGTTCGCCCGGTTGAGGCGCTCGGTGCGATAGCACGCGCAAAGCAATTGGTAGTGGTGGGCGATTCCAAGCAGCTGCCGCCAACCAGTTTCTTCGATAAAATGAATACCGACCTGGAAGACGAAGACAATGTTACCGCCGACCTGCAAAGCATCCTGGGTATGTGCGATGCGCAGGGAGCGCCGCAGCGGATGCTGAGATGGCATTACCGCAGTCGCCACGAGTCGTTGATCAGCCTATCGAATAAAGAGTTTTATGAAGATAAGCTGGTGATATTCCCAAGCCCCGGCTCAAAAACAAAGCTCGGCCTTGTATTTCACTATTTTGAAAATGCGGTTTACGACCGCGGCAAAACCCGCACTAACCCTATTGAAGCGGAGGCTGTTGCTGATGCGGTGATACAGCATGCGCTCAATAATCCTAAGCAAAGCCTGGGTGTGGTAGCATTCAGTACCTCGCAGATGCAGGCTATACAAAATGCACTGGAAGGCCGCCGCCGTAAACATCCCGAGGTAGAGAATTTTTTCCGCAGTCACATACATGAGCCATTCTTTGTAAAAAACCTGGAGAATGTGCAGGGTGATGAGCGCGATGTAATTTATATCAGCATAGGCTACGGTAAAACCGAGGAAGGGAAAATACCGATGAGCTTCGGTCCGCTCAATAACGAGGGCGGTGAGCGCAGGTTGAATGTATTGATAACCCGCGCCAAAATGCGCTGTGAGGTGTTCACCAATATCACCTCAGAAGATATTAAGCCTACTGAGAACACTAAATTCGGTATCCGTGCGCTTAAAAGCTTCCTGTATTTTGCGCAGCATGGTCGTTTTGATGAAGTGGAGGATGTGATAGTTACCCAGAAACGCCCGTTTGAAGACCAGGTTGCTGGTGAGCTAACTACTAAAGGCTATATCGTTCGTAAAAAGGTAGGCTCCGAAGCGTTTTATATAGATTTGGCTATCGTAGACCCGCAAAACCCGGGGCGCTATATTATCGGTATAGAATGCGATGGCGATGCCTATGCCTCGGCCAAATCCGCCCGCGACCGCGACCGACTGCGCAAGCAGGTAATGGAAACTATGGGCTGGAAAATATTCCGCATCTGGAGCACCGACTGGTTCCGTAACCCTAAACAGGAACTCGACAGGCTGGTAAATGCCATTGAAAAAGCTAAACAGTCGGTTGCGGATGACGATACCGAAACTGATGACCAACCCGCTCATGAAGCAGTTACCGTAAATCGTGAAAAAAGTGAAGAGGTAAAAAATGGCGCTGCCCCTTATAAGCTAACCCAACTTCCGCGTGAAGTGGCTAAACAGGAATTACACCTGCACTCGTTTGCGAAATTGGCCGGCTGGATAACTGACATAGTCAATACCGAAGGCCCCATTCACGAAGATGAAATGGCCCATCGCCTTGCGGAAGCGGCTGATGTGAGCAAGATGACTTCGAGGGTAAAATATACCATAACCCAGGCTACGCAGTTTGCCAAGGATAATCACATGGTTAAAGCAAAAGGCGATTTCTTGTGGCCGGTAGATATGGAGACACCGGTGATAAGGGATAGAAGCGACTTTCCGCCATCATCCAAAAAGCTGCAATACATCGCCCCTGAAGAAATAGATTTAGCTATTCAGAAAGTGGTGGAAGATGCCATTGGCATACAGCCCGAAGCAGCCGTGCCTTTTGTTGCTAAGCTATTTGGTTTCGGCAGGGTTACAGAAGATTTAAAGGATGATATTTTGCATGCCATTGAATTGAGTTTGGATAAAGACCATGTGTATATGGATGGGGAGTTTTTGAAGAAGAGCTAGGATTTTTACGATGCCCTTTTGGTGTTGGCCTATATTTGTCATTCTGAACGCAGTGAAGAATCTTTACCGAGCGACATTGGCGGCGGACAGGTAAGTACGCGACCTGTCAATCGCATACCTGCACCTTCGCAAAGATTCTTCGCTCGCGCTCAGAATGACAAAAAATAATACGCCAGGTCGTTTTTGCGACCAATAAACCTACTTTTCAGCCCTTATCATCCTATCCCTACCACTCATATCTTTCCTTAATTCTATGTTTTTAAAGCCTTTATCTTGTAAAAGCTTCACGGTTTCTGCGCCGAGGTTTTCATTGATTTCGAAGAATAATAAACCGCCGGGCGAAAGATTACTCAATGCAACATCGCCTATAGCGCGGTAAAATAGCAGCGGGTCATCTTCAGGAACAAATAGGGCGGTATGCGGCTCAAAATCGGTTACGTTATTATGCATTTGGGTTTTATCATGCAGGGTAACGTAAGGCGGATTGCTGATTAGGATAGAGATTTGAGATGTGAGATTTGAGATATGAGAATCTTGGTTTAAAATATCAGCATTAATAAACTGTATATCAACATTATTTAGTTGCGCATTTGAAGCGGCGGTTGCTAAGGCATCGCCGGAAATATCAATAGCTGACACATTAAATCCTGGTAAATTTTTCTTTAAGCTGATAGCAATACATCCACTGCCTGTGCCAATATCCAGGATACTGCCAACTGACAACTTTAAACTGCCAACTGATTCCAAAGCCCATTCTACAAGTTCTTCCGTCTCGGGGCGGGGGATAAGTACAGATGGATTAACATTGAATGGCAGGCCATAAAACTCGGTGTGCCCTAAAATGTATTGCACCGGGCGACCGGTTTTGAGTTCTGCCAGGATAGAAGCCGTCCGTTCTGATTGTTCCCCGGTTAATTCCAGTTCAGGGAAAGCCTTGATTTTTGCGTTGCTTATTTCGCATATATCACTGATAACCAAAAGTGTAATCGTACTTATCTCATTTGCATCATAAATTTTTGATAGTTCCTGCCGGTAAGCGTCAAAAACATCCTTTATAGTTTTCATGCAACAAAGTAACATAAAAGCTACTTTTGCAGCATGGTGCAACACGAAAAATATATGCAGCGCTGCCTGGACCTTGCCGGATTGGGCATGGGCAGCGTCAGTCCCAACCCGATGGTTGGCGCTGTAGTTGTACATAATGACAGGATAATAGGCGAGGGCTACCACCGCAAATACGGCGAAGCCCATGCCGAGGTAAACGCCATTAACCAGGTAACGGAACGCTTTGATAATGCGGATGAATTACTCAGGCAGTCAACTATTTATGTTTCATTGGAGCCATGTGCACATTATGGAAAAACGCCGCCCTGCGCTGATTTAATTATCAAACATCAAATTCCAAACGTGGTGGTTGGTTGCCGCGACCCGTTTGCACAGGTTGATGGTAAGGGGATTGAAAAGCTCCATGATGCAGGTATTAATGTTGTTGTGGGTGTTTTAGAGAAGGAATGCCAATGGCTTAACCGCAGGTTTTTTACCCGCGTACAAAAGCATCGTCCTTATATAATATTGAAATGGGCACAAACGGCAGACGGCTTTTTCGCGCCGGATGATAATAGTCAGCATTGGATAACAGGGTTTGAATCGCGCAAGCTGGTTCACCAATGGCGTACGGAAGAGGATGCTATTTTAATAGGGAAAAATACGGCAGCTATCGATAACCCGCAGCTGAATGTGCGCTATGCACACGGCAAATCGCCCAAACGTGTGGTGATTGACCGCCGGCTGGAATTAAACCCGGCCCTGCATGTTTTCGACCAAAGCGTTGAGACTATTATTTTCAATGAGATTAAGACAGATGTTGATGGCAAAAATAAATTTATCGCTCTTGAGGATTTTGAAAAGTATGTGCCCCAGTACATTTTATTTCAATTATATCTGCAGGACATACAATCGCTAATTATTGAAGGCGGCGCCCGCACATTAAATAGCTTTATAGAAGCCGGTTTGTGGGATGAAGCGCGTATATTTACCGGTGAAACAGAATTAAAAAAAGGAATTAAAGCCCCGGACGTTCACGGTCATGTTATTGGCGAATATCCATCAGGAAAAGATAAATTGAAAATATTAGTGAATGGTTGATTAGGTGAGTGGTTAATTGTTTGTCTGAAATACCGGCAATTATTTAACTACTCTTCCAATCAACCCTTCACTCAATCAACCTAAAAAATGCTCTACGTTCTACTAAGTATTTGCTGCAGCGTACTCGTTTCTATCATGTTAAAGCTGGCTAAACGCTACCATATCGACGTTTACCAGGCCATCACATGGAACTATTCTATCGCCATTGTTCTTACCTGGCTGTTTCTGAAACCGCAATTGCACAATCTTAGCGGTGCTCCTTTCAATTTATTTGTATTGCTTGGCTTACTACTCCCGGTGCTGTTTGTGATATTGGCTGCATCGGTAAAGGCAACCGGCATTGTACGTACGGATGCTGCACAGCGATTATCATTGTTTATCCCGATAGCTGCTGCATTTCTCCTCTTTAACGAAACGCCTGACGCTGTCCGTCTTACCGGGCTTGCCATCGGCATTACCGCCGTTATATGCCTAATACCCTGGCAAAAACAAACGCGGGATAAAAAGGCCAGCAATAACTCGTGGATTTACCTGCTGGTGGTATTCATCGGTATGGGCATCATCGACGTGTTGTTTAAACAGGTAGCGCTGGTTAAATCGATTTCTACAGGCACTTCGCTTTTTATCGTTTATTCGCTGGCGTTTACGGTGGCGCTTATCGGCTTGCTTTACCAGGTGTTTACCAAAACCATGCGCTTTTCGTGGCCGCATATTTTTATAGGCTGGGTGCTTGGTATAGCCAACTTCGGGAATATCCTGTTTTACATTAAAGCACATCAGTCACTCGCCAAAAATCCATCGATCGTATTTTCGTCGATGAATATAGGTGTTATCATTTTCGGCACGTTGGTAGGGGTTATCATCTTTAAAGAAAAATTGAGCCTGTTTAATAAGATTGGCCTGGCGCTTGCCATACTGGCTATCGTCATCATCTATCATCCGTCAACTTTTACACATATCTTCGGCATTAATGCTTTTTGACGATACTTACCGCACTATTGAGAAGCCTGCTGAAGGCATATTCCGCGACAGGGGCAGCAAGTTCCTGGCTTATGCGTTCCCGGTAATCAACGAGGCCGAGCTAAAAAATCACCTTGCGATATTAAAGAGCGAGCATCCAAAAGCTAATCACCATTGCTGGGCGATGCGTTTAACACCCGACCGTTCCGTATTTCGCTTGAATGACGATGGCGAACCTTCGGGCACCGCCGGCAGGCCTATCCTGAATACTTTGCTATCGCAAAACCTTACCAATTTGGGTATTGTCGTAGTCCGCTATTTCGGCGGTACATTGCTGGGCGTTCCGGGTTTGATAAATGCCTACAAGACTGCGGCTGAAGACGCGCTGAAACTGGCAACGGTTATTGAAAGGACTGTAAACGATGTCTATATAATTGCGTTTGATTATCTACAGATGAATGATGTTATGCGGATTATCAAGGACGACAATTTAACTATAATAGAGCAATCGTTTGATAATGATTGCAGCATAACTGTGGCCATCCGGCAGATGCAGGTAAACCAGAGCCTTGCTAAATTAAGCAAGTTAGAGGGTGTTAAAGCTACTTATAAGTACAGCCTGTGAGTTGTAAGCGAAGTTTGAAAACAAGCTACTTTTATTCCTTTTTTGCAGCATAAATGCTTACTTTAGTCGCATATGCAATCTTTCGAAATCGATAAGTCGGATTTACTGCGCATTGAAACTGCGCTCGAGGGCAACGATGCTGAATTAGAGCTGGTTCTGCTCGAATATCACGCGTCGGAGATTGCTATGCTTTTTGAGCAGCTGCCGCAGGAAGCAAAAGAAAGGATCATCAACATCCTCCCGACCGACATCGCATCCGAGGTATTTGCCGAGATGCACGAAGAGCAGGACGCCGGCGAATTGCTCATCGGCCTCCACCCAGAAAAGCGTACGGAAATTATCGAGGAGCTGGATTACGACGATGCAACCGACATTCTCTCGCAGCTGGATGAGGATGAGCAGCAGGAGCTGCTCGAAGATATCGACGCCGAAGATGCAGCCAGTATTCGTGAGCTGTTAAAGTACGAAGAAGATACCGCAGGTGGTATCATGAACTCCGACCTGATAAAAGTCAACATTAAGCTGGACAAAAAACATGCGCTTGATGAGATTATCCGTCAATCGGAGGAGATGGAGGACTTTTACACTGTTTACGTGGTGAATGACGATAACGTGATGCAGGGTATACTCTCTGTAAAATCGATACTAAAAGCCCGCGCCGATGCAAAGGTGGCGGACCTGGTGGTAGCCGACTTTGTTTACGTAAAGGCCGACCTTGACCAGGAAGATGTAGCCAGCCTGATTTCTCAGTATAACCTCACCAATATACCGGTAGTCGACGATAACATGAAACTGCTTGGCCGCATTACGGTTGACGATATCATCGACGTAATGGAGGAAGAGAGTACCGAGGATATATTGAAAATCTCCGGTGTATCAGAGGATGAGGAACTGAGCGGTAACTGGAAAGAAGCGGTAAAAAGCCGTTTGCCCTGGCTGATAATTAACCTCGGTACCGCATATCTGGCAGCTTCTATTATCCGCCATTTTGATAGTACGGTTTCCAGGATACCATCTATCGCCGCTTATATGACGATTATTGCCGGAATGGGCGGCAATGCAGCCACGCAGGCGCTGGCGGTAACCGTAAGGCGTATTTCGCTGAATGATTTGAGCGACAAACAGGCATATAACGCTGTTTTGAAGGAATTAACGGTAGGATTAATTAACGGCGCCGCAAACGGGCTTATTGTATTCGGTGTAGCACTGTTTTATGACGCTAACCCTATGCTGGGCCTGGTGCTTTTCCTGGCGATGACAGGTAACCTGATAGTAGCGGGGCTTACCGGGGCGTCCATCCCGTTAATATTGAAACGTGTGGGTATAGACCCGGCGGTAGCGTCGTCCATAATAATTACTACTTTTACCGACTGTGCGGGCTTTTTGCTGCCGCTATGGTTTGCGACGCAATTGTTGCTGAATCATAAATAAGCACGTTAACTTAGATTTGAAGATATGTTACATCCAGCATTTCAATCACATTTACCGCAAGTGATAAAACTCTTTAAGGATTGTAGAGTAAAAAATGCATTTGCCTTTGGTTCGATAATCAGTGAAAAATTTAACGAAAAAAGTGATGTAGACTTGCTGATTAACTTTGAAGATGATTTAGAACCTTTAGAAAAAGGGGAAATGTGGTGGAGTTTACACGATAAGCTACGAAATATTTTTAACCGGGAAATAGATTTAGTAATTGAAGGGGGATTGAAAAACCCTTACTTTATCGAGGAACTTAACGAGAAAAAACAGCTGATCTATGCAGCGTGAGATAAATAAATATCTTTTTGACGTTCAAACAGCACTAGATAACATCGAAGCCTACGTGGGACATCCCAAGTTGTTCGAAATATTCAAACAAAATCTGATGCTTCAACAGGCTATTGAGCGTAATCTTGAAATTATTGGAGAAGCCGTTAACAGTTTGCTTAAAATTGACCCGGAAATTAAAATTACGAGTGCGCGCCGAATGGTGGATACAAGAAATAAAATCATCCACGGCTACGATGAAATACAACCCGAACAAATTTGGAACATTGTGATTAATCATTTACCTATACTTAAACAAGAAGTTGAAAGCTTGTTAAAATAATTAGCCTACATAGAACAGAAATATGACTGAAGTAAGACATAACTGGACGCAAGAAGAGATTGCAGAAATATACCACCGCCCGTTGTTAGACCTTGTTTACGAAGCAGCTACCGTGCACCGCGAAAATAAAGATTATTCGGAAGTGCAGATTAGCTCGTTGATATCTATCAAAACCGGAGGCTGCCCGGAAGATTGTGCTTATTGCCCGCAAGCTGCACGTTACAATACCGGCGTGGATGTGCACGCCATTATGCCGTTGAACGAGGTGATACTGGCTGCCCAAAAGGCGAAAGATGGTGGCGCATCCCGCCTATGTATGGGTGCTGCCTGGCGTGAAGTGCGCGATAACCGCGATTTTGATAAGGTGATTGATATGGTAAAAGCCGTGAATGACCTCGATATGGAAGTTTGCTGCACATTGGGCATGCTCACCGAAGGGCAGGCGCAGCGTTTGGCGGATGCAGGTTTATATGCTTATAATCACAACCTCGATACCTCCGAAGATGATTACAAGCGTATTATCACCACCCGTACCTACGACGACCGCCTGAAAACCCTGGAGCATGTGCGCAAAGCCAAGCTTACCGTTTGCAGCGGCGGTATCATCGGCCTGGGCGAAACTGTTGAAGACAGGATTTCGATGCTAAAAACCTTGTCTAATCTGCCTAAGCATCCTGAATCGGTACCGGTGAATGCGCTGGTTCCAGTGCAGGGTACCCCGCTTGCCGACCAGCCACGGGTATCTATCTGGGATATGGTACGAATGATTGCCACCGCGCGTATTGTTATGCCGAGGACAGTGGTACGCCTTTCAGCAGGACGTACGGAGATGAGCGTTGTAGAGCAGGCATTTTGCTTTATGGCTGGCGCGAATTCTATTTTTGCAGGAGAAAAGCTATTAACTACCCCGAATCCATCATTTGATGAAGATATGGCGATGTTTGAACTGCTTGGATTAACCTCGCGCAAAGCATTTAAAAATGGCAGGCCGGGGAAGGTTGAGAATCTGGCTGAGGTTGCTGCGGGATAATATTTGTTAGAGACGTACAAAGTTTTTGAAACTTCGTACGTCTGATAATCAGCCATAAAATGCGATTTAAGATAAACACTTCATGGGAAGAAGACGAAGAAGAGAGAAGACTATTCTTCGCATCGCTTTCTTACAAGCAACGCCTAAAGCATTTTATAGACACGCGAACAATGATTAATTTTCACAAAAGTCCAGTCCGAAGATTCGATTTGTTGATTTGCAATCGCGCAATAAATCCGCCTCCGTATTTATAATCAGCCCACTTATTGAAAATAACCGGGTAACGGTTAAAATTAGTTTCACAGGAAATTGAGAAAAATAAGATTTGCGAATCTTAAATACTCAACATGAAACTATTTTTAAGCATAGCGCTTTTATCATCAATTACATTTTCAACCTTCGCCAAAAATGCCGATACGGTTAAAGTTGCCGCCGGTACCCTGGAGCTTCAGCACCTGCAAAAAGGTGAGCTGGATTATCTGCAATTTCTAAGGAAAACAAAAGACGGGCCCGCAAGCCGCATTTCGCTGATAAAGTTTAATATATCTACCAAACCGTATAACAACAAACCCGCCATCCAGGTTACGCAGCAATGGGAATATGATACCGTTGTACACAAATGTTTCACCGTTTTCGACCCGAAGGATTTCAGCAATATTTATCACGAAACTTACTGGAAACGGCTTGGCTATTCGGTAAAGCTTGATTTCGGCGCGAAGACTGTCGATTTTACAAATGTTAACAACAAAACCGGCGTGCCTGATTCAGTAAAAGCGGAGACAGCAAAGGATTTCAACAATTCCTTCGAAAAATTTAACCTTAACTGGCATGCGGATATGCTGATTTATTCGCTGCTGCCCTATAAAGAAGGACGTACGTTCATCATCAATTACTACGACCCCGGTATGGCCCCAGCCGAAGAAGGTAACTACACAGTAACGGGCAGTGAAGCGTTAAAAGGCAGTAACGGCGATAACATAGACTGCTGGGTGCTGAATAACTATGTAGACAATAAAGCCCCGGAAAAAGGCTACGAACGATATTGGATATCCAAGAAAACACACGAAGTGCTAAAGCTGGAAAACTTTATGGGCGCGGGCAGGGGCTACAGGTATAAAGTGAAGCTGGGAACTATTACGAATTAGGTGAAAGGGAAAAGGTTAAAGTCGAAAGGTAAAAAGCTGTCCTGATTAAACCTTTTACCTTGCGCCTCTCATAAAAATATGGGCCTGTCTAATTTCATCGCTATACGGTAGGCTGCGTTCATTAAACCTACGTGACTGTAGGCCTGCGGGAAATTACCCCATTGGCTGCCATCGTTTTCATCGACGTCTTCACTGAAGAGCAATAGGTGATTTGAATATTTCAGGATTGCTTCAAACTGCTTCATAGCATCATCCATACGCCCAACGCAGGCCAGCGCTTCGATATACCAGAAAGCGCATATCAGGAAAGTAGTTTTTGGTTTGCCAAAATCATCTTTGTATAAATAGCGGTAAAATAACCCATTATTGCCTTTTAACTCTTTTTCAAGTGCAATCAGATGATCTTTGGCCCGGTCGGAAGCCGGGTCGAGATAATTCATCATAATGAGCTGCAGGGTGCTGGCATCCAGGTTGGGGTTACCTGCGGAATTGGTATATACCTTGCGCTCCGGGTCATAACAGCTTTCGATATGGGCGGCGGCGCGGTTTTTAAGGCTGATGGCCTTTTCGGTGAGTTCCTTATTATCGATAGTTCTCGCCATTTTCTCTGCTGCGGAAGCGCCCGCCCATTGGAACAGGTTGCTGTAACAATGTATATTAGCCATATTGCGGAATTCCCATATACCCGCATCTTTTTCATCGATGGTGCGTTCGATCTTATTCAGCAAAAAATCTATCCAGCGAACAGAATCTTTACGCTCGGAAAACACGAAACGATGGTCTGTATATAGTGGGAGCAAGGATATCATCACCTGTCCGTAGATGTCGTTCTGAATGTGTTCAGATGCCTGGTTTCCGACACGAACGGGCTGGTTACCCATGTAGCCTTCCAAGTCCACAGCTTCTTCAACCAGGTCCTTTTCGCCGGTGATACCGTAAAGCGGTTGGTACCGTTCCGTTTCGTTAAATGATATATCGGTCACATAGCTAAAATATTTCTCCATTTCCTCGAAATGGCCGATGTGGTTAAGCGATGTCAATACGTAATAGGTATCGCGCAGCCAGCAATAGCGGTAATCCCAGTTGCGGCCGCTGCCCGGTGATTCAGGTAAACTGGTGGTGCTGGCGGCTATAATTGCACCGGTATCTTCATACTGGTGAATCTTTAAGGCCAGCGCAGAACGTATCACAAAGGGCTGAAAATAAGTCGCTATGGATGAGTGTTTTATCCAGGTGCGCCAGTATTGGGTGGTTTCGCGTAAAAAGCGCTCGGCGGTGCTGATTAAAGGCGCTTCCAACGGTTCGCCGTAAGTGAGTACAAGGTATTTGCATTCGTTAATAACAAAAGGCTGTTCGTCAAAAACATAGCTTATAGGGATATTGGTCGTCAGCCTAATATTTTCATCGCCGCCCAGGAACTGGATGTGATTGCTGCCACGGTTTACATGAAGCTTTTTTGCCCCGTAATCTGTCACCGGCTCGCACTTTACCACAATTTGCGAAGTGCCCTCAACCGCCTCAATTTTACGGACGAGCATCAGCGGCTTATAATAACGCTGGTGCTCATGAAAACGCGGGGCGAAATCGGTGATGCGATATTTAGCCCCTTTTACTGTAGTAATTTCGGTGATAAGTACGTTGGTGTTTTCGAGGTAGTATTGATGCGAGGTGTAATCGTCGGTGGGGCGGATAGAAAATTCGCCGCCTTTCTTTTTATCTAATAGTCCCCCGAAGATAAAAGTGCTGTCGAAGCGCGGCCAGCAGAGCCAGTCGATATTGGTATTTTTATTTACATGGGCCAGGAAGGCGCAGTTGCCGATAATCCCGGTATCATAGGTATGTCTTTCCATAGTTAAGCTTGTTGGGCTTATTGGGTAACACGGTTTTTGGAAATTGGTTTAGTGGGGGACCGGGATTAAGGGATTTTATGGATTTTGAGGGAAGGGGAATTAATTGCATTAGGATAGCAGCTAGTCGGTTTTTTCATAGCGATGTTTTTTTAGACTATGCGTGTTCGAAACCTGTCCGCGTGACGCAGGGCGATGCCCTGCGCTAACGGATGTATCCCTTTCAGGGAAAGAATTGCAGGGTAGAACCTGATTTAAATACCCTAAGGGTTACAGCTGTCAGCAATGGGTAACACACATCGCGAAAAAAGGGATAGATATACTGACAAACTCGTGTCAGCACAAATGCCTGTAAAATTTGGTAACTTGTAAGGTTTTGGGGTCGGCGAATATTTTATAAAATTTCGAATCCGTTCCAATTAAAAAGTTCTTTGACATCATTTTCAACACGTAAAAACGACAAAAAAGTAACCCAATAATTCCATTTTCCCCATCTTTGGTATCTAAAAGCCATTTTTTATACCGAATGGCCATAATGGTTTTAGCCCGTTCAAGGCATGTTTTTGTAGATAGGCAAAACAGCTTTTGCCCGTTTTTACCCCTTTTTTTGTTACGGGCAAAACGCATTATGCCCGTTTTGATGGCCATTTTGGTTACGGGCTAAATGGCTTTTGCCCATCTACAAAATTGGTTCTCAAGTAACTCGCCCAACCTAGTTAATCTAATCCAACTAAATCAACTACCTCACCATTGTCAGCAAAACAACAAATTCTACCAAATCAGTAGATTTTAATAAAAACACCCTTGATTTATTCGGCAATCCGCTTACCTTAGTACAATTATTTAATCAGAAAATATTTAACAATATGGGCTTAAGACTGGGAGATGCCGCTCCAAATTTCAAGGCAAAGACCTCGCAAGGCGAAATTGATTTTTATGAATTTCTTGGCGATAGCTGGGGCGTGCTTTTTTCGCATCCGGCAGATTATACACCTGTTTGCACAACAGAACTCGGAAAAACTGCATCGCTTAAAGATGAATTTGAAAAACGCAATGTAAAAGTTGCCGCGCTGAGTGTCGACTCTGTTGAATCACATAAAGGCTGGATAAACGATATTAACGAAACACAAAACGTTGAGGTAAATTTCCCGATAATAGGGGATGAGAGCCGTGAAATTGCGCTGGCTTACGATATGATACACCCTAATGCATCGCTTACAGCTACCGTACGTTCATTATTTGTGATAGCGCCTGATAAAACTATTAAACTAACCATTACTTACCCTGCATCTACCGGCAGAAATTTCCAGGAGATATTAAGAGTGATTGACTCGCTGCAACTAACAGCAAAATACAGTGTAGCAACGCCGGCCGACTGGAAAGACGGAGAAGACGTAATTGTAGTGCCTGCAATTAAAACTGAAGACATCCCGGCAAAATTTCCGAAAGGTTTTACGCAGGTTAAACCCTATTTAAGGACAACCCCACAGCCGAATAAATAATTTTATTTGGTTATATAATAATTTATTATATTTGAACAGATTGGTTTTCCTGTATCCTCCTGATTATAAATATCATTTTATTCAGTTTAGGTCTGGTTTTTTAATCGTAAACACAATTTTTAATACAACAATTATATTTATTTATGAAAACTGGAAAAGTAAAATGGTTTAACACACAAAAAGGGTTCGGTTTCATCATTACCGAGGATGGTAAAGACCTTTTTGTACACTTTAAAGATGTACAGGGTGGCGTAAACGCTATTAAGGATAACGATAACGTTACTTATGATGTGGAGGAAGGCAGAAAAGGACTACAGGCAGTTAATGTTAAAAAGGCATAATCAGGAAACCGGCGTTTCAAATTCAAAAGCCTCTGCTCCACAGAGGTTTTTTTTATGCATTTATTTTTCAATTGATTATTTAATAAATCTGTTATTTTAGCCAAACCAATTAATACTATTTATGACCGAAATTTCCCCTGCCAAAGCCCAAAGGAACGTTATCTTTTTAGTGCTGGTAGCCAGCCTGGGCTACTTCGTTGATATTTACGATCTTTTAACCTTCTCCATCGTACGTAAAGCCAGCCTGCTGGATATAGGCGTAAGCCCGGCCGATGTGCTTCCCAAAGGCGTATTTATTATAAACGTACAGATGTTCGGCCTTTTGCTGGGAGGTATTTTGTGGGGTGTGGTTGGCGATAAATTGGGGCGTATCAAGGTTTTATTTGGTTCGATTTTGCTTTATTCAATCGCCAATTTTGCCAATGCATACGTGCACGATGTAAATACATATGCGCTTATTCGTTTTATAGCAGGAATAGGCCTCGCGGGTGAACTGGGTGCAGGCATTACGCTTGTAAGCGAAACACTAAGTAAACAAAACAGAGGCTATGGAACTATGATAGTAGCCGTAATAGGCCTTTTTGGAGCAGCGGCTGCAGTAATGGTGGCCAAACATGGATGGCAGACGGCTTACAAGGTTGGCGGGGGACTTGGGTTTTTATTGCTTTTATTGCGTATAGGCACTTTTGAATCGGGGATGTTCAGGAATATCGAAAATAGCGAGGTGTCTAAAGGAAACTTCTTCATGCTTTTTACCAATTGGGAACGATTTAAAAAATACCTGTATTGCATTTTAATTGGAGCGCCGTTATGGTATGTAGTAGGTGTTTTGGTTACCCTATCGCCTGAGTTCGGGAAAGCAATGGGAGCAAAGGACGTGTTAAGTGCAGCTGATGGGGTGTTGTATACCTACATAGGTATTGCAGTAGGAGATATTTTTGCCGGTTTGCTGGCGCAGATTACAAAGTCGAGAAAATTGACTATGGTGGTTTTCCTGTTGATATCGGTAGTGAGTGTTATTGTTTACCTGAGCGCGAAAGAATTAACAGAAGCCCGTTTTGTTTGGATCTGCTTTTTTATGGGATGTTCCGTTGGCTATTGGGCAACGTTTGTTACCATCGCTTCAGAGCAGTTCGGCACAAATATCCGGTCGACAGTTACCACAACGGTACCCAACTTCGTACGTGGCTCATTAATTCCTATTAACCTGGCATTTACGGCTTTAGTGGGGCATTACGGAATGATAACCAGTGGCTACATTATGATGGGTATTTTGACATTGATTGCGCTATTTTCACTCAGCCAGCTAAAAGAAACATTCGGTAAAGACTTGAACTATCTTGAGATTTCGTAGCCCAGCCGGTTTCATTCTATAACGAGAGACGCAAAATATTGCGTCTCTGCGTTGAAAAATATGCACCTTTGCCTCAATGATATCTAAGGAACAAATAGCTGCCGACTACCAAACCATACAGGACGAAATTTGTGCTGCGCTCGAACAGTGCGATGGCGTGGCAAAGTTTGAAGAAGAGGTGTGGGAGCGCGATGGTGGCGGCGGCGGTCGTACGCGGGTTATCCAAAACGGTAGTATATTCGAAAAAGGCGGCGTTAATTTTTCAGCGGTGTACGGCCAGCTTCCGCATACCATGAAAAAGGCGCTAAACGTGGAGCACGATGAGTTTTTTGCTACCGGTGTTTCGATAGTTATCCATCCTAATCACCCAATGGTGCCGATTATTCACATGAATATCCGGTATTTCGAAATGCCGTCGGCACAACACCCTGATGAGCCTTTACGTTGGTTTGGCGGGGGAATAGATCTTACCCCGCATTATGTTATCGACGCCGATGCACAGTATTTTCATA
>JAZJZL010000250.1:0-4333 GCA_040389845.1 Bacteroidota bacterium
GGCCGTCTTCAATGTCGTAATGTGCAAAGGCATATTTTTGAGCGTTAGCCCGGTAGCCGCAGGCAACTATCGACCCAATCAGCAAAACAACAAAAAGCTGCCGAATTATGTTATGTAATGATTTATCCAAGTCCTCTCTTATCCGATATAATATAGGCTCAAATTAAGTTAATAACACCAGAATATAAAATCCCCCTATTGGGGGGATAAATCCATTTCGTGCTAACGCCGGGTTAAAACCCGGCGCTAAAACATTGGCCGAGCCTACGGCTCTTTAAGAAACTTATGAAGAAGGAAACTTTCACGAGTACCCGAATCCAAGAGCCATCGGCTCGATTCATGTTATAGCGCTGGGTTAAAACCCAGCGCTAGTTAGTGACAATTTGATTTGAGCCCTTAACACTTGTAATCCGAAATAATTAATCGTATATTTATACTATACACAAACTACATTAGTTTAGCCCGATATTCCGCTTAAATATCGCCGGTTGGGCTATAATCAACCTAAAATCAACATCATCGATAACACCTGAAACTTAACGCTTATGGCATTTTCATTAACATGGTTACCGGAAGTTTTAACAAAAGCCGGACTAACAGTAAAAGAATCAGACGGCTGGGAAACCCGCGGGCACGGCGATATGGGCCCGGTTGCCGGCGTGCTTTGCCACCATACCGGTACTCCCGGTAAAAACAGCGGCAATATGCCAACGCTTAATATTTTAATAAAAGGGCGGTCTGATTTAGCGGGGCCGTTGTCGCAGCTCGGGCTTGGTCGCGATGGTACCTATTATGTTGTTGCTGCAGGCAGGTGCTATCATGCTGGCGAAGGGACGTGGCAGGGGATTACCAGCGGTAACTCACGGTTTATCGGCATCGAAGCTGAAAACACCGGCGGCAGCGACGACAAACCCTGGCCGGCAGTACAAATGGACGCCTATCATCGTGGTGTTGCTGCCATCCTAAAGCATATCGGCCAGGGGCCGGAGTTTTGCGCCGGACATAAAGAATATGCATTACCCAAAGGCCGTAAGAGCGACCCGAGCTTTGATATGGATGCCTTTCGCGCGGCAGTAGCTACGATTCTTGGCCCGCCCGCATCCGGCCCAAGGCCAATACTGAAACGGGGACTACCTAACGACCCGGAGCTGGTGAAAATTATGCAGGAAAAAATCGGTGCAAACCCGGATGGTAATTTTGGACCTAAAACTGAAGCTGCGGTAAAAGCATTCCAGGCGGCCAACGGTTTAATGCCGGATGGCGTTGTGGGGCCAAAAACATGGGAACTGATTGATGCAGCCTAATTATGCCAATTCTTCGTCACGATAAAGATATTGCTTTAACGTCAGCAAATTATTCAGCGCATCACCGGCGGTATTGTTAAAATATACATAAACATCCTTGCCTTCGTTCTGCCAGTCGCGAATGTAGTATGTGTATTCATTCAGCAACTCATCACTATAGCTGCCGCGATAATCGCCGCTGGGGCCGTGAAAGCGCACATAAACAAAATCGTCAGAGGTTATTATTTGCGGCGTAGTCGATTTCGGCATATCCTGTAAAACAAGTCCTGCATTAAACCAGCGGAGCAGGTCATAAACTTCATCCGTGTACCATGACCGATGCCTGAATTCTACGGCTATATTCCATCCTTTGTCCTGGTTTTTAGCTTGTAATAGTGCCAGCAGGTGTGTCAATTGTCCGCGGGCTATGGTAGTACCCGGCGGAAATTGGATAAGTATGCAGCCTTTTTTATCGACGGTGTGGTTAACAACGTTCATAAAAAGAGCGATGTCGTCATCATTAAAAATGAGTCCTTTGTTATGTGTGATTTCCCGCCAAAGCTTATAGGTAAATGTAAAGCCAATAGGTACCCCTGCCGCCCATTTAGCGACTGTTTTTGATTGAGGAAGCTTGTAAAATGAGCTATTTATTTCGAGGCTATTGAATAGCGTGCCATAAAAGGCAAGGCGCGAATAATCTTTAAATTCGGGTGGAAAATCCCGTTTGGGCATAGGTACTAAAAGGCCGCTTGTGCCGCCATAAAAAATTCCGTTTTTTGTCGTCAAAATAAAGCTACAGGCTCTTAATTTATACGTGATTTTAGGCCTGTCTGCAAATCAAACATTTTATTTATTCGTATGTTTGATGTTGGTCTATAAATAAACATGAATGCTGATAGCACCTTTTCCTGAAAATGAAACAGAGCGCATTGCCGCGCTGGACTCGTACGATATTTTTGACACTGCTGAGGAGAAGGATTTTGACGCGCTTACATCGCTGGCATCTGCTATCTGTGGAGTACCAATCGCATTGATTACTTTTATAGATGAGGAACGGCAGTGGTTTAAATCTCACCATGGTACTGAATTGACCGAAAATGCCAGAGCGTTATCGTTTTGCTCGCACCTGGTAGCGTCCGGAGATGATATTATGATTGTGCCTGATGCAACTATCGACGAGCGCTTTGCAGATAATCCTGTTGTTGCCGGTCCAACCAAAATTACCTTTTATGCAGGCGTTCCGCTGACTAATGAGGATGGCTTTTCATTAGGCACCCTGTGTATTTTAGACCAACAGATGAATGTGATGACTCCGGCACAGGAGCAGGCTTTAAAAACTCTGGGAAAACAGGTGGTTGACAAGCTCGAACTGCGTAGAAAGGTAATACAACTGGAAAGAACTAACCAGGAATTGCTTAATTCAAACGTCCTGATACAAAAGTTTGCCTCTATGGCGGCACATGATATCAAGAATCCGCTGAGCAGTCTTTTGCTCACATCCCAGGCGTTAAAAATAAGACTCGATAAGCTGGAGGATGAAGGCTGTGGACGGCTGGTAAACTTAAATATCACTGCTACAAAAAACCTGCTGGAACTGGTTGATGAAATGTTGACTTACTCCAAAGACCCATCAATGTTGCTCGGCAGGAAACAACAGTTCGAATTGAGTAGCCTTATCAGTAAGGTGATAAGCCTGCTTACTGTGCCGGAGAATATAGAAATTATCCTTCCGGAGCAAAAGCACCGCCTTAATTTCTCTATCATCGCGCTCGAGCAAATTTTGATTAACCTGTTAAGCAATGCCATTCGTTACAACAATAAGGAGAAAGGCATCATCAAAATCCGCTTCGAAGAAGATAGTGACTTTTACCGGATGGAGGTTGAAGACAACGGCATGGGCATTGCCGAACAACATCACGAAAAAATATTCAGCAACAACTTTACGCTAAAGATTACCGACCGCTACAATAAGAAAGGTTCCGGCATAGGGCTATCAACAGTAAAAGACTTGCTTCACGTGCTTAATGGCAGTATTTATGTGAAATCAATCCCCGGCGAAGGCGCAACTTTTTTCATCGTGATAAAAAAATAAATACCATTTTTGCACCATTGACGATAACCCCGTCGTCAGCAAAGAAATTATCTACCCCTTGCTCAATCCTTATTTTTGCCTTTGATTTATGGCTTCGAGTAAAACTCCAATTTATACGGCTTTTATAGCCAACATTATTATTGCGGCAATCAAGCTGGCCGCGGCGGCATTTACAGGCAGCTCGGCTATGGCATCCGAAGGCATACACTCACTGGTTGATACCAGCAACGAGGTATTGCTATTGCTCGGCATCCACAGGAGCCAAAAATCTGCAGACGAAAAGCGCCCGTTCGGCTATGGTAAGGAGCTGTATTTCTGGTCGTTTGTCGTATCGCTGCTATTTTTTGCGTTGGGTGGTGGCTTCTCAATCTACGAGGGCATCGAACACCTGGTGCATCCGGAGGAAGTAACCAGCCCGGTTTTGAATTATTCGATTTTGGGCATCGCTTTTTGCCTTGATGGCTATTCACTTATAACGGCTTTAAAAGAATTTAATCGCCAGCGCGGTCCGATACCTTTTTGGAAAGCTGTACGATTAAGTAAAGACCCTACCACATTTGTTGTTTTGTTTGAGGATGCTGCGGATGTTATTGGCATATTGATAGCCTTTACAGGCATTTTGCTAAGCCAGTTGCTGCACCTGCCCCAATTGGACGGCGTTGCTTCCATTCTTATCGGTATTTTGCTTACCATGGTGGCAATATTGCTTGTACGCGAGAGCTATAGCCTGCTCATGGGCGAAACGTCATCAAAGGAAGAACTGGATGAAATTATGCAGTTGGTAGAGCACCACCCCGATGTTCACCGGGTAGCCACGCATTTATCCATGTATATGTCGCCGGAGGAAATTATCCTGTTATTAAAAATCGAATTTGAGCATGGCCGCCAAAGCCAGGACTTAGTACATGTCGTCCGAAGGTTGCGGCAATCCATCCAGGAAACTTACCCGAATTATAAA
>JAZJZL010000251.1:0-14424 GCA_040389845.1 Bacteroidota bacterium
GCCTGCATATATCCGTACACCATACTAACCTCTATGCCTCGAAGAAATACAACCCGGCTTTCGATAGCGGCGATAAGGCAGTTAGTGATTTTATGGCGGCCGGCGTACCTGCCAAAAAACTGGTGCTGGGCGTGGCGTTTTACGGCCATTCCTCGCGGGTGGTTGATACTACATCGAACGGCCTCGGTATAAAAACCGATGGCAAGATGCGTGCCGGTGGATATACTTTTATAAAGGATAGCCTGGTAAACAACCCGGCCTACGGACTAAAATATTACCGCGACAATGATGCCGCAGCGCCTTACCTGTTCAACCCGGTTACCCGGCAATTCGTTACGTATGATGATGAGTGGTCGATTAAAAACAAGTGCGATTTTATAACCAAAAAAGGACTTGGCGGCGTAATGTTCTGGGAATACAGCTCGGATAAAAAGGAATACCTGCTGGATGAGATTGATAAGGATTTGAAGTAGGGAAGGAGTCCGAAAGTTGGGAAAGTCATTAAAGTCCGAAAGACAAAAAGAGACTAATGAGATTAGATTTGTCAACTTTTTAAAAGTTGACAAATCTCTTCCGATTACCAATTATAATTTCTCTTTTTAGCGTAATCTGCAATCTTCGCGGCCGCATCCACATCCAGTAAAATTTCGCAGTTAGGATGCAATTGCACCACCGATGCCGGGATATCCGTGCTCACCGGACCAAGAATAGCCTGCGCAACAATATCAGCTTTATGCGAGCCCTTTGCTATCAGGATAAGCTTACGGGTGTGCATGATATTTTTTACACCGCGGGTTAGTCCGCCAAGCTCTGTTTCAGGCGGCACCTGTGTTTCGCGGCGCACGCGGGCTTCAAAATCAGGGTCCATTGGCGATACCCAGGTTTCACTTTCAAACGGCGTACCCGGCTGGTTAATGCCGATGTGGCCGTTGCTGCCAATCCCCAGCATCTGCAAATCTGCGCCACCACGTTCGGCCAGGCTTTTTTCGAATAGCTGCGCTTCTGCCTCAAAATCATCCGACAGCGTTGGCGGCATAATAAAATTTTCTTCCCGAATACCCAGCGGCCCTGCAATCTGGTTCAGTATCATGGTATAGCAGCTTCCGGCATATTCGCGGGACAGGTTGGTAAGCTCATCTACGTTAAACAGCGTGATTGCCGAAACATCAAACGGGTACTTTGCATAAATCTCAGACACAATGCGGTGCATACCAATGGTGGTTTGCCCGGTAGACAGTCCTATCACCGAATTTCGCTTCTCCAGCATCTGCGCTATTATGCGCCAGGCAGCGGTTATATCAAATTCGTGCTCGTTTTTAGTTATCGTAATTTTCATTTACAGGTCTTTTAATTGCTCGTTAAAAAATTGATTGATGGCAGTTTCCGCTTCCGTTTGGTCTTCACCCTCGATGGTTACTGTTACCGTTTCGCCGCCCTTAATATTTAGCGACAACAGGCCAAGCATACTGTTCAGCTTTAAGGTTTTATCACCTTTTTTTATGCCGATGGCCGATTTAAATCCTTTAGCGAGTTTAATCAGCGCCGTTGCCGGCCTGGCATGCATGCCCTGGGGGGCCAGTATTATATAGTTGTTGGTAATCATTTAGTTTGTAACATATATTTAAATCTTGTTATTACTTCGTTCCTACCCACGACAGATAGTTATCGAACGCGGGTTGGCATGTCACCCTGAGCCTGTCGAAGGGCGACGTGTGCAAAGGCCTATGCCCGCATGCCCGGCATGGAGCATAGGCCTTTGTGCTCATGCTTCGAGTGCCAGCATGACACCCCCTCTTTTCATTTATCCTTCAGACGCCACCGGATTTTATCAGTCACAATGACAAGACTTATTTAAACTCTTCCAGGTAGGTTTTAATATCTTCCGAGCTATCCATCCCCTTCACCCTTTCCCAAATCCCCTTTGCCTTTTCCTCACTGTTATTAATAATAGCTTGCTTAACAGCCGGTATCGAAGCCGCGCTCATCGAAAAATCTTTTAAGCC
This sequence comes from Bacteroidota bacterium, assembly GCA_040389845.1. Taxonomy (GTDB): domain Bacteria; phylum Bacteroidota; class Bacteroidia; order Sphingobacteriales; family Sphingobacteriaceae; genus Mucilaginibacter. Next base: position 2,004 of record JAZJZL010000251.1, read on the forward strand.
CATTCCCAGCAACAGCATGGTAGCCAATGGCTCACCGGCCATTTCGCCGCACATACCTACATGTATATTGTGCTTTTCGCCCTGATCAATCACAAAGCTAATCAGCCTTAAAACCGCCGGGTTAAACGGGTCATACAGGTGTGTAATCTTCTCGTTCATCCTGTCCACCGCTAATGTATACTGGCAAAGGTCATTCGTGCCAATGCTGAAAAAGTCGACTTCCTTTGCCAGTAAATCCGCAGTTATTGCTGCCGACGGGATTTCAATCATAATCCCGGTTTTGATATCGGCTTTAAAAGCTATTCCTTCTTCCTGCAACTTTACTTTCGCCTCTTCCAATATACTTTTGGCCGCCCTGATTTCCTGTATGTTTGAAATCATCGGGAACATGATTTTCAAATCACCAAAAACGGATGCCCTTAAAATGGCTTTCAGTTGGGTAATGAACAGGTCTTTTTGGTCGAGGCAAATACGTATGGCACGATAGCCTAAAAAAGGATTAAGCTCGACCGGCAGGTTAAAATAAGGGAGATGCTTATCGCCGCCGATATCGATAGTGCGCACAATAACAGGTTTGCCTTTTGAATGAAGCGCCACCTGTTTGTAAAACTCAAACTGCTCATCTTCCGATGGGAATGAATCCCTGTCCATAAACAGCAACTCCGTCCGCAACAGACCTACACCGTCGCCGCCATTTTCAAAAACAGTTGGCCAGTCGCCCGCGTTAGAAATATTTGCCGATAAAGTTATCCGCGAGCCATCGGTTGTAATTGTCGGCGTATCTTTTAAAGACCTTAGCTGTTCCGCATGTTTCTTAAAAGCATCCCGCTTGGTTTTGTATTCATTAATCAACTCTTCATCCGGATTGATAAAAAGCTGACCTGCGATTCCATCGAGTATTATAACATCGCCATTTTTAATGTCAATTAATTCGGAACCGCATCCCACAACCGCGGGGATACCCTTAGCCTTTGCAATAATTGCCGCATGGGATGTTTGGCTACCAATCTGCGTAGCAAAACCGTTTATATTTTTTACGTCAAGGGTGATGGTATCTGAAGGCGACAGGTCTTCGGCAATCATTATCGTATCCAGTTCAAAAACCGTTTGCTTATTTTCTGCGGATTGAAGATTTCTAAGAATCCGGTGACCGATATCCTTAACATCCGCCGAACGCGCCTGCATGTATTCATCGTCCATGTTTTCAAAAACCTCGATGAAACCGGCAATCACTTCCAGTAAGGCATCGTTTGCGTTCTTGTCCTCGTCTTCTATTTTGTCAATAACATTGTCCCGGATTTCCGGATCGCTCAACAGCTCTATCTGTGCATCCAGGATGGCTGAATCTTCTTCAGATAAGGAAGGGGAATTTTTGATTTGCTCAATCTCCGCAACAGCCTTCGCAATCGCCATGTCGAATTGCGTTATTGCTGCCTCTTTTTCTTCGGGTGTAATCAGCAAAATTCCGGTATACAAGGTTTCTTTCTTTTGAATTACAAAAGCCCTGCCTATAGCTATGCCCGGTGAAACGCCGATTCCTTTCATCGTTTACGAAAACAGGTGAATTAAGCTGCCGATAAACCCAAGCGCCAGCAAGCCCAATAGCAAATGCGTGGTTTTGGCTCCGTTTTTTACAAAATAGTAAACCAGGAAGGTTAACCCTAAAGGGATAATAGCCGGTACCACCTGGTCCAGCACGCTTTGCAATGTTACGGTCGATTTATCGGAGCCGATGGTTATCGGGGTGCTGATATTTATTAACGTGGCCGGCATTGCACCAACTACCATCAGCCCTAATATGGAAGCGCCTTTCGTCAACCTGTCCATCACGTTGTTTTTTGCAAGATTTTGCAAGAATTTCGTGCCCGCTTTGTAGCCGATAAATGTCAGGTTGTATCGCAACACCAGGTGCGGCACGTTAAATATCAGCAGGAAAACAATTGGGCCCATCACGTTGCCCTTGATGGCCAGCGATGTGCCAACTCCCGCAGCAATAACTTTGAACGTTCCCCAAAACAAGGAATCGAATACCCCTGCAAGGGGGCCCATCAGGCCAAGTTTTACGGAACTGATGGATTCGGCATCAAAGTCTGCGTCATTACTATTTTGCTCTTCCATGGCGGCGGTGATGCCTAAAATCAATGTAGAACCGTAGGGACTTGTATTAAAAAAATTCAAATGTCTTTTCAGCGCGGCAGCCATCGCCTCTTTGGTTTTGTAGAGACGTTTCAGTACTGGTATGATAGAAAACGCGAACCCTGTATTCTGCCAGGTTTCAAAATTGAAATTTGCTTCCAGCGCCATCGACCTTAAAAACATATTGCGAATATCAGAATGAGTAAGCTTACCGGCTGGCTGGGCTTCTTCGGCAGGAGCCGAAAAATCATCGTCATCATCAACTGCTTTTGGCGCAATTTGCGTAACCAGTATGGCAATTACCACACCTAAACCACCGATAGCAATAACCGGTAGCTTTAAATAAGCGGCAAGTATAAATCCAAGGAAAAAATAAGGCGCAATGGTTTTGTTAAACATCAGGTGCAGCAACAGGGCAAAGCCAAGCGCAGGCAGCATATTGCCGGCAACCGTGAGACCTGTTTGCACCCACGTGGGTATCATATCTAAAAACGATTTCATCACCGGTCCGCCCAGCATAAGGGCCAGCAGGATGATAATGCCCATAAAAATAGGGCGTAAAATACCCGAGAAAATATGCAGCCGCTGTATGCCGTTAACGTCCCCGTCTTCGGCGTATTGATTAAACTTTTTATTAAGAACAGCTCTGAATACAAAAAGGCTGCTGATAACCAGCTCGGCCAAAATAGATACCGGCACGGCGATAGCCAGCGCAATAGCAGGCCCCTTGCCCGATATAATGGCAAAAGCGGTACCGAGCACGCCACCGGTAATTACATCCGGAGGAATAGCGGCGCCCACCTTAATGTTACCCATAAATATCAGCTCCAAACTAGCGCCGATATATACGCCCTGTTCCAAATCACCCAGCACCAGCCCTACCAGCGGCCCCAATACCAGTGGACGGCTCAGCAGCGTGGTACCCAGGAAATCCTCCGAGTGGCCGAACATGGCAATAATGGCAATAAGCAGGTAGGATACGGTCATGCGTTATGTATTCTTCGTTTAAATAATCTCTTTTTAGAATCAAGAACCAAGAGTCAAGAATCAAGATTAAAAAAGGGGTTGCATTTCTATCTTGGCTCTTGGTTCTCCTCTTATGTCTTGGCTCTTGGTTCTCCCCAGCTATATCAGGCTCTCCACCAATTGCTTTTTCTCGGTCGGCACCTGCCTTAATTCAAGCTCTATTCCTTTGTCTAACAGTTTTTTTATCAGGGTGATATCCTCATCGCTCACGGCAACTGCCTTCGAGATAAGCCTGGTTCCGTTTATCATTCTTATGCCGCCGAAATTTATCGATTTAATTTCGGGCACTTCGTTCGCCATTGCGTAAGCATCCTTTACACTGTTTACTATCAGCAAAACTTTTGCGTTGCGGCTTTTCTCGTCCTTTAAAAAAACAGCGGCATCGGCTAATGATTTTATCAGCAGGCGAGTATTGGCAGGTTTGGCCAGCCCGAGCGTCATCTTTAAAAATTCATCTTTCGCTACCTTGTCGTTAGCTATTAAAAGGCAGTCCACGCCCAGGGCCGGCGTCCATGTAAAAGCCACCTGTCCGTGCACAAGCCTGTCGTCTATCCTGGTAAGCTTAATCATTGTCGTTTTCCTTCTGTGCGGTTAAAAGTTTGTTTAAGTAGGTCATTTGTTCTTTGGCGCTTTCTATAGCCGAGGCTATCGTTTCTTCAACAGGCGTATCGGTATCGGCCATTACCACCTCTATTAATAAAGGCAGATTAAACCCGGACATTACGTGTACGTTAGGCCTTAGGGCGTGCTGTAAAATTTGGTTGGTAATGCTGCCGCCCAAAATATCGGTAAAAACAATCAGCTCGTCGGTTTCGCTGATATGCTCCATCACCTGGTTTATCTGTTCCTCAACACTAACAGCCTCGTCCACATAAGCCTGTATCAAAAACACATGCTCCATTGCGCCGACTATGATATCCAACGACGATTTTACCCCTGCGGCAAACGTACCGTGGGTGGCAATTAAAAATTTCCTTGTTTTGGCCTCGGGCTTCATTAATTGTCAAAGTGAGTATTGTAAAATTGGCATTACAATATATGCATTTTTACGTTTTGCAATAATCCGCCAAACTTTAATAATATGCTAATTTTAGGGGTACTACAATACCACTACTGTAAGAATCGCAGGTTTTTCGATAGTATTGTTGTGTATAAGAGGGGTATTATGAATAAATTAAATATTACCTAATACGGCATAAAGTTCCGGCGTATTCACCACGTTATCAAAACCCATTCGCCTTAAATGTTCTGAAAGTTTCTTATCTCCGGTCCAAAGCAGTCCCCCGGTCTGTAGGGCCAGCGGCACAAAGGTTATGTCTTTGCTATCCACATCTTTTGTAAGCCTGTTTGCTTCCTCCCAGTGAAGGCTTTGAATAGTGTCTTCGTTATAAAACTCTACTTGTTTAAGCGTTTCATATAGCAGGATGTTTAATTTCTCAAGCGGCAGCTTAGATATTTTGATTAATCTTTCCTGGTGTTTGAAAAGTTCGGCGATGGTGTAATAGCAACTTATTCGCTGTAGTCCGGGCAGACTACTGTAAAGCAGATCTGATAGTTTGTTCGTTTTTTCCGCCGCAATACAGGCACAAAACAGAATATTGGTATCGACGACAATAATCACTTAAGAAAACGACTTTTGTTCTCCTGCCACCATTTTTTGTCGACTTCTTCGGCCAGCCTGGCCGCCTCTTCCTCCGTTCCTTGCTTCTGGGAGGCTATTTCAAGCACATTGATATAATCAATCAGCTTTTGCACAGCACTCATATTAATTGATTTATCGGCCTTGATGATAATATTTTCGTTGTCGCGTTCGATAACCATTGTTATACCTCTTTCCTCAAATATGCTGAATTTCTAAACGATTGTTTTATGCGAAAGATTTTTAAACCGTAATCGCATTGCACAATTATTATCCCCCCGTAGTGCTAATGTAGTACCATAAAAATACCATCGCAAAAAGTTATATATTAGTTTTGAACTTGCTAAGGCTGCGCACCCGGCAGCTTTTTTATAAACCCGGTTAATACATATTTCATGGCCCTGACGAACGCTTATTATAAATGGTTGATTTGCCTGTTGCTTTGTGCACCTATGTTATTAAAGGCGCAGGCCGTTAAAATAGTAACCAACCATGTAGGTTACGAAGACAGCCGGGCCAAACGTGCCGTTATAGTTGCCAACGAGAAACTGGATATCAATTCATTTAATTTGGTTGATGCCGCATCCGGCAAATCGGTGTTCAGCGGCAAGCCGGAATTCAGCGGCCCTGTTGATAAATGGAAAAGCTTTCAATTCTGGACGATTGATTTTAGCTCCTTTAGTACGCCCGGCACTTATAAGCTACAAGCAGATGTTCCAGGGGGGACTGTTTCATCCTATCCTTTTATAATAGGTAAAAACGTTTTGGAGAAAGCCACCGTGTCCGATGTTGTGTATTACTTTAAAGGCCAGCGCAGCTCCGGGCTTTTTGATAAAGCCGACCATCACGTGTTTTTATCCGGTAAAACTACCGACCCAATAGATGCACACGGCGGCTGGTATGATGCCACCGGCGATTATGGCAAGCACTTGTCACACCTGTCGTTCTCTAACTATTTTAACCCGCAGCAAATTTCGCTGACGGCATGGAGTTTGTTCAAAACATACGAGCTGCTAAATGCAAGACCGGGGACAGACTTTCGCCAGTTTAACCGCAGGATATTAGACGAGGCTATGTATGGCGCCGATTATTTGGTGAGAATGCATCCCAAAGGCGGCTCCTTCTACCGTTCGGTTGGCGCGCCTGGGCCAGGAAAATTGCCAAAAGACAGGGTAATACCTGCTGAGGAAGGCAGCTACCGCATTAAGAAAACTGCCAACCAGGCTTTGAACGCTAATACAGCAGAAAAAAGCTGGCGACTGTACCAGTCGAGCTACCGCTCCGGTGCCGGCGTATCAATCGCGGCGCTGGCCATGGCATCAGCTTACCCGGTTAGCGGCGAATATAGCAATGCCGATTATCTGAAAGCTGCTGAAGAAGCCTTTGCCTTTTTAGAGAAAGATAACCACCTGATGGATTATGACGGTAAGGAAAATATACTGGATGATTATTGCGCATTAAGCGCGGCAACCGAGTTGTATAGAGTTACCAATAAGGACATTTATAAAACCTCTGCAGCCAAAAGAGCAGCCAGCCTTATGGCACGGTTAAGCTCATGGAAAGATTACAAAAATTATTTCAGAGCGGATGACAAGGACAGACCTTTCTTTCACCCATCGGATGCAGGCTTGCCGGTTGTGAGCTTATTATATTATTACGCGCTTGCTACCGCCGATGAGCAGGCCCAAATCAAGAAAACCGTAAAGGCGTCCATGGAATATGAGCTGGCGATAACACACGAGGTAAACAATCCTTTTGATTATAGCCGCCAGTTGGTGCAGGATACATTGGGTAATCGGCGCAGCTCGTTCTTCTTCCCCCATGGCAGCGATGCTTCACCATGGTGGCAGGGCGAAAATGCCCGGCTTGGCTCGATGGCGGCCGCCGCGCGTATGGCAGCCGGTTTGTTTAAAGATGATAAGGCCTTTCACGATAAGCTTGATGCCTTTGCGCTCGACCAATTGAACTGGATACTTGGCGTAAACCCTTTCGACAGCAGTATGCTGGAGGGCACAGGTCATAACAACCCGGCCTACGGCTTTTTCGGCACGTTTGAGTACACCAACGCGCCGGGCGGTATTGTAAACGGTATAACATCAGGTTTTGATAACGAGAACGACATCGATTACAACATACCTTACGCAGTATCGGGCAAGGACTCCGACTGGCGCTGGGCCGAGCAATGGCTGCCGCATACCGCATGGTACCTACTGGCCGTATCGTTAAATGATTAAATAGGAATAGAAAATGAAGAAGTATATAAGCCGCTTAAGTATTGTTTTGATTTTGATGACGTCCTTACTCGGCCGGGCATCCGCCTTTGATGATATCAAAACGCTCGGCATTGGCGAAAAGGCGCCCGATTTTAGTTTGCCCGGCATTGATGGCAAAACCTACACGCTGCAGTCTTTTAAAGATGCGAAGGTGTTAGTGATTGTATTCTTGTGTAACCACTGCCCTACCTCGCAGGCCTATGAAAACAGGGTTATTAAAATCACTAGTGATTATGCATCAAAAGGTGTAAGCGTGATAGCCATCAACCCGAACAACCCAGCCGGTTTACGGTTAGATGAGCTTGGCTACAGCGACCTTGGCGACTCGTTCGACGATATGAAAGTGAGGGCGAAGAATGCGCATTTTAACTTTCCGTACCTGTATGATGGTGAAACAGAAATCACCTCAAAAAAATATGGCCCGGTAGCAACCCCGCATATTTTTGTTTTTGATAAAGACCGGAAGTTGCGCTATAATGGCCGCATCGACGACATGGAAAATCCTGCCAAAACACCACACTCGCAGGATGCCCGCAATGCCATCGACGCTTTGCTGGCTGGCAAGGACATAGCCGAACCGGTAACTAAAACCTTTGGTTGCTCCATCAAATGGGCCGAAAAAAGCGTATGGCTTGAAAAGGCGCATATCATCTGGGCGAGCGAACCCGTTACGCTTGATACCGTTACCGCCGATGGCATAAAAGAAGTGGTAAAAAATCACACCGATAAGCTGCGCCTAATCAACCTTTGGGCTACCTGGTGCGGCCCCTGCGTTGCCGAGTTTAGCGACCTGGTTACCCTTAACCACACCTACCGCGACCGCGGCCTGGAATTCGTCAGCATCAGCGCCGATGAGCCCGCGCGGAAGGACAAAGCCTTAAAGTTTTTAAAAGGCAAACAAGCATCGGGATTAAACTACATCTACACAGGCGACGATAAATACAAAATGATTGAAGCCGTCGACCCGAAATGGGATGGCGCTTTACCCTATACGCTATTGGTTGAGCCTGATGGTAAAATAGTTTACGCCCACCAGGGGCCGATTGATGCGGAAGAATTAAGAAAGTTAATTTTTGATAACCCGATGATGGGAAGGATTTATAAGGAAGAGAAGAAATAACGTTTAAATCGTCATTGCGAGCGCATCTGCTTGCAGATGCGTACGAAGCAATCTCTGCGATTGACCGCAAAGAACCCTAAGCATTATGGTTTCCTTGCAGTCGGCAGACAGGAAACCATGTGCATTACGGTAGCATGCAGCATAGCGCAGAGATTGCTTCGAAGCCGATTGCATGCAATCGGCCTCGCAATGACGGAAGTTCAACAGGTAAGAAAAATATAATTATGAAGATATCATCAACAACAAAGCCTGTCTATTGCATCGTCCTGTTCTGCTTTATGGCATTGCAGGCAGCTGCCCAATCCCCCAAATTCAAGGTCCTCGTCGTGGCGTCCCTCGCCAAAGACCATTGGCGAAGCATTTCCGTAGGTAAAGAATTTTTCGAAAAACTCGGCAAGGAAAACAATTTCAGTGTTGATTTTACGGATGATACGGCTAAAATTAACGATGCCAACCTGGCCAAATACCAGGTATTCGTGATGTTCCACTTGGCAGCGTTTGATATGTCGGCAAGCCAGCAGGCGGCCTTGCAAAAATTTGTAACCCAAGGCAAAGGCTGGGTAGGCATTCATGCTGCAGGGCTAACCGGTACGCAATTCATCGGGCCAAATTCCGATAAAAAATACTGGGAATGGTTTACAACCTTAATGGGTGGCGTAATCTACTCACCCCACCCTGCTTTCCAGGATGGCTTGGTAGTGGTTGAAGACCGCACACACCCTGTTACCAAAGGCTTGCCCGCAAAATTCTGGCTGGCTGATGAATGGTACGAATGGGATAAAAGTGCGCGTGGAAATGTGCGGGTATTGGCCACTGTCGACGAATCAACCTACAAACAAAACAAACCCATGGGCGACCACCCCATGATTTGGACCAATGAAAATTTTCACCGGATGATATATATCTGCATCGGCCATTCGCCAAGCGATTTAGAAAATCCGAACTATATAATGCTTGTAAAAAATGCTATCCTTTGGGCGGCATCGAAATAATTTAAAAAATTTTTAACTACGGAGGCGCAGAGAAGACACTGAGAACACAGAGCAAAAAATAAGAGTAAATTAAAGAAACTCCGCGCCCTCTGTGCCTCCTCCGTGTTCTCCGTGGTAAAACTAAACGACCATACAAATGAAAAAAACATCAATAATAATCGCTCTATGCCTTTTCTGCATCGCGACAGCATTCGCACAAAAAAAGCCGCGCTTTAAAATAATTGCCCTTTATGAAAACGGCGGTCACCATATCGACTATTCCAAACGCGCTAAAATATGGCTTGACAGTCTTGCTGCTGCCGAAAACTTCAGCATAGACTATATCCAGAATACTGATAAGATAGACGATGCCTTTTTGGCCAATTATCAACTGTTCCTTCAACTGGATTACGCCCCGTATGGCTGGAAAGAGAAAGCGGTAAAGGCATTTGAAAACTATATTGAACAGGGTAAGGGCGGCTGGATAGGCTTTCACCATGCTACGCTGCTTGGCGAATTTGACGGCTTCCCGATGTGGCAATGGTTCAGCAAGTTTATGGGCGACACCCGCTATAAAAACTACATCGCCACTTTTGTAAAGGCAAAGGTTAATGTTGAGGATAAAAAGCATCCGGTGATGAAAGGCGTATCTCCATCCTTCATGGTTGAGAAAGAGGAGTTTTATACCTACGAGAAAAGCATGCGCCCGAATGTGCATGTGCTGGCCTCGGTTGATGAATCCACCTACGAGCCAAATTCAGATGTTAAAATGGGAGACCACCCTGTAGTGTGGACAAATCCGCACTACAAGGCACGCAACATTTACATTTTTATGGGGCACTCACCGGTGTTGTTTAACAGCACAGATTATAAAATGCTGTTTAAAAATGCCATTTTCTGGGCAGCAGGGAAGTGAGTCCAAAGTCTTGAGTAATAAGTCTTAAGTCAAATAAAACGATGATAAAAAAACTATTCGCCCTATCCTTTATCCTGTTGCCACTGGCAGGTATCGCGCAAAGCGGTACCCACCCATTGGTAATGCAGATGCGCAATGGCAAAATATATTTTGATAATGCTTATGCGCTTAATCCTTCCCTCAAAAAAGAAGAGCTGTTTAACCGGGCCACAGAATGGCTGAAAGGGGCATTCGATTACCCGGAGAAGACGGTTGATATTACCGATTTAAAGAAGGGCGAAGTTGCCGGCACGGGCGGCTATAAAATAATCACCAGCCAATCCGGTCATTATTTCTGGCTGAGGTTTAAAATTGATATTGTAGTGCACAATGCCACATACGAGCTTAAGCTTTATGATTTTTATGAAAAGCCCATCGAGCCGGGCATATCAAACGAGTACTCTAAAATAGAATACCGCTGGTGGGATTACCGCCAGGGCAAACCCTGGGGGCCGGAAGATAAGCCGCTTTTAGAAGGCATGGATAAAAACATCAATGAATTAATGGCGTCGCTGCAGGCAGCCATGAGTAAATAACGCCAGTTTTATGAAAAGAGTTTTATTTAAAATAGTTCTGAGCGTTGTTGTTATCGCTCTGTTTACAGCTACCGTATCCGCGCAAACACCCAAGTTTAAGGTACTGGCGTTATTCTCGACCAACGTTGAGCAGGACCACGTAGATTTTGCCTACGACGCCATGAAGTTTTATGGTAAGCTGGCGAAAGAAAAAGGTTTTGCTTTTGATACCACATCGCGTTGGGAAGACCTGAACGATGATAACCTGAAAAACTACCACGTAGTAGTTTGGCTTAATGAATTTCCGCATAACCAGACGCAACGGAGCGCCTTTGAAAAGTTTATGTCTAATGGCGGCGCATGGTTGGGCTTCCACGTGTCTGGCTATAATGATAAATACACCAAATGGCCATGGTTTGTGGACTTTTTAGGTGCGGTGTTTTATAACAACAACTGGCCGCCGCTGCCGGCAAAAATGATTGTCGACGATAACACCCATCCGGCAACCCATCGTCTGCCAAAAAATTATACCGCTCCCATCAATGAATGGTACGGCTGGAAACCCAATCCCCGCGACAGCAAAGACATTAAAGTGCTCATCACCCTCGACCCTGCAAATTACCCGCTTGGCAAGAAAAACCTTATAAAAGATGGCGATATCCCCGTGGTGTGGACTAACGTTAAATACAAAATGCTGTACATGAACATGGGCCACGGCGATAAAAACTTTGACTCCGACATTCAAAACCAGATGTACGAGGATGCCATCATGTGGCTAGGCGGTAAGTAAGGGGGCATTGGGCTAAAGCCAGTTTTTCTTGTGCTTCTTTGGCCGTTGGGTGCCCCCACCCACCATATACCCACAAATTTCAAATTGCGAAAACACAATGCGCCGTAGGTGCTACCTCTTTGTAGATAAAATAATAATATGATTTGTGCCGCGTAGCGGCTACCCATCAACCAGATATTTTGCCCGCAACAGCTATGTATAGCGACTAAGGGTAGCCCCGATGGGGCAAAAATCTCTTTCTTATCATAGACTACAAAGCGGTAGCCCCAATGGGGCAAAGAGACATAACGTCGGAAAGATCTGGGTACACGGCAGGGTTAAAATCGACGACAATTTGAAAGCTGCCAAGGTATATTGCCGTCGCTTTTAAGTGACGGATTAATGGCTTAAATAATAAATGGCTTTAGCCAAAATCGCCGGCAAACCCTTACGCTAAGCGCTTTCCGCTACGCGGACATAATACCCGTTGATATCGATAAAAGCAAACTCCCGCAGGCCATAAGCATGCGTACGCAGGTCATCGGCCAATTCAATGCCCTTTGCCTGGTATTCGGCATATATTTCGTCGATATTTTCTACAAACCACATTAAAGGCAGGCGGCTTTTTTTATAGCTGTTAATTACCGCAACAAATTCCGGGTCCTCGCCAAACAGCAGCCGCATTTCATCACGGCGGATGCCGCCATCTGTTATGCAGCCATTTTCATTAGCGGTTGTCCACTCATCGTAAAAGCCTAAAGCGTCGCGGTAATAATCCAATGTCTCACGCAGGTTTTTTACCGGCAAGTGCGGATTGCTGCGGATGAATTTCTTTGCTTTCATTGGCGAATGGTCTTTAAGCAAATTTAAGAGATTCGCTTCGGTAATTAACTCGTCACCTCAATCAAAAAGTCATACAAATGCACATCAGTCGAAAGCCCTAACTTTTTCCTTACCCTATACCGGCTGATTTCAACCCCTTTCAAAGAGATATTGAGCAATTGCGCAATTTCTTTC
>JAZJZL010000251.1:14457-17484 GCA_040389845.1 Bacteroidota bacterium
GAGGTAAGGTTAAGCCGCAGGTAGGCGCAAAGCTTTAGGTCGGTTGAGCTGAGGTTGGGGAACTTGGTTTTCATGGTGCCCAGAAAGTTGTTATGCACCTGGTCGAAATACATGGCAAAGTGGTTCCAGTCGTCGTCGTTTTTTTCCGAATCGTTTAGCAACCTGAACACACTGCGAAACTGGTAAGCAGGGTCGGGGATGTTCAATTTTTTGGTGAGCGTCATCAGTTCGTCCTTTATATTCAATAACAGCTTACCCCTGTCAACCAGGTGCATGGTGAGCGTCGCCAATTCTTTGTTTTTATAATTAAGCTCGTTTTGCAGGTTATCATTTTTTAGTGCGATAATTTCTTTATCGCTTTTGTCAAGCTCCAGGGAGTGCACATATTGCAAACGCTTTTGTTCATCCTCGTGCCGTTTTTGAGCGTTCTCAAACTTTTTGTGCTGCGCCCGAGCCGCCCATGCAATAACCACTGCAGTAGCCACCGCGCACCAAAAATAGGCCCATGGTGTTTGATACCAAGCCGGTTGGACGGTAAAAGTATAATCAACCGGCGCCGATGCATTACCCAGATTATTGCGCGCCCTCACCGAAAATGTGTAAGTGCCGTAAGGTAAATTGGTGTAATCCTTCTCCGTCTTTACCGACCATTTCGACCAGTCCTTATCAAACCCATCCAGCCTATACGAAAATTCCTGATTGCTTTTTTGAGCGAATAATGTCGACGAATATTCAAAATGGAAGGAGTTCCAGTGCTTGGTAACCGTAGGCGTATGTTTGCTATCCTGTACACCGATTATGCGGCCATTCTGCATAAAATAACCGCCAAAAATCAGGCTGTCTTTTTCGGCGATGGTTTTAACGGTGGTTAGCAGCACATTCAGCTTGCTTTCCCGGGATACATAAGCGCGATAGTTAAGATGAAAAATACCGTTGCTTGAACCTACAAATACGTTTTCCGCATCATAAGGATAAATAAATCCGGAGCCTTTCACCATTTGCCCCGCCAGCTCAGGGAAATAGATAACTGTATAGCTGTTATTGCCCTGCCGCTTGCTAAAGTCGATAACCCCTACACGCTGGTCGCTGATAAACCAGATGTTGCCGGTTTTATCTTCGTTCAGGTATTCGATAGTGGCATTACCAAAAACCGGTTTGAAAAATGGCGATGGCGTGAATGTGTTTTTGGCGAAGTTGTATTCGTAAACACCCTTTTCCGTACCTGCAATTACCTTGTTTTTGATAAAATAAACATGATTATTGAGGATGGAAGGCATTCCGTTCTTATCGGTGTATTGCGAATACATTACAATTTTTTTCCTGTCGGGCGAAAGCTGTATCCGGTAAATGCCGCGGTATGGATGCGATGCCCAAATTATATTAGTGTTTTTATCCGTTGCGATGTTATTCAGTGATTCATAAATCCCGGTAATCTTGCCTGCGTCGGTAAAATTAGCGCCCGATGTCTGCAGTAATTGCAAGCCTGTATAAGTCCCGGCGATAATATCATTTGATTTAGGCAATTGCCTGAACATCCAAGCCCCATGACTGCTGGTTATAGGTTCTACACGGTTACCGCGCAAAGCCATAGCTCCGTCCTGGTGACCTATCAACAAATTATTGTTAATCTCGGATAAGCTCCAAACAGCCCCTTTAGTATTATCAATCCCGGTAAAATTGCCTTTTACTTTGCTGATATCGGCTTGCAGATCAATGGGGATGCTATATAGCCCGTTTGAAGTGCCGAATTGCTTTTAACCTGGTTATCGCGGCCCGGATTAATATGCATTACTGCTGTATTGAAATTCACAAAGTCGACGCCGTTTTCTAAACCCAGCCACAGGTTCTTATCATTATCGATATGAACGGCATGGATATTATTATTCTGCAGACCTTCGGAATTGGTAAAGCGCTCAACTAAATTTCCATTTTTGTCGATGATAAAAAGCCCTCTTGCAGTAGTCGATATGGCGTAGCGGTCGCTGGAAATCTGGGTAACACCGCTTACCAGGTCGCCGGATAGTATACCATCAATCGCTGTTTGTTTTGAAGTTACTGTTGTTCCGTTAAGCAGGTAGGCACCTTTGCGTTGAGTTATCATCAATAGCGTGTCTTTGCTGAAAGCGGTGATGCCTGTTACCTGTAAGCCTGCGGTTGGATATGCGCCGCAGCAATGTTGCCATTGCCCGCCTTTAAACGTCATCAGGCCCTCGTCTCTATCTTCGGCAAATAACTGGGTGCCTGCTTTAGTCAGCAAGCGCCATCCACCCGGCGCATCGAATGTTTTTAATTCATTTCCTTTAAGCTCGAACATGCATTCGATAGTCCGGAAAAACACTTCGCCGTTGTACAGCACAATGTTCCAGATATCAGCAAACTGCCTGGCCTTTTGCGGAAGCAGGTTTTTTAAAGAATGGAATTTTAGTATGCCGTTATTATCCGGGAAGAAATAACCAACCTCATCCTGGCCGCCACAATAAATTTTACCGGATGCATCAATCGCTACAGATTTGATAGCAGCCTTATTAGGCATCTGGTAAATTTTCCAATAGCTGCCGTCAAAAGAAAGCAAACCATCGTCATTGGCAAAATATAAAACGCCGTTTTTATCCTGGGCGATGTCCCACATTTCGGCATCGGCATTGTAATCGATATGGGTATAATTTTTTATGGCCGGCAAACCGATAGAAGGTTGTGCAGCTGCCCGGCAGGCTATGCCAATAGAAATAGTAAGGAGCAATAAATTTTTCCTTGTTAACATCGGGCTTGTAAAATTGGTATGGAAATGTAAGGAACATTTTGGACATGTAGGGGCACCGGCCGGCGATAAAAATATGCCAATGCCGCCAAAAGGCACTTTTAAGCGGGATTTGTTGGTTGCTTGTAGTGGTTATGTAGAAGAGAAGAGCGTCGTAGTTAAATGTGCAACAAGGCTTTTTAATAGCGATGGGTTCTACCCATCGCTGACGGACGTAACCCTTACCTTTGGTCTAACAAGGACAATTTTTATTAGATATTGCTATTGTT
>JAZJZL010000252.1:0-11472 GCA_040389845.1 Bacteroidota bacterium
TATCCGTTAACCTAAGGGCATTGGGGTCCGTAGCCCCCTCTAAATCTCCCCCGGTTGGGGAGACTTTAGCTGCACGATCGCCGTAATTATTCATGAGGGCTTCGCCGTTTAGGAGGGGCTTTGACCCGCAGGGCATTGGGGTCCGTAGCCCCCTCTAAATCTCCCCCGGCAGGGGAGACTTTAGCTGCACGATCGCCGTAATTATTCATGAGGGCTTCGCCGTTTAGGAGGGGCTTTGACCCGCTTTGCAGCTATGATTTGGCTTAAGTTAACGGCTATCGTATGCGATACGCCCCTACATTAATTTTGCGTGCGACTAATATCGGCTATATTTTTGATAAAAGTGCTGACACTGTTTTGTCAGTATGGGTCAGAGACCAGAGGTTAGTGATTAGAGATTAGTTGCTGCCGCCAAACATTTGCAACGGGAAATAGACCTTAGCGTGGGCTTACAGGAAGCGCCTGTGGGGACACAGGCGCGGTGGGGTTGTTGCACATCAAAACTGTTCCACCTGTACACATCGTTCCGCGGAACGGTACAGTAAGCCCGGTTGCAGGTGCATCCCGGGCTTTTAACAACTCACTCCATCAATGGTACATTCACATAACTATCATTCCTCCACCAAATGTTTAGCGGTTCGCCGGCGTCTTTAATGGTTTCGGTGCTTACATCTTTGCCGGTGCCGTAGTTTATCTGCGCGAAAGGGTTTTTGTTGATGGTGAGCACCACCAGCAGGCGGCTGCCCTTGCTGAGCTGTTTGCTGGTCATGCGGGTGCGGGTAAAGGGGATGGTCTCCACGGCGCCGGGGTGCAGCAGGGTGCGTTTGGTCATGTCGCGGGCATAGCTGGCGCGGCCTACATAGTAGGTGAGCTCAAAGTATTCGCCGTTGGGTTTTACCTCGTAAAAGGTGAGGCACACGTCCATATCCTTTTTGTTGATAATGGCCTTCAGCTCGCCGCTGAATTTGCCGTTTATTTCCACCGGTTTATCAAAGGGCTTGCTGATAAAGAACAGCGCATCGGTGCGGTCGAGCTGCTTTTTGATGATGGGGAAGGGGTAATAGTCGCTGTTGGCGGTGTCGCGGTTAGCCAGGTCTACTTTTTGGTAAACAGACGCCGGCTTAAGCGGTTTCTGCGCCGATAAGGTAAAATTGCTGTCGGCCTTAACGTTGGTGAGGTACAACTTCAGCGTTTTATTGCTGATGGCGGCGAGGGAAGGAGCGTGTTTCCACACGTTGGCGCCCATTACCTCGTAGTTCACCTTGTCTTTCAGTATCGCGGGTTTGGGACCGCCTTTCAGTATGTAGTCCAGCCATTGAAAGGTAAGCTCCCGGGTATTGATAAGCGCCACGGGGTCAACGGGGTAGTCGCGCAACACGGCATCCCCTCCATGCTGCGTACCAAAATGGTCATACGGACCGATAATGAGGTAATGATTGGCTTTGGGGTTATATTTATAATGGTCGGTAAAATACTGCAGCCCGGAAATCTGCCCGTCGTCATAATATCCCTCAAAAGTAAGCACCGGTATATTTATTTTGGCGAAATCGGTTTGGTAAGGCACCATATCCTGCCAGTATTTATCAAACGAGGGGTGCTTCAGCCATTTCTGGAGCCAGGGGTGGGGCGTGCCGTCAATACTGTCGATTTTATTAAAGGCTGCGCCACTTTTGTACCATTTGTTGCGGAGGCTGTTCCAGCGGGCGTTGTCGTTATTTATTGGGTCGTCCACATATTTGTTGTTGGTTACATAAAAGGCCCATTGGTAGTTGGCGGTCAAAAAAATGTTGTTCTCCATCGGCAGGCCCTGCCCGGGAATAGCCGCCACATAAGGCACAATGGTTTTGAGCGCTTTGGGCATGCGCTTGGTTGCCGCCCACTGGGCATAGCCGGAGTAGCTGCCGCCATACATGCCCACCTTGCCATTGCTCCAGGGCTGTTCAGCTATCCAATCGATAATGGCGGCTACATCGTGGCTCTCGTGCTCGTAAGGTTCGATCGGGTCGGGGCTGAGGCGTTTGCCGCGGGTATCGGCTACTATGCCTACGTAGCCATTAGCTGCGCCGTATTTGGCCTCATACAGGCAGCGCTCCAGGTTGGAATAGATAAAGAAAAACAGTGCCGTAGGCTGCGGTGTAGTAGCCCCTCTTTTCCGTACAATTACGGCAGAAAGGGTGGCGCCGTCTTTGGTACGTATCATCACGCTGTCATTCATAATGTACCGGCGGTTGTCATCAGCTCTTAACAGGGATTGTGCAGCCGGTTCAATCTTTTCAAATACGCGGTACATATTATAGGCCTTGCATAATTCTATTGCATCGGGTAGGCTAATGGAATCTTTGGCGGAGGTCTGTGCTAAAGCTGTGTGGTAATTGTCCTTCAATTCATCCAGCCCGCTGCGGGTCAAAAACGCGCTTGAAATATACACTGCGGTTTTATCATCTAAACCCTTAAAAAACTTTTCAAAATCGGCGGAGAAAGCTTTACCGAATGTCTCCCCGTTTTTCTCCTCGTCGATTTTTGCACGGGAAAAAAGTTCATACTGTATAAACAGTAATTCCGGGTGTGTGGTGCCGGATGTATTGGAAAGCCCGCGAAGGGCGTGGATGCTGGCAATGGCCTCATCGTATTTCCCAGCTGCCATTTGCAGCCTGAACAGGTTTGATGTATAGGAGTTTTTATCGCCAGATGGGTGATATTTTTCGATTGCCTGGTTGGCGAAGCTGGCTATTTGTTTCGCGGCGGCGGCATTATCCGCGGGGTTTACTTTCGGGAAATACAGCTGCTGCGCATGGCAAACAGCGGCGACTATAAGGCATAGCAATGCCATACAAAGTTTTTTGTTCATGATGTGTTATGCTATTTTGGATTGATTTATGTTTTTACCAATTTTTTAAGCTTTACAGATTGCCGGTCGGATACGTCGACGGTTTCACCGGTTTTTAGTAAGAGCTTAAGCCGGCCATCTGCAGCCGGTATTATTTTTTCAATGTGTTTTAGATTTATTAGCTGCGCCCGGTTTATCCGGAAAAACACCGAGGCATCCAGCTTTTGTTCCAGTTGGTTAAGCGAGCTTTTTAAAAAGACGTTTTTATCGCCATAAAACAGCCGCGCATAATTATCCATGGACTCTACTAGGTGTACGTCGCTCCAGTTTACAAAGTGGTATTGCTGGCGGTCTTTTACAAATATCCTGTCCTCGTCAGGCAGGCTGATTCTTTGTTTCAGGTTCTCCATCGCTTTGGCGAAACGTTCCTCGCGGATGGGTTTTACCAAATAATCCAGCGCACTTACTTCGAAGGCCTTAACAGCATATTGGTCGTACGCGGTAGTGAAAATTACATGCGGCACCTTGCTTAACGATTCCAGCAAATCGAATCCTGATTTTTCGGGCATCTGGATATCAAGGAATAACAAATCTGGATTATGTTGCTCAATTTGTTCCTTTGCCTCATCCGCATTTTGCGCCTCGCCTATAATTTCCAACTTGCTATAACCGGCAACCAGTTTTCTAACCTCGGCACGTGCATTGCGCTCATCATCAATAATTAAAACTCTTAGTTTTTTCATGCTGATGGTATAGTTATGGTTGCCAAAACAATATCGTGCAGTTGCCCGCTGATGTTAAATTCTGCGCGGCCTTTATATTCCAGCGCCAACCGCTCTTCCAGGTTTTTTAAGCCGAGGCCGTTGCCGCCTTTAGTTAACTGTCCCGGATTTTGAACAGTAACTTTTACCATGGTAGCCAATCGATCGATCCTTACTGTTACCAATCCGCCATTCTTTTTTTGGGCGATGCCATGCTTGATGGCGTTCTCTACCAACAGTTGGATGCTTAGTCTCGGGATTTGGAAATTCGCCAATGCGTCATCAGTACGTATTTCGTATTGCAGGCGTTCCTCAAAGCGCAGTTTTTCCAGCTCGAGGTAATCGTTAACCAGGCTCAGTTCATCTTTTAGCGGCACCAGCATTTCATCGCCATTGTAGAGGCTTGTGCGAAGGAGGTCGGATAGCAGGTCGATAGCGCGTCTTGCCGCCTTAGGGTTATCGCTTACCAGCGCCTTAATATTATTTAACGAATTGAATAAAAAGTGCGGGTTAAGCTGTGCAGACAGGTTATTCAGCTGCGCATCGCGGGTGATTACGGCCAGCCGGGCGTTTTCGCGGCTCATCCGTATTTCGCGCTGGGCGTAATGATATATGTGGTAGGCCAGCAGCCAGATAGACATGAGCCGCATGCCGCCTATAAAAATGGCTTCGGCATTTGTCTTAAAGAAAACAGTAAATGGCTGTACGGGTATGCTGTAAAACCAAACCTGGAAAAGGTGCAGCTTAATTGTCGTTGTAAGCGTGTATGCAATACCTAAAATCAAAGCGGCGGGGATAATACGCTGTAGCAATTGCCCAAGGTCCAGGTTTTGAAAATTGTGTTTCAGGGCAAAAGTGCGGTAGGCATGCGTAAGCGAAATTAAGATAACCACATCGCCAATAAATTGCAGCACAGCCAGGAGCCAGTCGAAGCGCGGACTAAGCATATATCCGTGATACTCCCAATACAGCGCCGCCACCGACCAGCCGATAAGCTGGCATTTCCAGTAAAGTGATATGTGTATCCTGTTGCTCAATGTCGTTGAAATCAATTATTAATCAAAGCAACAAAATAAATATCAACTTAAAATATAAAGTACATAAGCGCGGTGTTTTGGGGATAGATGCGGGGGAAATTCAACGTAGAGACGCAACACTTGTGTCTCCCGCGTGTATTGGGGACCTGGCATGTCGCCAGAGACACAAGTGTTGTGTCTCTACAAAAAACATCGTAACTCACCCGATTACATAACAATTTGATAATCTGGAATTTTCAAGGAGTAAACAGCATATCTATTTCTTTGATAAAAATCATTTAAGTCACAATTGATTAACCCCTGAAACCCCAGACGTTATGGTCAACTATCTAAGCACTATTTCATTGCCCTTTATCGGCGATGTTGCTTTAAGCGCCTCGCTAACCATTGTTTTCTGCATCTGCCTCTTGGCAGTTGTCGGCTTCGAATTTGTAAACGGCTTTCACGACACTGCCAATGCCGTTGCAACCGTTATCTATACCAAGGCATTAAAACCGGTGTACGCTATTCCGTGGTCGGGCTTTTTTAACTTCCTGGGCGTGTTCCTGGGTGGTGTTGCTGTGGCCATGGGTATCCTGAAACTATTGCCGCTCGACGACCTGATGAAGCTGCCGGTAAGCGTTGGCGCATGTATGGTTCTTGCGGTGCTGCTGGCATCTATCATCTGGAACCTGGGTACATGGTATCTCGGCATCCCGTGTTCAAGCTCACATACGCTGATCGGCGCCATGATAGGAGCGAGCCTTGCATTTACCTGGTATTACGGTGGCGCAGGTGTAAACTGGGATAAGGCAAAAGAAATAGGCTTGTCGCTCATCCTGTCGCCGCTTATCGGTTTCGGCGCAGCTGCCCTGTTGATGTTGTTTTTAAAGAACGTGGTTAAATCAAAAGCATTATTTCACATCCCGCAGGGAGAGAACGATACGCCACCAATTTTAGTGAGAACACTTCTGGTGATTACCTGTACATTGGTAAGCTTTTTCCACGGCAGTAATGATGGTCAGAAAGGCGTTGGCTTATTAATGCTGATACTGATAGCATTTATGCCCGTGAAGTTTGCTGTAAACCATAGCATATCGAACGATAAAATTTTGGCTGCGTTAAATAAAACAGAACAGGTTATCAAACGCAACCCAGGCCAGGACGCTGCTTCGAAAGGTCTTGTGATGCACCTCGATTCTGCTATTGCACAAACCAGAGCCCAGGTGGAAAGCCGCAACCCGGCAGATACCGCCAAAACCTACAAATTCCGCAAGGGCGTAAAAAATGTTAACAAGAGCATTGACGCTGTGCTTACTGCAAAAAATGCAAAATTATCTCCCGCAGATATTACCGTGTTAAAAGACGCATCGAAAGAACTTAACGGACTGACAGATTTCGCCCCAATATGGGTTATCGCTACTATATCCATATCGCTGGGCATCGGTACCATGGTAGGCTGGAAGCGTATCGTTGTTACCATCGGCGAGAAAATCGGCAACGAACACTTGAATTATGCACAAGGTGCTACGTCAGAGATCATAGCCGCTTCAACAATCGGTTTGAGTACCGGTTTTGGTTTGCCCGTGAGTACCACACACGTATTGTCGAGCGGTATTGCCGGTTCAATGATGGCATCAGGCGGAACTAATAACCTTAATAGTAAAACATTGAAAAATATAGCACTGGCGTGGATACTAACATTGCCTGTTGCTATCTTACTGTCAATGCTGCTGTTTATGGCATTCCATCTTTTTATTTAATTGTAACTGGTTATTTATTAAATTTAACACTATCACAAAATGAAACAGATACTTGTTGCAACCGACTTTTCGAACGCTGCTGCCAATGCCATGTCATACGCTGTAGCGCTTGCTAAAACTTTAAATATGGAAGTTTGCGCCATCAACGCTATCCCTTCAATGGAAGGCGTGGGCAATAATATGTACAATGCCTTTTTTATAGAGGATTATCATAATAACAAACGCCAGGCGCTGAAGGAATGGGCGGCCCATTTTACCGCAAATGAAGTGGCTAAAGATGTACCGGTGACTACCTTATGCGAGGTGGGTTCTTTAAAAAGCGTATTGACAGACTACGTAGCAAAAAACCACGTGGAATTGCTGGTTATGGGCCTTACCGGCGCTACCGGCATTACCGGTATTGTGGGCAGCAACGCCAGTACTATAGTTGAATCGCTTAAGCTGCCAACGTTGTTTATTCCGCTGGAAAGCCATTTCTCCGAAACCCCTGTTATTACTTTAGCGACAGATTACGATACCCGCTTGTCGGCTGATGATGTAAATGCACTGAACGAAATGGTGCAGGCCTTCGGCTCAGAAACAATGAAGGTTTTGTATGTAGGCAGCGATGGCAAAAAGAATATCGAGACAGAGGAAAGCAAATTGCAGGATTTAATTAAAAATACCAGGCTCGATTTTAACTATATCAATAACAGCAGCGCTACGGATGGTATTTTGAAATTTTTGAAGGATAACGATACTGATATCCTTTGCCTGGTAAAACATCACCACAATATTGTTTACCGTTTATTTACCCGCAGCACTATTAACCAGGTAATGAACAAATCGGTAAAAGCAATTTTGGTTTTGCACGAATAAGAGATTTATCCTAAATGCAATCATAGTTTTAAGAGCCGCCTCACCAGCGGCTTTTTTGCGTTAAGTAATTTATTTTTCGTCGAAGAATATGCAGATATACTTATTCATCCCGATAAACGTTACAAAACCAAATAAATTCGCACATTTGCACATCTGCATATCCGCACATTAGAACATGCACTTTTTATATCCTGCCTTCTTATTTGCATTATTCACGCTGGCTATTCCTGTACTAATCCACCTGTTTAATTTTCGCAGGTATCAAAAGGTATATTTCAGCAATGTGCAGTTTTTAAAGGATGTGCAGGAGCAGCAATCGCACCGCCGTAACCTGAAGGAGCGCCTGATACTAGCATCGAGATTACTCGCTTTGGCTTTTCTGGTACTGGCCTTTGCCCGTCCTTATATCCCTGGTAATAATGCAGCTAATGCAGGCAAGCAGCAGGTGGTGAGTATTTTTGTTGATAATTCTTATTCCATGCAAACGCTCAACCGCGAGGGCTCCCTGCTGGATGAAGCTAAGCGCAGGGCAAAGGAAATAGCATCGGCCTACAGCATAAACGATAGCTTTCAACTGCTTACACAAGACTTTGAAGGCAAGCATCAGCGCTTATTAAATCGCGATGAATTTAACGATGCGGTGGATGCGGTTAAAGTTAGCCCCCAAAGCCGCAGTTTGCAGCAAATCATCAGCAGGCAGGAGAGCTTGCTGGATATGAATAAAAGTGGCGTCAGGTCGGTTTATGTGATATCCGATTTCCAGAAAAACATGGAAACCGGTCGGCCAATGAAAAAGGATACCGGCGTTCGCGTTACTATGGTACGTTTAACCGCAAGTGCGCTGCCGAATGTTGCGGTTGATTCAGTAAGCTTGCTAAGCGCTATACATCGCCCCGGCGAATCTGAAAAGTTGGTTGTTCGGCTGCATAACTATGCCGATATGCCTGCCGAAAAAGTACCGCTTAAACTTACAATAAACGGCGAGCAAAAAGCATTGGGCAGCTATACGGTTGAGCCCCGGTCGACACAATATGATACGCTTACATTTTCGGGGCTAAAACCCGGCTGGCAGCGCGCTGAGCTGACCTTACAGGATAACCCGGTAACATTTGATAATGTATTCCATTTTGCGTTTAACGCCGCGCAGCAAATGCAGGTTTTAATAGTGGATGGTGGCACGCCAAATCCATACCTGAAAGCCGTTTTCGCCGCCGACCCGTTTTTCAACGCAAAACGAGTACCTGATGGCAACGTGGATTATTCATCGCTAAACAGCTATCCTTTAATTGTTTTAAGCGATATTGATGCGATTTCAACAGGATTGTCTCAGCAGTTAAAAACCTATGTAAGCAAAGGGGGAACGTTGGTGGTCTTCCCGTCGGCAAGCATTAATGCGGCAAGCTACCAGTCGTTATTGCAGCCATTGAATGCGGCATATCCCGAAACGTTGCTTACTGAAAACACTAAAGTGTTTAACATCAACCTGCAAAGCCAGGTATTTAAAGGCATTTTCGAAAGTTTCCCGCAAAACCCGGAGCTGCCGGTCGTAAAGAAATATTATGCCCTAAGCACCTCAACCGGCAATCGCACAGAAAACCTGATGAGCTTACCCGGCAATAAAACATTTTGGGCGGGATATAACTCCAGGAAAGGACACGTATATGTATCGGCTGTACCGCTTAACGAGGATTTCAGCGCCCTGCCACGTCACGCTTTGTTTGTGCCCCTTATGTTCAGGATTGCATTGTTAAGCGGCCACGACCTTCCATTATTTTATACCCTCGGAAAAGACGAAAGCATCGAAGCTCCGCCGGTTGAAACCAATGAGAAACAGTTGTTGAAATTAGTAAAAGGCCAGCAAAGCGTTATACCCGATACCCGCCAGCAGGAGGGAAGTACACTGGTTTATGTGGCCGACCAATTGCATGAGACAGGCATATACGATCTTAAAAAAGCAGACAGTACCGTTGCTGTACTTGCGTTTAATGATAACAGGAGCGAGTCGGATATGAGCTATTTAAGCAATGCACAGCTGGCTTTAGCTGTGCCGCAGGTAAGCGAAATTTTGGAAGGCGGCAAGGGTTCGCTGAACAGTGGCGTAACGGAAACAAATTTCGGCTTACAATTATGGAAACTTTGTATAATTTTGGCACTGATTTTCCTGGCAGCCGAAATACTGCTGATTAGGTTCTATAAGACCAATGTCAGCAAGGTAAGTCAGCCAGTCGTAAATGGATAAAAACCCACCTCTAAAGCATAGTAAATGAATTTGCTTATTAAATCCGTAACAATTACCGACCCAAATTCACCTTATAACGGCCAGGTTGCCGATGTTTTGATTGAGAAAGGAATCATTACAAAAATAGCGCCGGGCCTTGAAGCTGATGCGGAATTGATTGAAGGGGAAGGCAAACATCTGTCGCCGGGTTTTTTCGACCTAAACTGCAATATCGGCGAGCTGGGACTTGAAACCAAAGAGGATTTAAAAACAGGTACGGCTGCCGCTGCCGCAGGTGGCTTCACAGGTATTGCGTTGATGCCGAATACTGTTCCACCGGTACATTCCAAAGCAGAAATTGAGTACCTTATGAACCGCGCCAGGCGTAATTTGGTAGACGTTTATCCACTCGGTGCCATATCTTACAAACGCGAGGGTAAAGACCTGGCCGAAATGTTCGATATGTTTTTAAGCGGCGCAAAAGCATTTACTGATGGCAATCGCCCTGTACAGGACGCAGGCCTGATGGAACGCGCTTTATTGTACGCTCAGGGTTTTGACGCGTTGATTTTGTCATATCCTGAGGATACAGCAATAGCCGGCAAAGCAAAGGTTAACGAAGGGGAGATAAGCACCATTTTGGGCATGAAGGGTATTCCGCCATTGGCAGAGGAACTAATGATTGCACGAGACCTTTACCTGGCAGAATATACCGGTTCAAGAATACATTTTACTACCATATCTACCACACGCTCTGTCGAACTGATAAGGGAGGCTAAACGCAAAGGAATTGAAGTTACCTGCGATGTGGCAGCACATCACCTGGTGCTTACAGACGAGGCGCTATTGGGTTTTGATAGCCTGTACAAGGTTAAGCCGCCATTGCGCACCCGCGATGACGTGAAAGCCTTGCTGAAAGGATTGAAAGACGGTACCATTGACGCTATCGTATCGCAGCATACGCCTCATGAGGTGGAATTTAAGGCGGTTGAATTTGAGGTTGCCGAATTTGGCATCATAGGTTTGCAAACAGCATTCTCGCTGGCGCTTAAAGCGGGATTGGATCTTGATTTGATTATCGAGAAAATGGCTATTGCTCCGCGTGAAATCTTAAATGTAGAAATACCATCTGTCGCTGAAGGAAATGATGCCAATCTGGTATTGTTCGATTCAGAGCTGGAATGGGAATATAATAAGACCAATAACAAATCCAAATCATATAACTCGCCTTACATCGGGCAGAACTTAAAAGGAAAAGTGTTGTTAACCACTAACAATAATCACCTTTATAAACAATAAACCAATGATAGACCCAAAAGTAGAATCAGCCATAGAAGCCGCGCTGACGGCATTTTCTGAATACAGCAGCTTTAATGCTGAACCATTTGCAGATGTAATAGCTGGTGTGTTCGACTCCGAAGAAGATTTCATGAGCAAAGTGGATATGATGGACGGGGTTTTCGACGATTACCCACAGCTTGAAGTTTTACGGGAGGTGTTTTTTGACCTGATCTTAGTGAACTTCTTCAGCGCAGACGTAAAGAAACTGGAAGAGGATTACCTCGATTCACCTGAATGGGAAGCTATTGAAGAAGAAACGCTTGACCGCGGTACCGAGCTGCTCAACCTGTTGCTATACCTGAATGAATGTGAGGATGAGGAAATTGAACCGGGACTGGAAGATTACTTAAAAGAGTTCTTATTGGTTGATGAAGACGAGTTCCAGGATGAGTATCGCATTTATGAGCCGATAATATCGAACCAGGCCTTGATGGAAAGCCCGGTTTCGGAAATTGCAAAGGTTGCAAAAAACTTGCCTGAAGATTCGGAACTGAAAGAGTTGTTTTATCCGGTTATGAGCTTTTTCCACAATACGGATCCAGCTGATGCCGAAATAGAGGCTATCGCTGCCAATGCTATCGATAAAGAGTTCGATATGGCTGTTTTTGAAATATTGGTCAGCTTCAAATAAGCTACCCCCCTGATTGATTATAATGAACGATATTGAACAAAAGATAAAGACGAACGG